>CALKRN010000026.1 GCA_937989665.1 uncultured Desulfomicrobiaceae bacterium | reverse complement strand
TGCCTGGCACCCGGACAACCGCCCCTGGCTCGCCGCAAGCCGCCAAGTGCGGCAATGGTTCGCCACCGGCGATGCCTCCGCCCTGCGAGACCATTTTGTGCGTCTTTTTGCCTCCATCCCCCACAGCTGGTACGACACCAGCCCCATGGCCCGCTACGAGGGCTACTATGCCAGCGTCTTCTACAGCCACCTCGCCTCCCTAGGGCTTGCCATCACCGCCGAAGACATGGTGCTGCCCGGCCGCTGCGACCTCACCGTGCGCCATGGAAACTGCGTCTGGGTCTTTGAGTTCAAGGTCGTGGACGGCGATGCCCCCACTGGTGCGGCCCTGGCCCAGCTCAAGGCCAAAGACTACGCCGCCAAGTACCGCGCCCCAGGCGTCCAGGTCCTGGAGATCGGCGTGGAGTTTTCCAAAACAAAGCGCCAGATCGTCGGCTGGGAGGTGGAAGATTAACCATGACCCAAAAAGATGCCGCAGTTCACACGAATTCAAAAAAACCAATGCCAACACAGCCGCAGCATATCCTCTGGGAAGAGAGGCGCCCTGACCACTGTCTCCCCGAGCAGGCTCAGCCTTCCCCCTGGGAGTTCTCTTTTGACCCTACCCTCGCCCTAAAACGGATCTTCTCTTGTTCCCAAGAGCGCCTCGTGGCCGAGGCTCGCGGCACCAGTCAGGCCATGTTTTTTGAGGCCCTCGCCCAAGCCTGTGGCCTCCACGCGCGTTTCTGTCGGGGATTTCAGATCCAAGCAGTCCTCGTGTCCATGTCTCATGTCCGGCTCCTCTCCCAAGGGGAATGCCTTGTGATGGCACATTGCCAAGCCACGACCACCCACGGCGCTCTTTATCGCGTTGAAGCAGGTTTCCTCGCCCACCCCTGCCAGGTCACCATTGGCCTTCGCCCTGCCGTAGAACCTCAAACTGTGCTGGCGCAGCGCTTCCAATGCCTCCTCTCTCCTTCCTCGCCACGCTAACCCATCGCCTTGCCTTGTTCCAGGAAGGGCATCTGGAACGCCACGTCCTCCCTGTGGAGGAACGCCGTGGCCCGCTCGTGTGCCTCCACGGCCAGTGGCTTGTGGATTTTTCCGCCAACGATGTGCTTGGGTTGGGCAGTGATGCCGACCTGGCCTGGCGTCTGTGGCGTCAGGTACGACCACACCGACTAAGCGCAGGAGCCGCCCGCTTGGTGAGTGGTGACAGCCCGCAGCTGCGGGCAGCAGAAGCTGCCCTGGCCCAATGGTGCAACACCCCCACCGCCCTCCTTTTCCCCTCTGCAAGCCACGCCAATGCTGCCCTGGCGAGCCTCTTTCGTCCCGACGAGACCGTGATCGTGGACAAGGCCGTCCATGGGAGCATCCGCCATGGCCTCAGTGCTGCCCGCTGCCAAGTGCGCTCCTTTCGCCACAACACCCTCCCCCACCTGCAGCGGCTCCTCACTAGGGAAAAGGCCGTTGCTGTGTGGACCGAGAGCCTCTTCAGCATGGACGGCGACACCCCAGACCTGCCTGGCCTCGCTGGCCTTTGCGACAAGCACGAGGCGACACTCCTCCTCGACGAAGCCCATGCCTTCGGCGTGCTGGGGCCAAACGGAGCTGGTCTAGGCGCTGCCCACGCACCGATACGCACCATTGGTTTTGGGAAAGCCTTCGGCCTTGTGGGAGGCGCCATCCTCGGGCCACCGGCAATCCGCGAGGCTCTCCTCCATCTCGCCCCACCGGCCATGTTCACCACTGCCCTGCCGCCATGGTGGGGAGAACTCCTCCTCGGGGTTATCGAAGAAGCCCGCCGACGCGAAGCCGCCCGCCAGCACGTCGCCCAACTGGCCGCCTATGCCCGCTCCAAATTCGCAGCGGCAGGTTGTGGCGTTCATGGCAACCACCACATCCTAAGCCTGCCCATAGGCAAGGAAGCCCACGCCACCGCTGCGGCCCACCACCTCGCCACCCGGGGCTATCTCGTCTTCGCTGCCCGCTATCCCACCGTCCCCCTCGGGAAGGCGCGGCTGCGACTGGTCATCTGCGCCCACCACACGTTCGAGCATATCGATGGCCTCGTTGACGCCCTCAGCGAACTCCCAACCGTCCATCTAGACCATATCCATGCCTAATCCCCCCACTCCTGCCATTTGGTTTGTCACCGGGACGGACACTGGTGTTGGCAAGACCGTCGTAAGTGCCGCCCTTCTCTCCCGCGTGCAGCGCCAAGGCATCGCGGCCCGCTACCTCAAACCCATCCAAACTGGCTGCACTGACCCCGAGCTCGACTCCGACCCAGCCTGGGTCCGCTGGGCCACAGGCGGCTCCTGGCGGGCCGCAGACGCCATCCACACCTGGCTCGCTGCACCCAAAGCCCCCAGCATTGCTGCTGCCTTGGCTGGCATGCGCATCCACCCCGCAGACCTCGTTGCCTGGGTCCACTCCTTCCCCGGGCTGCGCGTGGTCGAAGGCGCTGGCGGTATCCGTGTGCCCATCGCCCCTGGTTGGACGATGCGAGAGCTCGCCCAAGCCCTAAAGGCCAGGGTCATTGTCGTCGCCCGACCAGGACTTGGGACCATCAACCACACGGTGCTCACCTTGGAGAGTCTAGAGTCGGCCAAGGTGCCCTGCCTTGGGGTAGTGTTTTGCGACCCCGAAAACGCCGTGCCCCAGGCCGTGCGCGAGGAAAATGCCGCAGCCATCACCGAGCTTACCGGCGTGCCTGTGACTGGAACCGTGGAGCGGCTCGCCGACCCACGAAACCTTGCTTCCAGCTCCCCTGAGGCCATCACCCGCCTCGTGGGGCTTCTTCTCGCCGCGGCAAAAGACTCCCCCAAAAACCCTGCCGGCCGCCGCGCCGAAGACCACACGCAAGGAAGCTCGCTTTCGATGCGGCCACGATCATGAGTCTCTAACAGACCCCAGCCAGGAAGGACCAAGGAAGAGAGTCCCGAAGTGGCGATAGTGGCGGCCATGTATCACCGACATACCGCACCGGGAGGAAAAGCCGTTACGGCGTGGTTTTCTGCGCGCCTCATTCGCCGCACCCCTGCAGCATGCATTGGTTCTGCTCGTCCCGCAGCGGGCATTTGGCGTAGGCTCGGCCCCTAGGGGAGACTGCAACACTTTTGGAGTCCTTACTTGCAAATGCGGTCATCTGGCACCGGGCAGGCGCCGCTTCGGTGCCCCCTCAGCCGACGATGAGCAACGGATTGGGGCTTTGGGCAAGGGCTGGCGGGAAAGCAAACTCTTCCCGCAAGGCCGCTTCCAAGGCTGACTGTGCCGTAGGCTGCCGCAACCGCTTGGCCATGGCATGGCCATAGGTAAAGTTGGCGCACCAGTAGGGCAACCACTTGCGAAAAAGCTGCAGGGCCTGGGCAGGGGGGTTCCATTCCCACAAGGCAGCCACAAAGGCGAGGGCCGTTTCGAGATAGAGACCAAGATGGGGCGTGATCTGCCCACGAATCTGAGCAAAGATCCAGGGCTTGGCCACTGCGGCCCGACCAATGCTCACCCCGACACATCCTGTCTGGGCACGCATGCGCAGCGCATCCTCCGGATGCCACACATCTCCATTGCCCATCACCGGGATGGGCGAGGCCTGCACCACTGCAGCAATATCCTCCCACCGAGCCGGTCGGGTGCGGCGATCCGGGGCCACCCGTGGATGGAAGGTAACCCACGCAGCCCCGGCCTCGGCCAAGCGGCGCACCAGGCGGCACGTGCCTTCTACATCCCGGCCAGGCAGGGTGCGCAACTTCACCGACACCGGGATACGCACTGCGCGGACCACTGCCTCGACGATGGCCACGGCGCGATCAGGGTCTGCCAACAGGGCGGCACCAGCCCCGCGGCGGGTGATGTCGGCAACAGCACAGCCCATGTTGAGGTCCACGCCGGCAAATCCCTCGGCCTCCACCCGCTGCGCCGCCGCAGCCATATCCTGGGGTGTCGCGCCCACAAGCTGGCAGACAAGGTACGGCAGTTCCCGTTCCTCCCAGCGGAACACCCGAGAAGTAGCGCGGTTCTCGTGGATGACCGCCCGGGCGCTGGCCATCTCGGTGACCATGAGCGAATAGCCGCCAAAGCGAGCCAGCACCTGACGAAAGGCCACGTGACCAAGACCTGCCATGGGGGCAAGGTGCAGGGGCATGGTGGTATGGGGCATGGGACGACCTATTTCCATCGCTGCTCTGACCACAGAAAGAGATCGCATGGGCACAAACCCTCTCCGTCTGCCCAGCGCTGATCGCGGGAGAGGGCGGCAATAACGGACCCGTACTCCACAAAAACAGCACCGACGCCATGGCCAATGGCGTCGTGGGAAAGGCCATCTTATGCCGCATCGTGGCAGACAGACTCCCCGCTCTTTCCGCATAGTTCGGGGAGCGCCGGGCAAAGCACGAATACCGCCCTCCGTCCACTCTTTTCACCCAAGACCTGCGCTTTGCACCAAGGCCTGGGTGGCCGGATGCCGCGGCTGGGTGATGAGATCTTGCCAGCTCCCTTCTTCCACCACCAGTCCACTCTCAAGCACGATTCCCCGGTGGCAAACTGCTCGCGCCAAGGCCAAATCATGGGTAATGAAGAGCATCGCCACCTGCGTTTGTCGCTGCAGGGAGCGCAAGAGTTCCACGATACCCACTTGGGTCGAACGATCGAGGGCACTGGTGGGTTCATCGAGAATGAGGACTTGGGGTTTGAGAACCAACGCCCGGGCCAGGGCAATGCGCTGGCGCTGCCCGCCAGAGAATTCATGAGGAAAGCGGTGGAGGATATCCGGCGGCAAGTCCACGGCTGCCAAGGCTGCCGCCACCCGCGCCCGACGCTCCGAAGGGGAGAGCCGGGTATGCACCGCAAGCCCCTCGGCGACGATCTCTTCAATACTCAGGCGCGGATTGAGGCTGCCGTAGGGGTCCTGGAAGACAAGCTGCAGGTGGCAGCGGGCAAGGCGAAGGGCCCGAGAGGACAGGCGCAGCCAATCTTGGCCCAATACGACCACCTCCCCGGTGGCTGGCAGGAGTCGGCTTATGGCCAAGGCCAAGGTCGTCTTGCCCGAGCCGCTCTCGCCGACCACGGCCACGGATTCCCCCTGGCGTAAGGTCAGCTGAACCCCATGGAGGAGAACAACCTCCCGCCGCCGCCACCACCCGCGCGCCGCCGCCACCCGCATGTTGCGCACCGCAAGCACCACCTGGCCCGGAGGCGAGCTCCCCAAGGCCTCGGGCAGTGGCCGCACCAATTCTTGGGTATAGGGGTGCTGCGGTTGAGAAAAAACCCTCTCCACAGGCCCTGCCTCCACCGCCATGCCCCGGTGGAGGACAACGACCTCTTCGGCCAGCGTTCGCGCCAAGCCGAGGTCATGGGTGATAAAAAGGAGGGCCATGCCGGTGCGGCGGCGGATATCCTGGAGCAAGGCGACAATGGCGGTCTGGGTGGCGGCATCCAAGGCCGTGGTGGGCTCATCGGCAATGAGAAGGACTGGGTCGTTGGCCAGGGCCATGGCGAGCATGACCCGCTGCCGCTGCCCACCCGAGAGCTGATGGGGATACCGTGCCGCGTGCTCAGGCCCGAGCCCCACCTGGGTGAGCAGCTCCTCGACGCGCTGGCGCGCCGCTGGCGGAGCGAGGCACTGGTGGAGGACCAGGGCTTCGGCAATTTGCCGACCCACCCGGTGCACCGGGTTGAGGGAAGTCATCGGTTCCTGAAAGACGATCCCCACTTTGCCGCCCCGCACCTGGCGCATAACCGCATAAGGAGCGCGGAGGAGCTCAACCCCTTGTAGGCGCACGCTACCGCCCACCACCGCTTTTGCCGGCAGCAGCTGCAAAAGGGCCAAGGCCGTGGCCGTCTTGCCCGAGCCACTTTCACCCACCAGAGCGAGACTGCCACCCGCAGGGAGGACAAACCCAACCCCCGCCACTGCGGGATGCTGGTGGCCAGGAAAGGTCACCGTGAGATCCGTGACCCTAAGGAGCGGTTCAGTCTCGGGCATGGGGGTCAAAGGCATCGCGCACACCCTCTCCGAGGAAGACAAACAGGATAAGCACCACAGCCAGGGTCCCGAAGGCCGTCAGCCCAAGCCAGGGGGCCTGGAGATTGTTTTTTCCCTGAGCCAACAGTTCTCCGAGGGAGGGCGAGCCGGGAGGAAGGCCAAAGCCGAGGAAATCCAATGAAGTGAGGGTGGTAATCGCCCCTGCCGCCACAAACGGCAAAAAGGTAATCGCGGCCACCATGGCGTTGGGGAGGATGTGGCGGAGCATAATGCGGCCATGAGGAACCCCCAAGGCCTGGGCTGCCCGCACATACTCGAGGTTTCGGCCTCGTAAAAACTCGGCCCGCACCGGGTCCACGAGCCCCATCCAGGAAAAGAGCAAGGTCACGCCCAGCAGCCACCAAAAGCCTGGATCCACAATTGAGGCCAGGAGGATGAGGACAAAGAGCCCCGGGATACCGGCCCAGATTTCGAGGACCCGCTGGCCGAGGAGGTCTGTCAGCCCGCCATAGTAGCCTTGAATCGCCCCCACGAGGACGCCGATGAGGGCGCTCCCTCCTGCCACGGCCAGGGCAAAGAGCAGGGAGATGCGCAACCCATGCAAGGCCCGGGCGGCCACGTCCCGGCCCACGTCGTCGGTGCCAAGGACATGGCGCAGCGACGGCGGGGCTGGGGCCGCCGCCTCCAGGCCAAAGTCAATCGTGCGTGGCCCAAAGGGGATGGGGGGCCAGAGGATCCAGCCGTGGGCCGCGATGCGCTCGGCAAGCCACGGGTCATGGAAATCGGCCTCAGTGGGCAAAAAGCCGCCAAAGACCGTCTCTGGATAGGCCCGCACCACCGGGACATACCATTGCCCTTGGTAGCGCACGAGCAATGGCCGGTCACTGGCCAGGCCATCGGCCATGAGGCACACCGCCAGTACCAGAAGGACCAGGCGAGCCGACCACACCGCCCGACGGTTGGCCCGAAACCGCGCCAAGCGACGCTGCCAGACCGAGCTCATCGTTGGCCTCCAAAGTGGATCCGCGGATCCACCAGCGTATAGGTGAGGTCAGAGAGAATCTTGGCTACCAACCCAAGCAGGGTGAAGATGTACAGGGTACCGAAAATAACCGGATAGTCCCGGGTGACCATGGACTCAAACCCTAGAAGTCCGAGACCATCGAGGGAAAAGATGACTTCTACCAAAAGCGATCCGGTGAAAAACATGCCAATAAAGGCCGAGGGAAATCCAGCGATGACAAGAAGCATGGCATTGCGAAAGACATGTCCCAAGAGCACCTGCCGCTCCGAGAGCCCTTTGGCCCGGGCAGTGACGGTGTAAAGCTTGGAGAGCTCCTCCAAAAAGCAATTTTTGGTGAGCAACGTAAGGGTGGCGACACCCCCGATGGTCATGGACGTCACAGGCAGGGCCAGATGCCAGAAATAGTCAACAATCTTGCCCCACAGGCTCATCTCCTCCCACCCCGGCGAAGTAAGCCCTCGCAACGGGAAAAGCTGCCAAAAACTGCCACCGGCAAAGAGTACCACCAGGAGCATGGCCAAAAGAAAGACCGGGATGGCGCTGCCGACGACGACAAGAAGGCTGGTGACACCATCGAAGCGAGAGCCGTGCCGTACGGCCTTGGCCATGCCCAAGGGGATGGAGATGGCATAAATGAGGAGCGTGCTCCAAATCCCAAGGGACATGGAGACCGGCAAGCGCTCGCCAATGAGTGTACACACGGGCTTGCCGCGCATCAGGCTCGTGCCCAGGTCAAAACGCAGGTATTGGAGAAGGGTGTCAAGGTAGCGCTCTCCCAACGGCCGATGGAACCCGTAGAACTTCTCGATGCGGGCCTTGAGCTCGGCATCGAGCCCCTGGGCACCGCGGTAGAGCGTCGCCCCGCCACCCTCACCTCCAGGACCAGCCACTTTGGCCGTGGCCCCTACCTCCACGCCATGGAGCCGAGCAAGGAGCTGCTCCACTGGCCCGCCCGGTGCAAGCTGCACCAAGAAAAAATTCACCGTCAGGATCCCCCACAGCGTCGGCAAAAGTAAAAGCAAGCGTCGGAGAAGATACTGGCTCATGGGCGAACCTCCCCGGGTTGTTGGGGCTCTATCCACCAACTTTGGAGGTCCAGCCCATAAGGTGGTGTCGTGGCAGGCCGGTGCAGGTGGTCCCAATAGGCCACGCGGAAGGTCGTGGCATGCCACTGGGGGACAACATACCAGCCATGGAGCAAGGCCCGATCCAGGGCGCGGCAGGCCATTTGGAGTTGATGGCGGTCTCGCGCGCCGACAATGGCCTCCACAAGGGCGTCAATGGCCGGACTGGCGATACCGCAATAATTGCGCGATCCGGGGGAGCGGGCAGCCGCCGAGGTCCAATAGCTGCGCTGCTCGGCCCCAGGCGAAAGCGACTGCGGAAACGAGGTCACGATCATGTCATAGTCGAATTGCCGCAATCGCCCTACATACTGGGCCACGTCCATCAGCCGCACCCGCATCACCACCCCGATCTTGGCGAGGTTGCGCTGAAAGGGCAGGACCACCCGCTCAAATTCCGGCTGCACAAGGAGGAGCTCAAAACGCAGGGGCTGGCCGTCGCGGGTCATCACCCCATCGACGACCTGGTAGCCGGCAGCTGCCAGGAGCTCAAGGGCGCGGCGCAAATTGTCGCGGGGATAGCCTGAGGCATCCGTCGCTGGCAGCACCCAAGGTTCAAGCACCGAAGCCGGGAGTTGGGCGCGCCACGGCTCAAGGAGGGCCATCTCTTCAGGGCTCGCTTCTCCCTGGGCGGCCAGCTCTGAATTGGCGAAGAAACTGCGGCTGCGGGTGTATTCCCCATGAAAAAGGGCCCGGTTGCTCCACTCGAAGTCAAAGGCCAGGGCAATGGCCTGTCGCACCCGCGGGTCAGCAAACACTGGACGACGCAGGTTCAAGGCAAAACATTGCATCCCCTGGGGCAACTGGTGCGGCAGGCGTTCGCGCCGAATGCGGCCAGAGGCCACTGCCGGTCCTCGGTAGCCGGTGTGCCAGTTCTTGGCACTCGTCTCGAGGCGAAAATCATACTGGCCAGCAAGAAAGGCCTCCAGGGTAACGCCGGTATCCCGATAGGTGTCGTAGGTGATGCGATCTACGTTATGTCGTCCGCGGTTCACCGGGAGGTCCTGACCCCAATAGGTGGGATCGCGGCGGTAGGTGACACTTTGCCCCGGACGGACGGCCTCCACCCGATAGGGTCCGCTGCCAAGGGGCGGCTCCAAGCTCGGGGCACTGAAATCCCGACCCTGCCACCACGCCCGGGAGAGGACAGGAAGTTGGCCGACAATGAGCGGCAACTCCGGACTATGGCCTGGGACAAAGGAAAAGCGCACGGTATGCGGATCAAGGGCCTCCACCCCGTCGACCTCGGCGTAGTACTGCCGGTAGAGGGGAGAACCCTGTTCGGTGAGGGCCAAAAAAGTAAAGACGACATCCTCGGCCGTGACGGCCGAGCCATCGTGAAAGCGGGCCTGCGGCCGCAGCCGTACCACCAGGGCGTTGTCCGTAAGCTCAAAAGACTCGGCCAGGAGCCCATACACCGTAAATGGCTCATCGAGGGACTGGACGGTGAGGGTATCCACGGTAAGCTCCACCCCTTGCGCGGCCTGACCACGCAAAATCCAGGGGTTGAAACTATCAAACCCGCCCACCGCCGCCAGGCGCAAATGGCCTCCGCGAGGGGCCGTGGGATTGACGTAGTCAAAATGCGAAAAATGCGGCCCATACTTGGGGGTCGTCCCTAGGGCCAGGGCGTGGCGAACTTCCGCTAGACAGGCAGGAGCTCCCAGCCACAGCCACAAGAGAATGCCGACGCCAACGAGGCCGCCTCTAGCTCGTTTTTGCTTGTCCATCACTTTTCCCTTTGGCTCCGCACCCTCCTCCCCGCAGAGAACTGTCCTGTACCATTGAGGACAATGCTCGCTCGCAGGCGCCCCATATCTGCCCTCCTCCCGTCAGAAGAGAAATGTCCTGGGCTGTTGTTCTCCCACCAGGGGCCTCAATCCAAGACATTGGCCAGTCTCCCATCAAACAAATATCCTGGGCCCCGTTTGTTCTCCCTTACGGTTGGCTTGGTGACGGCAGCGCAGTCTACCATCTCGCGGGGAAGCAGTACAGCCCTCTTGCCGTTTCTCTCCCTTTGGGACTCATCCAGCCGTTACCAGTTCCCTGAGGCGTACATCCAAGGCCGTATGCCGGATCCGTCCGCGCTGGTTGGCCAACCCCATCCGCAGGGCCTGACGGGAACCCACGAGCACCGCCAGCCGCCGGGCCCGGGTAAGGCCGGTGTAGATGAGGTTGCGCTGGAGGAGCATGTAATGCTGGGTGACGAGGGGGAAGACTACTGCTGGGTATTCGCTTCCCTGACTCTTATGGACGCTGATGGCATAGGCCAAGGTGAGGGCATCGAGCTCATCTAGGCCGTAGCTCACCTGACGGCCATCGAAATCCACGGCAAGTTCGCCGCTCTCACGGTCCACGGCCTCAATGCGGCCTAGGTCACCGTTGAAGACCTCTTTGTCGTAATCGTTGCGCACTTGCAGCACCCGATCGCCCACCCGAAAGCGCTGCCCGGGCCCGATGGCCTCACCGCCCGGGTTGAGGACTGCTTGCAGGCGCTCGTTGAGGGCTAGGGTTCCGACTTCGCCTTTGTGCATGGGCGTGAGGACCTGCACGGCCGTGCGCGGATCCAATCCGTAGATCTCTGGGATACGCTCTGCCACAAGGCGCACCACCAACTCTGCCACCTCGGTTGGGTCCTCCTTTTCCACCCAAAAAAAATCGGCCTGGGGTGGCTCCTTGGGGCTGGCCACTGGCATTTGGCCCTGGCGGATGCGATGAGCATTCACCACAATCGTACTCGCCTCGGCCTGGCGGAAGATATGGGTGAGGCGCACGCACGGCACGACCTCGCTGGCCAAGACATCGCCCAGGACATTGCCTGGCCCCACGGACGGCAATTGGTTCTCATCGCCTACGAGGATAAGGCGGCACGCCAGCGGCAAGGCCCGCACCAGGGCCAAGGCCAAGGTGGCGTCGAGCATGGAGACTTCATCCACAATGAGGGCCTGCAGCGGGAGCTTTGTGTCTTCGCTGTACTCAAAACCAGAGCCTGGTTGGTATTTGAGGAGCCGGTGCACGGTCTGGGCTGGCAGGCCGGTGGCCTCAGCAAGGCGCTTGGCCGCTCGCCCGGTGGGCGCTGCCAGTCCTACTTTGAGGCCCAACCCCCGCAAGGTCCGCGCCACGACGCGAATGATGGTCGTCTTTCCAGTCCCCGGGCCACCGGTGATGACACAGACCTTCTCCTCCACTGCGGTCTCCACCGCCAGGCGCTGCTCAGCGGCAAGGGCAATCCCAAGACGCCGCGTCTCCTGGGCCAAACGCCGCGCCACCTCCGCGGCAGGGAGATCCAAGCGGTGATCCTTAAGGGCCATCAGGCGCGCGGCGATCTCGCGCTCTGTGCGGTGGAAAAAGGCGAGAAAGACCGCCTCTGGGGCCCCCTTATCTGGGAGGGCATCAATGACGACTCGCTTGCGGGCACAAAGCCCCTCCAGGGCCTGGGCGAGGAGCTGACCATCCTGACAGCTCAGGAGTTTGGCGGCCTCCTCCACTAGGAGCTCCCGAGGAAGAAAAAGGTGTCCCCCTCCTTCCGCGGCCTGACGCAAGGCGTATTCAATGCCGGCCTCCAGACGCGCTGGGGCGTCCTCAGCAAAACCAAGGCGCAGGGCCAAGGCATCGGCGGTGCGAAAGCCCACCCCATGGACATCGTAGGCCAAGGCATAAGGATTGGTGCGCAGCTGCTCCACCGAGCGCGCGCCATAGACCTTGAAGATGCGGTGGGCAAGGGAAAGGGGGAATTGGTGCTCCTGGAGAAAAAGCATCAACCCACGGATCTCGCGCTGCTCCTGCCAAGACTTCCGGATGCGCGCGAGAGTCACCTCGCCGATGCCCTCCACTTGGAGCAGCGCCTCGGGGTCATTTTCCAAGACATCGAGGGTGCGCGCCCCAAAGCGGGCGATGATCCGCTGCGCCAGCTTCGGACCAATACCCCGCAAGGCCCCAGAGGCGAGAAAGCGCTCCACCCCTGCCTCCGAAGCTGGCAGCCGCACCTGATAGCGCTCGGCCTGGAATTGGCGGCCAAAGCGGGGATGGTCCACCCACCGTCCTTGGACTTCCAGCCCCTCGCCTGGGGAGACCCGCCCCAGCTGCCCTACCACCGCCACCGTTCCCAGACGGCCAGCGTCCAAGCGCACAATGGCATAGCCGGTATCAGGATTATGGAAGACCACGCTGACAACGTCGCCAGATAGGGTATCCATGGACTAGAGGTCTTGGCGGTACTGCAAAGACTGTTTGAGGGTCTCTGGGTCCACGTACTTCAGTTCGACCCCCAACGGGATACCCTGGGCCAGCCGAGAGAGACGCACCTCAGGAAAGCGCTGGCGCAGGCGCTGGGCCACCAACGTCGCCGTGGCCTCAGCCTCGAGGGTTGCCCCAAGGGCAAGGATGACCTCGCGCACCGCTCCTTCCTGGAGGATGGCCTCAAGGCGGCTGAGGTCCAGCGCCTGCGGACCCACCCCCTCGAGGGGGGCAAGCAAACCGCCCAGGACGACATAGCGACCCCGAAACAGGCCCATCTCCTCCATGACCAACACCCCATCCCATTCAGCCACGACGCAGAGTTCGGCATCACTGCGGGCAGGGTCCTGGCAGATGGGGCAAAGCCGGGCCTCGGCTAAAGCCCCACAGCGCTCGCAGAGGTGGAGCTCTTCGCGCAAGGCGTAAATGCGCTGTCCCAGGTCACGAGTGCGCTCTGCCGGCCAACGAAGCAGGGTGAGACCAATGCGCAGGGCACTCTTGGGCCCAAGGCCAGGCAAGGTGGCAAGGCGATCCACGACCTCGCGTAACGGCGCAGGCAAAGGACGGGCCATGGCCCCTCCTACAACAAGCCCGGGATGCGCATCCCGCCGGTAATCTTGGCCATTTCGGCCTGAATCTCTGCCTTGCCTTTCTTGAGGACCTCGTTGACCGCCGCCAGGATCAAATCCTGGAGCATGTCCACGTCCCCATTGGCGAGGGCTGCCGGATCAATGGAGAGCCGCTGGAGCTCCCCGGCACAGGTGGCGGTCACCTGGACCATCCCCCCGCCTGCAGATGCCTCCACCAGGCGTTTGCCCACCTCTTCCTGGGTGCGAAGCATCTTCTTTTGCATGATCTGAGCTTGACGGATGAGTTCATTCACCTGAGTTTCCTCCTGTATTGGGCCAGACATCCACAATCGTGGCCTGCAAGCGCTGGCGCGCGGCCTGGATGTCTGGATGCTGCATGGCCATCTCCCGCAATTCGGCCTTGGTTTTGCGCACGGGGACGTTTGGAACAACGACCTGCAGGCGCAAGGGCCGACCAAAATAAGAGACTATCAGCCCATCGAGCGGGATTTTGGCCACAAATTCCTGGAATCGTTTTCCTCCAAAGGCATTCGCTGGGGCAACAACCAGGACATCGTCGCGCACTTCGCCGCGCAGCTGCTGTCCCAACTGGGGGGGGAGCCCCTGACGTTGGAGGAGGGTCACAAACCCTTCCCAGGATGGCCCCCTCTCGTCGCTTGGTTTCGCGTCTGCTGGCAGCACCCGAACCTCGCCCTGGGACGGCCCCAGCACCTCTGAACTCCTCAGAGCATCGGCGTTTTTTGCCGGTGCTGGGGGCTTTTCCTCCTGCGGGGCTCTCGCCAAGGTCTGCCCTCCTGCCCCGCCCTGCACCGCCGGCGTGGCGGCCGCCAGAGACACGGCCTGCCCCTCCTCACGGCCTGCCCCTCCCACCGCTTTTCCTAACGGCGGCCCTCCTCCCAGCGCTTCCTCCACAGGCACAAGCTCTGGAATCAGGGCCAGATTAACGAGATGAAGCTCCAAGGCCAGGCCTGGATCCGGGCTCTGGGTGACCGAGCGCTGGGCCTCGAGACTCATCTGCCAGGCGGCGTGGGCATGGGCGGTGGAAAAGCGCGCGGCGACACGAGCCAAGGCAACCGCATCTTCCTCGGACCAATCAAGCAGAGCCAATGCCTGCTCCCCGAGGCGACGGAGCAAAAACACATCCCGCCACAACGCGGTGAGCTCGCGCACAAAGAAGCCAATGTCCACTCCACGGTCTACCAGGTGCTCGACACTGGTGTGCACCGCTGCCAAGTCCCGCCCAGCAAGGGCCTCGAGCAAGGCCAAAAACGTACCACTATCCACCATGCCCAGGGCAGAGCGCACCTCGGCGGCCGTCAGCCGCTCACCGGCCAAGGCCACCACCTGAGCCAAGATCGAGAGGGCATCGCGCACCGATCCGCCTCCTCGCCTGGCCACCAAGCGCACGGCCGCAGGCTCAAAGGCTACTCCCTCCCGCTCAAGCACCCATGTCAGATGATTGAGGAGTGCCCCAAGCGAGAGGCGCTGGAAGACAAAATGCTGGCAACGGCTGCGGATGGTGATGGGGAACTTTTCCGGCTCCGTGGATGCAAGAATAAAGACCACATGCGGCGGCGGCTCTTCTAAGGTCTTGAGCAGCCCATTGAAGGCGCTCTTGGAGAGCATATGGGCCTCGTCAATGATGACCACTTTGCGCCGCCCCTCCAGGGGGAGCTGGGCCACGTCCTCCTGGAGCTGGCGCACGGCATCGATGCCTGTATGCGTGGCGCCGTCGATCTCCACCACATCCACCGCGACCCCAGCCGTGACCTTGCGGCACATGGGGCAGACATTGCACGGCTCCGGGGCCGGGCCGTTGAGACAATTGAGGGCCTTGGCCAGAATACGGGCCACCGTGGTCTTTCCCACCCCGCGGGTGCCACTGAACAGATAGGCCGGCGCAACCCGAGCTTCCGCCACGGCGCGCGACAGCACGCGGGTGATGGCCTCCTGGCCAGCGACCTGGGCAAAGGTCTGGGGGCGGTACTTGGCCGCAAGGTTGAGATGGGAGGTGCTCATGGAAGGGTACTCAGCCAGCACGCTGGCGGCCCGAAACACCAGGCCGCCCTTCATGCCACAAAGAATCCCACTGCGGCTTCTGGCGCACGCTCAAACCGAATAGCGGGTCAGCCAGGCGCCGTATTTGGGATTTTCGCCCCGGATGACCTTGAAATAGGCCTGCTGAAGGGCTTCTGTCACCGGCCCACGCTTGCCCGCACCGATGACCCGACGATCTACCTCGCGGATAGGTGTGATTTCCGCTGCTGTCCCCGTGAAAAAGGCCTCGTCGGCACTGTAGAGGGCATCGCGGGTAAAGCGTTCTTCCACCACAGGAAAACCGAGGTCCTGTGCAAGGCATATCACCGCATCCCGGGTAATCCCAGCCAAAATAGCCCCCTGAGGCGGGGTCCTCAGCACGCCATCACGGACAATGAAAATATTCTCGCCCGTAGCCTCGCACACATAGCCTTCGGTATCGAGCATGAGGGCCTCGTTATAGCCCTCGGCAATCGCCTCACGCTTGGCCAGAATGGAGTTGACGTAATTGCCACAGGTCTTGGCCTTGGTCATCATGACATTGACGTGATGCCGGGTGAACGTCGAGGTCTTGACCCGAATCCCCTTCTCCAAGGCATCGGCCCCAAGATAGGCCCCCCACGGCCAGGTGGCAATGATGGTCTGCACTGGGTTGTCCCCTGGATACACACCCATGACCCCGGTGCCGATGATGCATAGCGGCCGGATATAGCCTTCTGCGAGACGATTGGCCGCCAGGGTCTCGATGATGGCATCGCAGATCTGCGCTTCCGTAAAGGGGATGACCATCTCATTGATCTTCGCCGAATCAAAGAGCCGACGGACGTGTTCCTTGAGACGAAAAACCGCCGAACCGCCGCCCGTACAGGCATAGCAGCGGATCCCCTCAAAGACCCCCATGCCATAGTGCAAGGTGTGGGTGAGCACGTGCACCTGGGCCTCGTTCCAGGGCACAAGCTTGCCATCGAACCAAATGCTGTCTGCTTTCTGAACCATCCGAAGCCTCCTCCAAGGTGGGATCATGGGCGGCTGGCCGCCAGGGAAGATTTTGGTCTAGGGCAGGGGCAGGGGGCGGTCAAGGCTTGGGGAAAAGAGGAAGTCGGATGGGCAGAGGTGGTGGAGGTGCGGAAGATCGTGGACGATTGTCCACCCTGAAGTATCGGCGAGGCCCTCCACTGGGCAGACGTGGTGGAGGTGAGACGACCGCGCGGCCATGCACCATTGCGGTCGAGATGGTATGCCGCCTCAGCCCGGCGCACGACGTGGCTTTCCTGGTGCTGCGCGGGCTCGATGTGGAGGTGAACGACTTCTTCCGCTGGCCGCTGCTGCGGGTGATGGAAGAAATCGAGGCGCGCATTCGCGCCCGCAACCGCGAGCAGGAGCTGATGGTGGGCCTGCTGCGCGTGGGCGTGCCAGACTACGGCCTGTGGCAGACACGTGAGCTCGGCACCGACGAATCCGCCCGCCTGCTGCAACGGCCCGAAGCCGAGGCGCGCGCCGTGCTGCACCGGCTGGTGGAAGCGGGACTCATCGAAGAGCGCGGCCAGAAGAAAGGCCGCACTTGGCACCTGTCCGCCGCGGTCTATCGCCTGCTTGGCGACAAGGTCGCCTATGTGCGCAGCCGTGGCTTCGAGCCGTTGCAGCAGGAACAAATGGTGCTGCAGTACGTGGAAAAGCACGGTCGCATCACCCGCCGGGAGGCGGCACAGCTGTGCCGGATCGCGTCACACCAGGCGCGGGACCTGCTCGCGCGGTTGTGTATCCGCGGCAAACTCGTCATGCGGGGTCGAGGAAAAGGCGTTTTTTATGAGCGCGGCGCCAAAAATATGGAGGGCTCCATATCGGCTCCAAAAGACTCCAAAAGAACCCCAGGAACGGGGGAGGGCCGATGAGCGGCGGCACTGTCCAGGGTCTCGTTTGTTGTATCCCGCAACGCGGTTCAACGTCAGAGAAATACTGAAGAAATCGTCGCGAGCGGGCGAAGGGCAAGGCGCACGGAGCGCTAGCCGCGAGACATATCAAATAGATAGGCGAGAGAGCGAGCACCGCGCAACGCAGCCATTCGACCGCGCAGCAGATTTATTCAGCGTTTCCCTCAGGGGACTCTGAACAGAAATGCACGGCAGATGCACGCGTACATTTGTTTACACGGCGCGTATATTTTCCGGCTGGCATGGGGCGGCCCAAGGTCGAAGCGGCGCGACTGGGCGCGGCCATCGAAGCCAATCTGAAGGCGCTGGGGTTTTGATGCGTCGGCTATTTACATGAACGGGCCTTTCCGTTAATAGTGAGCGACACTATTCACACGGACGAAAACAGCGACTCGAACCATGCAACGCGGGCTCACGGGCAGCTACACCACAACCAGCGTCGCCGGCGAGACGGTGCGCGCCTTCGTGCCGCATCCGCTGCCGCCCACACCGCCGCTGGAGATCACGCCACAGCGCCAGCAGCGGCTCGAACGCGCGTTGCTGGCCTGCGGACGGCTGGATGCCATCACCGCGCTGCTGCCCGATCCGCATCTCTTCCTGTATGCCTACGTCCGGCGCGAGGCGGTTCTATCCAGCCAGATCGAAGGCACCCAATCGTCGCTGTCGGACCTCCTGCTCTTCGAGCTCGACGAGCAGCCCGGTGTGCCCTTCGACGATGTGGTGGAGGTCTCCAATTACGTCGCCGCCCTGGAGCATGGGCTTAAGCGCCTGCGCGAAGGCTTTCCGCTGTGCAACCGCCTGCTGCGCGAGATTCACGCCCAGCTGCTCGCGCGCGGGCGCGGCGCCGACAAACAACCCGGCGAATTCCGCCGCTCGCAGAACTGGATCGGCGGCACCCGGCCCGGCAATGCCCAGTACGTGCCGCCGCCGCCCCAAGAGGTGGAGGACTGCATGGCCGCGCTGGAGCGCTTCCTGCACGCGCCCGACACACCGGGCGCGCTGATCAAGGCCGCCTTGGCCCATGTGCAGTTCGAAACCATCCACCCCTTCCTTGACGGCAACGGCCGCGTCGGTCGGCTGCTCATCGCGCTGATCCTGCACCACGACGGCGTGCTGCGCCAGCCGCTGCTGTATCTCTCGCTGTATTTCAAGCAACACCGCGCCGAGTACTACCGCCTGCTCGACGCCGTCCGCCTCACCGGCGACTGGGAAGCCTGGCTCGACTTCATGCTCGAAGGCATCGAACAAACCGCCACCGGCGCCGTGCAAACCGCCCACCGCCTGCTCGCCCTGTTCGATGCCGACGCCCACCGCATCGCCACCCTGGGGCGGGCCGCACCCAATGCCTTGCGCGTTTTCGAGTCGCTGCGCCGCCGCCCGCTGGCGCGCATCGACGCGCTGAGCGAGCAACTCGGCATCGCCTTCCCCACCGCCGCGCGCGCCATCGAAGGCCTGCAGCGCCTGGGCATCGTCAGCGAAATCACCGGCCGCAGGCGCGAACGCATCTACGCCTACCGCGCCTATCTCGATATCCTCAACGAAGGCACACGGCCGTGAGCTGGGGCCAAGGCAACGGGGGGCAGATGATCACGGTGTGGCGGGAGGCGGCGATGGCGGGGAATTTGAAGGGGATTGGGTATGGGTGGTGAGTGGCACATAGTCTCACTGGACGATGACAGATCTCAGCAAAGAATCTGAGGATGAGCCAAATCATTGACGGCGTCCATGAATCCCGCACCCTCGCCCAACTGCGCGACACCCTGCTGCCCAAGCTGATCTCCGGCGAGCTGCGCATCGAGGACGCCGAGGCATTCCTGAAGGCGCGCGGGCTGTGAAAGGTCTATCCACAATCAGGTCTGGTAGGCGCGGGTTCACAACCCGCCCCTACCGCCATACCTGACGCAACCGCTCAAGCCGCCCCTTCGCTTTCAAAGCCCGCCGCCAAACGCTACGCATTATCAGAAATCGTCCGTCAATTCAAAACGTTTTCGTCCAAACGCATCAACGAGAGGCGTGGCACATCCGGCATTCCGGTATGGCAGCGTAAATTTGTGAGCATATCATCCGTAGCGAATCTTCGCTTGCCAAAGTCCGTGAATATATCGAGAACAATCCCATGCCCTGGGCACTGGATCGCGAGAACCCGCTCAATGCAACGGTGCGAATGCCCAGAAGACGCTGAAGCGGCGAGCGGAATCGATCGCGCGCCGTCGAGCCTCAAGCGAGACGCGCCACGCATTGCACAAAAGCCGTGCCCGCGTAGCCTTCATTCAAGCCTTCCTGAAGGCTTGTGAACTGTGAAGCCCAACACGAACATCATCATTGACGAAACCGGCAAGGTGCGCGCCATGGTGCGGCTGGAACGCGAGAACCTGTGGCTCAGCCTGCAACAACTGGCCGAGCTGTTCGGGCGTGACAAATCGATGATCTCGCGTCATCTGCGCGCGATCTTTGCCAGCGGGGAACTGGAGCGCGAGGCAGTTGTTGCAAAAAATGCAACGACTGCCGCCGTACCCGGTTGAGTATTACAACCTCGGGAAATGCTGAAGAAATCGTCACGAGCGGTCGCAGGGCAAGGCGCCCGGAGCACAGCGACCGAGACATATCAAACAAATAGGCTCTGAAGTCTACCAGGAAACCGCGCTGCTTACGCAGCTTGCCGCGCTGGGCTATGCCTGCACATCGGATGAGGACATCGGCCCCGACGGCAGGCAGCCGGAGCGGGAGGCGTAATGACGAGGTGGTGCTCAAAGGTCGAGTCGCTGCAGCCGAAGCGCGGTTGGCTTCGGCCGCCCGCAGCCTGCCGGGTTCGGTGCGGCGCATGCGGCAAGCCCGCCGCTGGCCTTTTGGCCTTCGCCAATTCTCACCTGGGCGCAAAGACACTGCACGCATATCCCCTCTTGCTCTTGACAAATGCTTTTCTTTGTAGGACTAAGAGGCCTTCTGCCAGCTTCCTGTTGCGCTGGCGATTCGAACCGACTCGTCATCCAGTCATCCAAAGGAGAACCGGGCCATGAGCACATCCGCAGAAATCCAAAAAATTCTCCAAGAGGTGTTCATCCTCGCCACAGGCAATGCGGCCTCGCAGGAAGAGATCGATTGGCTCGCCACCCTCCAAGGAGCGGGGGATTGGCAGCCCTTGCGCAACGCCATCAACAGCTACATGTCGGAAATGGCCACAAGTAAAGGACTAGTCGCAACCCTCAAGATGCTCGCCAAAAACGGAGTCGGCGTGCAACTAAGTGATGCCGAGGCGAACAGCATTGCGGCCCTTCTCCAAGATGGGAGTTTGACTTGGGATGGCCTCTTCGAGATCGTCGTCGCCAGCACGACGCCTTCGGGCCAAACGCTCACCAACCGCGGCGAGGCCGCCTACCAGTTCCTCGCCGATCTGGCCCAAGCAAACAAATCGAGCTATTATCAGGGGGCTGCCGTCTACCAGGCGGTCTCCAACCTGATCCAAGGGATCTCGGCCAGCAGCCAAAGCCTGGCGAACGCCATGAGCGGGCTGCAGACCCTGATCGCCAAGCTCACCAGCGCAGGTATCCCCAGCACCGTCATCGACGGCTACATCAAAGGCGCCACGGTCTTTGTCGATGCCAACGGTGATGGCCAATTGAGCCCAGGGGAATTCAGCACCACCACCGATGCCGGTGGCAACTACCTGCTGCCCGCCAACGTCAGCGGCGGCAAGATTATCGCCTTCGGCGGCACCGACATCATGACCGGCAAGCCCTATCCCGGGGTGCTCACCGCCCCAGCGGGTTCCCTGGTCGTCAACCCCCTGAGCACCCTCATCCAGGCGCTCGTGGACCAAGGGGCCACAGTAGCCGAAGCCAAGGCGACCCTCAGCAAATCCCTTGGGCTGCCGGAAAATATCAACCTGCTCGTCTTCGATCCCCTCACCGTACTCGCTGACCCCACGGCCAATGCTGCGGCCAAAGAAATGGCCCTGGCCGTGCAGGCCACGGCCCTGCAGATCTCCAACATCATCGCCCAGGTGGGCACCGCCATCAATGGCGCCGCAGGAACAGTGGACCTCGCCACCGCCGCCGGGGCGGTGATGACGGCCCTGGCCACGGCCTTGGCCGAGAACCCCGAAGGGCTCGACCTGGCGCACCCCGAGACGCTGGCGGCCATCGTTACGACCGCAGCCACCGAAGCCGGAGCGAGCGACCTCGCGGCCATGGCTGGTGACCTGGCGGCCATCACGGCAAACATCAACGCGGCGGTGGCGAATGCCACCTCCATCACTGAACTGGCCCAGGTCGCTGTCGTGGCCCAAGACAACGCCATCAACGCCATTCTCGACGGTTTACAAAACGGCGATCTCGCCACGGCCCTGAAGACCTTCACCGACCCCACCCAGCTCGCCGCGCTCATCAATGAAGCAGAAGTCGGAGAACTGGTCCCAGGCGTTGTGATCCCACCAGAGGTAATTGAGAATACTGTCAGTGGTAAGGTGGAGGTGAGTTTTGCCAATGCCGGGGCGACTATCCAAGTCGCAGCAGCTCAAGACGGCAAGCTCACCTTCACGAGCAACGGCACGACGCGCACAACGGTAGCGGCTGCCACAAATATCGCGGAGATTCGGGTGGGTGCCGGCAAGACCTTGTCGGGTGCAGCGGATGTATTGCACCAGATAAAGATCACTGGCGATGGCAGCGCGAACATTACCGGGGCGGATGGCGATCAGGAATTGGAAGTTCTAACTACGGGCAACAACACGATCGCTGGTGGCGCGGGCAACGACACCATCACCGGCGGCGGGGGCAATGACAGCATCAACGGCGGTGATGGCAATGACACCATCGACGGCGGTGCGGGCAATGACGTCATCGACGGCGGTGCGGGCAATGATACTATCATCGGCGGCTTAGGCGATGACAGCATCGACGGCGGTGCGGGCAATGACGTCATCGACGGCGGTGCGGGCAATGACACTATCATCGGCGGCTTGGGCGATGACACCATCGACGGCGGCGATGGCGTGGACACGCTGAACTTGTTAGGCGATATCGTAAGCAGTGGTGATGTAAACCTGAACAATCTCAGCAACATCGAGGAGATCAACATCGTCAATGACCAGACGGATAACAACACACTGACCCTGACGCTGACCTCGAATGTCACCACGACGACCGGCCAGGGATCGCTTACCGTCAACATCAACGGCGGCGCGTCCAAGGT
>CALKRN010000025.1 GCA_937989665.1 uncultured Desulfomicrobiaceae bacterium | reverse complement strand
AGACGTTGACGCGAGCCCATACCCCGTACATTTCGGCGCTTCAAAATGACCTGATTTGCGAAGGGATTAAGACAACAATAGACCAGACGGTAATTTGGAATAACATTTATACCTTCAAAATGACCTGATTTGCGAAGGGATTAAGACTCGGTGTACAGATTGATGTCGTTCAGCTTGTTCGCCAGCCTTCAAAATGACCTGATTTGCGAAGGGATTAAGACGGGGGACCACCGACGCATGGACGATATGGTGATCACCTTCAAAATGACCTGATTTGCGAAGGGATTAAGACAAGTCGCCCTCGCGCAGGGCGTGGACAGGGCGCACCTTCAAAATGACCTGATTTGCGAAGGGATTAAGACCGCATCAGCCGACACGATGGGCACCACCACGTAAGCACCTTCAAAATGACCTGATTTGCGAAGGGATTAAGACTGGGGGGGGCTAAACGTGAAAGACGTGCACCGCTCCCCCCTTCAAAATGACCTGATTTGCGAAGGGATTAAGACGAATGGCGAGCACCTCACCGTATGGCTCGTCCGTGCCACTTCAAAATGACCTGATTTGCGAAGGGATTAAGACGACGTACTGCGAGCCGGTAAACATACGCCGCGCCTGCGTCTTCAAAATGACCTGATTTGCGAAGGGATTAAGACCACGGAGAGTCTCTCGGTACTCCCACGTCGACACCTCGCTTCAAAATGACCTGATTTGCGAAGGGATTAAGACATTTTTCTTTCCTCCTGTAATTCTGTTTCATCTGACAGCCTTCAAAATGACCTGATTTGCGAAGGGATTAAGACCATTGTATTGGTGTACCTGGTATAATAGTATCATCATTACTTCAAAATGACCTGATTTACGAAGGGATTAAGACTATAATCAGAATAACTACTATTACACTGTACTGGTATACCTGGCTTCAAAATGACCTGATTTGCGAAGGGATGAAGACAAAAAAAAGGATGCCGAGTTATCGGCACCTGCTTTGTCTTTCGCAAAGGCACCAGAGGCACGAAAGAAAGCGACTCGCGCAGAGCGGCCACGGCCCCCAGACGAGGCCTTTATGGCACTTCCCTCCAGCCAAACCTTGTGTTTCCTCCCTCCTCCAAGTACATCACCCCCATTCCATATTCGAGGAGGTACCCATGTTTTCTGGTCTTATCCTGGCAATGGCCCTTGGTATCCTGGGTGTCATCATTTACTTCCTCCACCTCGAGCACGGCCCCAAGGAGCACAACCACGAACACTAATCCCCGCCTTCATCACCGCAGGCCCACAAAAAAGGCTTGCCAATAGGGCCGCCCTCGCCTAAAGGGGCTTCCGCTTCGCCGGGGTAGCTCAGTCGGTAGAGCAGGGGACTGAAAATCCCCGTGTGGGCAGTTCGATTCTGTCCCCCGGCACCAGAACGGCAAACCCCCTCGACCCTTGGCCGAGGGGGTTTTGCTTCCCCGCAATAAATGGTCAGTGTCGCGGCAATGAAGACCTGTCCCTCCGCCTATGGCTGAGGGGGCTTTGCTTTGCCGCTAAGCAATGCCACCAGGGTGTTACCGCCCCGCAAAGACCTCCGAGGAAGGACCGGTCACGGCCGGACGACCGCTGCCGACAACTTCCCCAGCTTGCCTGTGGCCTGGGATGCCCTTCCCCTGGGTTCACCGTTGATCTTCACAACCAACCGCTTCCCATGACCACCTGCCGGCTTGCTCCCTCAGACACGTGTGCACAGAAGGCGGCACCCTCCCCGGCAAGCCAGAGCACCCTGACCGCACCGGCACCACGGAAGCCCCCGACAAAGGCCAAGCCCCTGGCATCGCCGCACGGGGGAGTTGCCTGTGCCCAAGGTTCGCCGGGACCTCTTATCGCTCCGAGCCCTGGAGCAACCCCAGCACCTCCGTGACCCGACGGGCGATATCCGGCGCCGTGACAATCTCGCTCACCATGGCCACGGTGCGCGCCCCTGCTGCCCGCACCTCGGTCACATTGGCCCGCGTAATCCCCCCAATGGCCACAAAGGGCAACGGCAGGGTCGTGGCGTGGCGCACGGCATCCAGCCCCACTGGCGCGCAAACGTCCTCTTTCGTGCAGGTGGGAAAGACTGGTCCTACGCCAATGTAGTCCACCGGCAGGCCCAGGGCGGCTTCGGCCTGCGCCGGACCATGGGTGGAAAGCCCCACAGCCACATGCTCGCCCACGAGGCGGCGCACCGCCTCCACGGGAAGGTCATCTTGGCCCACATGGACCCCATCCGCCTCCACGGCCAAGGCCAAGTCAACGTGGTCATTGACAACAAAAGCAGCCCCCATCTCCCAGGTCATGCGCCGAATGGCCAGGCATTCCTGATAAGCCTGAAGCCGTGAAACGCGCTTTTCCCGATACTGGATAAGCCGCGCCCCACCAGCGAGCATGGCCGCTACCACGGCAATGGTCCCTCGACCCTGGGAAAGGGGCAAGGCCGTAATGCAATAGAGCCCTCCAGCCCGAAAGGCATCCAGCACCTTCTGCCGTCTCTTCATATCTCCCTCCTCTTCTTCTGCCTGCACCTCGGCCGCGCCGCAGCGATGCAGACCATTTTTTGATTCCCAACCACCTCGCCTTGGCGGGATCAGCGCCATCCCGTGCTACCCTCCAAGCGCTGCGCCCACCAAGCGCCTGCCCTCTCCTGCCTGCCCCTGCCCCAAGCCCTGCTCACGGCATACCCCACGCCGCTCGCTCAAAGCCCCTTTTTTCCGGCGAGGCCTCGGCAAGGATTTAGCCGCATTGCCCTGCCCTCTTGTGCTGGTCCCCTGCCCATTGCCCTTCGGGAGGTTGGAGGATGAAGGCCAAGGCCGCATCGGCTTGCAGGGCTGCCGCAGCGGTGACCCGCGGCGCCAAGGGTGGTGTCCCCCCGGCACAGGGAGTCGTCTCATCGCCCACCACCACCAGCCGCCCCAGCCGCCGCACGGCCAGCGTCCCGCCTAACCCACCGATCCCTGAGGCACTCACAACAGCATACCCTTCCCGAAGGGCCGCCTCCACAAGACCGGCCTTTGTCTCCGCCCCATCAACGGCCTCCACAACGCACCCGCACCCCTGGGCCAAGGAGGGGAGGTCCGCAGGAGCGGCATACCTCGGCACCAGCGTCAGGCCGATATGGGGACGGATTTGACGAAGGAGCGTGGCCATCGCCTCGGTCTTCCACCACCCCACCTGGGAGGAAAAATACGGCTGTCGGGAGAGGTTGGATGCTTCCACACGATCGCCATCGACGAGCACCAACTGCCCCACCCCGCTGCGGACCAAAAGCAAGGCCACATGGCCGCCCAGCCCCCCAAGGCCCAGGATAAGGACCCGCGCTGCGGCCAGCCGCGCCAACGCCCCGGGGGGAAGTGCCGGTGGCTGCCAGCTCATGCCGCCTGCTCCCTGGCCTCGCCAAGAGGCTGCCAATCCTTAAACACCGGTTGCAGCCCTTGCTGGCGCAGCATGGCAGCCATCTCGGCCACAGAACGGGTATCGCAAATGGCAAATTGTTCGCTGCCAGCCACGCTTCCAACGGAAGTACGCACCCCAGCCGAGAGCTTTGTGGCCGCAAGGCGCACCAAACCATCGCGCAACCGCGGGGCCTCGCGGGTGGAGAGGGTGATGCCCGCCATGGGCAAGGCCAGGCGCAGGGCCACGATGGCATGGACAAAATCCCGATCCGCCACAGGATACGGAGCGGCAAAGCCGCCGGCATGGGGCCGCAGCCGCGGCAAGGAAACCCCTACTTCCAGTCCGGGGAAGCGCTCGAGGAGGTGCCAGGCATGGGCCACAAGGGCGAGGACATCCTGCCGCCAGGGCGAAAACCCCAGGAGCACCCCCAACGTCACAGAGGGCAGACCTGCCGCCGCGGCCCGGGCCGGGGCCTCTAGGCGGAAGCGGTAGTTGGCCTTGGGGCCGGCCGGGTGCATGGCGCGGTAGACCGAAGGGACATACGTTTCCTGATAGAGGGTAAGTGCGGTGGCCCCGGCCTGGGCCGCTCGGGCGTAGTCGGCCTCTGTCAAGGCAAAGACCTCGAGGGCCAGGCCAGGAAAACGCGGGGCCAGGAGGCGGATACAGTCGAGAATATAGTCCACCCCGGCACGCTGCGGCGCCTCGCCTGTGAGGAGCAAAAGATGACGCAAACCCGTGGCAGCGATGCGCTCTCCCTCGGCCGCCACCTCTTCCAAAGAAAGACGCAACCTCGGCATGGCAACATGGGCAGCATAGCCACAGTAGCGGCAATGGTTTTGGCAAAAATTGGCCACATACAGGGGAGTAAAGAGGAGCCGGCTACGGCCAAAATGGCGCAGGGTCTGCGCTGCCGCCACGGCGGCTAGGTCTTCCAGACGCCGGGAAGCCTCAGGCGAAAGCAGGGCAGCGACGTCCATCAGGCGCGGAAAGGCCCGGCTCAAGGCCCGGTCCACAGCCTGGGACGAGGCTTCGAAGGCCGCGTCTGGAAGAAGTGGCGGGGTCCACGGCTGGCTCATAGCCCCTCCAGAAAACCCGTCAGGGGCGACGAGGCGCTGGCCTGCTGGCGCACTGCTGGCATGCCAGCAAGATAAGCAAGCCGCCCCCCAGCCACCCCCAAGGCAAAGGCCCGGGCCATGGCCACAGGGTCTTCGGCCGTGGCAATGGCGGTATTGACGAGGCAGGCAGCAGCCCCCATCTCCATGGCCTCGGCGGCATGGCTTGGTCGGCCCAGGCCCGCATCCACGATGATAGGCACGGCGGAGATCTCTTCCAAGAGGATAGCGATGAGCTCTCGCGTTGCCAGGCCGCGGTTGGAACCAATGGGCGCCCCCAGGGGCATGACTGCAGCGGCCCCGGCATCGACGAGGGAGCGGGCCGCATAGAGGTCCGGGCTCATGTACGGCAGGACCACAAAACCCTCCCGGGCCAAGATCTCCGTGGCCCGCACCGTAGCCTCGTTGTCGGGCAAGAGGTAGCGGGCATCGCGGATGATCTCGATCTTCACCCAATGGCCACAGCCCATGGCCCGGGCCAAGCGCGCCAGGCGCACGGCCTCGTCGGCAGTGCGTGCCCCCGAGGTATTGGGCAAAAGGATCATGCCGTCCGGGATATGGGCCAACACGCCTTGATCCGGGGCCTGGAGGTCCACCCGCCGCAAGGCCACGGTAATAACCTCGGCCCCGGCCGCAGCGCACACCGCCGGGAGACACGACTCATCACCCAATTTCCCCGTACCCAAAAAAAGCCGGCTGGTGAGGGTCCGACCCCCCAATTCCCAAACATCCTCCCGCTCCATCAGCCACCTCCCACAAAACGCACAAGCTCAATGCGCGCCCCAGAAGGAAGGACAAACGTCCCCCACGCTTCCCGAGGCACGATCTCCCCATTGACCTCAGCCACCATGGGCATGCCTATCAGCCCCAGAGAGTCTACCATCTGAACCAAGGTCATACCGTCGAGGACCTCACGCTGCTGGCCATTGATCGTTACCTGCATTCTCGCTCCTCCAGGCACCACAAATGATCCACCGGTCCTGCACCCTGCCCCAGACACCGTCGCGCGCCAGCGGCAAGGGCCGCCTGGAGGTAACGGTGCGCCTGCGTAACGGCCTGAGGGACAGCAAAACCCAAGGCCAGTCCCGCGGCCACTGCCGAAGCAAGGGTACATCCCGTTCCATGGGTATTGCGGGTAAAAAGACGCGGCGCCTGCAGTCTCTGGGTCGTGGTAGCATCCACCAGTACATCCTCGCACACCGCGCCTTCGCCATGACCACCTTTGAGCAGCACCCATTGCGGGCCAAGGGCCACCAGATCTCGAGCCGCTGCCCCATCACCAGCCGCCACAGGACGGCCAAGGAGGGCCTGGGCTTCGGGCACGTTGGGGGTCAGCACCGTGGCCCGAGGCAAAAGGAGCTCGCGTATGGCCGCAACGGCCGCATCGCTTACGAGTCGATGGCCACTTTGGGCGACCATGACCGGGTCCACGACAACAGGCACGTGCGGCAGACCATCAAGGCTAGCCGCCACCATAGCCACCAGCTGCGGGTCTGCCAGCATGCCGGTCTTGACTGCTGCCACCGGGATGTCCTCGAGAATGGCCTCCAACTGCGCAGCAACCATATCCAGCGGTACCGGATGGATGGCGCGCACCCCACAGGTGTTTTGCGCCGTCACGGCAGTCACAACGGTCAGGGCATAGGCCCCCAGGGCGGCACAGGCCTTGAGGTCGGCCTGCAAGCCCGCACCGGCACACGAGTCCGATCCTGCAATTACGAGAACTGTGGGATAAGGACGAAGATCTGCCATTATGCCTCCTGGGGAAAAGAAGAGGGGCGCACGGTGCGGCAGGCGGCAAAGCGACGCACTGCACACAAGGCCCCGCACATGGTGCACGCCGACTCCCTGCCCACAGCTGCGGAGGCATACCGGCGACGCGCCGTTTCTGGATCAAGGGCACGGCAAAACATTGCCTCCCAATCCAACGCCGCCCGACAGGCCGACAGCTCCCGCTCTCGGGCCAGGGCCGCAGGCACACCTCGAGCCACCGCCGCGGCCTGGGCGGCAATACGCGCCGCCACCACCCCCTGGCGGATGTCCTCGGCATTGGGCAGGCCGAGATGTTCGGCGGGAGTAACGACACACAAAAAATCTGCCCCAGCCATGGCAGCGAGCGTCGCCCCTATGGCCGCGACAATATGGTCATAGCCTGGGGCACAATCTGTCACCAACGGCCCCAAGACATAAAATGGCGCGCCCTGACACAAGCGCTTTTCCAAGAGCACGTTAGCCGCTACCTGATCTGCGGGGACATGCCCTGGGCCCTCGATCATGACCTGCACCCCGGCTTGGCGCGCTCGCCGGGCCAATTCACCCAAGCGCACCAATTCCTCCACCTGGGCGGCATCGGTGGCATCACAGCCCGCTCCTGGCCGCAAGCCATCGCCAAGGCTCAATGTTACGTCATAACGCCGGGCAATCCCAAGTAGGCGATCAAAGCCCGTGAGCAAGGGATTTTCTTGCTCACGGGCCAGCATCCACTGGGCAAGCAGGGTCCCCCCGCGACTGACCATGCCGCAAACCCGTTCCCCGGCAAGCTCCACCGCCCGGCGCGTCACCCCACAATGGACGGTGATGTAGTCCACCCCTTCGGCGCATTGGGCCTCAATGGCGGCAAAGAGGTCATCCTCGGTCATATCCAAAATCTCCCGACCCTCCGCCAACAGGGCCGCCGCCACGGCATAGATGGGCACCGCCCCCACCATAACCGGACTCTCCCGGAGGATCTGCCGCCGAACCTCTGCCGCTGCCGGGCCGGTGGAGAGGTCCATGACACTGTGGGCGCCGACAGCAACGGCGACGCGGAGTTTGTCCAGTTCGGCGGCCACATCTCCAGCCTCCGATGAAACGCCAAGGTTGGCATTCACCTTCGGAAAGAGACCAGCGCCAATGCCTTCAGGGTCGAACTGGCGCCGGATGTTGCCGGGAATCACGATCTGGCCACAGGCAATCCCCTGACGGACAACCTCAGGGGGCAGCCCCTCTTTGTTGGCCACCCGTTCCATAGCCCAGGTGATCTTTCCTGCCCTTGCGGCCTCAACGAGGGTCATCGTTTTCCTCCTTCAAAAACAAAGCCACCACCCGATTCAAAAACAAAGCCGCCACCCGATTCCGGATGGCGGCGTAAAGACCAGAAGGAGACTGCCCCAACAGGCCTTCTACCGTTTCCCTCCGCTGGTATGACCCAGATCAGGTGGTGAGGGTATCATCTCAGGCCCGAAGGCCACCCCTAACGATAGAACCAAGTCTTGCATAAACAGGTTCGACGGCGTCTGTCAAATCTCCCACCAAGCTTACGCCACCAACGCCCGCAGCGCGGCCATGAGACCGCTCTTGGTCAGGCCCAGGGCATGGCGCAGCTCGTCCTGGGTGCCGTGCTCGATAAAACGATCGGGGACCCCGAGGCGGCGCACAGTTCGACCCGATAGCAGGTTGGCATCGGCCAAGAGTTCAAGGACTGCTGAGCCAAACCCACCCATGAGGCAGCCTTCTTCGGCCACAAGGATATGCCGGTGCGCAGCAACGAGCTCGAGGATTTGCGTGGTGGGCAGGGGTTTGACATAGCGGGCGTCGAACACGGCCACCTCCAGGCCATCTTCTTCTGCCAGGCAGGTGGCCGCAGCCAGGGCCGGCAGAACGCGGCTGCCGATGGCAATGACCAGGGCGTCACGGCCTGGCCGCAAGAGCTCGCCCACGCCCACGGGCACAGGGGTAGGTTCGGAGAGCAAGGCATCACCGGAGCCTACCCCGCGCGGGTAGCGCACCGCCACCGGGGTTTCGAGGGAGAGGGCGGTGGCGAGCATGCGCTGGAGTTCAGGCTCGTTACGTGGGGCCATGAGGGTCAGGTTAGGGATATGGCGCAAGTAGGCGAGGTCAAACACCCCGTGGTGGGTGGGGCCGTCCTCGCCCACGAGGCCGGCACGATCGAGGCAAAAGACGACCGGGAGGCGCTGGAGGCAGACGTCGTGGACGATCTGGTCGTAGGAGCGTTGGAGGAAGGTGGAATAAATGGCCACCACTGGCCGCAGTCCCTGGGAGGCCAGCCCCGCGGCAAAGGTCACGGCATGCTGCTCGCAGATGCCGACATCAAAAAAGCGCTCCGGAAAGCGCCGGGCAAACTCCGTCAGGCCTGTACCCTCGGGCATGGCGGCGGTGATGGCCACGATGCGCGGGTCAGCGGCCGCCAATTGGCAGAGGGTGGAGCCAAAGACCTCGGTGTAACTGGGGAGCTCGCAGCGTGCCAATTTATGCGCCATCCCGGTTTCGGGCTCAAAACACCCGACGCCGTGGAAATAGGTGGGATTGGACTCCGCCGGGGCATATCCTTTGCCCTTTTGGGTGAGCACGTGCACGAGGATAGGCCCCTCGAGGGTGGCCGCCTGGGCAAAGACCTCCTCGAGCATGCGCAGGTCATGCCCCGAAATGGGGCCAATGTACGAAAAACGAAAGGCCTCAAAGAGCATCCCCGGGGTAAAAAAGCTCTTGAGGGAGTCCTCGGTGCGGCGGGCGTATTCGGCCAGGTCATCGCCAATGACGGGCACCTGGCGCATGATGGCCTCTACTTCGCGCTTGAAGCGCTGCACCCAACGTTTGGAGAGTTTGCGACTCAGAAACGAGGACAAGGCGCCCACGTTACGGGAAATGGACATCTCGTTGTCGTTGAGGATGACGATGAGATCCTTGCCCAATCCCCCAGCCTGGTTGAGCCCCTCGTAGGCCAACCCAGCGGTCATGGAGCCATCGCCAATGATGGCCACGACCTTGTGCGGTTTGCCCGCGAGGTCCCGGGCTACGGCCATACCAAGGGCCGCGGAAATAGAGGTAGAGGAGTGGCCGACACCAAAGTGATCAAACGGGCTTTCATCAGGCCGCGGAAAACCACTCAGGCCGCCCAGTTTGCGCAAGCTCGGGAAACGCGGCCACCGTCCCGTAAGGAGTTTGTACGCATAGGCCTGATGGCCCACATCCCAGATGATCCGGTCCACCCGCGGGTCAAAGACGCGCAGCAAGGCCACGGTGAGCTCTACCACCCCCAAGGAAGGGGCGAGATGGCCACCATTGGTGGCCACCGTTTCAATGATGGCTTGCCGGATCTCCGCAGCCAGCGTTGGGAGCTGGCTCCCTGGGATCTGGCGCACATCCGCTGGCGACTGCAACGCACTTAACAGCGGCAACCGAGTTATCCCGCTCATTGGGTCCGCTCCACAAGATAGTCTGCCAAGGCTCGCAAAAAGAGCGCCTGGGGGTGGTCTCCATATGGCGCCACCGCAGCGATGGCCTGATGCACACGCTCCTGCGCCAAGATGCGACTTTGTTCCAACCCCACAAGCGCCGGGTAGGTCACCTTGCCTTGGCGCTCATCACTGCCCACGGGTTTGCCCAAGGTGGCCGTATCACCCACGACATCAAGGATGTCATCGGTGATTTGAAAGGCCAGACCAAAGGCCTCTCCATAGGCCCTTGCCGCGGCGGTCTCACGACCAGCCAAGAGGGCCCCCATGACGCAAGCTGCAGTAAAGAGGGCGCCGGTCTTTTTTTGGTGCATGCGTTGCAGGGCCAGCACTTCCCCGCTTTGTCCTGTCAGTTCCATATCAAGCATTTGGCCACCCACCATGCCCCTTGGTCCAGCAGCCTCGGCCACCACGGCAATGGCCGCCAGGACTCGATCCGCAGGCAGGGAGATGCGGACCATGAGGCTAAAGGCCTCGGTGAGCAGGCCATCTCCCGCAAGGATGGCTGTCGCCTCGTCAAATTGTTTGTGGCAGGAGGGCTTGCCTCGACGCAAGTCGTCGTTGTCCATAGCCGGTAGGTCGTCATGGATGAGGGAATAGGTATGGATGCACTCCAGGGCACAGGCGGCATCGAGGACAACAGACGACGATGCCCCGCCAAGCTCGGCCCAGGCGAGAAGCAAAGCTGGTCGCAGGCGTTTGCCGCCAGCAAGCAGCGAGTAGGTCATGGCCTGGCGCAGACGCTCCGGCACGGCGCCATCGGCAAAGAGCGCAGCGAGGCGCTCTTCTACGGCAGCTGCCATCTGACGCAGATGGGCCTTCATGGTGGCCACGTCCATCATTGTCCCTCCTGCCGTGTAGCCTCTTCGATGACGAGTCGGGCCTGCTCTAGCTCTTGGGAGAGCTGCCGACACAGGTCCATCCCCTCCTGAAAGAGGCGGATCCCCTCTTCCAGGGGGACGTCCGCCGCTTCGAGCCGCTCCACGATGGCTCGCACCCGGGCCAACCGGGTCTCAAAACGTTCTTCCGTCATCCCTCCTCCACAACCGCTGCAAAACTTCCATCCGCCACATGGACGCGCAGCCGGACCCCTGGGGCCACCTGGGCCTTGGATCGCACAACAGCCCCATCCCGCCACACGACAGCAAAACCACGGCCAAGGGGGGCCTGTGGGTCCAAGGCCGCCAGACGCGCCGCCAGTACGCCAATCTCTTGGGCGCGACGCTCCATCCAGCGAGAGCCGGCGCGGGAAAGGGCCGTGTGCAGAAAGGCCGCCTGGGCAGCCTGCACCGCCACCCCTTGGCCCCATAAGGCCAGCTGCAGCCGCACCCGGGCCACGTCCGCTTGGACGCGCCCCAACCGTCCTGCAACACGCTGCGGCAGCCGCGCCGCAAGCTGCCGCACCTCTGCCAAGGCGCGGTGGATGCGGGCCGCAGGTGAGACCCAGGCCAAGCGCTCCCGCACCGCCACGACCCGGGATTCGTGGCGCTCCACGAGGGCTCGGGCAGCGCGCACAAGGGCAAGGTAGAGGTCATCGGCCTGCTGGGCCAGGACCTCACGCTCCTCCCACAGGAGTTGGGCCGCATGGGTCGGAGTGGCAGCGCGCAGGTCCGCCGCCAGGTCCGCAAGGGTAGTATCCACCTCATGGCCAATCCCGGTCACCACCGGCAGCGGCGAGGCGGCAATGGCCCGCACCACGGCCTCGGTGTTGAAGGCCCACAGGTCCTCCAGGGATCCCCCCCCGCGCAGGATGACCACGACCTCGGCCCAGCCATCGGTAACCACTTGGGCGAGGGCTTGCACTATCCGGGCCGGAGCCTCATCTCCTTGGACAGGAGACGGATAGATACGAACAACAGCCCCGAGTCCTCGCGAAGAGGCCACCCGGAGAAAGTCCTGCACTGCGGCCCCCTGAGGGGCCGTCACCACCGCCACCTGGCGCGGATTACGCGGCACCGGTCGCTTGCGCGCTGGGTCGAATATCCCTTCTGCGGAAAGCTGGCGCCGCAAGGCCTCCAAGGCTACGGCCAAGTCACTGACCCCCACGTCTTGGACGACCTCCGCCATAAGCTGGTAAACTCCGCGGGGCGGATAGGCTGTCATCCGTCCTGCCACCAAGGTCTCGCGACCTTCTTCCGGGAGAAGAGGCATGGTGCCGACGCCACGCTCTTCTTCAAAGACCTCGCCGGTTACCGGGTCCACCAAGCCCCAAAACCCTTGGCGACCGCGAAACCACACCACCGGCAGCACGGCCTCGCCATCCCGCAAGCTAAAATACACATGCCCGGACATGGGCCGGGAGACGTTCACGGCCTGGCCCCGCACCCACACAAAGGGGAACTCCCCCTCGAGCACCGTGCGCACGGCCTCAGTGAGTTCACTTACCGCAAAGATGCGCACCATCCCTCCAGGACCTCCGCCCTCCAGGCGAGGAAGGCAGCGTTCGCCGTCTCCGCGGGCAGCTCACGGCGCTCACCTGTGCGGCGGTCCTTGACCTCCACCACCCCACGGGCCAGGCCCTTACTGCCAACAATGACCTGCATGGGGGCCCCCAGGAGGTCAGCCTCAGCAAACTTCACCCCCGGACGCTCGTCCCGATCATCGAGCAAGGTATCAATCCCCTCCTGGTTGAGGGCGTCGTGAAGCGCCTCGGCCATCTCGAGGGAGGCCTGCTCCCGCACGGACACAGGAAGGATATGGACCTCAAACGGTGCTACTGCCGGCGGCAAGATCATCCCTGCCGCATCGTGGTGCTGCTCAATGCATGCCGCCAAGACCCGGCTCACCCCAATGCCATAACAGCCCATAATGAGGGGCCGTTCGCGGCCCGTCTCATCAAGAAAGGTGGCATGCAGGGCCTCGGAATACTTGGTGCCTAGCTTGAAGACATGGCCGACCTCGATGCCTCGCACCAAATCGACTCCCCCACCACACGCAGGACAGGGGTCGTCGGCAGTGATGGAGCGCAAGTCCGCCACCCCGGTGAGGGCCACGTCCCGCAGAAGGTCCACGTGCTGCAGATGGGTGTCGGCGACGTTGGCACCGCAGACATAGTCGGTTCCATGCATCAGTTCTTGATCGGCATAGATGGGCACACCCCGCAGTCCCACTGGGCCAGCAAACCCGAGGGGCGCGCCGGTGGCCCGTTCCACGGCCTCGGGTACAGCCAAATCCACCACCGTGGCACCCAGATGATTCTTCACCTTGACGAGATTGACCTCCCGATCGCCGCGGACCAGCACAGCTACCAAGCTGCCGTCGGCATCCACGAGGACGGTCTTCAGGACCTGGTGTGGGGCAACCCCGACATATCCTGCCACTTCCTCTACGGTGCGCATCCCCGGGGTGGACACAGCGGCAACAGGCGCGCCAGCCGCTTGAGGGGCGGTGGGAGCCGGCAAACGGACTTCGGCCTTTTCCACATTGGCAGCATAGGCGCAGCGGCGGCAAACGGCCAAGGTGTCTTCCCCGGTCTCGGCAAGGACCATGAACTCGTGGGAAAAACTGCCGCCGATGGAGCCGGTATCGGCGGCCACAGCCCGAAAACGAACACCTAGGCGGGTGAAGATGCGCGTATAGGCGTCGTACATCGCCTGGTAGCTCGCGTCCGCACCGGCCTCGTCGCGGTCAAAGGAGTAGGCGTCTTTCATGATGAATTCCCGTCCCCGCATAAGGCCAAAACGCGGTCGGATCTCATCACGAAATTTGGTCTGGATCTGGTAGAGATTGAGGGGCAACTGGCGATAGGAACGGATTTCATCCCGGACTAAGGCCGTCACAACTTCTTCATGGGTTGGGCCAAGGCAATAATGACGATCATGTCGGTCTTTAAAACGTAAAAGTTCCTTGCCATAGTGCTCCCAACGGCCGCTCTCTTGCCACAAATCTCCAGGCTGGACCATGGGCATGAGAATTTCTTGCGCTCCAGCAGCATTCATTTCTTCACGGACGATGCGGCTAATTTTTTCTAATGCACGCAAACCAAGAGGCAAATAAGTATAAATTCCTGAAGTAACTTTCCGGATCATGCCTGAACGCAACAATAATTTATGACTTATGACCTCAGCATCCGCTGGAGTTTCTTTAAGTGTAGGAATGTAGATATGGCTCTGCAACATGAAGACTCCTTAAAGAAAAAATTAAAATTTTACACATAAAATGTGCTAAAAAAGAAAAATAACCACCATGCCGGTTTTGAAGAACTTATACGGACCGACGTTCAGCTAAAAAACGATCAAGCTCTTCGAGAAAGGCAGGAATCATAGATTCTCCATGGACCTTTCGTACTACATTCCCTTTTTTAAATATGACGCCACACCCTCGACCTCCAGCGATACCAATATCCGCCTCTCGGGCTTCTCCGGGACCGTTCACGACACAGCCCATAACCGCCACGGTAAAGACGTCGGCTATTTTTGCCAGGTGTTTCTCCACTGCATCCACAAGGCCTTCCAAATCGATTTCAGTGCGGCCACAGGTGGGACAGCTCACGATCTCCGGTCCGCGACGCCGCAATCCAAGGGCGCCGAGGATCTCCCAGGCCACGGTCATCTCCCGCAGGGGGTCGCCCGTGAGTGAGACCCGCAGCGTATCGCCGATGCCCTCGGCAAGCAGCATGCCGATGCCAAGGGCCGATTTCACCGCCCCCCGCAAGGGTGTTCCTGCTTCGGTGACGCCAAGGTGCAGGGGGTAATCCACCAAGGTGCTCATGCGGCGGTAGGCGGCCACCGTCACCGGCACGGAAGAGGACTTGAGAGAGATTTTGATGGCCGCAAAACCGTGGTCTTCAAGAAGGCGCACATGCCGCAGGGCCGCCTCCACGAGGGCCTCTGGGGTAGGGCCGCCGCATTGATGGAGGATATCCTTGGGAATGGAGCCTGAGTTGGCACCCACGCGAATGGGGATGGCCGCAGCTCGGGCTGCGTCCACGACCCGCTCCAATTGGGCGCCGATATTGCCCGGATTGATGCGCAGGCCCGCCACCCCGGCCTCGGCCGCAGCGACCGCGAGACGGCCATCAAAGTGGATATCGGCGATCACCGGCAGGGGCGATTGGCGACAAATGGAAGCTAACGCTGCCGCGGCCTGGGCGTCCGGGACCGCCACGCGGACGATTTCGCATCCCGCCCGAGCCAAGGCAGTAATTTGCGCGACGGTGGTGTCCACGTCCCGAGTGTCGGTGGTGGTCATGGACTGAACCCGCACTGGGTGATCTCCCCCCACGGGGACCTGACCAACGTGCACCACGCGCGTTTTCCGACGAGGTTGGAGCACGGCGTGCATGGAAGGGCCCTAGCCCAACCCGGGGCAGAAGCCAAGGCGCTGGTTACGAGTTAGTAAGGGGCAGCTAACGGTGCGATGAACCGTATAACCGTATCCAAAGGGTCATTGATGCCGCTAAAGCGAGGAATATCCCTATTGCTTCCCACGATGACGATTCCCCAGAAAAGATAGAGATACTGACAGGCCTCGGGGTGAGCATCTCGGAATTCCCTCTCGACCTAGCAAGGGCGCATGCCGCACGTAAGCGA
>CALKRN010000024.1 GCA_937989665.1 uncultured Desulfomicrobiaceae bacterium | reverse complement strand
GTGGTGGGCGGCGGCGATATGACTATCGAAGCCGCCCTGACCAAACTCCTCTTTCTGCTCAGCACATCCCCAAGCGCAGACGCTGTGCGCGCTGCCATAGGGCAGGACCTGCGCGGCGAGTGCACGGAAGAAGGCGGCCATAGCGCCAGCTAACTACCGCATCCTTTTTCTCTCTCGGCCATTCAGAGTGCTCCATTGTATGCCAACAACTCGCACCAACGAGATACTACATCTTTTTTTCTCTCACGGGCTTCGATAATCTATAATCTCTATCCCTACTTTCTCCGACAATATCACGCCACGCATCTTCGCTGCTCCCTGCCCATAGTCCCTCCAACCGCACCTGCACCACGCGAAGTGAGGTCGCTATGCCCAACATACCGCCCAAAGACTTGTCCCCGTCACCACAATGCCATAATGACGAGGCCACCTTCACCTGTACCGGAGCAGCGCCATGGTGTTTGCCCTCCTCGATGACATCCGCATGCGGCCCAAACTCCTGGCGCTTTTTCTCCTCACCGCCATTGTGCCCCTTCTGCTCATCGGTGGAGCGGGCTGTTACTTTTCTATCCAGGCCCTCACCCAACAGGCAGAGCGAGAGCTCTCCTCGCTCCAAGACATGCAGGCCGACAAACTCACCGCGGCCTTCACCACCCTTACCGCGGTCCTCTCCCCGTTGGCTGAAGACGCCCACCTGCGGGCCACATTGGCCACTGGTCGAGGGGACGTCCTCGCCCCCCTCGCCAGCACCACTCGATCTCTGGGGTTAGGGGGGCTTGCCCTTGTCAGCCAAGCAGGCGCGGTACTCACCAGTACCCGAGAAGACTTGACGGGAACGAATCTGACCTTCGGCCGCCTCGCCGCCTCGCCGCTCAGCGCGGCCTGGAGCATGGCCCGCGAGGCCAACGCCCCAGTATTTCTTGATTTTTCTGCTGATCCCCTCGGCGGCGGCACCCCCTGTGCCTTTCTTGCCTTCCCGGTGGTGGGAGAAAGCGGGGAGCGTCTTGGCGTCCTGGTGGCGTTGATCGGTGCCGAATTTGTGGACCGAGCCCTTTCATCCCGCCAAGGGCTGGGCAAAAGCGGCGAAACCTATGCCATCCGCCACCATGCGGACGGCAATCGCTTTGAATTCCGCAGCACGATGCAGTCCATGGGCCAAGGCCGGTATGTGCCCGGAGTGGTCTTCCATCGGCCTCCGGCCTACTGGTTTGCGGCCCTGCAGGGTAGCGGCTTTGGTGAATTCCGGGACAGTGTCGGTACCGCGGTGTTCGTGGCCTTCCGTTTGGTGGATATCCTTGGTGTGCGCTGGCACCTTATCTCCAAAATCGATAAGGCCGAGGTCTTCCAACCCATTGTCGCCTTTGTGCTGGCCATGCTCGGGACGGCAGCCTTCTTGGTCATTGCCATCACCCCGGGGGTATATGCCCTTGCCCGACGCCTCAGCCAACCCCTTGAGGCAGGCGTACGCTTTGCCCAGGACATTTCCTCAGGCAACTACAACGCGCGATGGGAGGTGGCGCAAGCAGATGAGATGGGCGACCTCGCCCATGCCCTCAACCGCATGGCCAGGGACTTGCGCGAGCAGGACTGGCGGCGCCGGGGCATTGGTGGCCTGGATAACGCCCTGCGCGGCGAACACGGGCCCGAAGAACTTTTGCGCCGCGCCCTCGACTTCCTTTGCCGGCATACCGAGGCCGCCTTGGGACTGGCCTATCTTGCCAGCGACGACGGTACCTTGCGCCTGGCGGTGAGCCGGGCCTTTGTGGATCGCCGTGGCGATTTCTCTCAAATCCTCCCCGGGCATGGCCTCGTGGGTCAAGCCGTTCGCGAAGGGGAAGTCCTCGTCTTCCACCACCTGCCAGATGACGGCGCGGTCCCCCGCCTGCATGCAGGCATCATCGAGGCCGTGCCCCGGCACCTCATCGCCCTCCCGCTGCACTTCGAAGGCCACGCCCTCGGAGCGCTGCTCCTTGGCATAGATGCCGAACCAAGCCATCTCATGCGCGAGTTTCTCACCACGGCCACGCAAAACCTTGCCGTGCTCCTCCAAGCGGCCCTCTCGCGCCAGACCATCGATGCCCTGCTGCGCACGGCCCAAGAACAGCAAGAACAGTTGCGCCGCGCCAACGAGGAGCTGGAAGCCCAGGCCCGGGCCTTGCGCGAGTCCGAGGCGGAACTTCAGGCCCAGCACGAGGAACTCCAGGTCACCAACGAGGAATTGGAAGAACAAGCGCGGGCCCTCAAAGAATCCCAGACCAAGCTCGAGGCCCAGCAGGACGAATTGCGGGCGGCCTACGCCAAGCTCGAAGAGCGCACCAACGCCTTGGAAGAGCAAAAGATCGCCATGCGCAAGAAAAACATCGACCTGTTACGCGCCCAAGAGCAACTGCGCCACAAGGCCCAAGAACTGGAGCAGGCCAACCGCTACAAGTCGGAATTTCTGGCCAACATGAGCCACGAGCTGCGCACCCCGCTCAACTCCATCCTCATCCTCTCCCAGCTCCTCGCCGCCAACAAAGAAGGCAATCTCACCGCCCGGCAGCAGGAATCTGCTCAGGCCATCCACGCCTCGGGCTCGGACCTGCTGCGGCTTATCAACGACATCCTCGACCTCTCCAAGGTGGAGGCCGGCAAGGTCGAGCTCCACCGCGAAACCCTCTCCCTCGACGCCCTGGTGGCGGACCTGCGCCGCCTCTTTACCTCCATCGCCGAGGACAAACACGTGCGCTTTGCCGTGGACCGCGAAGAAGGGCTCCCAGAGACCATCGTCACCGACGGCCTGCGCCTCCAGCAAATCCTGCGCAATCTGCTCTCCAACGCCTTCAAGTTCACGGACAAAGGCACGGTTACCTTGCGGCTCTTCCGTCCGGCACCTGCCGCCATCCCTGCTGGCCTCCCCTCCCCGGAGATGATTGCCATTGCCGTCAGTGATACGGGCATCGGCATCCCCAAAGACAAACAACAGGCCATCTTTGAGCCCTTCCGCCAGGCCGATGGGAGTACCTCCCGCAAATATGGCGGCACGGGCCTGGGGCTCTCCATCTCCCGAGAGCTCGCCCGCCTGCTTGGCGGCGAAATCACCCTCGAGAGCGAACCTGGCCATGGGGCGACCTTCACCTTGTTTCTGCCCATCGTCCCCCCCACCGCAACTGCGAGCTTAGAGACAAACCCAGCGCCCACGATCTCCCCAGAAGCTGCGACAGCAGTGGCCCAAGAGCCGGCACCTCCTGCGCCCACCACGGCCGCACCCCCATCCTCCGATATCCCTCAACCAAATTTCGTTCAGGATGACCGAAAATCTCTCCAGCCCGGGGACACCGTCCTCCTTATCATCGATGACGTCCTCGAACGCGCCCGCCGGTTGCGTGACCGAGGTCGCGCCAAAGGCTTCGCCACCCTGCTTGCGCATGACGCGGAGACAGGCCTGCATTTTGCCGACTACTACTCCCCCCAAGCCATTGTCCTTGCCGAAAGCCTGCCTGGGGCATGGAAGGCCTTGGAGCGCATCAAGGCCGACCCAAGTACCCGCGCCATCCCTCTTGTCGTACTTACCGAGGCAGAGCGGGGCATGGAGGCCCTGCGCCTTGGGGCCTATACCGTGACGCCTCCCGATGCCGATGATGCCGCAATGGACGCCGCGTTGGCAGAACTGGCCGAATTTCTCACCAGTCCCCGCCGACGGGTGCTCATTGTCGACGACGATGCCCTCCAGCGCGAGAGTCTCAAGGCCCTCATCAGCTCCCTGCCTGACGTGGAGATCACAATCGCTGGCTCCAGCGCTGCCGCCTTGGAAGCCCTGCGCCACGGACCGACGCATTGCGTGATCCTCGATCTCGGCCTGCCGGATGCCAGCGGCTTTGACCTCTTGCGCCGCATCCGGGCTGACGAAAGCCTCTCCCAAATCCCCATCATCGTGTACACAGGCCGCGACCTCTCAGCCGAGGAAGAGGCCCTCCTTGCCCGGCACGCGGAGAGCATCATCGTCAAAGGGGTCCGCTCCCCCGAACGCCTCCTGGAAGAAACCGCCCTCTACCTGCACCGGAAACCACCAACCCCAACCCAGCCCCCTACCAACGGCGAGGACCCGATCTTTGCCGGGAAAACCGTGCTCCTGGTGGACGATGACATGCGCAACGTCTTTGCCCTGCTCAGTGTCCTTGAAGACAAGGGACTCACGGTCCTGGTGGCCCGCGATGGCCAGGAGGGCATCCGCCAACTGGAAGCAAATGCCGACAAGGTAAACTTAGTGCTCATGGACATCATGATGCCGATCATGAACGGCTTTGAGGCCATGGCCGCCATCCGGAAGCAGAAACGGTTCCACAAGTTGCCCATCATCGCCCTCACGGCCAAGGCCATGAAAGGCGACCGGGCGCGGTGCATCGAGGCCGGCGCCAGCGACTACCTCGCCAAACCCGTGGATACGGATAAACTACTCTCCCTGCTCAAGGTGTGGCTCTCCCAATGACCCACGGCTCCCACCGACCCCAACCTGAGATCATCGAACTGCGCCTGCTGCTCGAGGCCATCTACCAAGCCTATGGCTATGACTTCCGCCACTACTCCCTAGCCCACCTCAAACGCCGGGTGGAGCAGCGCCTCGCGTTGTCCGGGTTTACCTCCATCTCCCATCTCCAGCACGAGCTCCTCCATAATCCCGAACTCCTCCCGGTCCTGCTCCAGGATTTGTCCATCAATGTCTCAGAGATGTTCCGAGATCCAAGCTTCTACCACGCCGTGCGTCGCCAAGTCCTCCCTATCCTCGAGACCTATCCGAGCATCCGTATCTGGCATGCTGGCTGTGCCGCTGGGCAAGAAGCCTACTCCATGGCCATCCTCCTCCACGAGGCAGGCCTCCTGGAGCGCAGCCACCTCTTTGTCACAGACTTTAACCCCCGCCTTGTGGAACTCGCCCAAGAAGGCCGCTACCCCCTCTCTGCCCTCAAGAAGTACACGGCCAACTACCAGGCCAGTGGTGGCACGGAGTTTTTTGCCGAATACTACACCGTTGTCGGCCAGCATGCCCACATGGCCCCATTTCTGCGCCATCGGATGGTGTTCTCCGAACACAACCTAGCCACCGATGGAGTCTTTGGCGAGATGCACCTCATTGTGTGCCGCAACGTGCTCATCTACTTCGATAGCCAACTCCAAAACCGCGTGGTGGGCCTGTTTCGAGACTCCCTCTGTGCGGGTGGATTCCTTTGCCTCGGGGCCAAAGAGACCTTGCGCTTTAGCGAACACGCCGCCGCCTTCGAGCCGGTGGTGCAACGGGAGCGCATCTACCGCAAACGCCGCGAGGAAGTCCCATGAGGACCGTCCATGCGGTGGTGATGGGGGCCTCTGCTGGGGGGCTTGTGGCGCTGCGCTTTATCCTCGAAAGGCTACGGCCAGATTTTGGCCCGCCGATCTATATCGTCCAACACATCGCCCCCGGCTCGGGAGGCACCTTGGTGGATGCCTTGTCCGGCCATGGCCCTTTGCCGGTGGTGGAGGCAGAAGACAAAATCGTCCCCACTCCAGGCACAGTGTACCTCGCCCCACCGGACTACCATCTCCAGGTGGAGCCTGAAGGGCACCTCTCCCTCTGCCTTGACGAACGGGTGCGCTTTGCCCGCCCCTCCATTGACGTCCTTTTCTGTACCGCTGCCGATGCCCTGTGTCCCAACCTTGCCGGCGTACTACTCACGGGCGCCAATGACGACGGCGCCCGCGGGCTGTGCCGCATCCATGCCCGCGGCGGGTTCACCCTCGTCCAAGACCCGGCCACAGCCCACGCCCGAGCCATGCCTGAGGCTGCCCTGGCCCTTTGCCCTGACCACCTCGTACAGGACCTTGAGGGCATTGCCGCCACCCTCAACACCCTTGCGCTGCCATGATTCCCACCACAATCCTCCTGGTGGATGACCGCCAGGAAAACCTCTTTGTCTTACGACAACTCCTCGAAGAACCGGGACGCATCTTGCTTGCCGCATCCTCTGGCCCAGAGGCCCTGGCCCTGCTCCTCGAGCACGAGGTGGCGGTCGTCCTCCTCGATGTCCAAATGCCCGAGATGGACGGCTTTGAGACCGCCACCCTCATGCGCCGTAGCCGCCGCACACGAAACGTGCCCATCATCTTTGTCACCGCCAACTTTACCCACCGCGACCACATCTTCCAGGGATATGCCGTAGGGGCGGTGGACTACCTTCCCAAGCCGGTGGACCCGGCCATCCTACAGAGCAAGGTGCGGGTCTTCGAAGAGCTCTATCGCCAACGCAAGCTCCTTGAAGACGCCAATACCAGGCTCGATGCCCAGGTAGCCGAACTCCAACGGCTGCGCTTCGAACTCGAAGAGAAAAACCGTATCCTCCAGACCCTCTCCCTCCTCGATGGCCTCACCGGCATCCCCAACCGCCGCCACTTTGACGATACCTTACGCACCGAATGGGGACGGCTGCTGCGCGAAGGCACAAGCCTAGCCCTCATCATGATCGATATCGACCACTTCAAGTGCTTCAACGATCACTACGGCCACCTCCACGGGGACCGCTGCCTCAAACGGATAGCAGGATGCCTCTCGGCCTCACTCAAGCGCCCCTCGGACTTTGTCGCCCGCTATGGGGGCGAAGAATTCGCCGTCATCCTGCCGTCCACAGACCACACCGGCGCCTGCCACGTGGCGGAAACCCTCCGTCAGGCCGTGGAACTCCTCGGCATCGAGCACATAACCTCACCCACCGCTAACCACGTCACCTTAAGTCTAGGGGTCTCGGCCGTCGTCCCCTCTCCGGGGTGTCATCCCACAGACCTCGTCCACGCCGCGGACCAAGCCCTGTACGCTGCCAAGCATGCCGGTCGCAATTGCTGGCGCTACCAGGACTGTACCCCCGACGCCTGCATAGCGCCGCTCACCTAAGCCCCACTCCCCTTTTCCTCTGACTTTTCCTCTGACGCTTCGCTCCCGTTGGCCTCCGCCCAACGGCCCCGCTGTGGAGGATAAACGGTCCTTGTCCAGCGGTGGATGGAAATTTGGCGTGTTCTCCCCTCCTTCCACCGTGCCGCCGGCCAAGAGCTCGTGTCATTCACCGGAAAAGGGATGCACGTCTGGAGCATTGTGCTACAGAGGCGCCATCGAAGTCGCGGTCCGAGGCAATCCCGCCCCGTCCCCACCTCGATCCATTTCTCTATGGAGGTGACTTATGACCACACGCCATGCTTACTGGAAGGCCAACAAACGCACTATGCTCTTTCTCCTCGCTATCTGGGCTGTCGTCTCCTATGGATGTAGTATGGTATGGGCCGACAGCCTCAACGCCATCATGTTTGGTGGTTTCCCTTTGGGATTTTGGTTTGCCCAACAAGGCTCCATCTATATCTTTGTACTCCTCATTCTTGCCTATTTTCTTATCATGGAGCGCTTGGATAAACAGTTCGATGTGCACGAATAAGGAGTCATTATGTCTATCATGACCTGGACTTACATCATGGTGGGAGGTTCTTTTGCCCTGTATTTGGGCATTGCCTGGGCCTCCCGGGTGCGTGATACGAAAGGCTTCTACGTGGCCGGCGGGGGTGTCCCCCCCTTGGCCAACGGCCTGGCAACCGCTGCTGACTGGATGAGCGCTGCCTCCTTCATCTCCATGGCCGGCATGATCTCCTTTATGGGCTTTAGCGGCGGCACGTATCTCATGGGCTGGACCGGCGGCTACGTGCTTTTGGCTCTGCTCCTTGCCCCGTACCTGCGCAAATTCGGCAAATTCACGGTGCCGGACTTTGTGGGCGACCGCTACTATTCCACCACTGCCCGCATTGTGGCCTTGGTGTGCGCCATCTTCGTGTCCCTCACGTATGTCGCTGGCCAAATGCGCGGGGTGGGGATCGTCTTTTCTCGTTTTCTCGAAGTGGACGTGAACACGGGCGTGATCATTGGCATGATCATCGTCTTTTTCTATGCCTCGTTGGGTGGGATGAAGGGGATCACCTGGACCCAAGTGGCCCAGTATCTTGTGCTCATTGTCGCCTTCCTCGTGCCGGCAGTGGCCATCTCTCTGAAGATCACCGGTATCCCCTTGCCGCAACTTGGTTTTGGCGCCCGCATTGCCGAAGGCCCGGACGCCGGCATCTATTTCCTCCAGGCCTTGGACGCTATTGTGACGGACTTGGGCTTTACCCCCTACACCCAAGCCTCTTCCGGCATGGCCCTGGTCAACATGGTGGCCATCACCACCTGTCTTATGGTGGGGACAGCCGGTCTGCCTCACGTCATCATCCGCTTCTACACTGTGCCCACTGTACGAGCAGCACGGCTGTCGGCCTTCTACGCCCTGCTCTTTATCGCCATCCTCTACACTGCTGCCCCAGCCGTGGGGGCCTTTGCCCGCTACAACATGATCCGCTCCGTCCATGGAGCCACGTATGCCAATGTCCCGAGCTGGTTCAAAAACTGGGAGCGCACTGGCCTCATTGCCTGGTATGACAAAAACGGCGATGGCGTCATCCAGTACGCCAAGGGCCAGGCCATCCAAGGCAAGCCAGTGTTCACTGGCCAAACCGGTCCTCACGGCCAGCGTCTGGTGAGCAACAAGGCCGCAGATGGCCCCAATGAGCTCTTTGTGGACAACGACATCATGGTGCTCGCCAATCCCGAGATCGCCAACCTGCCGGCTTGGGTCATCGCCCTGGTAGCTGCAGGGGGCTTGGCTGCAGCCCTGTCCACGGCTTCCGGCCTGCTGCTCGTCATTGCCTCCGCCATTTCCCATGACCTCTACTACCGGGTCCTCAATCCTCGGGCTTCGGAAAAAAGCCGGCTGACGGTGGGCCGTATCATGATCGGACTGGCCGTCTTGGTGGCAGGCTATTTTGGCATCAATCCCCCTGGATTTGTGGCCCAAGTGGTGGCCCTGGCTTTCGGCCTCGCCGCTTCGAGCTTCTTCCCCATCATCGTTCTCGGGGTGTTCTGGAAACGGGCGACCCGCGAAGGGGCCATCACAGGCATGGTCTGTGGCATCGGCCTTACCCTGCTCTACATCATCCAGGTCAAATTTTTGGGTATGCAGCCCTGGCTCTTTGGCCTCGCCCCCGAAGGTGTTGGCATCATTGGCATGTTCCTAAACTTTGCCATCACCATCGGCGTCTCTCTGGCAACACCGCCGCCGCCAGAAGCTGTCCAGGAGCTGGTGGAACACGTGCGCATCCCCCGCGGCGCCGGTGCCGCCATTGACCATTGACCAGGAACCTCAACCCCGCCCGGGAGGGCCTTCCTCCCGGGCGATTGTGAGAGGCACCCATGCGCGCCAGTGACCTTAAAAGCCCTCTTGCCGCGTTTCTGCGCCAGACCATGCCGTTTTCGGACCTCCCCGAAGAGGCTATACTGGCCCTCGCCCGTCAGGCCACGGTGGACTTTTTCCCTCAAGGGACACGGCTGCTCTCCCGCGGCAAGAGTGAGGTCACCCATCTCTTCGTCATCCAAAAAGGGGCCATCAAACTTTTTGTGGAGGAAAACGGGACCCAGCACCTCATGGATATCCGCAGCGAGGGGGCCAGCATTGGCGCCGTATGCCTCTTCCACGGCACCCGCGCCACCATGGATGCCGAGACCCTCGAAGATACCTTTGTAGTGGCCATCCCCCGCCAGGCCTTTCTCGACGCCGTGGTGCGCTATCCCACCCTTGCCCAATACCATCTCAAGGCCCTGGCCCAAGGAAATCTAGACCGCGCCTTTGAGGCCATGCGCCATCGACCAATGGTAGGCAGCACTGAGGCCACATTGCCGCTTTTCAGCCAAACCCTTGCTGACCTTGTGCATCGGCCTCCAGCCACCGTGGCCTTTGGCACCACTATCCAAGCCGCGGCTCGAGAGATGCTCCGCCAAGGGACAGGCTCGCTTCTTTTCCGCGAGCCTTCTGGGGCGGTCTGCGGTATCATTACAGACACAGACCTGCGCAAGGCCCTCGCGCTGGGCATTGACGCCCAAGCTCCCGCGGAGACCATCATGAGCACGCCGGTGCGCACCCTCCCGGCTACCGCCACCTGTTTTGATGCCCTCATGACCATGATGGCGGAAAACATCCACCACCTCGCCGTAGAGCGCGACGGGAAAACCATCGGTGTCGTGAGCTCCCATGACCTCCTCGTTGTCCAGGGACGCTCTCCCCTCGCCTTATTCCAAGACATCGCGGCTCAAACCACCTTCGAGGGTCTCTACCCTGTCCATAGCCGCATCCCAGCCGTGGTGCGCACCCTCATCCATGAGGGGGCCAAGGCAGGACATATCACCCGTCTGATCGCCATCCTCAACGACCACATTGTTATCCGCCTCCTCGAACTGCTCTCTGCCGAGATCGGACCCTCCCCTGTGCCTTATGTCTGGATCCTCATGGGGAGCGAAGGCCGCCGCGAACAAACCTTTTCCACGGACCAAGACAACGCCCTGGTGGCCGCAGATATCTCTGAAGACTTTGTCGCACGGGCCGGCGAGGTGTATTTTGAAGCCCTCACCAGCCGCATGGAAGAACATCTCTTGCGCTGTGGCATCCCCCGCTGCCCTGCGCGGATGATGGCCTCTAATCCAGCCTGGCGCGGCAGCCTGAGCGAATGGAAAGCCCGCGTGGACCGCTGGCGTGAAGCCCCAGAACCCACTGAAGTACTCAACAGCTCGGTCTTTTTTGACTTTCGTCCAGTCTTTGGTCGGATACGCCTTGGGGTGGAGTTGCGCGACCACATCACCACGGGTTGCACCGGCCAAACGGTGTTCCTCCGCCACTTAGCCGCTGAGGCCCTGCGTGCCCGACCGCCGCTGACTTTCTTCAAGAACTTTGTGGTGGAAAAAGACGGCGCCCACAAAAACGCCCTGGATCTGAAGACCCGCGGGCTGCTGCCCTTCCTTGACTTTGCCCGGGTTATGGCCCTGCATTTCGGTATTCCAGAGACAAGCACCCTGGGGCGGCTGGACGCCCTGCTCGCTGGCGGGCATCTCTCCCGCGACCTCCACAGTGAAGCACGGGAGGCTTTTGAGTTTCTGCTCCACCTGCGCCTTGTACGCCAGTTGGAACAAATTGAAGCAGGACAGCCCCCGCATAACTATATAGCACCCGATACCCTCACTGCCCTGGAAAAACGCACGCTGCGTGAGGCCTTTGGTGTGGTCTCGGCCCTCCATGAAGTCTTACGCGACACCTTTTCTCTTCGGATTTGACGATGTTTAGCCTTGTACGCCGCATCTTTCGCCCATCCCTTGCGCCCCCACCGGCCCTTATCGCCAACAACGACGCTAGCCGTCTCCTGCGCCAGGATATCCCGCTGGCCGAGGCGGTCTTTACAGTCATCGATACCGAGCTCACTGGACTCTCGCCCCGGCGCGATGAGATCGTTGCCATTGGAGCGGTGCGCATCCACGGCCTCTCCATCGCTGCTGAGACGAGCTTCCACACCCTCATCCGACCCAAGGCTGGCATCCCCAAAGGAAGCACCCTCATCCACCGCATTACCCCATCTGCCGTGGAAGATGCACCGCCCCTAGAAGAAGTGCTCCCTTCCTTTTTCGAATTCCTCCATGGGACCTTTATCGTTGGCCATCATATCGGACTGGACATGCAATTTCTCCGCCGCGCTTGCCGCCGCGCCTACCACCTCGAGCCATGCAATCCATGCCTTGATACCCTACGCCTAGCCATGATCTGGCGCGAAGAGCGCATGGCCTCTCCTTACGATCGCTACGATTTGCGTATCTCCTATCACTTGGCCGATTTGGCAGAAGAACTCGGGCTTCCCACCTTTCCGGCCCATGACGCCTTGGCGGATGCCCTGCAAACAGCCTATCTTTTTGTCTATCTTGCCAACAAACTCGCTACTCCCCAGACCCCGCTTGCCGAGCTCTTCTCCCTGGGGCGCTCATGGCGATGGTACCTCTAAACTGAGCATCTCTCAAAGACGATCGCCACCGGCCTCCCCAGACGCAGTCCTGGGCTATGCCTCCCGCAATCTTTGCCAGCAACACAATGGGAGATCGCAATCCCTGCCGCCGCCAATGACCGCATCGCCACGCCCCCATCATCCGTCTGACGATGGAGCGGAACGCGGCAAGGGCGACCTCAAGCCCTCCCTCGGATGTTTCAAATGTTGCGGATAAACCGCTCCCGGCCTCATGCGCGCCTCGCTAGGTGCGCACCCCCCACACGGCATAGACGGGATCGGCATCCTGCAAACGCGGGTAATAGCGATCCCGCGCATCCTTGGGCCGGGGCCAGCCACGCTCCGAGAGGGTATGAAGGGCAGTGAACCCTGCTTGGCGCATCCAGGAAAGAACCAGCCCCACTCGTTCAAATTCATGGAGCTCGGTCCACAAATCCACGGCCCAGCCTGGAAACCATCGATGCGAAACCACCACCACGAGCATCCCGCCAGGGGCAAGAACGCGCCGCACCTCACCTAACACCGCCACCGGGCGCAGCAAATACTCCACAGATAAGGCGCACACGACGGCATCAAACGCCCCTTCTGACCACGGCAGGCGCGGGTCCGCATTGAGGTCATAGACCACAAACGAGGAGAGTCCTGGGTTGTCGGCCATTTCCTCGGCATTCATCCCCAGGCCCGTGGCCTGTACGCCAGCAGGCAGATGCGACTGCCAACCCGCCATAAGGTCAAGAATACGGCGCCGGCCCGTGAGGACCCGCTCATACACGGCCGTGATGCGGGCCGAAGCCTGGCTATCCACATGCCCAACCCGGCGGGGAGTAGCATAATAGGCGGTATCGGGCTGTGTTGCCTGTCGTGAATACGGTTCCACTGGAAAGTCGACACCTCCGGCCATCCCCCGCTGCAATCCCGGTCCCTCCAACACCCGCTCCAGCCAATCCTGGCAACTTCCTCCAAACTCACTTTCTTTTGCCCAGACGTCGTTCACCGTAACGATCATCTGCCCAGCAGTACCGGCCAGGGGATGGTTCATGTCCACCACGATGCGATCCTCTTCGACATCTACCACCCGGCAGGGCTGGATGTTTTGTGGAAACACTCCAGGAAGGCCACGGAAAACACCTTGGGGAAGAAAGCGACCGCGAAAAAGCCGCGTAGAGACCGGCGGCTGAAACGCACGACGCGGCACCGTCACGACCTTCTCTGGGTCCCATGTTGGAATGCAAGCTGTTCCATCCACAATGCGACTCTCGCCTGCACGCAGTCCAGCCAAGGCTTTCCCCAATGGACCAAAGCTGCAGTCTCTCCAAAAATTGAAACGCTGGGCTACAACGCAGTCCTCATGGACTACATCCTCTTCTTGCCAAAGAAGACAAAAATGGACTTGAGCCAAGGTGTCTGGGCCGATGGCAAGCATAGATGCCTCCTGCATTATTCTCCTTAATATATGCCTCTGCGCCAACATCGAGCTTTCTTCCTAGAGGCTGCCCAAAAACACGCCTTCCTCCCCACGAAAGGCACCCTCTATTCGCCGCTTCAGGCTAAGCCTCGGCCTTACCCCACCTCCCAGCCGACGATCTGGCGCTTTGTTTTGGAAAACTCCACGCCTACCTCCAGGACCTGGACGCCTGGGGCGCGGTATTTGGCGGCGTAGTCTTTGGCCTTGAGCTGGGCCAGGGCCGCACCGGTGGGGGCATCGCCGTCCACGACCTTGAACTCAAAGACCCAGACG
>CALKRN010000023.1 GCA_937989665.1 uncultured Desulfomicrobiaceae bacterium | reverse complement strand
CCCTTCGCAAATCAGGTCATTTTGAAGGACGATGCAGACATCATCGCACGAGCTCAGCAATGGAGTCTTAATCCCTTCGCAAATCAGGTCATTTTGAAGACATCTTTGTTTATCGACGCGTGTGGCTTTATCCGTCTTAATCCCTTCGCAAATCAGGTCATTTTGAAGTCTCGTTCTTTTTTCGTTTGTGGTTCTAGGCGGTTAAGTGGTGTTTTTCGCAGACCTTTGAGAGGTTGTTCTCCCATTTGTGCATTGATACCGCTCCTTTTTGGACAACTTGTTGTTTTAATTAGGCATATTTGTTCCGCAGACCTCGGTTGGCGCATTTTAAAAACAACCAATTAAACCATGACGTTATCTTCAAATGCCCTTCTCTTAAAAGGGCCTGCGGGAAACAGCATGAACCGCTCCTTCGCCGTCTACTGTTCCACAACCAGCTAGACTATCAAAAAATCAACCTCTTCCGGGATGACTTTTGATACCCCTAACGCAATGAGCGTTCCAGCACAACGGCGGCATAGGGAAAAATATTTGACCCCATCTTCTTTGGGTTCCAGTACCTCTTCCACTCGAGCCTTCATCTGACGAAATTGAATCTCATCAATGTCCACTTCAAAGATAGATTTTTGCACTCGATAGCCGTAGTCTTCCATAATTTTTGCTATCTTGTATAGCCTTCTGGGGTCGGCAATATCATAAGCAACAATCATGTTCATAGTATCATATACTCCGTCCGCTCAAATTTTATTCCTTTGCCAGATAGTTGTACGTTACGAATACAACGAGAACATATTTTGTATATAAGTATAGAATCCGTATCTCTATCAATGAGGACTTTGCATTTTTTTATTATCATTTCGAGTTGTTCATTGCTAACTTCACATTCAAAAACAGACTTCTGTGTATTAATCCCAATCTCCTTAAGAAATCGGTGAAGTTTCGCCCGTTTCTCATTTGAAGAGATATCATAAAATATGAGAACGTTTATAACCATTACTTAAGCAATAGTGGATGATATTTTGATGATTCTCCTTCAATCACTTTTCGCATTTGCCGCGCCTGAAAGATTATAGATTCAGCATATGTCATCTTCTTTGCCGCAAGAGGATGATAAAATTCCATATTCATCTTCTTTTCAAAAGCTTTTAAAACTCGATTAAAAGCATTAGGATATAGTCGAACCGATGGTTTTTTCCCATTGATATTTTCAAGGTGTATCTCATCGACCATCGGTTGAGGAGGGATATCAAATATATCATCTTCTTCGTCGTCGAGTAAAGTCATTTGCCCGATTGGATCGGTACATATGGCATCGATACTGTCCTCGCTTGCATCAAGCGGTGAAAGCGGTGTTTGATGTTCTATGGTATAAAAATCGGTTTCCTTGAGTATGCCAAGGTTAAAGAGAGAAAGTGTCAATGTGTCCACAATAATGGGGCGGAATTCCTCCACCAGATCGAGGGGCAGAGAATATCGTCCATATTCGAGAGCATGCAGCATGCCGGGATAGGGGTCCAGTCCGGCAATCCGAACCGCGGCATAGGCCCGATTGATGAGAAAGGTAGAGAGGAGCGAAAGGACGGCGTTGACCGGATCCGTGGGTGGACGCCGCACCCGTTTGGAAAACCCGTAGTCTTTATCGAGACCATGGCGCAAACCCGCGAAGTGCCGCGCCGAGGCACTCCCTTCGAAGCCCCGCACGGCATCGAGGCTCTCGGCATCCGCCAATTGTTCTATCTTTTCTCGGATAGCCTCTGCCGCCTCCCGGGCCGGACGGCTGTGCCGGGTACGGGCAATCCGCTGCAGGACAGTGGCCATATTGGCCATCTTCCCAGTAACGATACTCCGGGCCATGGCGAGACAAAAATCCTCGTCATCCGTCAGCTGGAATTGCCGTTTGCGCAGAAAGACATTTTTCATCTCCCCCCCAGCCAACCGACCGAGGTAGCGGCCATCCATCCGCAGAAAAACGGTATCCACGTTTTCTCGGAGCAAAAGACGCAGGGCCTGTGGGGTGATGGCCACATGCCCCACGAGGATGAGTTGTTCCAACTTATGGATAAAAAGAGTGTGGTAGGTGTCGGTGTCCTTTTTGACGAGCAGACGCTGGCCTTCGCGCACGATGCGAGCCCCTTGGGTCGTAACATAGACAATCACCGCGTATCCTCCTGCACGCTCCCCTACCACACCGTTGCGGAAATGGGAGTTATGGCAAGGTTGCTCATCTATGTCCTTGTCAAAGATCGGAGGGCGTTACGCCCTGGAAGGGGGGGAGGAGAGAAACGTTGCCCACGGCCCCTTATTTCCATCCCAATGGAGATAGCCCGCAAGGGGAAGCAAGGGCTTCCATTGGGGACAGCGCCTTCTGGGAGCGACGGGTTGTCTTGCCTTTGTCCTCCAAGGAGGGTGTGCCCCCATGGGGGGTGTTCTCTTCGTATTTGGGGAAGAGCGGTGGCGCTAGGCAATCGACAGCGCACGCCTTCCATCGGATTCAGTGGAGCCCTTCCTCGAGTCGGTCCGCCACAAAGATGTCATTTTCAAAGTGGCCAAAAAGCCGCTTTGCGCCATGCCGGGCCCAGGCGTCGCATTCGTGGGTGGAGCCTTGACGCGGCACGTTGAGCTTCTTGAAGTCCAGATGGCGGGGGTTGTAGGACGGATCGTTGAGATGCCGGGCGAGTTCGGCCAGACGGAAGTTGATGTCGCGCAGTTCTTCCTTGCTGCAGGATTCGACGCTGCGCTTGAATTTGGGGCCGTAGCGCAGCTTGTCGTCGACCGATGGCCAAAGACACTCCGAAAGCAGCTTGTCGCGTACTTCCTGCCAGACGAGTTCTCCCCATTCCGAGAGACCGATTTGGCCGTCGATTTCAAGGAGGAAGATTTCCGGGATGTTTTTCCTGTCTGTCGATGAAAGAGGCAGCCCAACGTCAAGGCGGCGAAATGCGTGCAAGGCGCGACGCACCTCGTCTTCAGCCTCAAGATGGATCGGCAGGCGTGGCAGGCGCAAAAGCTCGTTGCTCCCTTCGAAGATGTACACCGTCTCATCCGCATAGAGCATGCCCAAGGTTTGCATCATGCCTTGCACGCTTTTGAAGCCGCCGGTGAGGTTGAAGATGGTTTCTATGCGCAGCGGTTCGATCTCTTGTTTGCACATCTTGACGAGATCGGCCATCGCCAGACGGAAGGAGGCAAGATCGTCGGTGCGCAAACCCGGGATGCGCTTGACCTGGGCTTTGTTTCCCAGCACGGCCTCCAGGATTTTCGCCGTTTGCTGCCCCATCCAGGTATCAGTGGCGATGAGCCAGTGCATATCGTTCGTGGCAAACTCGCCGCCATAAAAGCGATTGAGGCCATTGTATTCGGCCGATAACTTGGCGCGGTCTTCGTTGCTACCCTCGAGCATGCGCTTGTGCGCTTGCTCGATAAGCTTTTGCAGAATCTGACGATCCTCTACAGGGATGTCTTCCAAGCGAGGGGCATTGGCATGGCGTGTCACCAGAGCACGGTGATTACCGGCCAGGTTGGTGAGCAAGCTGGTGCCGCAGGTGGATACGATCAAGTGCACGTCATCACTCCTTTCTGGTCACGATGTATTCCTCCAGCCGTGCCCCGAGCCGTTCGAGGGTGTCGGCATCGAGCTCCTGGCCGCGAGCCTGCGGCGGTACATCGAGCGAGAGGTTGAAAAAGCGCGCGCCGCGCGCACAGGCTTCGGCGGCGAGATGGATGGGCAGAATGCCGATCACGGTGTCGCCCGCCTGCACCGCATCGATGTCCAGATGGGCCACTTGCCGATCAACGGTCAGCCCCTGACGCGCGGCCCATTCGATGGCGCCGGGGTGGCGGGTGACGAACCAGGTGGTCATGCCTCGCCTCGCAAGATGGCCAGCTTGAGCTTCTTGCGCTCGTCTTTCATGTTCACGGCGACGACCTTGGGCAACCACTCGGTGATGGCATCGGCAGCGGTGCGTTTTTCTTCGGCGCTCCAGCCTTCGCCTTCGAGGGCATCCTTGGCGAGCCGACGGGCTTTTTCGTGATAGACGGTGTGGGGCCGATCCTTGCCGCCCCGCAGTTGCTCCATGCGCGCTTTGCATTCGTCCTTGAAGGCTTCGATCCGGCGCATGTTCTCGCTCATGTTGGCCAGCCGCGCCTGTCGTTCGGCTTCTGCCCGCTCAGCGGCAGCTTTGGCCTCGGCGGCACGGCGGGCTTGTTCCTCTTCCTCACGGCGCCGGGCTTCGGCCTTGGCGCGTTCATCGGCAAGGCGCGCGCGAAGCTCTGTCAGTTTTTCTCTCCAAGCGCGCGCTTTGGTGAGATAAGGGGCACAGATTTCTTGAAGCTGCGGCCAGTCGGCGGCTTGGGCTGCCAGGGGGTGAAGTTCGATGAGAAGCCAGCCAAAAGGCAAAAGGCCGCTCATCTGGTCTTTGTCTTGTGCGGCCAACCAGAGGGTTTTGGCGGCGTCCAGGTAGTCGGGTGTTTCTCCCTTGCCTTTCATGATCTTGATGTTGCGCACGCCGTTTAAGGTGACCGACTCGGCGCCGGAGTGCCGTCCCACACGCAGCAGGAAGACTTCGCCGCGATCCATTCGTTCCTCGGCGGCTTTGAGCAGCGTTTGAATCGCCTTGGCCCAGTCTTCGTCGAGATAGGCGCGTTCGCGCATCAAACGCATCTCGTTTACCAAGATGGATTTGTAGAAACGGTTGCAGGCCTGGGCGATTCGTTTTGCATCGAAGTGCAGGTCTGCAGCGGGCAGCTTGTTGGCGTGTCTCTGACCGAGCCCGTCGAGCCGCTGCAGGTTGAGTTGCCCGCTGAAGGCGCGGTAGTGCCCGCCGCTGACGCATTCGAGGATTTGGTAGAGGTCTTTCGATTCGGCCTGCGACTTGCGAATGTTGCCTTGCTTGTCTCTGACTTCTGCCTTTTTACGGTTGACCGCCAGATGCACCTGGGTGGCTGGCAGGCCAGGTTCGCCGCACCAATGGGCGTCGGCCAGTTGCACCAGGCGCATGGGGTCGCGCTCCAAGGCCATGCGGGGACGGGCGTTCTCGTCGTAATAGCGGAACAGGCGCCCTTGGAATTCGTGCAGCCCTTTGCGTTCGCGCGCCGGTTGCCCCTCATTCACCCTGTCGAGCAACGCGGTGCGGATCGCGCCCTTGAGCGATGACCCATACAGCACCGGCTGGCGGGTGACGGGGTTGAAGCCAGTGCGGTCGATTTCGAGGCGGTTGAGCACTTTCTTGCCGCCGGCTTCATGGTTGGCGGTCTGGCCGATACGGCGAGCATAGAGGGCGGCGACCCCTGGCAGCACGGGAACATGATGCTCGGCATGAGCCATCAGCGCCTCCCGACGCTTGTGAAAGAAACGCTGGAGGGTCTGGATCATCTCGGTGTTGGGATCGCTGTTGGCGATGCCGAGCAGCTCCTTGCGATCTTGAGCCGAGAATGCGGCCAGCGTCGCGCCGGTGTCGAATTCGTGCAGGACGCCGTCCTCGATGACGTAATTGGTCGGTTCATAGCTTTCCCCAGTGCCGATGTGAACAGGAGACAGGGGGGTGATGTGCAGTCGGTAACAGCTCAAGGGTGTCATGGCGTCGCTCCGCCTGGTTCGTCTGTTCCAGTCCGCGCAGGTAGTTCGATCCCCACCACCGGCGCATAGCCTTGATGCACGGTTTGCGGTATGGCCTTGGAGAGCGTGCCGTCACCACCCAGTCCCTGTCCGATGAACGGCACGCCCTTGACGGTTGTGTTTTGTGGGACGAGCACGGCGCCGGTGTTGGCGAGCAGGACGGGGGTCTTGAAGGGGCGGCCTTGGTGGACCCCTATGTCGCCATGGCGGCCGAAGCGGGTAAACACGGTGTAGAAGCAGTGCTCGGTACGCCAAGGCAGGCCTTGCGGCGCGCAGGGGGCGAGGGTGAGCCAGGCATCGGCGTCAGTTTGGCAGGGAAGTTGCGCGGGTTCGAAGCTGTCCACGTCGAAACGGCCAAGCCCGATGCTGGCATCGCGGCCGAAGCCGAATGCGCCGATGTCGCACAGGGCCTGCTCGATTTCGGCCACGGACAGCCGCGCATTGTCGAAGACGATGTGGATGTCCAACGCGCAGCCTTGCCCATACCACAGCTGCGTCATCGTGTAGGGCGCGAAGTCTTTGCCGGTGGTGCCGGTGCGGCGGTCGATGGCGTTGTGCGGTTGCGGATGGGGCGTCGCCGCAGCACCGGGCAGATCGCTATCGGCGCGGCAATGGGCCAGCCAGTCGGCCACCGGGGTGTCGAAATGCTCGACGGGCAGCCAGTTGCGTTTCTTTACGGCCTTGCGGTCTTCATTCGGCAGCGGGGTAAACCAGTGGCCGGGCAAGGCGGGCCGGGGCAGATGGCCGGCGGGGAAGGCGTCGGAGACCACGGCAAAGGGGCGCCCTGTCGTGTAGCCGTCGAGCAATTCGGTCAGTCGTGTTTCACCGTGCCGATTGCGCAACGCCCAGCAGAGCTGACCGAACAAGGTGTCGCCCTTGGGCGGCGTGCCGAAGGCGGAAAGCGGCGTGATGCGCGCCATGTAGATCAACATGATGAGCTCCGTAGTTCAAACGGCATCTCAGGCCGCCGCAGCGAGGTTGACTGCGGCCAGTCTCGGTAAAACATCCTCGCCATCGAGCTTCAGCTCGGCGAACCGGACCTTGCCGTAACCGCGCGAGCCAGAACCGCCAAGACCGGTGAGTTCGAGCAGCTTCAGCCCTTCGTAGACCATGGCGAGCAAGTCTTCACCTTCGTGTACGCGCAGGGTGAGGGCGAAGTCGAACGTGGCGCCGGCGGGCACGCGCTCGGTGTTGCGCGGATGTTCGGCCACGCCGCGAATGCGGTCGATCATGTTTTCCATCTTGGTTTCGGTAAGCAGCAGGTTGCGCCGGCTCATCTCCTCCACCCAGGAACGGGTGAGCGGGCAGTCCCAGAAGGCCAGGCGCGTGGGGCCGATTTCTTCCACCAGCTTCATGTCTTGGCCAGCGCCTTCCGGTGCGCCGCCGAAGAGCTTGAGCAGGTTTTTGGCGGCTGGCCGTTCGTTCTCTGGCAGGTTTGCGATGTCGCGAAATCCGAGCGGCTTGCCTGCGGTCTGGCTTACCACGCCGAGCTTCCATTCCAAGAGGCTCCTGATCTTGCCCTTGAGGCTGGAGCCAGGGATGTAGGGTTCATGCGTGATGGGGTTCTTGATGACCGGGTTGTCAGTGCCGCCGATGTGCATCTCGTTGTTGCCGGAGCCGATATGCAGCCCCGTGACCAATTCCAGACGGCCGGTGAATTTGCGGATGGCGGTGAGTTTCATGCGGGGTCTCCCTGAGTCAGTCCTGGCGTTCCTGTTTGTAGAAGCCCATGAAGGCTTCCCAGAAGTATTTGCACGTGGTCAAGGTTTGCGGGCTGGTGACTTCTTTCAAAGTGTGGCGCATCAGATCGACAAAGGTGCGATCGACGAGCCTGCGGCCTTCGGCATAGGCAGCCTTGGCGTTGAGCATGCGGATGAAGGGCAGGTATTCGGCGAACTTGGCTTCTTGTTCTTCCCTCGGCTGCTGGCTGACGCGCGTTTCCCACAGCAGCAGTTCGTCATAGAAGCGGCGCATCTGGCTGGGTTTGTTGCGGTATTGATCGGCGTGTGCCACGGCTTGCGCCGCTTGCCGGGCGATCTCGTTGAACAGGTCGGCATCCGGTGAGACAAAATGAATGCGGTCGAGCCAGCCAGCATTGGTCTGCTGGCGTGGCGCTTCTTCACGCCGTTGCGGATTGGATCGGTTTGAAATGAATTGGGCCATTGCGTTCTCCTCAGTCGCGTTGTTGATAGAGATGGGCAAACAGGGCGATCTTGTAGGCCGCCCGGTGTTTTTCGATGCCGCTGCTAGCAATCTCCAGCGCCAGTTCTTGTTGCAGTTGCCTGCGTTTGCGCTCGGTGGCCTCGCGGTCGCCTAGGTTCTTGATCTTGGCTTCCAGCATGCGCCGGGTGCGGTAGGCGAAACGGGAGTGCCAGAGGGCGTTTTCCGGGCGGGTCTGGTCTGCCGCCATGTCGGTGAGATGGAGTAGCCCATAGAGGTAGCCGGTGGACAGTTTCAATTCGTCGCTGAGCCGACCCAGCGCGTCTTCGAGATCCATGAGCTCACCGAATGTGCGCCAAGAAACGGACTGGCCGAAGCAGGTGACGGCATTCTTGCCCGGCAGCTTCTTCGCATCTTCCAGCGCTTCTTCCGCTAGTTGCCCCAGGTGACGGATGGGCAGCCCCGGCTTGGTCATGGACAGTCCCGCCGAGAAGTGGATGTCCGGGTTGCCGGCGACATAGCGGGCGAAGTCGTCGCGCATGCGCTGCGCCAGGCCAATGGTGGAGCGCCACGGGCCGATCAGGAAGAAGTCGTCGCCGCCGGCGAAAACGGTGTAGGTGTTGGGGAATTCCTGGCGACACAGCCAGGGCAGCCAGAGGGTGAAGAAGGCGTTGATCTGGCGCGATAATGCCGCCATGCGGGCGAAGGTGGGCTCCTCAAGCCCTTGCTGGAAGATCAGCCCCAGGTTGTCGATATCGCCTTTGAGTGTGATCAGCGCTTCGGCGCCGATCCAGCGGCCGTTCTCGTCCAGGCGGCGGTCGTCGCGCGCGAGATGGTTGAGGGTCTTGGGGGCCAGCGGATGCGGCTCGAAATCGTCGAGGTCTTCCAGACCCCGGTAACGGTCGGATTCCCAGGCGTTGATTTCGCCGAATCGGGGCACGAAGGCATTGATGGCGCGCCGGGCGTAGCCGTTCCACAGCGGCGCGTCGGCCGATTCCGGCAGCGAGAAATCCCAGGCGCGTAGCAGGTTGCCAGACTGAGCCACTTTGCCGAACCTGCCGCTGGCGTCTTCCGCGCCGGTGAACAGCACGTGGTAGCCGAAGATGGGCAGGCGCAACTGGTGCAGGGTCTGGCCTTCGGTGAGCGGTTCGATGCGAAAGCGGGTGATGAGCAGGCGATTTTGGTGGGCCAGCCATTTGCCGGTGTGTACCTGGTCCCAGGCCAACTCGCTCACCCACACCCCATCTTCGAGCTTGCAGGCTGCTGGCGAGCGGCCGTCGATCTTGCATTCGCCATGTTCGAAGCGGTCGAGGAAGCCTCGCCGCAGCGCCTCCTGCGGGTTGGCGTCGCAAAGCCCGAAGCGCCGCAGCTTGGCGGTTTCCAGTTGCTCGAACAGCCGCTTGATCAGCGCGCGGAAGGGGCTTGCAAAGGCGTGGGCATCGCCATGCCGGAAATCGGCCGGGCACGCTGGCAGCCAGGCCAGATTGATGGCGCTTTGGCCATAGGTGTGTTCGATGAACCAGCGATCGAACTCGCGTTGCACCTCGCGCAGCGCACTCACGGCCTGTGGCGTGTTCGGCGCGACGATGAGGAATTTGCCGGCGGCGTTGACCACCTGGCTGGTGGGCGGCAGAGCGAGCGCCTCCAGCACCTTGAGCGCTGCCAGTTCGGTCAGAAGCGAGACATAAAAGGAACGTCCGCGCAACAGCCGCGCCACCTGCCGCTGCGATTCGCCACCGGCAAAGATGAATTCCTGAATGCCCGTGAAATCGCCTTGCACCAGCAGGAACTTTTCCGTCTGCCAGGCATGACGGGCCGACTCTTGACCGGCGCGCTCCCGGTCCCACTGGGCACGCAGTTCATCGCGCACGGCTTCTGGGTCATGTCCCTGGTCGGCATGGTAGCGCCACAGGGCCACGGCCAGCGCCGCCGTGGTACGGGAGTGGTCGTAGAGCGCGACATCGGGCCGCACGTTGCCGGCGATGCCGGCCGTGGCCGAGGGAATGGCGTGGGTGAAGGCGAGCCAAAGGCTGTCGAAATGGTCGAGCCACAGCGGCAGATTGCTGCGGTGGCTGGCGGGAATGGCCTTCAGGCCGGCCTGGAACTGATTCCACAGTTTCAGGTATTCGGCCTGCGCGGCGGCCTTGTCGCCGGTTTCGCAATCTTTTGCGGGAACGGGAAAGATCGCCGCGGGAGAGAGGGCTTTGAGCGGGTAGCGGTAGGCGGGCGTCGCTCCCTCTCCCCCGGCCCCTCTCCCCGTGGGAGAGGGGAGATGAATTTCCTCGAGCAGGGTCCACTGCCGTGTAGTGTAGTGGTTGAGCTTTTTGTCCTCCTCGTCCGGCGCTTGGTTGTAGGCGGCGAACTCTTCCCGCTCGAAACCGGAGGCGAGCCGGTCGGCACTGGCGATGATCCATTGCAGGAAGGTGTCGGGCCGGTGGTGCCGGGCGGCGGCGTTGACGATGGAATCGTCCGCGTTTTTCTCCCGCCACGGCGCGAAGGGCGTTATGTCATCGCCCACCAGTTCCGGCAGGTGGGTTTCCAGCAGATCCATCCCGATGGCGGTGTAGGCCGCGTGGATGTGCGTACGCCGCCCGTTGAATCCAGGACAGGCCAGCAATTCCTCGATGGCTTGCCGGGCATTGCCGTCGGCATCCTTGGCCTGCGCTTCTGGAATGCGCGCCCGCTCGGCGAATTTGCCAAGGTCATGCAACAGTGCCGCAAGCGCAACGCGGCAACTACGCGCCATCTGGCTTGAGATCATCGATTCATTCGGTTCGTCCATGGCGAGAATCTTCTCCTGCTGAGTGGATCTTTTTGTCGTCGGCAAGCTTGCGATCGTTTGCCCCGCAGCTCAGGTATTGGTCAGCCGGTTGATCGTGGCGTCGAGCTCGCGGCGCAGGCGCTCGGGGTTTTTGAGCAGTTGGGCGTGCGGCGGGTAGGTTGGCACCGTGCCGTGGGCGAGCGCGTTGCGGACATTTTTGAGTAGCCAGTAGGCATTGCGCTTCCAGTCAGGGTGTTCGCCCTCTTTGAGCTCCGCCTTAAACTGCGCTTCTACCCGTTTTTTGGCAGTGTAATCCAAAGGGTCATCGCCTGCCGCCGTGACTTCCCGCGACAGGAAGCTTTCCAGACCAAAAAGGGCAGCGCGCAGCAGATCGCCGCGTTCGAGGGCCTGGAGCGCCAAGAGGCGCTGCTTTTCGGCCAGCGTCGTGGCGCTTACCCAGCGCAAGAGCCGACGGAGACGCTCCCGAAAAAGCTCCGAGGCGCCGACGAGCGGCTTATTGAGGGCGTTGTACACGGGCAAGAGCTGCTGGGCGGCGTCGTGGATGTTATGGATGTTCATACGTGCCCACCCCTCCTTGAGGCGATGAGCCATATCCCTTGCCAAGCCATCGCGCGCAAGGAGGGGCGCAAAGACGGCAATGTTGCCACTGGCCTCATGGGCGGCCATCGCCTCGGCCCATTCCTGCAGATGCGCAAGGCCCGAGAGCTCCACCACCGGGGCCACTCCCTTTTCGTTCATTTCGAGGGCACCGTAGTAGAGGCCGCACCCGTGGACCTTTCTGGCGTGCTGGAGGTAGCGGGTGGCGCTTACGGCGAGCATGGCCAGGTGCCGAAAGCCATGGGTGACGTCGATGACCACATTCGCATTCGGGGGGATCTTCTCTGCCAGCCGCTGGAGGAGATTTTGCTGATCCTCAAACTGAGCTGAATGGGGGATAACGAGGGCCTCTATGGAACACCCTGTTTGGGCGCTGATGGAGGGGAGGAGCAAGGAGAGCAGGGGCTCGGTGACGGTAGCGCTCTTGACCGCATCCATGAGACTGAGGCGGAGTTCTTCCTCGCCGTGGTCGCCCGCGATGTTTTCTACGAGGATATCCCACATGCTCGAAGGGGTGCCGATGAGAATGCATTGGGTGGCCTTCAAGTACGCAGCAAGCTCGAGGCCAAAGTACGCACTCTCACGCTCTGTGCCGTCTGGAAAGCGGTAGCGTGCCTTGCGATAGCCGAAGTTGCAGTCGAGCTGACTCTTGCCGAGAAACGAAATGAGGGTTGGCATTTGTTCTCCTCAAGATAATAAGCGATATTCCCTCGCCGCAACGGGGCGGGAGCCAAACAGGAGGCAGCTTGCCCTGGTGTTTTGCCTTTGCTGGTAAGCGAGGCTTACCTTAGGCCGCGTGCCTATTCTTGTGAGAAGCCCTTGGACTTTCTCGAGGGGCTCCTGGCTGGTGAGGGGGGGCATGCGCACGGCATGGGGCAGCTTGTGGCCTTTTGCCTGGACGATCGGAAGGAAGTGGGGACGATGGGCTGGGCTCATGGGAAGAGAATCCGGAGTTGTTTTCGAGGAAGTGCCAATCCATAGCGGGTGTTGGGGCGTCTTCCGTGGGAGATAATGGCAAGGCGTGCGGCTTCTTGAGGGCCGAAGGCGCGCTCCAACCTTCGCCGGAGTTTGGATTTGTAGGCGTTGAAGTTTTCGGCATCGAGGGCCTGGATGCCCGTACTGCGCATAGCGTCGTGGTCGCGTTCAGGATCTATCTTGCGGTAGAGGTCTGCGATGGCCTCTCCGTGGGAGAGTATCTCCGGGAGAGTTAAAAAACATTCGCTGCACTTGGCACAATCGGCAACGTTGCACTGCGCACGCTGTTTGTGCAGGGCAAAGAAGGTGTAGATGGCCAGCTGGGTGGGCATGAGGTCACACTCGACCCCCTTCCACGAGAGCGTTTTGGCCGGCAGGTTGATGGTCAACTCCGGCTTTGCTTCCCGCACCAGGGCGAGCAGAAGGGAGGCCGGTGTCTTGGGATGTTGGAGATGGCCGGCAGTCAGATAGTTGCGGATGGAAAAGAAGGGCATGGTGACGAGGGTGACTTTGGCAAAACGAGTCTCTTTGCGGTAGGGGTTGCCTTGGGCATCGCGCAGGATGATTTCCTGGGATTGGCGAGGGGGAAAGAAGAAATCAGGATTTCTCTCAAACTCAGCAGACACAAGGACATGGAAGAGGCGGTCTTGTGGTCTGCCATAGCATTGAGCCGCCAGGCTGAGGCACGCTCCCATGGTTTTGCGACCTCCGGCAATGGAAAAGAAGACCTGAGTGTCGTTATGGCGGGTGGCCGCAAAGGCCTGCTCCATGCAGAGCTGGAGGAAGTATTCGTTCTCCTCTTCGTCCACGATATCATCGGGCACTCTGCCAGAGGCATCGCGGGGGATAAGGAGATGATAGGGCGAAAAATCAATGGCCGCTGGGTCGAGGCCATACTCCTGAAGAAAACGGTAGTAGGCGCCATCTGCGGGGTGGAACAAGGCGGCATGGCAGGCCGCCTTGCCTTGGCGGGTGGTAAGAATGCGGATGGCGTGGGGCATCTGCCCTCGGAAGTATAGGGCGTAGAGGGTTTCGGTAATAACCTGAGGCGTGAGGCCACAGACAGCCAGCAGGATACGTTTCATGGCGCAGCGAGGACAAATCGACCCAGGCCAAAGGTGGTTTGTTTGCCAATATGAAGCCTCTCACCGAGGCGTATTAGGGGAAGATACTCCTCCAAAGGGCCAGTGTAGGTGATGGAGCCCATAAGGCCGCCAAACTGCATGGCTTGATCTTGCCGGTGGGAATAGCGTGTCCATTCGTGCCAGTGCAGTTGGTTGTCTGCCACCTGGACCTGTTCGGCACGGGCGACCATGCCGCGGTAATCAAGTTGCGGTTCGCCATCTCCCCATGCGTTGAACAGGGTGGAGACGCGGCGCAGCAGGGCGCGCACGAGAACCGAAAACGGAAGGCTTGCCTGCAGGCGGTTGTCCTGCTTGAGGCGAAGGGGGGTTCGGAAATGGAGGGTGATGGTGTGGATGGTATCGGTTGGCGTCGTGGGGTGTAGGGTGAGGGAAAGAGGGGCTGGAGATGGGGCGAGCCTTCGCGTGGCAGGATCATAGAGGCCAACACCTTGGGTCGTGACGTTGGTGAGGCAGAAGCGTGCCCGACGGGCATTGATGGTCTTGCCAATCCCTTGCTCTCCCATCAATTCGAAAGCGCACACAAAGTAGGGCAGGGCGCGCTGCATCTCTTCTCCAAAGAGGAGGATGCGAAAGTCCAAGGCCTCCCCTGCGGGGTAATGGGTTTGGGTGCTCTCTGGAGGCTCGAGGACATACGGATGCGGTGGGGCTGCCGTACGGGGGGAGGGAACATGTTCCCATTCTTTGTTTTCAAAAAAACGTGCATAAAGGCAATGCGACACAAGCAGACAGTCAGCACATTCTTTTTTTCGTGTAGTGCAGACTGCCTTCTTCAGGCATTTGCCAAATGCACCGCGAAATGTTGATCCTTTGTATGGAGGAAGAATAGCATTATCAAGTAGTTTCACAAAAACATGGTATATCCCATAATACATTTTCGATTTTCCTCATAAAGAGAATATAAATCTATTTTATATCATTTTGTCATCCATAAGATGTTTTTTCAATTCCGATTCATTATATCGATATTTGTCGACGAAAATATAGACGTATTTTTTTCTTTTTTCAAGACCATTGGCTTCCTATTCAGATAGGCACCAAAGCTGGTGCATTTTCTCGGCAAAGCGATAGAAATCAAGATGTTGGAGATTGTAGCTGGATGTCCCCTCACAGGGTGCAATAGCGTCAAGGTGTGGGAAGAAGATTGTCTTAAAAGGTTTTCTTGGCCTTTGCGGGCAAAGAGGCTACATCCGGATTGAGGAGGAGGTGGCCATGGTCCCAGCGTTGGGGATTGTGCGGGCAATCCGGCGCATGTGCGCCTGGTGTCGTGGCAATCGGGTCCAATCGTTGGAGTGTCTTGATTGCCCGTTGGATGGCGACTTGGAAAAAGAGAGTGCGGGGCAGCTCCTTGCCCGCATGAGGGCCTTTTGTCTTTCCTGCGCGGGCAGTGCCGAGGAGGTCGCGGCCTGTGGGGCCAGTGTGACCATGGGCGTGCATGGGCCGTGTGCGCTCCATCCGTTCCGCTTTGGCCGGGCCTTGCGCCTGCGGCAGCTGCGGTTTTTAGCGCAGCAGCCCTTCGAGGAAGCCCACCAGGTGCTGGGAGGTGCTCGCCAGGGCCGGCCAGGCAAAGTCGAGCAGGTGGATGGTGGCAAAGAGCCCGAGAAAGACGAGCACGGCCCAGAGCTTGGGGCAAACGGTAGTCAGGATGCGCAGCAGCAAGGAGTGGTTCATGGCGTGCTCCGTGAGGAATGAACGGCACCCTAGCCGTGCCGGGGAGGGATGTAAATGGGAAGCGCAATTGGAAGCGCTTTTTGCAAAGAACTTGGCGCGGCTGGCCCATCTGCGCGACGCCGCGGCCTTGGCCATGGATGTGGCGCAATTGCTCGGCTTGGGCGTGGAAGACAGGGAGCGGCTGAGGCGCGCCGCCCTGGCCCATGACCTTGGCTATGCCCCGGCTCTGTACCAAACCGGCTACCATCCCCTGGATGGGGCCTTGTTTTTAGCCTCCTGTGGCGAAGACCCCCTGGTGGTGGAGGCCGTGCTGCGCCATTCGCGGGCTGGCCAAGGGGAGCATCTGCCCGAGGCCATCCGGAAGGCCTATGCCGTGCGGCCCCCTGTGCCTGAGGCCGCCTGGCTCGTGGATGCGGTGACCTTTTGCGACTGGCGGGCAGCTGGCGTGGGTGGACGGGTAAGCCTCGGTGAGCGGCTCCAAGACATCCTCCTGCGCCATCCCTACGATACCGCCAAGGCCGAGCGCGCCCGCCGCCTCGTGGCCGAGGTCCGCCGCTCATTTGCCCAGCTCCTTCATGCCCATGGCCTGCCGTGGATCGTGGCCGATATTGACAATACCCTCCTTGCCCCTGGGGGCGAGCTCCCCCAACAGGTGCACCAGGCCCTCCAGCGTTACCAAGATGCCGGTGGATGCCTCACCCTCGCCTCAGGCAAGCACCCTCGCAGTGTCTTGGCCCATGCCCACGACTGGGGGCTTTCGGGCTGGCAAGTGGCGGCCAACGGAACCTGTGCGGTGGGGCCGGATGCTCGGGTAGAGGTCCTTGCCTCCTTGGGGGCAGGGGCTGAGGCCTTGGTGGAGGCGCTAAGTGGCCTTGGGCTTGGGGTGGCGGTGTACCGGGTAGACGGCATTGAGCCCCGAGGGGCCTGGCAAGAGGCCTATTCCGCGGCCTTTGCCCGCTATGGCGAGTTGCGGCCAGCAGGCGAGCGCCTGCCGGGCCCGATTCTCAAAATCCTCGTCGTCCTCCACGAGGAGGAGGCCGAGCGAGAGGCCAAGGTGCGTGCCCTGGCCCAGGAGGCAAAGTGCACGGCCTGCCGCAGCGATCGCCAATTTATGGAGCTTCTCCCTCAGGGCTGTGGTAAAGGGACTGCGGCACGCTGGATCTTGGACCAGGCCAACTGGCCGGTGTTGGCGACCATTGCCGTGGGCGACAACGAAAACGATGCCCATCTCTTTGCCCTCTGTGGCCTGAGCGCGGTGGTGGCCAATGCCCCGGCGGCAGTCCAGGCCACGGCGGACCTGCTTTTGCCCTCGTGCCATCAGGCCGGAGTGGCCGAACTCCTGAAGGCCTTGGTGGATGGCGGGGTGCTCGCCGCGATGGAGCGTTTCTCGGCCACACCATAGCGACGCACCGTATTGCCAGCATTTTTGGCGCAGCTACGCCACGGCGCATTCCCTGCCGCACCCGGAAGGCAGGGACTGTCCCGGATACGTCTGCGGCAACCCGCACCCCAGGAGACGAGCCAAGGACCCTGCCCCATGGCGCTTTTGTTCACGGTCCGGTGATGCGCGTTCGGCCCTAGCCTATGAGTGCCCTTGGGCGTGCAAGAGGGGCAGGGCAATCGGTGGGCGGACCGGCGGTGGGGGGTATTCGTTGGGGGTTATCTCTCCCATGCGCGGTCGTACAGGGCCAGCAGCGCTGCTTCAAGGGCCGCGGTGTTGGCCTGGAGGACTTCGAGGAGGCCTTGGCCTGGCCGTGGAAAGTGGCGCAGTTCAACCCGGGGCGCGCCAGTGGCCTCGGCCAGGGCCAGGGCCCCGGGCATGTGGGTGTTGTCGAGGATGAGGTCTGCGCGGTGGCGGGCGAGCTCGCCGAGCTGGGGGAGGCTGAGGGGTTTGGGGCCAAAGGAGGCTCGGGGGGTGAGGCCTGCCAGCTCGGCCCAGGGCGTGAAGAAGACGTGCACGAGACAGGAGCGCCCCTGAGCCAAGGGGCGCAAGCGCTCTTTGGCGGCAGCGACCTCGGTCCGCCACTGCTCCACAAAGGCCTGGGCCGCCGCCTCAGTGCCAAAGAGCGCGCCAAGGCGCAGGACCTCGGCCTCCACGGTGGCCGGGTCAAAAGTGAGCCGCACGCGCACGACTTGGGCGCTACTCCCGGCGGCTTCGAGGATTGCCCTGGCAAAGCCTTCGAAGCCACCAAGGAGCACGAATTGGGCATCGCGGGCTGCGGCGAGGTCTGAGGGCTTGGGGTCGTAGTCCGGCGGGTGTTGGAGCCCCTCTGGGGCCAAGGTGCGCACGTCGGTGGCCCCGGCGGCCCGGGCCAGGGCTGCGGCCCAGGAGGTGGCAGCAAGGATGGGCGTTGCGGTGCTTGGTTGCGGCAGTCCAAGGAGCACGGCGAGGACAAGACAGGCACGCAGGAGGGTCATGACCGCCTCCGGAGTTTGAGGATGGTGTGGGTGGTGAGGGTAAGGGCCCCGGCAGTCAGGACGAGGATAGGTCCGGGTGGGGCATCGAGAAGGAGGGCAAGGGCAAAACCCACAAGATTGCCCGTCAGGCCTGCGGCCATGGCGAGGAGGGCCATTTGGGGCAGACTTGTGGCGAGGGCGCGGGCAGTGAGCGCGGGCAGGATGGTGACTGCGTCAACCAACAAGGCCCCGGTGAGACGTACGGCTGCTGCCATGGCCACGGCCAAGCCCGTGAAGAGGAAGATGCTGAGACGTCGGGTTTCTATCCCGTTCGTCCAGGCCAGTTCTGGGTCCAAGAGGGTGAGGGAGAGCTCCTGGCGGAAGATTATGGCAAGCACGAGGAGTCCCAGGCCAACTACAGCAACGAGCGCGATCTCTGCCCACGAGGCGACCAGGATGGAGCCCCATAAGAGGGCAAAGGCATCTGCGGCATGGACTCCAGCGGCAGCAAGAACAAGAAAGGCGAGGGCGATAGCCATGGGCATAAGAAAGCCCATGGCGCTGGTGGCGTCTTGGGGCCGGTAGGCCGTTGCACCAAGGCCAGCGCCGGTGAGGGCGCATAAGAAGACGGCCACGAGGGTGGGTGCGGTACCCGTGAGCTGGCCGATGGCCAGTCCAAGGAGGGCTACGTGCATCATGGTGAAGCGCAAGGGGTAGATTCCGAGGGCAACGATGGCCACCCCGACGATGGGAAGCGTTATCCCGGTGAGGATCGTGGCCACAAAACCGCGCTGGACTGGGGCAAGGCAGAGGAGGTCAAAGAGCGCTGGCATAAGGGCGGAGCTTTCCATGGGCCATGGTGAGGGCGCGGTGGCAGCGCGCTGCCTGGGCCGGGTCGTGGGTGATGAGGAGCATGGTGACGGGCAGGGCGGTAAGGATGGCGCCGATCTCGTCCTGGCCCTCGAAATCGAGGGCTGCGGTGGGCTCATCGGCGAGCACAAGCCCTGTCCCTGCGGCCACTTGGCCGAGGGCCCGGGCAATGAAGACGCGCTGGAGCTCGCCGCCTGAGAGGTGGGTGAGGGGGCGAGTGGCCAAAGGGGCTATGCCGAGGCGTTGGGCCCACGCCCAGGCCGAGGGCGCGGCAAGGAGGTCTTTTACTCGAAAGGGCACTTGCCCCCGAGGAGGGCGCTGGGGGATCCAGGCCATGGCCTTGGGCCAGGTGGCGGGACAAGGCCGGGGCTGGAGGCGGCCATCGAGGCGAATTTCGCCGGAGGTGGCAGGCAGCAACCCCAGGATGGCCCGCAGGAGGCTCGTTTTGCCAGCACCGTTGGCCCCAAGCAAGGCCACATGCTCCCCGGGGACAAGGGTCAAGTTCACATCCTGAAGGAGGGTATGGCGGCCTGCGCGGCAGGTCAGTTGGGAGACATCAAGACGGCTGGGCCTCATCGTTGGGCCCGTGCCAGATAGCGTCCGGGCTGGTCAATGAGCTCAAGGAGCCGGAACCCAGCCCCGGTAAGCAGGGTCCGCATGGCCTCGGCCTCGGGCAGGACATCGCCAGCCACTGCTCCATGGGTGGCGTGGTGGGCGCGCAGCTCTTCTCGGGAGAGGAGGTGGGCGATGATTAGGGTGCCGCCTGGGCGCAGCACCCGGGCAAACTCGCGGGCCGCCTGATGGGGGCTCGCAAAGTGGGGGAAGGCGGCAAAGCAGATGACATGATGGAAGGACGCTGGGGCGAAGGGCAGGGCCTGGGCGTCGGCCTGCACAATCCCCAGGGCCTGCCGTTTGTGGGCTGCCTGTTGGAGCATGGGATGGGAGATATCCAGGGCAATGACCTCTGCCCCCTGGTTTGCGAGATAGGGCAGCAGCACCCCTGGCCCGGTGCCCACGTCGAGGACCCGTGTGCCAGGCTGTACCTCCCAGTGTGGCAGGAAGGCGACCAGACGGGCACGGGTCTCGGCGGGGTAGCAGCACTCCTCCCAGTCTTCGGCCCGAGTGTCAAAGAAGGCGCGTTGCGGATCCATCAAAAACGCAGGTCAAGACCCACGAGGGCCGTGGTACCAGGCATGGGATAGCCGGGCTGGAACTCGTAGTCGGCATCAAAGAGGTTTTCCACAGCCACAAAGATCTCGCCGTGCAGCTGCTCCCATCCCCAGCCATAGCCAAGGCGGGCGTTGATGACGGTGGCGGCATCTACTTCTTTGGTGTTTTCCACATAGGCCCGCCGCGCTTGCGAGCCTACCGTCATGGAAGCAACATGCTGGCCATCGAGGCTGAGACGCCAATGCTCGAGGAACTGCCAGGTAGTGCCAAAACTGAGGCTAGTGTGTGGGGCATAGGGGAGGTCGTTGGGGTCGGTGTCAAGAAAGGCGGCGCTGCCAAAGAGGCTGAGAGCGTCGGTGGGCCAGAGGGTAAGGGCGAGTTCTACCCCCCGTATGGTGAAGTCCTCCACGTTGGCATAGCGGGGAGGAAAGGGCGGCGCCGGGACCACGACATAACGGTCTTGGCCCCGGTCACGGAACAGGGCGACCTCGGCGCGGGCAACGGTGCCAAAGTCGTGGCGCAGACCGATTTCGAAGTGGTCGAGGACTTCGGGGGCGAGTTTCTTCCAAGATTGGCCCAGGGCGGGCAACACCGCCTGCGAGAAGACTTGGACCTCGAGGCCCGGGAAGAGTATCCCGCGCGAGTAGCGGGTATGGATCTGGGTGGGACCATAGCCCGCGACGATTCCGGCATGGGGGGCAGTACGGGCCCCGAGACTACTGTGCTGCACGAGGCGCATCCCGGCGGAGGGGGTAAGAAACCAGGCGCTGGGGTCACCAAAGGTGTGGCTGATGGCCGCAGAGGGGGAGAGGACCTGAAAGGAATCTCCTTCCCAGGAGGATTTGTCCCCATTGGCCTTGGTGAAGTCCACCTCGCCGTCGGTGCTCTCCCAGTCCAAGCCAAGGCGCAGCTCCCCGCCTTCCCAGGGGGTGAGGGTTTCTTGGACCTGCAGTCCCCAGACAGAGAACGCGCTGATGGTATCGCCATCCGGCGGCTGTTGCCCCCTCCAGGCCCCTTGGCCGGAGTTGGCAAAGCATTTCACCGTCCCCTGGACTGCCTCGAGTTGATGGCCCAAGGTGAGGATGCCCAGTGCGGCGTAGGTGGTGTACTTGCCTTGACGGGTGGTGGCTTCCTTTCCCTCCACCCCAGGGTCATGGGCCTGGTTGTCGGTGTATAGGCCAAAGGCACCGAGATACCAACCTGAATCCCATTGGTATTGGGTGTTGGCGCTGAAGGCCGTGGTGCGGCCATCGGCTAGCTCGCGGTGGCCACTGGATCGGCGGTAGCTTTGATTTACGGTATAGGCGAAGTTGTGCTGGCGGCCACCGTGCTCGATCTTTTGGATGGCAGTGGAGGCGCTGCCCCCTTGCACCTGGAGGCGGGTGGCAAAGCCTTCGTCGCGCTGCAGGGCAGGCACGAGGTTCACGGCGGCCAGGGCGTTGCCAAAGTTCTGTGGCTGGGGGCTTTTGAAGACCTGGATGCGCTCGGCCGGGTCAATGGCTATCAGGTCAAGGAGCGGGTGGTTCCACACCCCCATAAGGAGAGGCACCCCATCGATGAGGGTTTTGACTTCACCACCAGGCCGGCTCGTCCCCAGGCCGCGGATAAAGACTCCACCGCCTTCCGCCCCACCAAAGGCGCCGATGGGATTGAAGCGGGAGATGGTGACACCGGGTGTGCGGCGCAGGGCGGTGGTCAGGTCCTGGGCGTTGAGGTCGTCCATTTGCTGGCGCGAGACGATGCTGGCAGGCGATGCATACTTATCTACTTGGTTTTCTTCGATGATTGGCGTCGAGCGTACAACGACTTCCGGCAAGGTTTCGGCCTGGACTCCATGCCCCCATGCCATAAGGCCTAGGATTGCTGCCATGATGTGCCACATTTTTTCCTCCAATTTATGCCACATTTATTCTTCTTTGGTAAAAGGAGCGATAATTTCGTAACCAAGAAAAATAAAATGTGTCAACAACGGAAGACGATGCCTTGAGATAGTTTGATTTCGGCCGCGTGGAGGAGTCGGCGCGAACCATTCGCTTGCGGAACGCGGCGCTGACGCGGCTTTTCCCTGCAGGGAGAGGGGATAGAGGGGATTGTACCTTGGTCAGGGCAGAAGGAGCGCCTCTTGCGAAGCGGGAGCGCCCGTCCGGTATGCGCGTGTTTTGAAGCGGGAGCGTCTTGGGGGAAACGGCGGAAAAAGAGGCGATAGAAACAATTGGGGCAAGGTTTAGGTCGTGAAACGGGAGCGCCTTGGGAAAAACGGCAGGTAGGGAGAACGCTAGCCTAGGGGGTCATGGCCTGGCGGAAGGCCGCAAGGCGTTGGGCATAGGGCGGGTGGGCGAAGAAGGCCGAGCCCGAGACAAGGACCGTGGCACCGAGGGCAACGAGTTCGCCGGCGTTTTCTAGGCAGACTCCGCCATCTACTTGGAGATGGATAGCTCGGCCAGTGGCGCGGATGCGCGCTGCTGCGTCTTGGATCTTGCGGCGTGCTAGGGGCAGGAACCGTTGGCCGCCAAAACCAGGGTTGACGCTCATGATGAGCACCAGATCGAGGCTCTCGAGGAGATAATCGAGCCAGTGCAGTGGGGTGGCGGGGTTGAAGGCCAGGCCGGCCTGCATGCCGGCGTCGTGGATGGCCTGGAGGGTGCGCTCGAGATGGACGCAGGCCTCGGCATGGACGCACAAAAGGTTGGCCCCTGCGTCGGCAAAGGCAGGGATGAGCCGTTCGGGGTGCTCCACCATGAGGTGGACGTCGAAAAAGAGCTGGGTGGTGGGCCGCAGGCGGGCAACCACGGGTGGACCGAAGGTGAGGTTGGGGACAAAGTGGCCGTCCATGATATCGAGATGCACCCAGGAGAGGCCGGCAGCCTCCAGGGCCGCCAGCTCTTCGGCCAGGCGGCCAAAGTCTGCGGAAAGCAGCGACGGAGCGAGGATGGGATTCACGCGGTCTCTCCCATTTTGAAGTCCACTTGGATTTTGTACATCTTGGAGGCCGGCAGGTTGAGGATGGCAATCCCTGTGGCCTGGGTGATGGTCGCCAGGGTGGCGGCTACTTCTTCTGGCGAGGGGCCAATGAGGGTAAACCAGACGTTATAGCGGTGGGCGCGCAGGTAGTTGTGGGTCACTCCTGGGTGGCGGTTGACCTCAGCCACAAAGGCCTCCAGCTGGTCTTCTGGGACGCTCGCCGCGCACAGGGTTGAGTGCCAGCCGAGTTTGCGGGATTGGAAATTGGCGCCAATGCGGCGGATGACGCCGCGGGCAGTTAGGGCCCGTACCCGGGCTAAGGTCTCGGCCTCGGTGAGCCCAAGGCGCTCGCCCAGGGCCGCGTAGGGCCGGGGGACGAGGGGAAAGTCGGTCTGGATGATGTCGAGGAGCTGGCGGTCAATGGCATCCATGGGGAACTCGCAGGGTTGTTCCTTGAGGGTTCGTGGAGGAGGCAATCGCTACTGGTTGACGACGTCTGCCATTCATTGAGGATTGGGGGTGTGCAATGGTGTGCAAGGGGCGGGCGCTCATGCGGGGAGCTCTTGGGGATGGCCTTGCAGGAATTGGGAGGGAGCGGGGCGCGCTTGGTGTTTCCATGGGGCTTTTGAGGTTAAGAGCGGCGTTGCAGTCGTGCCGGGGTGTAGGAACAGAGGGGTTCTTCGGCCAGGTAGGAGCCGCGCATGGTAAACGCCCGGGCGCGGCAGCCACCGCAGACGCGGTGGTATTCGCACACCCCGCATTTGCCCTCGTATTGGGCCGGGTTGCGCAGGGCCTGGAAGATGTTCGAGTGGCGCCAGATCTCTGGAAATGGGGTCTGGCGGACGTTGCCGCATTCCAGTTCGAGGTAGCCGCAGGGCTGGACGATGCCGGTGTGGGAGATGAAACAAAAGCCGATGCCGCCCAGGCAGCCGCGGGTATGGGCGTCGAGGCCAAAATGCTCGGGGGTGACGGGGATGCCGTCTTCTTTGGCCCGTTGGCGCAGGATGCGGTAGTAGTGCGGGGCGCAGGTGGCCTTGAGGCTCATGGTCGTGGTCTTGCGGAAGTCGTAGAACCAATGGAGGACGCGTTCGTATTCGGCGGCACTGATGATCTCCTCTTCCAGGCTGGCCGCCCGGCCGGTGGGCACAAGGAGGAAGATATGCCAGGCCACGGCGCCAAGCCCCTGACAGAGTTCAAAAATGCGGGGAAAGCTCTCGAGATTGGAGCGGGTGACGGTGGTGTTAATCTGAAAGGGGATGCCCGTGTCTTTGAGGTGGGCGATGCCACGCATCGCCCCGGCAAAGGCCCCGGCAACGCCGCGGAAGGCGTCGTGGGAGGCCGCGTCTGGGCCGTCAATGGAAATGGAGCAGCGCTGCACCCCAGCAGCGCGCATGCGGGCGGCGGTTTCGGACGTGATAAGGGTGCCATTGGGCGACATGACGGGTTTGAGGCCTAAAGAGGCGGCATGAGTCACGAGGTCGTAAACATCAGGTCGCAGCATGGGGTCGCCGCCGGTGAAGATGACGATGGGTTGGCCTACCTCGGGAAAGGTGTCGAGGAGGGCAATGGCCTCGCTGGTGGAGAGCTCACCGGGGTACGGCTCGAGGTGGGCCTCGGCGCGGCAGTGTTTGCAGGCCAGGTTGCAGGAGCGGGTGACTTCCCAGGCAATGAGGCGGCAGGGTGGAGTGCCGTCGGCAGGGGCCGGATGGGGGAGGGTCATGCGATAAGGCCTCGTTGGATAAAGTCTGCGGCAAAGTAGGTGAAGATAAGGTCCGCGCCAGCGCGTTTGATGGCCGTCAGGCTCTCGAGGGCAACCCGTGTCTCATCCATCCAGCCTAGCTGGCTGGCGGCCTTGATTTGACTGTATTCGCCGCTCACTTGGTAGGCGGCCAGCGGCAGGTCGAAACGCTCGCGCAGGGCAGAGAGGATATCCAGGTATGGCAGGGCTGGCTTCACCATGAGGATATCGGCCCCTTCGGCGATATCGGCTGCGGCCTCGCGCAGGGCCTCGCGCTTGTTGGCAGGGTCCATCTGGTAGGAGGTACGGTCTCCAAATTGGGGTGCGCTCTCGGCCGCTTCGCGAAACGGACCATAAAAGGTGGAGGCGTATTTCACGGCATAGGAGAGGATGGGGATATGGGAGAAGCCAGCTTCATCAAGGGCCGAGCGAATCGCCGCCACCCGGCCATCCATCATGTCCGAGGGGGCGATGACATCGGCCCCGGCTCGGGCTTGGCTGACCGCCGTGCGCGCAAGCAGCGCAAGGGTCGGATCGTTGGCAACCTCGCCAGAGGGAAGGACAAGGCCACAGTGGCCATGGTTCGTGTACTCGCACAGGCAGGTATCCGCGATGACCACAAGCTGGGGCCAGCGTTCTTTGATCCGCCGGATGGCTTGTTGGACGATGCCATTTTCTGCATACGCCCCTGAGCCACTGGTATCTTTGGCCTGCGGGATGCCAAAAAGAATGATGGCCGCCAGCCCGGCGTCCACTGCTGGCTCGAGATGGCGAAGGAGACGATCCAGTCCTAGTTGGAACTGCCCTGGCATGGAGGCAATGGGGACTTGTGCCGCTGGGTCGGCCTCGGTGACAAAATAGGGCTGGACGAGGTCCAAGGGGCAAAGCCGCGTTTCTTGCACAAGCTGGCGCAGGGTGGGGGTGCGGCGGAGACGACGTCCACGGAAAAACGGCATAGGCGGCTCCTTATGTGGCGGCAGACCTAGAGCGGCTCGCCGGTGATCTCTTCGTCAGTCAGGTAGCAGGCCGGGTCTGGAGCCCAGAAATCGCCTGTAGCGGCCTCGGCTCGGGCGCGGAAATTGCCGCCACAGATGTTGAGAAAGCGGCAGCGCGCACAACGGCCTTTGACATGAGGGCGTTTGTCTTTGAGCTGCTGCAACAGTTCGATGTTCGGGTCATCCCAGATGGCCGAAAAGGGGCGCTCGAGGATGTTGCCAAAGGTGATGTGGCGCAGGAACTGGTCGGCATGCACCGCGCCGTCCCAAGAAATACAGGCAATCCCACGCCCTGAAGAATTCCCTTCGTTCATCCTAAGGAGCTCCAGCACTTCAGCGGCCCGCTTTGGGTTTTCTCGCAACAGCCGAAAATAGACGTAGGGGCCGTCGGCGTGGTTGTCCACGGTGAGGACCTCTTTGGGCTTGCCCCGGTCGTGGAGGTCACGGGTGCGGTCCATGATGAGGTCCACCACGGCGCGGGTCTCGGCATGGTCGAGGTCTTCGTGCATCAGGGCCGAGCCGCGGCCAGCATAGACGAGGTGGTAGAAGCAGATGCGCGGGATCTCCATGGCCTCAATGAGGTCAAAGAGGTGGGGGATCTCGCCAGCGTTGCGTTTGTTGATGGTAAAGCGCAGCCCCACCTTGAGCCCTTCGGCCTGGCAGTTCTCGACGCCTTTGAGGGCTTGCCGGTACGACCCAGGGACACCCCGAAACCGGTCATGGATGGCCTCGGCACCGTCCAGGGAGATGCCAACATAGGAGAGGCCGACCTCTTTGAGCTCGCGCGCTTTGGTTTTGGTGATGAGGGTGCCGTTGGTGGAGATGACCGCCCGCATACCGCGGGCCGTGGCATACTTGGCGAGTTCCACAAGGTCCTCGCGCACCAGGGGCTCGCCGCCGGAAAACAGGAGCACGGGCGCGCCAAAGGCCGCCAGGTCGTCGATCATGGCCTTGGCCTGGTCGGTGGAGATGGGATCGATGGGGCCTTTGGGGTCCACGGCGTGGGCGTAGCAATGGACACAGCGTAGGTTACAGCGCTGGGTCATGTTCCAGACCGTGACAGGTTTTTTGTCTTTGGAGAACTGGAGCAGGTGGGAGGGCAGAGCCCCGGAATGACGGCCGTAGCGCAGGGCGTCCGAGGGCTCCACGGTGCCGCAGTAGAGTTTGGAGATGCCGATCATGGGTCCTTCCTGGTTGGGGGGCATACCGCCAGCTGCTGCCGGCGCCGCGGCAGGTTGCCCGAAGCCGAGATGTTGTCAAGGCCGCGGGATTTTCTGGGTTGCCGGACAATGCATTGTTTTTCTTGAATTTGGGACAGGCGAAGTGGAACGGAGCGCGTGTATAAAAAACCTTGCCCCACGCGGCCAGGAATCCGGTGGCGCAGGTCCTGGTGCTTGATTTGAAAAGCCACAAGTGCTCATTCAGGATGCCAAAGGTATCGCACGCAACCTGCCTCTTGACACCCACCACCCTCGCCAGTAATGCCGAAGCCCTCACTAAGGCGCGTAGCTCAGTGGGAGAGCACTTGCTTGACGTGCAAGGGGTCAGGAGTTCGACCCTCCTCGCGCCTACCACTGCAAACCACAGGGAGGCCGTGCCTCCCTGACGTATTTCTGGGGATATTTATGGCATTGGTGGGAGAATCTCGTGTTGATGTATTGCCAGGAATGACCTGTAGGGATGTCTTGGCTCAGGTTCTGTCGAAGAACGCAATGAAGGATGTGGTGGCTTGCTTATGTGATGGCCATGCTGTGGACCTTCTCGCAGTGGTTCCCTCGAAGGCCGTGCAGATAGAGCCAATTACACTGGATTCTCCAGAAGGGGTTGCTATCTTGCGGCATAGTGCAGCCCACATCATGGCTGAAGCAGTCAAGCGAATCTATCCTGAAGCTAAAGTAACCATCGGGCCAAATATTGAAAATGGATTTTACTATGACTTCGACGCCCCTAGGGCTTTTACTCCAGAAGATTTAGATCGCATTGAAGCCCTCATGCGGGAGAGTATAGCGGCCAATCATCCCTTTCTTCGAGAAGAGATGGACGCTGCCCAGGCCAAGGCATTGTTCGCGGCCCAAGGGGAGGACTATAAAGTCGAAATCATCGAAGACCTGGGAGAGCCCGTTGTGTCGGTCTACCGTCATGGCGATTTTGTGGACCTGTGTCGGGGGCCGCATCTGCCGTCCACAGGTTATGTGCGGGCCTTCAAGTTGACAGGGGTGGCAGGGGCGTATTGGCGGGGGGACTCCGCGCGGCCGATGCTCCAGCGCATTTATGGCACGGCCTTCCCCACGGAAAAAGAGCTCAAATCCCACCTCGCCATGCTGGAAGAGGCGAAAAAACGGGATCACCGTAAGCTCGGGCCACAGCTTGACCTGTTTAGCTTTCATGAGCGGGGCGGGGCGGGTATGGCCTACTGGCACCCCAAGGGGGCCTTGGTGCGGACGATCCTTGAAGATTTTGTCACTAAAGAGATGCTGCGCCGCGGCTATGGTTTGGTGCGCACACCGCAGATTTTGCGCCGTGACTTGTGGGAGATTTCTGGGCATTACGCCAATTATCGGGAAAATATGTATTTTACCGAGATCGACGGCATCCCCTACGGGGTCAAGCCCATGAATTGCGTAGCCCACATGCTCATCTACAATACGAAACAGCACAGCTACCGTGACTTGCCAGTGCGGCTCTTTGAATTTGGGGTCGTTCATCGACATGAGCTCTCCGGTGTGCTTCATGGCCTTTTGCGGGTGCGGCAATTTACACAGGACGATGCCCATATCATCTGCCGTCCGGATCAGCTCCTGGATGAGATTAAGGGCGTTATGCGTTGGATTCAGGACCTCATGGGGGTCTTTGGCTTTCAGTACCGCATGGAACTTAGCACGCGTCCGGAAAAATCCATTGGCACAGACGAGGATTGGGAACGTGCCACCTCGGCTTTGCGTGATGCCATGGCGGCCATGGGCCTTGAGTACACCGTCAATGAAGGAGACGGGGCCTTCTATGGGCCGAAGATCGACGTCAAGTTGCGGGATTGCCTTGGTCGGGAGTGGCAATGCTCGACCATTCAAGTGGATTTCACCTTGCCGGAACGTTTTGATTTAACGTATGTTGGCGAGGACGGGGAGCGCCACCGGCCGGTGATGGTGCATCGGGCCATTATGGGATCGGTGGAGCGGTTTATTGGCATCTTGGTAGAGCATTATGCCGGCGCATTTCCCCTGTGGTTGGCGCCGGAGCAGGTGCGTGTGCTCACGGTGACTGAGCGGCAGGAGGCCTTTGCCTTGGAGGTCGTGCAGGCGCTGCGCGCTGCGGGATTGCGAGCGGAAGTGGACACGCGCAACGAAAAGCTTGGCTACAAGGTGCGCGAGGCCCAGATGGCTAAGATCCCTTATGCCGTCGTGGTGGGGGATGCGGAAGTGGCAGGGGCGTGCGTGAGCGTGCGCCAGCGAGGCGGTGCCAATCTTGGTTCCATGACAATTCCCCAATTGGTGGGCCATTTGCGCCGCGAATGTGAGGAACCTTTTACGCGCGGAGGCATGCGCTATTCTTTCCACAGCGACTAAGGCCCGCAAAAACCGACAGATTCGGGCGCGAGAGATTCGGGTAATTGGCGAGGACGGCGCGCAGATCGGCATCATGAGCGTCGAGGAGGCCCTGGCTCTTGCCGAGGAGCGAGGGCTGGACTTGGTGGAGGTGGCCCCCATGGCCAAGCCGCCTGTGTGCAAGGTCATGGATTATGGTAAGTACCTCTACGAAGAGAAGAAAAAGGCTCAAGAGGCCAAGAAGCGCCAGGCCCAGATTCAGGTCAAAGAGGTCAAATTTCGGCCGCACACCGACGACCACGACGTCGAAACAAAAGTGCGTCATATCCGCCGATTTTTAGATGAAGGGGATCGGTGTAAGGTGACAGTGTTTTTCCGGGGAAGGGAGCTGGCCCACAAGGATTTGGGTGAGGCCATCTTGCAACGCATCGTGGAAATGACTGCTGATGTGGCCAAAGTGGAGCAGGCCTCACGTTTTGAAGGGCGGACCATGTTTTTGGTGCTCGCCCCGTTGCCGAAGAAATAGGCATCTGCCTCCGGCCTTGCCGGAGCCGTTGGTGCCCAATGGAGGAGGAGAGTATGCCCAAGATGAAGACGAACCGGAGCGCTGCCAAGCGCTTCACGGCCACGGGGAGTGGCAAGATCAAGCGTAATCATTGCAATATGCGCCACATCCTCACGAAGAAGTCACCGAAACGCAAAAGGGGGCTCCGCAAGTCCGTGGTGGTGGCCCAGTCCAATGTGGCTTCTATCCGTCGCTTGCTGCCGTATCTTTTTTGAATAACCTATAACCACCCTGGGGGGTGCGGCGCGGTATCCCAGTTCATTCCCACTGGATCCGGCCGGAAAGGAGAACAGTATGCGTGTCAAAAGAGGAATGACTGCCCATCGTCGGCACAAAAAGTATCTCAAGCTTGCCAAAGGCTATCGTGGTTCGCGTCATGCGCTCTTTCGCACCGCACGGGAGACGGTGGAGCGAGCCCTCTGCTTTGCCTATCGCGATCGCAAGCAGCGCAAACGTGCTTTTCGTGCGCTCTGGATTATGCGCATCAATGCGGCTGCCAGAGAGCATGGCCTGAACTACAATCGATTTATGCACGGGCTCAAGCAGTGCCAGATTGAACTCAATCGCAAGGTCCTGGCAGATCTGGCAGTGCGGGAGAAAGCGGCGTTTGCGGCCTTGTGCCAGATGGTCCAGGCCAAGGGTGCCGCGTGAAGCGCGAGCTTGTGGCCCAACTGGAGCGCCTGGTGCCGCGTTTCGACGAAATGCTGGCCCAGGCGGCCGCTCCCGAGGAACTGGAGGCGGCGCGGGTGGCGTTTTTGGGCCGCAAGGGAGAGCTGGCGGCCCTCATGGCCCGCATGGGCGAGCTTGCTGTGGACGATCGCCCCGAGGTAGGGCGGGTCGCCAACGCCGTCAAAGCAAAACTCACGGAGCTGTGGCAGCAGGCGCAGCAGCGGATGCTCCCACGGCCGGAGGGTGCGTACTTTGATGCCGGTGAACCGGGTTGGGTGCCGGATGTGGGGGCCTTGCACCCCACGACGCTCATCCAGCAGGAAATCTGTGCCGTGCTCCAGCGCCTGGGCTTTGAGACAGTCTCCGGGCCTGAGGTAGAGACGGATTTTCATAACTTCGAAGCCCTCAACCTCCCCCCCGGGCACCCGGCTCGGGACATGCAGGATACCCTGTATATCACAGAGCGCATCCTGCTGCGTACCCACACTTCGCCCATGCAGGTGCGCACTATGCTCGCCCGCCGTCCGCCGTTGGCCATTATTGCCCCGGGCAAGGTCTATCGCCGGGACTCGGACCTTACCCATACCCCCATGTTCCACCAAATTGAAGGCTTGCTCGTGGATCGCCATGTGACCATGGCCCAGTTGCGCGGGGTACTCACCGCCCTCGTGCAGGCCATCTTTGGGCCATCCACCCGCGTGCGCTTTCGACCCAGTTTTTTCCCTTTCACAGAGCCCAGTGCTGAAGTCGATATGAGTTGCGTGCTCTGCACTGGCCGCGGGGTCCTCGAGTCTGGAGAATTGTGCCGGGTATGTAAGGGGACCGGCTGGGTGGAGATCCTCGGCTGCGGTATGGTGGACCCGGCGGTGTTCGCTCAAGTGGGCATCGATGCCGCGGTGTGGAGCGGTTTTGCCTTTGGGTTGGGGGTGGAGCGCATCGCCATGCTGAAGTACGGCATCGGGGACCTCCGGCTCTTTTTTGAAAATGACACCCGGTTCGTGCGCCAATTTGCTTAAGGAAGCCCTATGCTGCTGCCTTTGTCGTGGTTGCGAGAATTCGTCCCCTTTGCGGGTACAGCCGAGGAATTGGCTGACCGCCTCACCATGCTGGGCCTGGAAGTCGAAGAAGTTCGGGACCCGTTTGCTCATTTGGCGCCGGTGGTGACTGGGCGGGTCGTGGAATGCCGCCCGCATCCCGGGGCTGACCACCTCTTTCTTTGCCGGGTGGACGTCGGTGGCCCCGAGGTCCTGCCCATTGTTTGTGGGGCGCCCAACGTGGCTGCCGGTCAGGTCGTACCCGTGGCCCCAGTTGGGACGACGCTGCCTGGTGGCTTGACCATCCAGAAGGCCAAGATCCGGGGCGAGGTCTCCCTCGGCATGATCTGTTCGGAGCGCGAGCTTGGGCTGGGGGAGGCCCATGGGGGGATCCTGGTGCTCGATGCGGGCCTGGCGCCCGGGCTGTCCCTTCCCCATGCCTTGGGCCTCGAGCGGGAAGTCCTTGACGTCAGTATTACCCCCAACCGGGCCGATTGCCTCTCCATCCTCGGCTTGGCGCGGGAAACAGCCGCGGCCTTCGGGTTGCCGCTCCAGCTCCCCACTGTGCTCGTGGAGGAAGCTGGCGCCCCGTGGTCCCTCGCCGTGACCGTGGAGGCCGAGGTCTGCCCGCTCTATCAAGCGCGCCTGATTCGCGGGTTGCGGCCCGTCCCGAGCCCACCCTGGATGCGCTACCGCCTCATGGCCTGTGGCATGCGGCCGCACAACGCCGTGGTGGACGTCACCAACTATGTCCTGCTGGAGACTGGTCAGCCGCTGCATGCCTTTGATGCCCACCGGTTGCGGGGGGAGGTAATCCGGGCGGCGCGCACGCAACAGGCCATGGATTTTGTCACCCTCGATGGGCAGACGCGACGTCTTCTTCCGGGGGATATCCTCATTTGGGATGGCGAGGGGCCTGTGGCTGTGGCTGGCGTCATGGGGGGGCAAAACGCAGAAGTCAGCGAGGCGACCACCACCGTTCTTCTGGAGAGCGCGGTTTTTGCACCGCTTGTGGTGCGGCAGACCGCCCGGCGCCTCGGTATTGCCAGCGAGGCCGCCTATCGGTTCGAGCGGGGGGTGGATCCGGTGGGTAACTCCTGGGCTATGAATCGGGCAGCAGCCCTTTTGGCAGAGCTCGCAGGAGGGACCATCGCCCCTGGGGTGGCCAAAGCCGAGCCTCGGCCCTACACCGAACGCACTGTGCGTTTTCGACCTGCACGCGTGGCGGAGGTCTTGGGGGTGGACCCAGGGGAGACCTTTGCCCGCACCACCCTGGTGGCCCTTGGGTGTGCCGTGAGGCAGGAGGCCGAGGACTGGGCGGTGACGCTCCCTTCGTGGCGGCTCGATCTGGAGCGAGAAATTGACCTGGTGGAGGAAGTGGCACGCTTTTTTGGCATGGACCGCTTGCCCGCGATCCTCCCCCTCGTGCCGCGATCCTTGGAGGACCTCGCGCAGGCGGATACGAGCTTTGCCGAGACCTCTGCGGTGAAGGCGTGGGGTCGGAGCGTGGGCCTTTTGGAAGCGGTTAACTATAGCTTTGTGAGCGCTGCGGATATGGCCCGTTGTGGCCTTCCGCTGGAGGGCGCGGTGCGGGTGGCCAATCCTTTGAGCGAAGATATGGAGGTCTTGCGCACGGATCTCGTGCCGGGGATGCTGCGCGCCCTGCGCACGAGTATCGCCGGCGGCACCACTCGGGTGCGTCTTTTTGAGATCTCCCGGGTGTTCTCGCGTGATGCCACAAGCGAAACAGGGGTGGCCGAGGCCCTGCGTTTGGGCATCCTCCTCCATGGGGCGCGTTTTCCAGAGCGGGCGCCGTATCCTCGCGGCGAGGCAGGCTTTGCCGACATCAAGGGGTTGGTGGAACACCTTTTCCAGCACTTGGGCCTGGGAGGATGTCGGTGGAGGGCGCAGTCGGTGCGGCCGTATTTGGCCCAACAGGCGGAAGTCATACTGGATGGCGGATGCGCAGGGGCTGTGGGCTGTATTCGTCCGGAGTTGGCGGATGCCTATGAGGCCCGAGGACCGGTGTGGTATGCGGACATCGACCTCGAGACAGTGCTGAGACTGGCGCGGCAGACTCGCCGGCAGTTTGTGCCCTTGCCCAGGTTTCCGGTTGTGCGCCGTGATGTCACCTTGCGGTTGGGGTGGGAGACGTCGGTAGATGCGCTGCTCGATACCATCGCCGCCATGGACGAGTCCCTGGTAGATGAGTATTTTGTGCTCGATGTGTATGAACCCGGAGAAGGAATGGTGCGCCATGTCACGCTGCGGGTTGTGTACCGGCATCCCGAACGAACCCTCAAGGACAAGGAAGTGGACAAGGTCCATGGCCGGATCGTGGCGCATCTGCTCCGCCAATTGCCGGTTCAGGTGGTGTAATTGGAATGGATGGGGAAGAGCGGGGCTATCGCATCGGCCACGTGGCGGCCCTCTTGGGAGTGCGCACCTCCCATTACGATTTTGGGAGACGGCGTTTCCTGAGGCCCGTGCCCAGCGTTCCCCTTCCGGGCAGCGCTTCTACACCGAAGAAGCGGTGGATTTGCTGCGACGTATCAAGTATCTGGTCCATGAGGAGGGACTTACCTTAGCAGGAGCACGCCGTCGGCTCCAGGGTGAGCCCTATGAGGGAGCCCATCGCGTGCTCGAGGCGAATCAAGAGACCCCTGGGCACAGCGATGAACCGGCGAGGGATGCAGGAGCCACGCGGTTGCTGGAGGAGTTGCGCCGCGAATTGGAAGCCATCGTCCAGCAGCTCCGTGAGGGGCCGGGGAGGTACTCTCAAGGAGGTTCCCATGGTTGAAATTCAGAAAATTTTTATGGCCAAAGATGGCAGTGCCGTGTTCGTATGTCCGTCGTGCGGCCGAGAAAAGGTGTTCGATGCGCGGCCTTTTCTCGACAAAAATCCACGTTTTGATGCCCGCTGCTCGTGCGGGGCAATCACTCCGGCGCTCCTTGAATTTCGCAAGTCGTTCCGCAAGAAGGTCCGTCTGCTGGGCGTCTGTATTGTGGAACGCACTGGCCAGGAATACCCGATTGAGGTGCGTGATGTGTCCTTTGAGGGAGTAGGCTTTGCGATGGCCGACAAGACGGTTGTCCCGGACATTGTCGTTGGCGATGTTGTCGAGGTCCGTTTCCGGCTCGATAACCGGGCGAAGAGCTTGGTGGAACGCCGTGGAGAAATACGCACCCTGCGGGGGAATTTCGTTGGCGTGGAGTTGTTTCCCGTGGCCTACGACAAAGAGCTTGGCGGTTATCTCCTCGGCACATCATCGCATTTCTAGGAGGCCTCCGTATGCGATTGGCCCAGCGCATGCAGTCCATCCGTCCTTCGGCGACCCTGGCCATTAATGCCAAGACGCAAGAGCTGCGGGCAGCGGGGAGGCGTATTGTGAGTCTGGCGGTGGGTGAGCCGGACTTCCCGACGCCGTCTCACATTGTCGAGGCCGCCCATCAAGCCCTGCGGGATGGATTTACCCGGTATACCCCGGTTCCAGGTATCCCGGAGCTCCGTCAGGCTGTGGCGGCCTCCTTTGCCCGCCTGGGGGTAAGCGCGGGGCGAGAGCACGTCATCGTCACCAACGGCGGTAAACAGAGCCTCTACAACCTCTTTCTTGCCGTGCTCGACCCGGGGGATGAAGTCCTTGTGCCCGCTCCGTACTGGGTGAGCTATCCAGAGATGATTGCCCTTGTGGGGGGTGTTGCGGTCCCGGTGCCCACAGAGCCAGAGCGCGGTTTTCTCGTGGATCTGGAAGTCCTTGAAGCTGCCTGTACTCCGCGCACTCGCATGCTGGTGATCAATTCCCCGTCCAATCCCACAGGGGCGCACTATACCCAGGAGGACCTTGACCGCATCGCTCAATGGGCCGTGGAGCGGGGGATCTTTGTCATAAGCGACGAGATCTACCAGCGCCTCGTATACGCCCCGGCCCAACCGGCCTCCCTCGCCCCGTGGTGGCAGCGCCATCCCGCGTCCTTTGCCATCGTCAACGGCTTGGCCAAAAGCCATGCCATGACAGGCTGGCGCGTGGGTTATACCCTGGCCCATCCAGACCTCATCAAGGCGATGATCAAGATCCAAGGACAGACGACATCCAATATTTGTTCGATAGCCCAAAAAGCGGCCCTTGCGGCCCTCACTGGCGATGATGCCTGCGTGGAAGCCATGCGCCAAGCCTTCCAACGCCGCCGGGATCTCGCCGTGGCCGTGGTGGCGACTTGGCCAGGGGTGATCTGTCCCATGCCGGCGGGGGCGTTCTATCTTTTTCCTCGGGTGGATGCGCTCTACTGCCCGGAGATACCTGACTCGGTCGCCCTCTGTGCGTACCTTTTGGAAACCGTGGGAATTGCCTTGGTGCCTGGGGCAGCCTTTGGGGATGACCGCTGTATCCGCATTTCCTATGCCGTGGACGACACAACCTTGAGTAATGCCTTGACGGCCTTGGGCCAGGCCTTGGCAGACCTTGGGAGGGAGGTATGACCGGTATCCACAAGACTCCGCAGTGGCAAACCTTGCAGACCCATGCCCGGCAAATGGCCAAGGTCCATTTGCGTCAACTCTTTGCCCAGGACACAGAACGATTTGAGCGTTTCCATCGCCGTTTGCCGGGGCTGTTGGTGGATTTTTCGAAACATTGGATTACGGACCACACTGTTGCGCTGCTCTTGCAGTTGGCGCGTGCTGCGGGTGTGGAAGCGCGACGGGACGCCATGTTCCGGGGGGAGCGCATCAACACCACGGAGCGCCGTGCAGTCCTGCATGTGGCCCTGCGCCGGCCCAAAGACCACCCCTTGGTTGTGGATGGTCGGGATGTTGTGGCCGATGTCCATGGGGTGCTTGAGCGCGTCCTAGCCTTCGCCGAAGCGGTGCGCAGCGGCGCATGGCGGGGCGCCACTGGCGAAGCCATAACCGACGTGGTCAACATCGGCATCGGAGGCTCGGACCTTGGACCTCGCATGGCGGTCCAGGCCCTCGGGGCCTATGCCGCTCCCCATCTGCGCTTCCATTTTGTCTCCAACATCGACCCCACGCATATGGCCCGCACCTTGGCCGTGGTGCGGCCGCAAACAACCCTTTTTCTCGTGGCCTCCAAGACCTTCACCACCCAGGAGACCCTGGCCAACGCCCATGCGGCTCGCGCCTGGTTCCTCCAGCAGGCCACGGAGGCGGACATCCCCCGGCATTTTGTGGCCATGTCCACCAACACCGAGGCAGTGCGCGCCTTTGGCATCGATCCGGCCAATATGTTCGAGTTCTGGGATTGGGTCGGGGGGCGTTATTCGGTGTGGTCGGCCATTGGCCTGTCCCTGGCCATTGCCATCGGTGCCGACAAGTTCCGAGAGTTTTTGGCCGGCGGCCATGCCATGGATGAACATTTTGCCACCGCCCCATTGCAGGACAACATCCCAGTCCTCCTTGGCCTCTTGGGGATTTGGTACCGGGATTTCTTCGGGCTGGGGAGTTACGCGGTCCTGCCGTATGACCAATACCTCGAGCAATTCCCGAGCTATCTCCAGCAACTTGACATGGAGAGTAACGGCAAGGGCGTGACCCATGCCGGCCTGCCGGTGGCCTATCCCACCGGACCGGTACTCTGGGGCCAGGTGGGCACCAATGGCCAGCACGCCTTCTACCAGCTCCTCCACCAAGGGCCGGATATCGTGCCCTGTGATTTCCTCGCCCCGCGCGAGCCCCTCCATCCCTTAGGTGATCAGCACCACATGCTCCTGGCCAATTTTCTCGCCCAAACCGAGGCCCTCCTGCGGGGCCGCACCCTGGACGAGGCTCGCGCTAGCCTCCACCACCTGCCCGAGGAGGAACGAGAGCGGCTGGCTCCCCATAAGGTCTTTCCCGGCAATCGGCCCTCCACCTCCATCATCTACGATCGCCTCACGCCCTGGACCCTGGGGGCACTTATCGCCCTCTACGAGCACAAGGTCTTTGTGCAGGGCGTCATCTGGGATATCAATTCCTTTGACCAAATGGGGGTGGAGCTCGGCAAAGAGCTGGCGGGAGCGCTGCTGCCCGAGCTCGTCTCGGGGGAGTCCCTTGGGGAACACGATGCCTCGACCCTCGGTCTGCTGCGCTACCTGCGTGGAGATGACTGAGGCCACCTGGGTGCGTGGCGGGGCCCGACGGTTCGAGCATGAAATACAATCCGTTTCGCGTTGACCCCGCCCATCCCTTCCAATTGGTCCGTTTTCTTTCCGCCAGCTCCCTTGTGCTGGTGCTGGGCGCGGGGTTGGCCTTGGCTGCAGTGCTCGCCAACACCGTTCGCTCGGCATTTTTAGACAAAAATCGGGCCTTTGCACAGCTGCTGGCCGAAAACCTTAACCACCAAATCTACCGCCGCTTTACCTTGCCGGTGGTCCTCGCCTTTGGGCGTGTGGAGCTCAAACGCAAAGATCAATACGAGCGTTTGGACCAGGTCATTGACTCCACGATCCATTCCTTTCACGTCCTTGATATCCGTATCTACAATGAAAATGGCGAGGTCGTGTATGCCTCGAAGCCCCATGAGGTGGGCCGCACCGATCTGGGAGGTGAAGCCGTCTCCCTCGCAGTGCGGGAGAGCCGCGTTACAATGGAGCAACGCTACGGAGAAAATTGGCTGACAACGGTGCTCGATCCCGCTCCGGAGCCGCAAAGCGTCATCCTGCGCACGGTCTATCCGTTGCGCGCCGAGCCGGACCTGCGGCGGGATCATCCAGGGCCGCTGTTGGGTGTCCTCGAGTTCACCCAGGATATCAGCCAAGATTTGGGGACCGTGGTGCGGCTGCAGCTCTCTATCCTCTTGGCGACCTTGGTGGCCTCCGCAGTCCTCTATGGCCTTATGGTGTTTCTCATCCGCAAGGCCGACCGGGTGCTGGCGGAGCGGGCGCGGGAACGGGAGCGGCTGGAGCGGGAGCTGGTACAAAACGAAAAGCTCGCTTCCATGGGCCGCATGGTGGCCAGTATTGCCCACGAGATCCGTAACCCCCTCGGCATTATCCGCAGCAGCGCCGAACTGCTGCGCAAGAAAGAACCCGATCCCGCCAGTGCGTCGGCACGCATGCTTGAAGCCATTTTTGAAGAATCCAAACGCCTCAGCCAAATCGTGAACGATTTCCTCGATTACGCCCGTCCCCGTCAGCCCGCTATGGATGAGGTGGATCTCCATGGACTGGCCCACCAATGCGTGACCTTCCTCGGGCAGGACGGCCGGGTGCGCCTGGAGAACCGTGTGCTGGCGCCCTATCTTGTCCATGGAGACAAAGACCTGCTCTATCGGGCCCTCTACAACGTCCTTGCCAATGCCGTGGCCGCAACCCCGGATGGTGGCCTGGTTGTCGTCGAACCCTTGTGCCGGGAGGGGCAACGTGGGCTGCGGGTACGGGACAGCGGTCCGGGGTTCGACCTCAAACTCCTGAACCGCTACGTGGAGCCGTTCTTCACCACCCGCCACCAGGGCACTGGGCTTGGCCTTGCCATTGTCCAATCCATCCTTCAGGCCCATGGGGGCGAGCTTGTTCTGAGTAATGCTCCAGGCGGCGGTGCCCAAGTGGATCTCGTCTTTTGTGAACCCTGCTAGCGAGGAAAATGGGCCGCATGGGGCGCAGGCATCCCAGCGCTCGAAGTAGCCAGGATACCATTCACCACAATCGTACTCGCCTCGGCCAGGCGGAAGCGCAGGCATCCCAGCGCTCGAAGTAGCCAGGATATAACGAAAAAATAGTCCTATGGGGTGGAACGTATGCCGTGTGCCGACTGCAGGGATACAACAGAGCCTCGGTGCGCTGCCCGCCACTAGGGCCTTGGGCTTGGCCTTGCGGTTGTCTACTCCATCCTTCAGCCCCATGGGCGAGCTTGTTCTGAGCAATGCCCCCAGGCGGTGGGGCCCAAGCGGATCTCGCCCGGTCCCTCCCTTTGGTTCCAACGCCGCATGTCTCCAGGGACGGAGGGGTTTTCTTCGGTTTTCCGTTCTCCTTCGGGTCCCGCTTGGTATGGCTTTGGGAGGAATCCCTGCCACCCTGCCGGTGAACGATCTAACCCATGGTCCAAAGCCGCTCGGCAAGGGCAGCTTCCCGGTGGGTGGGGCGGGTGGCAGCCATAAGGAGGAGCTCTGGGTCACCGAGGAGGACAAGACGCTGACGGGCGCGGGTGATGGCCGTATAGACCAGTTCTCGCGTCATGATGGGATGGTCTTCTAGCGGCAGGACAACGATGGCCGTGGAGGCCTCCGAACCTTGGGCCTTGTGCACGGTGAGGGCATAGGCGCTCTCCACATGGCCCAGGGCTGCCGGGGCAATAGCCCGGGGGCCGCGAGGCCCTGGAAACCAGGCCCAAAGCCCCCCATTGTGGGGGAGGACAATCCCAATATCGCCATTGGCCAGCCCCAATTCGGGGTCATTGGTCTGCACGAGGAGAAGTCGGCCCGGGAACCATGGATTTGCCCCGCGGCGGAGCATCCCTTCCACCAGGGCATTGAGATGGAGAACGCCCCCTGGCCCTTGTCGCAGCGGTGCAAGCAGGCGCACCTGGTCAAGGTCTCGCAGGGCGGCTTCGGGGCTGCTGCGTCCCAATTGGCGTAGGCCAGGCAGGGCATAGCGGCGCAGTAGGTCCACGAGATGGGCCTCGCCCTCCCATGGCTCGAGGTGGAGGTCCGGCCAGTCCGCCCCTAGGGCCTGGCGCAGGGCGGCTTGGTTGCCCTGGCGCAGGGCCGCGGCCAGGGCATGGATGCCGGAGCTGGGAGCAAAGCGGTAGGTATGGCGCAGGCTGACAAGGCATCGGGCCAAGGGAGGGGCGGGTTCAGAGAAAGCGGGGACGTCCCAGCCGTAGGTTGTGCAAGCGAAATGGGCAAGGTCTGGGCCGATGGCCTCGGGCTTAGGGGAGGCGGTGAGGCTGGCCAGGACGGCCCCTTCTTCCACCGAGGTCAGCTGGTGGGGGTCGCCCAAAAGGACCAGGCGGGTCCCCGTAGGGAGGGCGCGGACGAGATGCCAGGCGAGTTCCCCGTCCATGAGTGAGCTTTCGTCCACGGCAATGAGGTCTGCCACGAGCGGTGTCTGCGGTCCGCGCCGAGGGTGGCCGCTGGTGTTCATACCCAGGAGGCGGTGCACGGTGCTCGCCGCGGTGGGCAGAATTTCTTGCACCAAAAGAGGAAGATGAGGGCGGGTACGGGTCAGGGCCTCGGCCATGCGGGCAGCGGCCTTGCCCGTAGGAGCGGCAAGCAGGAGGCGGGGTCGCCTCCCGTGGGCCAGCGCGTAGGCGGTATAAAGGCCCAAGGCGCGGGCCAGGGTGGTGGTTTTGCCGGTACCTGGGCCGCCGGCGATGAGGGTCAGTCCGCTTTGCAGGACGTTGGCCGCGGCTAGGGCTTGGTAATCGGGCTTGGGGCCAAGGGATGGAAAAAACTGGGGCAGATGGGCGGTCAGCCAGGAGGGTTGTACCGCGGCGGCCGCTGTGGCCAGGGCGCGCAGGCGAGCGGCAAGTTCCACCTCCTGCTGGAAGTGGCGCCACAGGTAGAGGCGGCCGAGGCTGCGGGCAAGAGGGGCAGGGGGAGAGTGTTCGTCTCCTATCCAGGGCCAGCCCATTGGGGCCAGGGTTTGGGCAAAGGTGGGGTCGATGGCCTTAAGCCGCGCGGTGAGGTCTGTTTCCCGGAGGCAGGTGTGGCCGTGGCGGGTGGCTTGGGCCAAGAGGGCAGCGGCCAGGGCCAGGGCATCGGGGGCGCCGATGGCGCTCAGGCCAGCAGCCACGAGGAGGTCGGCGGGGGTGAGATTCAGCGCTGGGGCGAAGTGGAGAAGAGGAGGCGAGGGGGCGAGCATAGGCGGTGGCGCAGGTCTTGGATGGTTGGTGGATGGAGAGGAAGGTGGACAATGCCATGGCCAGGATACGCGGGGTGGATGCCGCGCACGAAGATAAAAAAGGCCCCGCCGAGGAGTTCGAGGGGATCAATGTTGGGGATGCGCCAGGCCAGGAGGCGATCGAGCGCGGCGAGGTAGAGGATCCCTTGGAGGTCGTAGCCATGCTCGGCCATGACCTTGGCCATGGCGGTCGGGCTATAGGCCGCCGGGGTAGGGCCAAGGAGGTGGGTCTTCCAGTCCACGACGTAAAAGCGCCCGTTGACCTTGACCACGGCGTCGATCACCCCGGTGATCCATCCTGCGCCGAGGTCTTGGGGGAGAGACACGGTGCGGTTGCTCAACTGGCGGCACAGGACGGCTAGCTCCGCTGCCTGCAGACCTGCTGTGGGCAGCAGGAAAGGCAGTTCCGCCTGCCATTCCTCGGCAAGGTGCAGACGCACCCCGCCAAGGTCAGCACCGAGCACGTCATGAACCATGGCCACGAGCGTCTCTTGCCACAGGAGGGGGATGCCAAAGGCCATGAGGCTGCGGCGGGCAGCTTCTTCGGCGGGCACTCCGGCCGCCACGGCCTGCCAGAGGGCGTGGATACAAGACCCCGCCACCGGGCCGCTGGGGAAGGAGGCGATATCTGCGCCCTCCTGAGGTGGCGGCGAGGAGGGGAGCTCAGGCTCGTCGTCACCAACGGGGGTGTTGGTGCTGCGGCCGCGCATGAGTCCTGTAAAGCTTTGGATGGCCGGTGGCGGGGGAAGTTCCCGGGTAAAGGGGGCAAGGGTAAGCTCCCAGGTTGGCGCCGGTGGTTCCCAGGGTTCGGGCGGGGTTGTGGGCAGGGGCTGGATGAGGAGGGCCTCGGCCAAGGGCGCGAGGTCCTCCTCCACCTCTGCCTCATGGAGGATCTTCCAGTCCGGCGTGCCCCGATGGCCGTGGAGGGCCCAGGCAAAGCCGGAGGCATCGGCGCCATGAACCCGGCCCCAGGCAAGGTAGAGGCGGTGGCTTGCCCGGGTGAGGGCCACGTAGCTGAGCCGGACACTTTCTGCCAGGGCCTCCTGGATAGCCTGGTCTTGTGTGGTCCCCTCCAGGTCAAGGAGGAGGCCGCCTTGGGCGTCGTGAGAGAGGAGGGGAAGTTTGGGCTGGGGGGCGCGCCAGAGAAACGGACAAAAGACAACGGGGAACTCCAGGCCCTTGCTTTTGTGGACCGTGAGGATGCGCACCGCCGTTTCGGTGGGCACGGAGCGCATGGCCGTGGCCTCGGTGAGGGGGGCCTTGTGGCTTAAGAAGGTACAGAGGTCAGTCAGGCGAGCCCCGGCCATGGCCTTGGCTTGCAGGAGCTCGAGGATGTGCTCGAGATTGGTCACCCGGCGCAGTCCGGCAGGGGTGGCAAGGAGGCGTTCCCGGGCCCGGACTTCCTGAAGGAGTCCCTCGAGGGCCGCGATGACTCCATGGCGCTGGCAGATACGCTGCCCTTCGATCCAGCGCTCTTGCCATTGGGCGAGGCGGTTGGGGTCGTCGAGGAGCTCTCGGATGGCCTGGGCATCGAGGCCCATGAGGTCGGTGGCCAGGGCCGTAGCGATGCGTCTGCGGCGTCTGGGTTCACGCAAGGCCCAAAGGATGGCGAGGAGTTCCTGGGCTTCCCCGCTTGCAAGGACTGAGGTCTCTTCTTCGAGGATGCATGGGATGCCCACCGCTTCCAGGGCCTGAGCCACAGGCCCCATCTGGGCGTTGGTGTCCACGAGCACCGCGAGATGGCCAGGGTGGAGCGGTGTGGCGTCGATGAGGACCCCAGCACGCAGCAGGCGGCTGGCCTCTGCGGCAATGGCTTGGGCGAGGAGGCGGATGGCCGCTTCTTTGGCCAGGGGGCCTTCTGGGGCCGGGATGTGCCAGAGGATGCAGGCGGCATTGACCTCGGGGTCCGTGCAGGTGGGCCAGGGGGCAGGACGGGGCTGTACTGGGGTAAACTCCATTTCCGGGAGGACAAAAGCCGTGCTGTGGCGGTGGAAGATGGCGTTGATGGCCGCGACGAGGTCGGGATGGGCGCGGTAGTTGGTATCCAAGGTGGTGCGGTGCTCGCATTGGCGAGCCGCCTTGAGATAGACAGGCAGATCGGCCCCCCGGAAGGCATAGATGGACTGCTTGGGGTCGCCCACGAGGATTCGACCATGGCCCGGGGCATCGAAGAGGCGGGAGAGGATGGTTTCCTGAAGGGCGTCGGTATCCTGGAATTCGTCCACCAGGGCCACCTGCCAAAGGCGTTGGGCTTGGCGGCAGGTTTCCGGGTCTTGGAGGAGTTGGGCAGCGTGGCGCAGGAGGGCGTCAAAGCCGTGGACCCCGGCCTTTTGGCAGGCGGCCTCGAGGCGTTCGGTGGCTGTGGCCGCCAGGGTGGCGAGGGCGCTGGTGCGCCATGCCGTGATGGCGGCCTGAAAGGCCTGTGCGGCCGCAAAGGCCGCAGTGAGGCAGTCCAGGGCGCGGATTTCCTCGATGAAGGGGGGGGCATTTTTTTTGCGGCAGCGGTGGAGATATTCGGGCAAAAGTTTAGCCATGTCCTTGGCGATGCCGTTCCAGGGGGCAGCGAGGAAGGCCGCCCATGCCTGGAGGCTGCGAGCCAAGCTCCCCTCTCGGATGCGGCGGCCGTCAAAACAGGTGGCGCCGTGGTGGATGCACCAGTCCACAGCCGCGGTGATGTCGTTCCATTGGTCGTAAACTGCGGCCAGAGACTCGGTCAGCTGGGCTTCGGCAAATTGCAGCGCTGCATCATCGAGGACCTGGGGCGGTGGAGGGAGGATGCGCGGGCCTTGGGCCAGGACTGGGAGGCGAAGGATGGCTTCCAGGTCCTGGACCGAAAGCTGGGTACAGAGGGCCTGTCCAGCGATGCCCCGGCGAGGGGCCAGGTGCTGGCGCCAAAAATCCATGGCCACGCCGTGGATGATGGGAGAGAGGTCCTCGGTGAGCTCGCCCAAGGTTGCTGGGGCAAAGCGGGTGAGGAGGCGGCGGCAAAAGCCGTGGATGGTGGCGATGGTCACTTGGTCCATGGTCTGAAGGGCGGTGTCCAGGCGGGCAGCCACTGGGACTCCTGCCCTTTGGGATTGGCGCAAGCGTTGGGAGAAGGGGTCGGTCTCTTCGTCATGCAAGAGGGCGCGGCGGGCAAGGCGTAGGCGGCGGGCAAGACGCAGACGCAGCTCAGCAGCGGCAGCCTCGGTGAAGGTGACGACGAGGATGGACTCTCCGGCGACCCCTTCCAGGGCGATGAGTCGGGTAAAAAGCAGTTCCAAGGCATGGGTTTTGCCTGTGCCGGCGCTCGCCTCCACCAAGACGCGGCCTGTGAGGGGGATCTCGATGAGGTTAGCCACCTGGACCTCCGGCGAAGACCGGGGCCAAGAGATGGCGGGCAAGGTCTTTGGCCGCTTCCCACGGTGGGCCGTCGGGAAAGCAGCGTGCGAGAAAGGGGTCTTGGCATTCCGGGAAGGGGCCGCTCTTCCAGGCCTTTTGCATGGCCTCGCATGCCGATTGTTCGCCTTTGGGAAGCGACTGGGCGTACGCCAGACAGGACTTGGGGAAAAAGGGCAGGGGGCGGCGGTGGAGCTCGCGCCAGAGGTCAAGGAATTGCAGAAGTTGGGCCATGGCTGCTGCTGACGGCGGGCAGCTTGCCGTGAAAGTGCCTTCTTCGGTGATGAGGGCCGCGTTTGTGGCCTGGCCGCTGGCCCCGGCCATGAGGGCGGTGAGGCGAAGGGCCACGGCGTCGCGGGGCCGCAGCTTTGAGGGTCGAGGGAGGAAGATAGTGTTTCCTTCGTGGTGAAGGGAGCCATAGAGGACAACGCCATCGAGGAGGACGCTGCAAGGGCGTACCAAAAGGCCGGAGGGAGCCATGGCCCGGACTTCGTTGGCCACGGTGGTGACGGCGCTTAGGAGGGGCGCTGCAACGGCCTCAGCAGCTGGGGAATCTGGCAGCCAATGCCAGGCCTGGCAGAGGCGGAGGAGTTCTTGGTGGGTGGCGCCGGCAAGTGCTTGGGGCAGGAGACGTTCTTTGATGCGGTAAGCGGCGAGCCGCTGGGGGGTGGTCAAGGGTTCATCGTCTGATACGGCCTCTTCGGGCTGGGGGGGGATGATGCCAAGGGAGCGGAGGAGGGCGCGGCAGGGGTGGGCAAGGGCCGCAATGAGGTCATCGAGGTCGAGCTCGGTGGGCAAGGTTGGCTCGGGGAGGGGACGCGGAAAAAGGGAAGGTGAGGGGCGTTTGGGTGCGAGGAGGGCCTGGGCTTCGGCAAGACGGGCAGGGGTATGGGTGGGGCATGGGAAATGGATGTCCAGGGCCTGGGGGTGGAAGGGAAAGGGCGGGTGGTGGGTTATGAGGGCCTGCGAGGGGGGAATCCCATCCACGGTGGCCCGGCAGTCGAGGTGTTCCAGGAGGGCTTCCAGGAGGGGGGATGGTCCTGGGGTTGAGGCCTCGGGGAGGAAGAGCAGAAGATGATCGCGGGCTGAGAGTATGAGGTGGAGGAAGGTAGCGCGGTCATCGTCCCAGAGGCTGCGGTCCCCTGGTCGGGGGATGGCTGCAGCAAGGTCAAAACGTGGCGTTATCTCGGCACGTGGAAAGGCCCCAGCGCCAAGGCCCAGAATGGCCACGACGCGAAAGGGTACAGCCCGCATGGGTCGGGGACTGCAGCAGGTGATCCCATGGGCAAGAAAACCGGTCTCTGCGCTGGCAAGGCCGAGGCTGTGCGTTATGGCCAGGGCCATGGTGTGGGCGCAAGCGGGAGGCTGGCCAGCCTCTTTCCAGGCGGTGATGGTTTCGGCCACGGCGCGGCGCAAGGGGACGAGGCCTGCGCCTTCTTGTGGGAAGAAGGTCGTGAGCATCCACGGGAGGATCTCGTCCCAGGCAGGTTTTGCCTCGTGGACCAAGGCCGTCAGGCGCTGGAGCGCGTCAAGCCAGGCGATACAGCGTGCCAGGAGCTGGCGTTCCTCTTCGTTGCTGGGCAGGGCGAGGGGGGCCATGCCCAGCACGAGCTCTTCCGTTGGGCCTGTGGCTAGCCCCAGGGCCAAACGCGTAAGGCCAGCGCGCCAGGTGCCGGTATCGCTGGGAGGCAGCCCTAGGGATTGGCGGAACTCTCGGTCTATGCCCCAGGCAATGCCCGCCTCTTCGAACCACAGGCGCAGACGTTCTTCGTCGGCATCGCTTCCGCCAAGGAGGGTTCGGGTGGGCGGGGCAGTGAGGAGCTCAAAGACCCGTGAGCGCTCCAGCCGGCCAGCAGCCGCGGTCAGGAGATTGAGCAAGAGCTCCATTTCTGGGCTCTGGGTGGCATCGTTGTCATCGGAGACGCTGTACGGGAGCTGGGGGGGCGCTCCGGCGCCTAGGACGGCATGAAGGAGTGGGGCGTAGGTGGCCATGTCCGTGACGACCACGAGGATGTGGTGGGGTGCAAGGGAGGGGTCAGCCTGAAGGAGGGCCAGGAGTCGCTCCCGCAGGACCTCCACTTCGCGGCGCGGGGTCGGGCAGGCGTGGACCTCCAGGTGGCAGCGGCAGCGAGGGATGTCCACGGCTGGGGGGGCGTCGGGGAGGTGGAGGAGGTCGGCCTGGAGGAGGCCAAGCATTGTGTCGGGTGTAGGTTCTGCAAAAAGGGGCAGGATGGTCCCATGAGGCTCGAGGGCATCGAGGCAATCGCGCGTCGTCCTCCCAAGGAGGGCCAGGAGTCGGGCGGCACTGGCGCTCTCAAGAGCGGGATGCCGTTCCCAGTTCTGAGGCGAGGGGGAGAGGAGATAGACCTGGACCGGGATATGCCGGGCTACGGCAACGAGGAGCTGGAGAAAAAGGGGGGGGAGGTTCGAGAGGCCAAAAAGTGCGAGGCGGTGGGGCAGGCCTGGCAGCGTGTCCCCCTGGAGGGCCGTGATGAGGGCCGTGGTGATGGCGGCCCGGTGGTTGTCTTCCTGACCGCGGATGGCCTGTGTCCAGAGGTGGCGTTGCCAGTCTTCCAGGGCATGGTATTCGGGTGGCAGTTCGCCACAACGCCGCCCCTCTTGCCAGCGCAAGAGCCAATGGGGGCGAAAGAGGAGGTAGCGCTCGAAGACCGCGGCAAGAGCGGTGGCGTGGCGCATGCGTTGGCGAGGAGCGGGAGCGCGCAGCTCAGGGGGGAGGATTGCTTCGCTGGCGTGCAGTGCGGCCAGCAAGCGCCAAAGGAGAAGGGTGCGGGAGAGCGGGGTCTGCGCACCTGGGACCTGCAGTCGAAGCGCAAGGTCTTCCACCACGGCCCCTGGAAAGGGGAAGGCCACGGCCGCGCAGACGCCGAGCTCTTGGGCGAGGGTCATGGCGAGGTAGCGTTCCATCCCCCGCGATGGGACGACGACGATCTCAGGGGTCAGGGATGGGGGGGCCTCCTTGAGGTGCTCGGCGAGGAGCGTGGCGAGGAATTCTAGGCGATTGGAGACAAAGACCGTTAGGGCCATGGGGCTAGTCCAGGTCGATGTCAGCGGCCAACGTATGGATAGCCGCGGCGGCAAGGTCGAGAAAGGCATCGAGTTCGAGCCCAAGATGCTGGCATTCGGCGATAGTCTGCCGGCAGACCGTGGCGGCAAAGCGCTTGTCCTTCATTTTTTTGCGCAGGCTAGCGGCACCAAGTCCGTGGGTGCGCAGAGGGCGCACGAGGGCTGCGGCATGGATAAGACCGGTTACGGTCTCTCCACAGCGCAGGGCAAAATCGAGGGGCGATTGTGGGGCAAAGCCGGTGGCTGGGTTATGGGCGCGGATGGCGGCAAGGCCAATTTCAGGCAGCATTCCGCCCAGGGTATTGGCAGCGATGATGCCGTGGAGTTCCGGGGAGTCCTGGGTGGCGGGATAATCGAGGTCGTGGAGAAGGCCGACTCGCCCCCAGAGCGCTGGGTCCTGGCCAAGGTGTTCGGCCAAGGCCATGAGGACCGCCTCGGTCTCTTGGGCATGGATCAAAAGATGGGGCGGGGTGTCGGCTTCGGCAAGAAGACGCAGGGCGTGTTCGCGAGTGATCATAGCGAATTCCTTAGAGAGGGAGGTTCCGGACGTTGGGTGGGAAACCCAGTATAGATGCGATCCCACACCAGGGCGAGGGAAATGGCAAAGAGGATGGCGAGGATGGCGAGAACGACGTCCACCAGCGGTGGGGCGGCCAAGGCAAGGCGGATGAACACCGTGGCCAGGGCATAGCCTGAGTTGCGGAACACGGCCTCGAAAGACGGCCAGAAGCATTGGGCCACGAGGACGATGAGGATGTCGGTGAACACGAGCAAGGTGTAGAAAAAGGGGAAGAAGTCTACGTGGGGCACCCCGGAGAGGGTCTTGAAGAGATTGGTGATGCCGAAGCTGATGAACACGACGAGGAGCACCAGGGCGATGCCTTTTTTGATGGCCACAAAGCGGTACAGGGCCGTTGCCGAAAGGGCTTCTTTTTTGCGTTTAGGTTGGATGCGGCGGTAGATCCCGAGGAGGGCGAAGAGCGCGAGGGCCCCGAAGCCAGAAACGGCCAAATGGAGGACCGGGGTAAAATCTTCGCTGATGGTGATGGGCTCGCCAAGGAGGGCGAGTTCTTTGAAGGCATTGCGCATAAGGATAAGGGCAAGGATTTCGAATTGGGTCCCCAGGGCCTTGGAAAAGGAGCAGGGGAGGGCAAAGAGAAAACTCACCACCTCAAGGATGAGCACGAGGGTAAAGGCGAGGTGCACAGCAGCGAAGTGGCTGGTGGGGGTATGTGGAGCCACCCAAGGTGGAAGCCATCCTTGGCGGGCAAGTTCGATACCCCCGAGAGCGGCGAGGAACACGAAGACCAGCAGGCTTGCCGCGAGACGATGGAACCCCTCACTCTCCCAAAAGTGGTGGAGGGGGTCGAAGAGGAAGGTAAAGAATTCACAGCAACGGTCGAGAATCCAAATCTTCATTGCTGGTATCTCCGACGTAAGATATCCAAAACATCGGAGGCTTCAGGAGATGCTATTGCGGTAATTCGATTATATGGCCTCAATATCGTATTGGATTTAGAGATCATTCGTATTTTCCTTCGCAATATGGAACGAGAATACATCTGGTTTTTACTGATGGTAGCTGTTGTTTCATTTGATGCAATGATACAAACGGCTTCTCCGTCTCTTCAAAGAGAACTAGTCTTCCATCTCGGGGGATTAGATTTTCTCTGGCTTTTCTAGCGAGCTTGTCCTGGGAAAACAAGTTCTTCCCTTGGCTCCATATCTCCCGGCGATGGGGTAAGGCGCATGAGGGTGGTAGGGAGCCTGAGAGAACCCCGGGAGACGACGCCCGGTCCTCGGGTCGGTGTGGACTTGAATTACCTCGTTTCGTGGAGGTCCTTCTTGGGGCGGTAGGCGACGGGCCTGTGGGGCAGAGGCAGGAGCGATTCAAAGCGCCTGCCTCTCCTTGGAAGGGCGCAGTCGCTTCTTCCAAGGCAGAGGGCGCGCGGGGTGGGAGTGCTTCTCCTTCCGGAGAAAGAGGTGGATCGAGTCGTGTTTGCGGGCGGCGCAGTGCGAGATGGCGTGCCTGGGGCCATGGTTCTTCGTCGCTGGAGGCACCAGCGGGGCGCCGACACTCGCTGCCGTGGTACGCACCCCTGTTTGGGCTGGACTACAATTCCCGATCCATGAGCACCCCCACGGTTTCTTCGATGGCTGCGGCAAGGCGCAGGATGTCATCGGGGGGGATTTTGCGGATAAGCTTGTCGGTTTGCGGGTCGCGGACTTCCACTTGGATGCGGTCGGTGGATTCGTCGATGTGGAATTGGAGTTTGACCCCAACGGACGCCATATAGGCGGACATGGCCTCGGTGATTTCTGCCACGGTTTGGCGTGAAAGCCGGGGCTGGTTGTGGCTGAGATGGCGATCCTCTTCGGTGTTGCGGGGGTCTTGGCGGTCCGAGGTCCACCCGGCCGCCTCCACGGGTTGGCTGCTTTGCTGGATCTCAATGGCGGCAACAGGATGCATGACCGGCCTCCTTGAAGGTTTTAAAAGGATGTCGCTCCCCTTATCGGCGGAGGACCCAGAAACTTTAGGGGGACGGCAAAAATGACCGTCTTCTGACAGGAGAAGGAGGGGGAGAAGTAAACATAGTTTATAATTTTAAAAGGTTGTATTTTTCGGCATCGTTTCTGCATGGGAAGAGGCACACCACAACCCAACAAGGAGGTTCTTCCCATGTCTTTGGTCATCAATCACAACCTGATGGCGATGAACGCCGCCAGAAATTTGACTCAATCTTACGGCGCGTTGGCTACGTCGACACGTCGGTTGTCCTCAGGCCTGCGGGTGGGGACTGCTGCTGACGATGCCGCAGGCCTGGCCATCCGCGAGCTCATGCGGGCAGACATCGCGGCCATCAAACAGGGCATCCGCAATGCCAATGACGCTATCTCCCTCATCCAAACGGCAGATGGCGCGCTCCAGGTCATCGATGAAAAGCTCATCCGCATGAAGGAGCTGGCCGAACAAGCGGCCACCGGCACCTACACTTCGGATCAACGGCTCATCATTGACTCCGAGTACCAGGCCATGGCTTCGGAAATCACGCGAATCGCCAATGCCACCAACTTCAACGGCATCTATCTTTTAAACGGTAATCTCTCTGCTTCTACCCCGCATGTGGCCTCGTGGGCTTCGTCCCATGATGGATCGGGGCTGACTTCCACCGGTCCCCTCAAGGTCCATTTTGGCTCAGGCAATGACTCGGCAGAAGACTACTATTACATTGCCATCCAGACAGCGACGGCCTCGGCCTTAGGCGTGGGCAACCAAGCGGACGTAGGGCGAGACAATGGTTCGGGTGTTGCTGGTGCCGGGTTTAGCATCTCCACCCAGCAGGCCGCTCAGCAGGCCCTGGAGGCCCTCAATGCGGCGATCGTTTCGAAAGATAACATCCGTGCAAACCTCGGTGCCTTGCAGAATCGGCTCCAGAACACCATCACCAACCTCCAGATCCAGGCAGAGAACCTGCAGGCGGCAGAGTCACGTATCTCTGACGCAGATGTGGCACAGGAGATGACCATGTTTGTCCGCAACCAGATCCTCACCCAGGCCGCGGTTGCCATGCTCTCCCAGGCGAACCAGCTGCCGCAAATGGCGATGCAGCTTATCCAAGGCTAGCGTTGGGTGTGAAGGCGAGCACACGTCGTCTTTGGCTGTGGCAGATGATCGAAGACAGGCCAGGGCCCGTCAGGGCCCTGGCTCCTGGCGAGCCTGGACGGACTCGGTGTCCATGCGGGTGAGTGCGGCGAGGGCGAGGGCGGCTGCCGCTTGCTCGGCCTTGCGGATGCTCGTCTCCCAGGCATGGAAGACCTGGCCGTTGGGAAGTTGGACCTGCACGTGGTATTCTTTGGCGTGTTCTGGTCCACGATGGGCGAGAAGGGAGTAGGTCGGACGCTCCCGCCATAGACTCTGCGTGTGTTCTTGGAGCTTGCTCTTGAAATCCGCCGGCCGGAAGGTTTCGGGCGGTAAAGGCCATTTGTCTTGGAAAAGTTGGTCGACGAAAGCACAGGCGACCGCAAGTCCTCCGTCGAGATACAGCGCCCCAAGGACTGCTTCCAGGGCGTCACTCACGACGGAATTTTTTTCCCGTCCTCCTTGGGCCTCTTCTCCCCGGCCGAGCAAAATCCATTGGTGGAGCCCGATGGCCCGGGCCGCGTCTGCAAGGGCCGTTTCACTCACCAAGGCAGAGCGCATTTTGGTGAGGTGGCCTTCTTGCGCCTGAGGGAAGCGGGTGTAGAGGGCATGGCTTACGGCCAGCTCGAGCACGGCATCGCCGAGGAACTCGAGACGTTCGTTACTCTCGGTGTGCTGCTCGTTGGCATACGAGCTATGGCTGAGGGCTTGGACGAACAGCTTGACTTGCCTAGGTTGGTAGGCGAGCATGCGGCGCAATTGCTCGAGGAGCTGGTGGACGCCATCCTCAGACATTTGTGAAACTCCCATGCACGATATTCATGTAGATGCATTGTTTTCCCCCCGAGCGGTGGCCGTGGTGGGGCCGTGCCAGGAGGCGGGGACGAACGCAGCGCGTTTTATAGTCCAACTCCAGAGCTGGGCCTACCAAGGTGCTGTCTTGCCAGTCAATTGCCGGGATACGCTCCCGGAATCGTTGTCGCTGCCCCGCGTTGACTTGGCGGTGGTGTGTCTGCCTCCGAACCAGGTGGTGGCGATGGTGGAACGCCTTGCCCTGGCAGGGGTGCGGGCGGTCATCGTCCCTGGGGGTGGTTTTGCGGAACGGGGGGGCGAGGGGTTCTTTCTTGAGCGGCGCTTGGCGGCCTTGGCCCGAGAGCGCAATGTCGCCATCCTTGGCCCGCAGAGTTTGGGGGTGGTGTCCTGGCCGGTAGGGCTCAATGCTTCTCTTCTGGAGCGGTTGCCCTCTTCTGGCGGGGTCGCCTTTTTCTCGCCTTCCGCCACGGTAACGAGGGCGGTGGTCGATTGGGCGCTGGCCGAGGGCCTGGGCTTCTCCCGTTTGGCCGCTTTGGGGAACCGGGCGGCGGTGGATGAGGCCTCGGTACTCCAATATTTGGCCGAAGACCCAGAGACTCGAGTCATCGCTGGCTACCTGGAAGGGGTATTCGCGGCTCGGCGTTTTGCTCGAGTCAGTCAGGCGGTCACTCGGATGAAGCCTGTGGTTATGCTCCTTGGGGGGCTGACGGTTCAGGGGCAGCAGGCTGTGGCCGCTGGGGCTGGGCCTTTGGCTGGATCTGAGACCGCATACCGCGCAGCCTTGCGTCAGGCAGGGATCGTCGCAGCTTCGGATTTGGAGACGTTTTTGGACACCGTGAAGGCCTTTGCGTTGCTTCCCCCGCCCAGTGGGCCGCACGTGGCCGTCCTGACGAACTCCGGCGGTGCTGGAGTGCTCGCTGCCGATGCGTTGAGCACTACCCGTTTGGAATTAGCCCGTATGTCCCACCCCACCCTGGATGCGTTGCGCCGTTTCGCCGGGACGTGGCCGGCTAATCCGGTGGATCTCGGAGCGGACGCGGCCCCTGGCACCTTTGCTGCGGCCTTGGAGGTGGTGTTGGCGGATCCGCGGGTGCGCTCGGTGCTGGTGGTGGTGACCCGTGCCGGGGATGTGGATCCTGTTGCAGTGTTGGCGGCGGTGGCTGAGGTAAAGCGGCACCAGAAGCCTGTGGGGGTGTGCTGGGTGGGGGAACGGTCCGCGGAGGCCGTGCGGCAGTGCCATGCCGCTGGTTTGCCATGTTTTGCCTCGCCCGCGTCGGCAGCTCGGGCTTTGGACGCCCTTTTGGCGTATGCCGACTGGAAGGAAGAACCGTTTCCGGTGGAGGTGTGCTACCGTCGGGAGAGTACGAAGGCCGAGCTTTGGTTGCGCCAGATGCTTGAGGCAGGGTTTCGCCAAGTCGCTGGTCCGGCGGTATTTCCCCTGTTGGAGGCGTACGAACTCCGCCATCCGGTCACAGAGCTGGCACGCACCAGCAAGACCGCGGTGCGGATTGCCCGCCGGTTGGGCGGGGTTGTGGCGCTTAAGATCGCTTCCCCGCATATCGAGCACAAAAGTGATGTGGATGGAGTTGAGTTGGGTTTGGCTGACGCAGATGCGGTCCGGCAGGGGTTTGTGCGTCTGACCCACCGCGTGCAGTGCTCCCGACCAGAAGCTTTTCTTTCGGGATGTTGGGTTCAGGAGATGATCCCTGGCCCGGCGGTGGAGGCCCGGGTGCGGGTGGTGCGGGACCCGCTGTTTGGTCCAGTCGTCCACTTGGGCTTGGGCGCCGGGGATACGGAGCGGGTAACCCCCCGTTTGGCCCCCCTCTCCTTGGCGGACGCCAGCCGGATGGTGCGGGAGTTCACTCCGTTTTCGGTGGCTCGAGGAGGGCGTCAGCCGGTGCACCTGCGGGCTTTGGAAGACGTCCTTTTGACGGTATCGCAATTGGCGCTGGACATGTCGGCGATCTACATGATGGAACTCGATCCGGTACTGGTGACCCCAAGGGGGGCGTGGGTGGTGGATGCTCGCATCTGGCTTTCACCCCAGGAATGAGTTTTGCCAAACCGTTGCCAAGGAGAATTGGGTATGGCCGTCGGAATTTACATCGGCTCGACGTCGAGCTACTCGGGCAAGAACATGGTCTCCATGGGTCTGGGGTTGCGTCTGCAAAAGGAAGGCTACCGCGTTGGATATATGAAGCCGGTGGGCGCCTTACCCATGGAAAAGGATGGAATTTTGGGCGATGCGGATGCCTTTTTCGTACAGGAGATCCTTGGGCTTTCGGAAGATCCCACGTTGGTGACCCCGGTGGTGGTGGATCAAGACTTCAAGATGCGGGCTTTTGGTGGCCGTTGTGAGGACCTCTTGAGCTCCATTGTCCGCGCCTATGAAACGCTGGCGCAGGACAAGGACGTCATGCTCGTGGCTGGTTCTGGGAGCATGTACTCGGGCAAATACTGTGGCGTCGATGGGGTGAGCGTGGTCCAGCGCCTTGGCATTAAAGCCATTGTCATTGATCGCTACATGAAAGAGCTCAACTATGACTTCCTTGTCGTATTGCGGGAAATTTTAGGTGACTTGCTCCTTGGTGTGCTTCTCAACGATATCCCCCCCAGTTTCCGTGAAGAACTTGACACCCTGCTTCATCCTTTTTTGGAGAGCAAAGGCGTCAAGGTGCTCGGCAAGATTCCGTCGGACCCTCTCATGGGAGCGATCAAAGTGGCGGATTTGGCCGAGCGCCTCGGCGGGCGCATTATTACGGCGCAGGACAAGGCCGAGCGGGTGGTGGAGAGTTTTCTCATCGGCACGATGCAGGTGGAAAACTTCATGACCCATTTCCGCAAGAACAAGAAGTCGGCCATTATCGTCGGCGGTGACCGCTCCGACGTGCAGCTCGTCGCCCTGGAGGGCCAATGTCAATGTCTCGTGTTGACCGGTAACCTCTATCCCAATGATATCATTATGACGCGAGCAGAGGTGCTGGAGGTCCCCATCGTTGTCGTACGGGATGATACGTTTACCGTGGCCAAGAAGATGGAGGCTATCCTTTCGCGCCATAAATTGCGCGACCTCATCAAGATCCAGCACGGTTCGCAACTGGTGAGCTCCATCATCGATTTTGCCTATATCAAGGAGCAAGTAGGGCTGAAATAGGCGGGTTACGCACGCATGCCCGGGTCCGCGGGGAGATCGTCCCCCTGGGCTGCCTGTTTGGCGAGGGCGTCGCAACGCTCGTTGTCGGGATGGCCGGCATGGCCGCGAACCCAATGCAGGGTGACGTCGTGGTGCTGGAGCAAAGGCAGGAGGCGTTGCCAGAGGTCTTGGTTTTTGACGGCCTTTTTGTCGGCAGTCCTCCAGCCGTTGTGTTGCCACGCCTTGAGCCACCCTTTGGCGATAGCATCATGGACGTAGCGGGAATCGGTGACCACTTGGACGCTGCAGGGGCGAGTGAGGGCCGCGAGCCCCTCAATGAGCGCCAGGAGCTCCATCCGGTTGTTGGTGGTGTGGGAGAATCCTCCCCAGAGGACTTTTTCGTGGTCCCGAAAACGAAGGATGGCCGCCCAGCCGCCAGGTCCTGGGTTGCCAAGACTGGCGCCGTCAGTCACGAGCAGGACTTCACTCACGGTGTCCTAGCCTCTCCACGCGCTCGGTGATGGTGAGGACGATGTGCCCCAAGCCTTCTTGCCAGCGATCGCCCTCCCAATAGGGGAGCATGACCGGGCCCTCCAATTCGGCCTCAAGGCCCGGGCCAAGGGCATGGCGCAAAAGCGGAGGAAAGAGGACGCGCGCTTCGCGTCGGGGAGGACAGAGGGCGATCATGAGCGTTTTGGAGTCCATGGTAGGGAGGTGGATGGCCTCGGTGGTGATGCGGATGCGCACAGTCAGACCATGGGTGTTTTTCATGACCCGGGCAAAGCGCATGAGGGCCTCACGGCGTTCCGGGGAGAGGGTTTTGGTTTGGTCCCAAATCACGCCTTGATCTTCGACAAATTGGATGGAGCGCTGGTTGTTGGTCCAGAAGAGATAGCCAACGAGCACAAAGACGCCCATCAGCCCCGCAAAACGGAGGAATTTTTCTAATGGGGTGGTTCCAGAGACACGCAGGAAGTGCATAGGGTCTCCTTGGGACAAAGGCTAGAATGGCGAAAGAAATAAAGGAGATGGACACAATATGACATGGGATTGGGAAAAACTCCAGCAGCGCCGGCACCGATCGTTCGGTGCGACGCCAGGTCCGGATTTGGGGGATTTCACCCAGCGCGTCAAGGAATGGGCTAATCGTCGTCCCCCATCCCTGCGCTGGCTCGTACTGATCGTGATCGCCTTATGGCTTGGCAGTGGCATCTATATCGTAGAGCCGGACGAAGTGGGGGTGGTCCAGCGCTTTGGTGCCTACGACCGTACGACAGAGCCTGGTCCTCACTACCATTTGCCTTATCCCATCGAAACAGTGCAGACACCGAAAGTCACGAAGATCCAACGGGTCGAGATCGGTTTTCGTGGCAGCACGGCCTTCGTCACTCAGGGCGGGGCACAGATCCGCCTTGTGCCGGAAGAATCCCTTATGCTTACCGGTGATGAGAACATCGTCGATGTGCAGTTCATCGTGCAGTATCAAATTGCCGATGCCCAGAAATATCTCTTTCGTATTGCGAATCCGGAAAAGACGGTCAAAGACGCTGCTGAGGCAGCCATGCGTGAGGTGATTGGCTATAACAAGATCGATGCTGCCCTTACAGATGGCAAGCTGTCCATCCAAAACGATACTCGAGCCCTTATGCAACGTATCCTCGACGCATATGAAAGCGGTATTCGAGTCGTGACAGTCCAGCTTCAAGATGTTCATCCCCCGCGGCAGGTCATTGATGCCTTCAAAGATGTGGCTTCAGCCAAGGAGGACAAGAGCCGTTTCATCAACGAGGCTGAGGCCTATGAAAATGACCTGTTGCCGCGCACCCGTGGCGAGGTGGCCCGGATCATCAACGAGGCCGAGGCCTACCGCGAAGCGACGATCCGAAAGGCTCAAGGAGAGACGGCCCGTTTTGCTGCTGTGCTCGCCGAATACCGCAAGGCCGAAGATATTACCCGGCGGCGGCTTCTTATTGAGACCATGGAGGAAATTTTTTCCAGTAGCGGGGTGAACAAGATGGTGGTGGATGGCCAGGCCCTGGGAAGGGCGGTGCCGTGGCTGCCGCTGACCCAAGGAGGTGCTCGGTGATGCGGTTGCAAATTGCGCTGGTGGCCGCGGTTATGGTGCTCGTCGTGGCGTGGGATTGTGTTTATATTGTGGATGAGACGCAGCGCGCCCTGGTCCTTGAATTGGGGCGGCCGGTGGGTGAGGTGGCGCGAACGCCCGGACTCCATTTCAAACTGCCCTTTATCCAGAAAGTGGAGTATGTGGACGCACGGGTGCTGGAGTACGACGCCCCACCGGCTGAGGTGCTCACCCGGGACAAGAAGAACCTCGTGGTGGATAACTATTCGCGTTGGCGCATCGAGGACCCGCTGCGTTTCTACCGTTCGGTGCGCACGATTCCTGGGGCCTTGGCCCGCATCGATGACATTGTGTACTCCCAGGTGCGCGAGGTCCTGGGGCGGTATTTGCTCACCGAGGTCGTGGCGGTGGAGCGGGCCGCCATCATGGAAGAGGTGCGCCGGGCAGCGGATGAGCGGCTTCGGGAACTTGGGATCTCGGTGGTGGACGTGCGCATCAAACGTACGGATCTGCCTGCAGAAAACCAGAAGGCCATTTACGGGCGCATGCAGGCCGAGCGGGAGCGTCAGGCAAAGCAGTATCGTTCAGAGGGGCGTGAGGAGGCCGCCAAGATCACCTCTCGGGCGGATCGGGAGCGGGCCATCATGTTGGCCGAGGCCAATCGCAAGGCGGCGCAGTTGCGCGGCGAGGGTGATGCTCAAGCCACCGCCATCTATGCCGGGGCTTTTTCTCAGGACGCCAAATTCTATGAGCTGTGGCGATCCCTTGAGGCCTATCGCAGCAGTTTGACCAACAGCACCCAGCTGGTCCTCACCCCGGAGAGCGAGTTCCTGAAGTACTTGCGCTAGCGTAGGGCAAGCGCCCAGGCGAAAAGCGGCAGGCCTGTGGCGCCAAGGAGGAGTGTGGCGTTGGCCATTGGCCCGGGAGCGGGCAGGTGCCGAAGCAAGGCCCCTGCTCCGAGTCCGGTTGCAAGTCCGGCCACGTGGGCGCCGAGGTCGGTTTGCTCGCCTTCCATGCCAAGGAGGGCGAGGAAGGCGAGGCCAAGGGCCACGGTGGTGCGGGGCGGCAGGGGGCGTCTCCAGGCTGTAAGGCCAATGGCCGCGAACACAGCGGTGGAAAAACCGATGGAATCGTGCCCTGGCCCGAAGGTCCAGGCCACGAGGAGATTGGCGAGACTGGCTGCGGTGAGGGTGGCGAACCAGGTGAGCCCCGCACCCCAGCGCTGGGCGGCAATGGAGGTAAAGAGTCCTCCGGCGAGGAGGTTGGTGGCCAGATGGGCACCGTCGGCATGGAGGGTGAGGGCGGTTATGACCCGCCAGAGTTCGCCGCTGCAGATGGCCGTGGCATTGGCGCTGCCAGCGGCGATCCAGGCCGAGCGCCCATGGCCCGGACCTACAAGAAGACCGCTTGTCATGAGACCAAAGCCGCCAAGGAAGAGGATCGGCAACCACGCCAGCACCAGCAATGTGTGCCCTGATGCCGGCGCGGGGGGAGGGGCGAGGGAGGGCTTGCGTGTCTCTTCAAGGCTGGCGGCAAGTTCGGCCTGCGCAGCTGGGACCTGGTGGTGGGGGACAAGGATCCGATAGCCGCCGTTGGTACGCAGCAGCCGATACGGGATGCCTTGCGCGGCAAGGGCGATGCAGAGTTCTCGCGCTACACGGTAGGAAAGCGTCGGGCCGATGGCAGTCCAGGCTGGGGAGAGCATGGGACGGTGTTCTCTTAAGGCCAAAGAGCAGATGGTCCAAACTAAAAAGGCTCGGGAGCGATCCCAAGCCCTTGGGTATTTCTGGTCGGGATGGCGCGACTCGAACGCGCGATCTCTGCGTCCCGAACGCAGCGCTCTACCAAACTGAGCCACATCCCGAAAGCGAAGGCGCTCTTAGGGCAAGGTCAAGGGGTTGGCAAGGATTTTTCCATCGTGCTGCGCGCGAACGCTTTTGGCGCGGTGACCATGGTGCGCTCGGTCTTGCGAACGGTCTGCACGTCATTTTCGCAACCGCCCTTCGGGCAAAGCCACGAGGTGGGTACGACGTTTTCCTTCCCATAGGCGAGCGTTCTTGTGGAGCGGTGCCGCGTACCGTATTCTGTCTTTTGCCCACGGACTTCCCTCAGCCGTAGCGGCCATTTTTAACGGTGATGACAAATGGCTCGAGAAGCGGGTTGTCTTCGGCACTGGGGCCGTCGTGCGTCGGCTCGGCCCAAACCCAGGTATTGTCCTGCCAGCGCAGCCACGCGAGATGCGCCTTGAAGGCGGAGGTGAGGTACACGACACGCACCATGCCTTCTGCCACCAGGCTCGAATCCACGGCTATGCCGACCTTGTGGGTGCCATGGTAGAGAAAAGGGACCGGGTAGCCAGCGCGGATTTTGGGAGGCATGGGTATCTCCAGGGGAAAACTGGGGGACAACTTCTTGTCTTGCTAGCCGTTCTTGGGCATTTCGACAACAAATGGACTTTTTGAGGCCGGTTTTTTTTGTTCTCTGCACCCCTCAATGAGGCGGTGGGAGGTATTTGTGGGGCCAAGAAGACGCACTCCTTTTTTTCTCTGGTCATTGCCTTGACGTGGAGGGCACAGGGTCTTGCCTGCGCTTGCTGTCCTTCCCGTTGCACCGGCACCGCTGCCCTTTGGCCTGCCTGGTCGCGATGCAACATCGGTTACCGGTTTTTGGCCGTGTCCGCTCCCCAACGCCGCTGCCTTTTGGCCTCGGTGTTGGCCTGAGCAAGGAGGATGGGGAGGAAGGACGGCCTTTCAGTGTTCTGTGGGCATGGCTGTCGTGAGGTCTTGGGCAATGGTGAGGGCCGCGGCGGCACCGGCGCCCGTGGCTGTTACGATCTGCCGGAAGCCGCCGGCGACATCGCCGGCCACATAAATGCCCGGCAGACTCGTGCGCTGGGCCCCGTCATGGGCGATGAAGCCGTTGTCGTCCAAACGCAGACCGAGCTGGCGGGCGAGGGTGGTTTCGGGGTCGTAGCCAACGGCAATAAATACGGCATCGGAGGCCACTTGGCTCGTGGCATTGGTGCCGGTGTCGGCGAGGACAACGCCCGTTACCTTCTCCTGGCCAAGGATTTCCACTACCTGACTGTTCCAGCGCACGGGGATGGCTTCGTGTTCCAAGGCTCGCACCAGGTGGTCGTGGGCCCGAAGTCGGTCACGGCGGTGGACGAGGGTCACGTCCACACCGATGTGCTTCAAATGGAGGGCCTCGGTGACGGCAGAGTTGCCCCCGCCCACGACAATGGCCCGTTTGCCCTGGTAGAGGGGGCCATCACAGGTGCTGCAATAGCTGACACCTCGGCCAGCGAGGCGGGTCTCACCCGGGACATCGAGCCGGCGGTAGCGAGCGCCCGTGGCGAGGAGCACGGCCCGGGTGAAGAAGCGGCGGCGGGTGGTGCGGACAGTCCACGGCGATCCAGCCGCGATGGCGAGGACTTCCTCATGGGGGAAGATGGGGACATATTCCAAGGCATGGGCGACCATGATGTCCACGAGGGTCTTGCCGGGCACCCGGGAGAGGCCCGGGTAGTTTTCCACCACCGGCGTGGTCGCCACCTGACCACCCAGGGGGCCACGCTCGATAATGGCCGTGGTGAGGCCGCTGCGGGCGGCATAAATGCCCGCGGTCAAACCTGCTGGCCCAGCACCGACGATGACAAGGTCTGTGCGCACCTCTTCGGCATCACTTTCGGGAATGAAGATCTGCTGTGGGGCCCCTGCCTCCAGGGAGGCAAAAAAGAGTTCCTCGGCCTGGGCACCCTGGCCAATGAGGGCCTCGTCGGCGTAGGTTTGCGGCACACTGTAGGCGCCATAGCGTTCGGCGAGGTCCTGATTCCATTGGATATCGATGATCTCGGTGTGGATGCGATCCGGGGCGGCGATGGCCGCGCGGAGGGCATGAAGGGCCTGTTGGGGGCAGTAAGGGCATGTCAGGCTGACGAAAACCCGTATTCGTTTGGGGCCTGGGATACGATCCAGAATCTTGCGCGATTGGGCAGAGAGGCCGTCTTTACCGGCCCCCAGGAGTAAGGCCACTTCGATGAAGGTACGGCTTTCCTCGCCAAGGGGAAGGCCAAAGTAGCGGATATGGGCGCGTTCTGGGGCAATCGCCAAGGCTGGGGTGCGGTCAATGCCCAGGCGGCGGGCCGTATCGTCTATGCCTTCGTGGCGATGGAAGACGATCTTGGGGGTGATACCCGTGACTGTGGCCATAAAATCGTCGGCCAGGCGGGTGTTTTCTGGAGACCGCACAGGGTCCACGAAGACATGCACCGGGATCGTGTGGGGGACACGATCAAAAAGTTCCTGGAGTTGTCGAATAGTGGGGTCAGCTGATGTTGGGGTCATTGGTGGCTCTCCAGCGGGTGGGAAGATGCAAATATCCTTTGCTTTGCCGCTATCCTTTCCGGCTCGTTCCAGCCAAACGGCATTGGACGGAAGAAATTATCTTCTCTCATATACCGCTTTTGACGTGGCCGACAAGGACATTTTTTCTGCAACTTCCCCCGGGTCGTGGTTGAGCGCAAGGCCTTAGCGTGCGGGGAAACAGAGGCTGCGGCTGGGCGGGTATAAGACTAGCCGGGGCTTGGTGCTTATTCCACCGCAACCGAACCCATGAGCGCCCCTTGAGCTGGACGCACCATGGCGATTTGACGTAGCAGGACAGCCACGCCAGCAAGGGGATGATGCGTGGCTCTTCCCAGGGTTCTGGAGGGAGGGACCTTCGGGCCAAGGTAGGGGCAAGGGTGGTGGAGCCTTTTTGTTTTATCCTCGAGAGGTGGGTTGAGGCAAAGGGGGCAGGCAGGGGGCATCCTTTTGTTGCGCGGGCCTGAAAAATGGGGTGGCGGGTGGCCGCGCTGTCGCTGCAAGAACCTCCAAAAGGATGGGCGGGGCTGGGGAGGCCGTCGCCGTAGCAGTGGGAGGGTGTTGCGTGGATTCTCTCGAGGCCGTTGGACAATAATCATGTGGAGGCGTGGAATGACGTTGGTCCCTGTTCTTCTTGCGGGTGGTTCGGGTACGCGGCTTTGGCCGCTTTCCCGCCAGCTTTATCCCAAACAGCTGTTAGCCCTGGTTCATCCTCGCGAAACCCTTCTCCAGGCGACTTGGAAACGTTTGGCGGGGCTTGAGTCTGCCATGACCCTTGTCCTGTGCAACGAGGAGCACCGCTTCATCGTGGCCGATCAGCTTCGTCAGCTAGGGGCCTTGGCGCGTATTGTCCTCGAACCAGTGGCCCGCAATACCGCCCCAGCTGCGGCGGTGGCGGCCTTGGTGGCGAGCTGCCAGGACCCAGAGGCCGTGCTTTTGGTCTTGCCTGCAGATCATGCGGTCGAGGACCCCCATGCCTTTCAGGAGAGTGTACGCCAAGGGCTGGCCCTTGCCTGCGCCGGGTATCTGGTGACTTTCGGCGTGCCGCCCACCCGCCCGGAAACCGGCTATGGCTATATCCAGCGCGGTTCGGCCTTGCCCGAGGGCGGCTTCCGAGTGGAGCGTTTTGTGGAAAAACCTGACCTCGCCACCGCGCAGCAGTACGTGGAGAGCGGCGCGTACTGGTGGAACGCCGGGATGTTTCTTTTGCGCGCGGACGTCCTCTTGGCGGAGATGGAGCGTTTTGTTCCAGAGATTATAGCCGCTTGCCGTGCTGCCCTGGGAACGAGCTGTCAGGATCTCGATTTCTTGCGCCTGGAAAAGGAGCCCTTTGCGCAGAACCCCGATATCTCTCTCGACTATGCCGTCATGGAGCGCACGGACCGGGCGGCGGTCTTGCCTCTTGCCACGGGATGGAGTGATCTTGGTTCGTGGGATGCCTTGTGGGAGGCTGGGGCCAAAGACCCGCACGGCAATGTGGTCCACGGGGACGTGCTCCTCGCTGAGGTGTGCGACTCTTTTGTCCATGCCGAATCCCGCCTTGTGGCCGCAGTGGGCTTGGCCGATCATATCGTCGTGGAAACCGCCGATGCCGTGCTCGTCTCCCCTCGCCATCGGGTCCAAGAGGTCAAGAAACTCGTGGACGCCCTCAAGGAGCGAGCTCGACCAGAGGCAGTGAGCCACCGCAAAGTCTTCCGTCCCTGGGGAAATTATGAGGCCATTGATGCCGGAACCCGGTACCAGGTGAAGCGGATTACCGTTCTCCCAGGTCAAGTCCTTTCCCTGCAAAAGCACTACCATCGGGCGGAACATTGGGTGGTGGTCCGAGGGACGGCCGTGGTTACCCGTGGCACGGAACAGGTCCTTTTGCAGGAAAACGAGTCCATTTACATCCCATTGGGGACAGTCCACCGTTTGGAAAACCCGGGGCGAATCCCACTGGAACTCATCGAGGTTCAAGTGGGATCCTATCTCGGTGAGGACGACATTGTGCGCCTAGAAGACCGCTATGGCCGCATGCTGGCGGCAGAGTTTGCGGCTGGAGACGGCGATGAGACGGAAACGTCCTGAATGTTTCGCTGATTCTCATTGTGTTTGCTGTATATTTTGCGCTGTTTTGAACTATTGACGGCTAAGTTGTTTTCCTTTAGCCCCGCCCCACTTTGCCAGTGGGGCAATTTTATTGAAAAAATCGACAATCGATAATGGAGAGGCCCCGGAGCACTCCGGGTCGGATAGAGGCAGGCCCTTTGGGGTCGAGGTTCCTAACCATCTCTACGGGAGAAGAACGTATGCAACGAGCACTTTGGATGGCTATGGTGTTGGTTGTGCTGGGCAGTCTCACCCCAGCATGGGCTGCCGACACGGTGCGCATTGGCGTTTATCTGCCACTCACCGGCCAGAACGCCTTTGGCGGTCAGCTGGAGTTGGAAGGAGTGCAGATGGCCCATGCTGAAGTGGGCGAGGTCCTGGGCAAAAAAGTCGAAATTGTCGTCGTGGACAACAAGTCCGACAAGGTGGAAGCCGCCAATGCGGTGAAGCGGCTTATCGACAAAGAGCGGGTCCATGCCATTATTGGCACCTATGGGTCTTCCTTGGCCATGGCCGGCGGTGAGGTGGCGGAGAAGGCCGGCATCCCCCAGGTGGGCACGAGCTGTACCAATCCCTTGGTCACCCAGGGGAAAAAGCACATCTTTCGGGTGTGCTTTATCGACCCCTTCCAGGGGGCAGGGGCGGCCACTTATGCGGTAAAGAATTTGGGCCTCAAGAAGGCGGCGGTACTCGTAGACGTGGCCAATGACTATTCCGTGGGCTTGGCGAGCTTCTTCAAGCGTTCGTTCACGAAGCTTGGGGGCGAGGTCGTGGCAACCCTCAACTACCAATCTGGAGATCAGGATTTCACCGCGCAGTTGCAGCAGATCATCTCCAAGAAGCCAGACGTCCTTTTTATTCCGTCATATTTTGCAGAGGGCGCCATCATCATGAAGCAGGCCAAAGAGTTGGGGGCCACCTTCAAGATTATGGGCGGTGACGCCATGGATAACCCTGAGATTGTCAAGATCGGTGGGGCAGCGGTGGAAGGCTTTATGCACACGACCTTCCCGTATGACCCTTCCATGCCGGAGATGAATCCCGTGGCGCGCAAGTTCACGGACAATTGGAAGAAGGCCCATCCCGACAAGGACCCCAATGTCAACGCTGCCTTGGGGTATGATGCTTACATGATTATCATCGATGCCATCAAACGGGCAGGCGCTGCCGAACCGGCCAAGATCAGCGCGGCCTTGGCCGAAACCAAGGGATTTGTGGGCGTGACCGGCCTGACTACCATCAACGAGACCCATGATGCCGAAAAGCCGGTGGGCATTGTCCTCATCAAGGACGGCAAAAAGACCTACGTGGGCAGTATCCAGCCCGAACTCTAACCTATCCAGCGCTGCCGGGGAGGGCAACCTCCCCGGTGGGGTGAGGAGTTGGGATGACGATCGAGATCTTGCTCCAACACCTGCTCAATGGCCTGACCCTCGGCAGCCTCTATGCCCTCATCGCCATTGGGTACACCATGGTGTATGGGATTTTGCGCCTGATTAACTTTGCCCACAGCGAAATCTTTATGTTGGGGGCATATTTCGTGTTTTGGGGGGTGACCCTTTTCCATCTGCCGTGGCCCCTGGCCTTGTTCGGGGCCGTTGTGGCGGTTGCCCTTGTGGGGGTACTCGTGGATCGGGTGGCTTACCGCCCGCTGCGGGATGCCCCGCGCATTTCCGCCCTCATTAGCGCCATCGGTGTTTCCTTTTTTCTCCAGAATGTGGCCATTGTCCTTTTTAAGGCCATCCCTCGAGAGGTGTACCGCCCCCAGTGGCTTGAAGACCCCCTGCTGGTGGGAGGGGTGCGGGTCTTGCCGCTGACGTTGTTCGTGCCGATTTTCTCCGTGCTCCTCATGCTTGGTCTGGTGTACGTTGTGTATCATACCAAGCCGGGTCTCGGCATGCGCGCCATTAGTAAGGACATCGAGACGAGTGCCCTGATGGGTGTCCCCGTCAATCAGGTCATCGCCCTGACCTTTGGTCTCGGCTCGGCCTTGGCCGCGGCAAGCGGTATCATGTGGGCCTTGCGCTATCCCCAACTCCAGCCGGTGATGGGGGTTATCCCGGGGTTCAAGGCCTTCATTGCCGCGGTATTTGGCGGCATTGGATCTATCCCTGGGGCAGTCATTGGTGGGGTGATCCTCGGTTTTCTCGAGATCCTCATTGTGGCCTTTTTTCCAGACCTTGCCGGGTATCGGGACGCCTTTGCCTTTGTGCTCCTTATTGTCGTGCTCCTTGTGAAACCCACGGGGCTTTTGGGGGCGCGTTCCGAGGAGAAGGTATGAATCGTTCTTTGCACATTATCCTCAACTGTGGCGTGGTGGGTTGTCTGGGCATTCTTTTGGCCCTGGCCGAGCGTTTTCTTGACGGCTATTCCATCCAGATTCTCAATCTCGTGGCCATCAATATCCTCCTCGCCCTTTCCCTCAATCTCATCTACGGTTTTACAGGGATGTTTAGCCTCGGGCATGCGGGGTTTATGGCCATTGGTGCGTACGTGTGTGCCCTTTTGATCCTTACGCCCGATCAAAAGGCGACGCTCTTTCTCTTGGAGCCTGCCTATCCATGGATTGAGGCCGCTCATGCGCCGTTTTTGCTGGCGGTGGCTGCGGGAGGGCTCGCGGCAGGGGCTGCGGCGCTCCTGGTGGGTATTCCCTTGCTGCGTCTAGGAGACGATTATCTCGGTATCGCCACTTTGGGGTTTGCCGAGATTGTGCGCGTACTTGCCAACAACTTGCCGCGTATCACCAATGGCGCCTTGGGGTTTAAGGGTATACCGGCCTATGCCGATCTGTGGTGGAACTATGGGTGGTGTTTGCTTGGACTCCTTATAGTGGTGCGGCTTTTGGGGAGCACCACCGGGCAGTGCCTCAAGGCCATTCGGGATGACGAGATCGCTGCCCGGGCCATGGGCGTGGACGCCTTCCGTCTCAAACTGTTGTCCTTCACCTTGGGGGCGTTTTTTGCTGGGGTCGGTGGTGGCCTCTTGGCCAGCCTGTTGACGACCATCGACCCTAAAATGTTCCTCTTCACCATGACCTTCAATGTGCTCATGATGGTGGTCATGGGCGGACTGGGCTCGGTGACGGGCTCTGTTATTGCCGGGGCTGCGGTCACGATGATTTTGGAGTGGTTGCGCTTTGTGGAAAACCCCATCACCGTGGGCAATTTGACGCTTCCCGGGATTCCGGGGATGCGCATGGTCGTCTTTTCTCTCCTCCTCATTGCGGTCATCCTTTTCCGTCGCGAAGGCCTCATGGGGACACGGGAAATAACTTGGGAGCGCATGGCCGCTTGGGTGCGGCGTGGGAGGACGGCATGAAGGCCCTCGTGGAGGCCCGTGACCTCACCATGCGTTTTGGTGGCCTGGTGGCGGTGAGCGAATTTTCCCTCGCTATTCCCAAGGGCGCCATTGTTGGCCTCATCGGCCCCAATGGGGCGGGGAAGACGACCTGTTTTAACATGATCACCGGGTTTTATCGTCCCACGAGTGGACAGGTCGTTCTCGATGGCCAGGATATTACCGGGTTGCCGCCTCATTTGGTGTGTCGTGCAGGTATCGCTCGAACTTTTCAGAATATCCGGCTCTTTGGGAACGCCACGGCCCTCGAAAACGTCCTGGTGGGGATGTATGTGCGACAGAAGACCTCGTGGTGGCAGTCGGTTGTGTTCTGGCCAGCGGCGCTGCGCGAGCAGGAGACGCAGCGAACCCGAGCCATGGAACTCCTGGCTGCAGTTGGTTTGACGGATATGGCGGCAGAAAAGGCAAGCAGCTTGCCGTATGGCGCTCAGCGCCGCCTTGAGATCGCTCGTGCCTTGGCCACTGGACCGCGTTTCTTGCTGCTCGACGAACCCGCTGCAGGCATGAACCCACAGGAGTCGCAGGAACTTATGGCGTTCATTCGTCGCATCCGCGACGACTTTGACCTCACCATCCTGCTCATTGAACATGACATGAAAGTGGTCATGGGGGTGTGTGAGCATATCGCTGTCCTCGACTACGGGGTCACCATCGCCGAGGGCTCGCCGGCAGCGATTCAGGCAAACCCCAAGGTTATCGAGGCCTATCTTGGTGAGGAGGCCCTCGCCCATGCTTAGCATCACGGACCTTCACGTTCACTACGGCGGCATTCATGCCCTGCAGGGAGTTTCCCTTGAGGCACCAGCGGGCAAGATCGTTACGCTCATTGGCGCCAATGGGGCGGGGAAGAGCAGCATGCTGCGCGCCATTGCTGGACTTGTTAAGTCGAAGACAGGGTCCATTGTCTATGAAGGTGAGGAGATGAGCGGCCTTGACCCTGCGGCCATTGTACGCCGTGGCATTGCCCTTTCCCCAGAAGGACGGCGGATTTTTCCCCATCTGACGGTGCATGAGAACCTCCTGTTGGGGGCCTATAGCCGCAGGGATCGCGCTGGTATCGCTCGCGACATGGAGTGGGTCTTCGATCTCTTCCCGCGGCTGCGGGAGCGCAGTGCCCAAAAAGGCGGCACGTTGTCTGGTGGCGAGCAGCAGATGCTCGCCGTAGGGCGGGCGCTCATGAGTCGGCCACGGGTCCTTATGCTCGATGAACCCAGTCTTGGCTTGGCTCCCCTCCTTGTGAAGGACGTTTTTGCTATTATTCAGCGCATCAATGCCGAAGGCTGTAGTGTCCTGTTGGTAGAACAGAATGCCTATGCAGCACTTACAATTGCTCATTATGCCTATGTATTGGAAACAGGCCGTATTACGCTGCAAGGTACGGGCGAGGCGCTGCTCGCCGATGACCGGGTGGTGCACGCTTATTTGGGCGGTTAGCCCATCCCTGGGTTCTTCTCCTCATGGCCGGCATGTCCGGCCTTTTATTTTTGAGAAAAAGAGATGGTCGGGGCAGAAATATCCCTTCTGGGAGCGGTCTTTGACGCGTTGAAGCCAAGAGGCTAAGGCCGGAGATGTGTTGTGGGTATGTGCTCTCCCTGCCAGACAGGAGGGAAGTTCTCGTATAAGGAGGATGTCATGCCCCGCAAACTCCCCATCGGCATCCAGACCTTTGCCAAGATCCGCGAAGAAGACTACTATTACGTGGATAAAACCCCTTTTGTGGCAAAGCTCGCCGAAGGGGGAAGCTACTATTTCCTCTCCCGGCCCAGGCGCTTTGGTAAATCCCTGTTTCTCGACACCCTGGCCGAGGCCTTCTCTGGCACCAAGCGGCTCTTTGCCGGGCTGTACCTCGA
>CALKRN010000022.1 GCA_937989665.1 uncultured Desulfomicrobiaceae bacterium | reverse complement strand
CCCCTGCGCCGCGCCCAAACCCATGCCCAGGGTCGGCTCACCGCATGCCTCGCCGAAGCCACCGCCCTCATCTTCCAGCCCCTGGCACTTGTGGACGGACGGCTCATAGATGGGATCTCCGGTGATGACCTTGGCGCCGCCCCTGTCCCATTCCCTCCAACCACCGAGTCCTATAGCCCACAACTTGCCTTCCAGCCGGCCATCTGCCCGCAATGCGCCACCGAGCTTGCCGGCGAGGCCGCAAGTCGCGTCCAGCTCTGCTACCATTGCCAGACCGTATGGGAGATAACCGAGCACGGCGTTGTCCCCTGCCTGGCCCATTTTGTCCCTTCCCCTCCAGAAGGGACGAGCCTCTGGCTCCCCTTTTGGACCATCGAGGTCCGCAGCGAGGGCTTTGCCCTGCAGACCTGGGCGGACCTGGTGGAACTCACCGGACTGCCCCGGGTCATCCAGCCGTGGATGAAGACCCGCGCCTTCTTCTTCCGCATCCCGGCCTTCAAGATCCGGCCAGACCTCTTTGTCCTGCTCACCCAGCAGGCAAGCCTCAGCCCGCTTCCTGCCCAGCCCCCCACCACCCTGCCACGAGAGCCGCTCTACCCCGTTAGCCTGGCCCTGGCTGAAGCCAACCGCAGCATCGGCGTGGCCCTCGCCGCCCTGGCACCGGCACGCAAACGCCTCTTTACGCGCATCCAAGGTGGCCGCATCCGCCCCGTAACCGCTCACGTGGAATATCTCCCCTTTCTGCACACCCCCACTGATCTCCTCCAGCCCGATCTCAATTTTGCCCTCCCAGCCTCGGCCCTGACCTGGGCACGAAGCCTCTAGGACGCACTCCCAAAACCCCAAAGGACCGGCGCAAAGACCAACACGGGGCAGTTCGATCCCCCGGAGGTACCGGCCAATTTGGATGGTGTCGCGGACCGGCACGGGGTACGCAGCTCCTGTTTGGCCCTGGTCCGTGGAAGGGCAGGTGCTGGCACACCAAAGCAGGGTCTTTGGCGGGGGATAGGCTTATCGCCCAAGCACCCGAGAAAACCAGGCCAGGGCCTCGGCAAAGAGCGGGTCCTTGGGCGCCCGCTGAGCGGCCTCGGCCAAGTCCGCCGCGATCTGGGGGTGAAGTGGTTCTGCCAAAAGCCGCGCCCAGGCGCGGATAAAATAGGCCGCAGCAAGATTGGGGCGCAGCGCCAAGGCCCTGTCTGCGGCTTCTACGAGATACTCGCTGAGGGCATCTTCCCAGCCTTCGGCCACCGTGCCTTTGACGAGGGGCGGCGCAAAAGTCAGGATGTCTTCCACAGGATAGGCACGCATGCTGTTCACCGCCGCGTCAAAATCGCCCACAAAGACCTGGCTCAGGAGCGGATATTCGCTTTGGCTCACCGCCTCGAGATGAGCTCGGTGGTGGAAGCGCACAAGAAACCACATCCAGCGCAGCCGCTGGGCTTCCCTTGGCGGCAGGGAGTCCGCCAAGGCGAGCGCCTTCCCTATCTCCTTTCTGGCCTCCCCCCATAGTCCGGCCTTGACCAGGGCCAGGGCCTCGCGCACCGCCTGGCCGGCAGGGGTCTTGTCGTGCTCTTGCCCCAAGGGGGCGAGCTCTACCTCCACCAAGCCTTCCCCCTGCCAAGTGAAGACGCGAAAGGCCGGGTAGTACACCCCACAGGCATAGCAAAACACGTAGTGCTGCGTGCCATCGAGGACGATGTCAGGGCGGCCATCGCCGTTGACGTCCTCCACGAATCCTGCTGTCGGGCTATCGGCCCCCCAAGCGAGCTCCAGGCGCAGCTGCTGGCCATCACAACTGAAGACATAAAAAAGTCCGCTGTGCGCCCCAGCGCCACCCTCCACCGTCAACCAAACCCGACTCGGCTCGATATCCACCTGCCGCACCCACTCGGCATCCAAAATCTCGGGCGGGAAATAGTCCTCCCCCTCGAGGCCCTCGAAATCGACCCAGGCGACCTCCCGCCAGCCCTGGGGACCATACGAATACATGGCGAGAAAATGGCTGGCCGGGGAAGGCGATTTCGAATAGAGGTGACCAGTGGAGAGGACTGCCCAGAGGGGCAGGCCAGGGATTGGCGAGCGCAGGGGCAGGACCGCGATCTCTTCGGGGGTAAAGGTATTGGCCGGCAGCTTGCGGTGGACAAGGGCGATAAGCGCCTCCAGCTGCGCCCCCGTCGGGGCGGGTGCCGTGGCCGCCAGCGCTGCCGCGTCCCCCCCAAGGCCAATGCCCCACGCCAAAGCTGGCGACACCACCCACCAGCCGAGCACCCCCATCGCCGCAAGGAGTACGAAGCCGCGAAGGCCACCACCCCGCTTGCTGCTGTCTGCGGGCTTCGTCTTCTGGCGCCCCGTCGTAGCGCTCTGGGAAGTTTTTCCTGCCTTTGGCGTTTTTTTCGCCGCCGCGCTAAGGGAAGACGCCACCTTCTCCATCCACTGCCGAATAACCTCCATGAAAATCATGAGTCCTCCCTGGACGAGATGGCCTTGAGCCTCGCCCTCTCTCCACGATAATCTCGACCGCCCACTTGGCCACCACACGCTAGCAAGCAGCGGAAACGGGCGTGGCCGAGGCAGAGTGCAGTCCCTTCGACACCTCCTGGAAGCCATCGTTTGGTGCAGACCAAACATACTGAGCCCCCAATGCGGGGACCGAGGGCTGCTGGGCGCAGTACAGACCGCGGTGGTTGCAGACGACCAAGCCAACAACAAGAACCGGAACCCTCCCAAGACGACGAGACCCTCTCGGACGTCCTACTTCTGCGATGCCCGAAAGAGGGGCACGGCATTCCAGATGGACTCGGCAGCGCCCACCAAATGCACGACATCTCCTGCGGCCAGCCGCCAGTCCGCCCCTGGAGAGAGGATATCGGCCCCCTCCCGGTGCACGGCAGCTACCGTCACCCC
>CALKRN010000021.1 GCA_937989665.1 uncultured Desulfomicrobiaceae bacterium | reverse complement strand
CCGCCTCCTCATGGCGATTGCCGACTGGTTCAAAAACTGGTTCCTCATCACCGCCGCCACCCTTACCGGTATCGCTATTTTCCTTGCCTGGGCACGCCGCCATTCCTACCCCTTGCGCTATGCCTTAAGCGCCCTCGCCCTGCGCCTGCCGGTGCTCTCCGTCATCCTCCATACCTCCCTCACTGCCCGCGCCACTGAGTATCTCGGCATCACCATCGGCGCAGGGATCGGCGTCTTGCGTTCCCTGAACCTGGTCATCGATTCCACCGGCAACGAGGTGTACAAGGCCCGCTTGCAGGGGGCGTGCAATTCCATTCGAGCCGGCGTCATTCTCTCCGAAGCCCTGCGCCAAAACCAGGCCCTTGACCCCTTTGCGGTCCGCATGCTGGCCGTAGGCGAGATGACCGGCAAACTGGACGATCAGGCCGAATATGTAGCCGAACTCTACCGGCAAAAACTGGCCGGCCTGGTGGAGGTCCTCTCCAAGACCTTAGAGCCGATGATCATGATCTCCCTCGGTGGGATCTTTGCCCTCATTATGATGGGTCTGCTCTTGCCGGTGTACGAACTGGTCAGTAAACTTGGAGGATGAGACCCGTGGAGTTCGCAACCACCTACCCCCCGATGCAGTTCTCCGAAGACCACCCACCAGAGGAACCATGGGAGGGGACATGCCCCTTGGCATGACCTCTCCAGGATAAGGATAACAGGATAAGGAAAAACATAGCCGCTGGGACAGACCAGCAAACGGAGGAAGAATGCGTTTTGGCATGGGGATATGGGCCCTTGTAGGCCTGGGAGGATTGGTGGCAGGGGCGCTCTTTTGCGGCCGATCGTTTGAAGCCGCGCTGCTCCAAAGCACACGGGCTGCGGCTACGGAACGCGAAACCATCCTCCTCACCCAGGGCATTGCCGAGCTCAAACAGCAGGCCCCAGAAATCCAAACCTGGCGCAACCTCCTGGCGCAGGCCGCGCCTCTCGATCCTACCCGGTTGCGGCGCTATGCCATCACCGTGGCCCGAGAGACCAGTTGGGAAGAAACCGCCGCCCTGCTCCTTGTCGTCTCCAACGCCCATCCCCGTCCAGGCGGCTACCGCTTTGACCCCGGCCACCTGAAAATTGCACGCGTCAGCACCGACGACAACGCCACCGAGCGCTACCAGTTGGAACTCACGGGCCAATTCCTGAGCCTGGAGCAGCGGCCATGACCACCCCAGACCCCAAGGCGCAGCACACAGCGCTCCTTCCCCCCGAAGGAGCCACCCCCCCAGAGGAGACCTTCACCACCCCGGCAGCGAAGGGAACTACGCCCCTGGACGACGATTTCCTCTCTCCCGAGCATGTCCTTCCCAACCTGCCGCATCTGCCCGAGCCCGACCTTGAATCCCCTCCTGATCTGGCACAAGACGATCGGCGCCCAGACGCCCAAGGAGCTGCTCCCGGGGCAACCGCCGCAGCGGAAAATTTCCCCGTTACGGATCAAGGTGCCCCTCCAGCGGAGGACATCCCGACCCTTGAGATCCCCATCACGTGGGAGATCGAGCCGCGTATCGCTGCCGCCACTCCCGCGGACCCCCTTGCCGAGGAAGCAAGCGCCGCCCCCTGGCCGACACTCGCCCCCACCCCGGCCGAAACCACACATCCTGCAGCACCTGGAGTACCGCACGCCTCGTTCGAGGATGGCCCCTGGACCCCACCCTCCCCAGAGCAATCGGCCGTGCCCACCAAGGAAGCAGCGCCGGCCACACCACCTGCACACGACTTGTGGTCTCCCAGCACAGCACGGGAATCGACTCTCGAAACCACGCCTCAAGAACCCTCGGCACCAGCAACCCCAGGGTCTGCAGCCCCGCATGAAGAGCCCCCGCTCCCACCCCCAACAGCCGCGGCCCCACCTGCACCAGAGCCCCCCAGCGCTCCACCCCCCCCGGTGCATCCCCACATCCCCGTCGCCCCAGCCCCGACCCGGACAAGTTTGGTCCTGGACAGCACCGCCGGCCGCTTCCTCATCCGCGGCGGAGAACTTCTCCCCCTGCAAGACCATGAAGGCATGGATCGCTGGCGGCTGTGGCTCACCGATACCCGTGACACCCTGGGACCGGGTGCGGTGCGGGTGGATGCTCCACCCAAATACGCCCCCCTCCTTGCCCGACGCATGCTCGCCCGGGGCGGTGAGGTGGACGACACCACCACCCTGCGCCCCCTGACGCGAAAGCGCCTTGGTCCCAACCAAACCCTCCTCGGCTTTCATCTCCTCTCGACTGTCGAAGAAACACGTCTGCTGCGGCTCCACCAACGTTCGGCCCACGGTCTCCTCCTTCATGATACGAGCACCATCCTCTATGCCCTTTTGCGCCGCCACCAGGGCACTGTGGGCGGCCTGATCCAATTACCGGGGACGATCACTGCCATGGTCGTGCGCGACGGCCATATCCTCTGGGGCCGACGGCAGATGCTCGCCGAAGACGCTGGGCCGGCCTGGGAGACCGCGGTGCGCGCCCTACGCTCGGACATGGACCTCGCCGCTCGGGATGCAGGTTTCGAACTAGAGTCCGTCCTGTGGATCGCGGGGCTCACCCCCACCCGGGAGGTCCCCCTCGACGGCGCGCTGGCCCTACCCGTATGCGCCCTGGTGGACGAGAAAGGCACAACCCACTACTCGGCCCTTCCGCTTGCCATCGACCACCTCCAGCACCACACCAGCCTCACCCCACCCCTCGATCGCCTGGCCGCAACCCTGCGCCCGTGGGAACCCCTCGCCTGGGCCGCCGCGATCCTCCTTGGGCTCTTCCTTGGCGCAGGTGGTTTTTTCCTCCAGGAGACCGCCGCCACCCTCGCCCAACAGGCCGAACTCCTGGCCAGGCGCAAGGCCGAACTCCTCAACACCCTCGCTCAGACCAAAGCCGAGGTGGACTTTCCCGAAGACCTGAGCCGTCAGGCCGACGGGGCCTTTGCCACGGCCCAAGCCATCCTGCGTGCCGAAACCGCCCCGCCCCTGGCCGCAGTGTGGAACGAGCTGGCCCGCATCAAACCGGCCTCCTGCCGCATCACCAACCTCGAGATAGACTACGAGGGCCTCGAGCTGCGCCTCCAGCTCACCGGCGGTCTCGAACTCCCCATGACCCAGGCCCAGGCGGTGTTCGACGCCTTCCAGCGCGATCTCACCACTGCAGGCTACACCGTGGCTGCCGCGGACCTGCGCTTTGACCTCGATGGCAATGCCTTCACCCTGAGCCTCGCTCGGACCTTTGGAGAGTGACCATGCACCCTGCCCTGCGCGCCGTGCTCCTGCGCTTGTGCCTCCTCGGAGGGACACTTCTTACCGTGGCCGGTGCCGCTGCCCTCTACGTGCCCGGCATCCTGGAGCAGGCCGCGCGCATCGCCCCCGAGGTGCCGGACATGACCCCGCCCACCGTACCGGACCCCGCGCGGCGCACGGCCATCGCCCAGGTCCTTGCCGCCCTGGGGCAGGGCCCAAGCCAGGCGGCCCTGGACCGCTTGGAGACCTCGCTCATCTCCCCGCAGACCACCGCTGGCCGCACCGCCACGCGGCTCACCCTCATCGTACCCCAGGGGGCCGAGCGCCTAGCGCTCATCGATGGCCGGGTCTTCCGCTCCGGCGACTCCTTGCCCGACGGCCGTCGGGTCCATACCATCTCCCCCCAGGGGGTCCTGCTCGAAGCTGCTGGCAGTCTTGAGCTGGTGCCCTGGATCCCCCCCCTTTCCGTGCGCCTCGAGCGGGCAGCGAGCGAGCCGCCGGCCTTTGCCAACGCCACCCTCGAGGCCCCGGCAGCAGCGGTCAACGCCACCCGCACCGCGGGACGAAACGCCACCATCGACACCCAACAAGCCCTACAGCTCCTTCGCCAATTGGAGGCCCTTCCCCATGCGCGGTAGCCTTATCCTCCTTTTCGTGCTCCTCTCTGCTTGCGCCGCTCCCCTGCAGCGCGACCGCCTTGCCCCAGGGGCCGGCTACTCCCAGATCCAAAAAGCCCTCGCGGACGAGCAGCGCATCAGCCGTCAAACACGGCACAACGAAGAACGGCTCCTCGAAGAGCGCACCCCGGCCCCGCCGCCCCCCGTGGACCTTAGCCCTCCGCGCTATAATCCCCTCGAAGAGACGCGCATCACCATCTCGGTACGTGCCGAGCCCCTGGCCGACGTCCTCTACGTCATCGTGCGCAACGCCGGCATGGACCTTGTCATTGACCCGAACCTTAGCCTTGATAACCGCGTCACCGTGAGCTTTGAAAACGCCGTGAGCCACGACGTCGTCGCCAGCCTTCTTGGCGCTTTTGACGTCCACTGGGAGACCCGGGGTAATACCCTCGTCGTCCAGCGCTTCACCGAACGGGTCTTCCAGCTCGAGTTCATGAACACCCGCACGGCGGTGAATATCGCCACCGGCGGCGATATCTTCGGCTCGGCAAGCGCCGAGGCCTCGACCAACAACCTCCGCTCGGCGTTTGAAGTGGAATCGTCCCTCAACCGCGGCGCGGAAGAGGGCTCCCTCTACGGCCTACTCGCCGCCAACCTGCGCACCCTGCTCGCTGGCCCCGAAGGGGCCCAGGGGACCTTTACCCTCGACCCGGTGGCCGGGACCCTCTACGTCCAGACAACGCCCCGGCGCATGGAGGCCGTTGCCCGTCTCCTCGAGCGTCTGGAGCGCAAGCTCGGCCGCATGGTGGTCATCGATGCCCAAATCCTCGAGGTCACCCTCTCGGAAGGCTTCAACCTGGGAGTGGATTGGAACTTCGTCCAGCGCCGGGTCTTTGGCGAGCGGGTCTTTGAACTCGGCCTTGGTTCAAGCAACGAGGGTGGCCGGGCGCAGAGCGGCTATGCCAACGTCGGCGGCCCCATCGTTTTTCCCGGAAGCCTCGCCCCCACCACGGACGATGCCTATGACTTCATCATGAGCGCCACCGTGGATGCCCTGAAGACCTTCGGCGGGGTCAAGCTCATCTCCAACCCCCATGTGCGCGCCCGCCACGGCCTGCCGGCCCTGGTGACCTCGGGCACCACCATGAACTACATCCGCGAGCTCACGAGCACCCGCGACGAGACCGGAGTGACTATCAGCACGCAAACGGCCTCGGCCTTCGAGGGTGTCATGCTCGGCGTTGTCCCCTTTTTGCGCGAAGACGGCAGCGTGGACCTGGAGATCTTCCCCATCACAAGCAAAGTGGACCTCACCAACCGCGCCACCTTTGTGGACCAGTCCGAGGTTACCTTGCCCAAGGTGGACGTGCGCAACGTGAGCACCAATGTGCGGGCACGCCACGGGGATACCATCATCCTCGGTGGGCTCATCTCCCGCGAGAGTACCAAAGGGGACCGCGGGGTACCGACCCTGGCCGAGATCCCAGGCCTTGGCTGGCTCTTTGGTCGCCGCGCAGACAGCGAAGCGACCCGTGAACTCGTTGTGGTCATGCACATCCGGGTGGCCCCATGAGCCTCATCTACGACAGCCTCAAAAAGACCGCTGAGCCAATCGCCCCCCCGCCAGTGGCGGCCATCCAGCGCCGGGCGCGGCTTATCCCCATCAAGGTTCTGCGCCGCCTGGCCGTGGGCCTCGGTATCCTAGGGGCTTGCATCGGTGCGGGCTGGGGGCTCGTCGTCTGGATGCAAGGAGAGGTGGAACGCTTAGGTCCGCGCCTGCAGGCCGCCCGCGCCATCGAGCCGGTGCCGTCCACCGAGACGCCGGCTCCGCCTGCCCCCTCCCCACAACCCGCAGCCCCACCCGTGGAACTGCGCCCGGCTACGCCCCCGCCGCCACCAGCGCCGGTGCGCACGAAGATCGGTATCGAGGACCTTGCCCGCCCCACCTTAGAGCTCGAGCAGGTCTTTGCCCAGCGTGCCCGGCATAACCAGCGGGTCCTCGAACTCGAACGCGACCTGACCGCGGCCTGGAGCCAGGGAGACCTCGTTCGCGTGCGCGCTTCCCTTGCCAGCTTGCGCCAACTCGCCGGACCGCAAAGTCCCATGGTGCGGCGCTGGGAAGGGATGCTGACCCTGCGCGAGGGCGATGCCCGCCAGGCCGAGGCCATCTTCCGCGGCCTCTTGGCCGAGGGCCGGACTGATCTCACGACACGCCTGCTCCTGGCACGGGCATTGCTTGCACAGGGTCAATCCGAAGCCGCCCGGCAGGAAGTGCGCCAAATCCTCGACGCGCACCCGGACAACCAAGAGGCCAAACGCCTGTGGAGCAGCCTGGCCGAGGCACCCGGCAGAGGACCATGACAATCACTTGACAATACAGCCCCCCTTCTTGACGAAAATAAAGGGGAATTCTTAACGAGGAATCGTTCATGTTAATATCGCGGGCAACGGCTGCAGTTTTCTCCATCTGGGCGCCAAGGGAATGCAGCCAAGCCCAGTGGCGCACCCGGCGGCAAACTTCAACGGAGGTCGGTTATGGAAATGGCAAAGGGGCAACGGGGCTTTACCCTCATCGAAATGGCCATTTTGCTCGTGATCATCGGGCTTATCTTGGGGGCAGTCCTCAAAGGGCAGGAACTCATTGGCAACGCCAAGGTCAAAAAACTTCAGCAGCAATACATCAATGGTCTTGATGGCTTCATTTGGGGATTTTACGATCGCAAAGGAAGATTTCCTGGAGATTGCAATAATAACGGTCTCATTGGATACGCTCTCCCAAATGGACCTGCTAATCCTAATCCTTATGCCGTCACTGCGGTAAGTACCAATACTAACCCAACGGCAGATTATTGTGCAACCCCAACAACGGCTGAGACTCAGAATACCCCGTGGAGCGACTTGCGAAGCCAAGGGTTTTTCTCTGCCAATGCAACAAACCAAGAAATAACCAGATTTCCTGGATTTGGGACTCAAACAGAAGTTCGTATAGGAACAGCTAATGCAAGAAATGCAATCGTTGTATACAATATTCCGTCCTATGCAGCTCAAATGATTGACACATCCATCGATGGCAACCAAAATGTGACATCTGGACGTTTGCAGGCGTGGGATGCCGCCACAGTAGGCGCAGGAATTTGGCCTGCCAACAAAGATCAATTGGTCCACATTGTGTACTATTTTGATCGCCAGCCGTAACTCCCCTCAAAATTCCTGATACCCCAGGCGCCTACGGGCGCCTTTTTTTCGACCACCACATTGCCCGGCAGCAACGCAAGACACCTCTGACCAGCCCCCCCGAAGCCCTCCGCCCCCAATTCCCTCAAGGCATATCCCTCCCGCAGCATCTCCACGGCCAATACCCCATCCGCCCCTTGACGCCTGTCCTGGCGTCAGGAAAACAAAAGTCATTGTTGCCCTCTCCTCCAGGACACCCCATGCCCCGCAACTCCCCATCGGCATCCAGTCCCTGTGCGAGATCTGCGAAGCACAATGTTACTACCTGGATAAAACTGGCTTTGCCTGCCCGCTGGTGGAGGAAGGCAAATACCATTTCTCCCGACCGCGGCGCTTTATCACCTTCTTCTTAAGGAGAGCCCCCATGGCCGAACTTGCCCGTATCTCTCTGTTTGCCCTATCCCGCACCATAAGCCTCCTCGACCAGCTCGCGGAGGAACAACCGGAAACATACGAAGACTTTGTGCAGGAGATCGCGGCGGAATTCACCCTCCTCCAGGACCTCATGCTCGGGGCAACCGAACTGGCTGACCACGGCGCCGACCCCCGCACCCTTGCCCAGGCCGATCACTCCATCCGCCAGATGCTTGCCCTCTGGGTCCTGGTCCATGACATTCAAATCCCTCTGGCGCGTTTTTCTTCGTATACTGACAACGTCTAACCGCACCTGTGGCCGCCCCAAGCGCCCCCCTGGTTCTCCCCTTTCGAGGCTGACGCCAAGGGATTGGAGGACGTAGGCAATGGGCGCCAAGCGCTCCCCCTGGTTCTCCCTTCCGAGGTCCGAGCCTTCGCTCCAAGACAAAGACCACGCGCTCAGCGCTGCCCCAGCGATCCAGCCGAAAGGAGCGCTCTTGTTGCTGCAAGACAAGGTGCTGGCGGACAATCCGCCAAGCCTCACCACGGAGCCATCAAAAGGCCTCAAAAAATACGCGGTGGGACGGGCCAATTGCCTGCCTTCGGAGATACAAACCAGCGTTTCCCCCAGAACTCGTCGCCATCCCCCGCCAGGGACTACCCTGCACGGGTGACGGAAGAGGACGCTCTCTTCTGCCGTGGCTTTTGCAACGCCGTTGTCGTGCCGGAACTCCCCTTGGACCCATACGGGAAGCTGGTACTATGACTCCTTGTTGCCAGTCTCGTTCTGGTCCCTCTTCTGGGAAGCCGGAGAACTGGCCGCTCCCGAAGCGGAGTTCTCTGTGGATTCAGGAGGAGATGGCGCCAGATTCACCCTTCGCTGTCCAGCCCGCGGATGGCAGCGATCGTACACCGCCAGCGCCTGGGCCAATTCCACGTGGGTATAGCGTTGGGTCGTGCTGATGCGAGCATGGCCGAGGAGTTCCTGCACCCCGCGCACGTCCGCGCCTGAGGCAAGCAGGTGCGTGGCAAAGGCGTGGCGCAAGGTATGCGGGCTCACTGGTTTACGAAGCCCGGCCTGTTGGGCCGCACGGCGCACAATTCGGTAGGCTTGGTGGCGGGTGAGACGCTGGCCACGAGCATCCACGAATACCGGTCCCTGCTGCCGCCCCTGGAGATAGACTGCTAACCGCCGGCGCGAAGCATCCGAGAGCGGAACAAGCCGCTCCTTGTTTCCCTTGCCCCGTACCCGCACCATACCCTGGGCCAAATCGAGGTGCAGGACATCGAGTCCTATGGCTTCGCTTACCCGCAAGCCTGATCCATAGAGGAGCTCAAGGAAGGCGGCATCACGCAGAGTCCATGCCTTCTCTGCTTCAGGGCCCTCCAGCAAAGCAAAGGTCTCGTCGACGTTAAGCGCCCGCGGCTGGCGACGCGGCTGTTTGGGATTGCGGATACCTGCAGCAGGGTCATGGGTCAGGAGGCCATGGCGCAGCCAAAAGCGGATCAGGGTGCGCAGCGCCGATAAGCGACGGGCGACGGTGGTCTTGGCCAGGCCGCGGCGGTGGAGTTCGGCCACATACGCGAGGACCATCTCGCGCGTCAGCCCCTCTGGTTCGGCCAAAGAAACGCCCCGCTGGGCCAGGAAGGCCTCCACGTCCTGCAGGTCTGCGGTGTACGCCTCCAGCGTAGCGGCGGCGACCCCACGGGCAGTGAGGCCCTGGAGAAAACGATGCACGGCTTCAGGCGCGTTGGTCCAGGACATAGCTGCTTTTGGGGTTTTTCTTGGCCACTTTTTTAAGCTCCATGGCCCGGGCCGAGGCCTCACCAAAGTGCTTCAGCCGGCCACCCCGGTTGAAAATCACCGCAATACTGACCGCCATGATGGGGAACTCCTGATGTTGGCCCTGACGATCCACCGAGAGGATCCCCCCCCGCTCCCGGTCTTCAGGGTCATAAAACACCGGCACGATGGCATCGAAGTGGGCGATAATCCGCTGGCAGACACCCTCCACCTCTCCTTCGGGGACGATGAAGACAAAATCATCGCCACCTACATGGCCGACAAAATGGGGGCCACGCACAACGCCACGGATCGAGTTCACCACCACCCGGGCAGTCATCAGGAGGACCTCATCTCCCCGCGCAAAGCCGTACTTGTCGTTGAAGGCCTTGAAGTAGTCGAGGTCGAGATAGGCGAGGGCAAAATCCTCTTGGCGTTCGATGAGGTCCTGGATGCGGTGGATAATGGAGGTATTGCCCGGCAGTTTGGTGAGCGGATTGGCATCCAGTTCCCGGGTGGCCCGAACGTAGGCCAACAGAAGCCGAGCCCGAGCCTCCTCTGGGTGCAATGGTTGAAGGAGGAAGTCATCGATGTCCACTGTATTGAGATCAACGGCCCCAAGACCTGCCACGTCCCGAAAAATGACCACCACCGGCACCTGGCGGTAGACGTTTTCACTCTTCACCAAACGCACAACTTCGAGGCCAGACATATCGGGCAAGTCTTCGTTCACCAGCACAAGGTCCGGCGGGGCTGACAGCAGCTCTTCCAGGGCCACCCGCCCCTGCTGGAAGACGCTCCACTGCACGATGTCCTTGGACCAGAGGCCGAGAACTACCTCCACTAGGGCGTCATCGGCGCTCAGGAGAAAAAAATGCCGCTGGCGTACCATGCTAGAGGTCGGCAAAGGCCGCTTCCACGTCGTCGAGGATCCGCTCCCACAAGGCAGCGGTAATCCCAAGGGCCCGGAGCACCTGCGCATCCAAGGCACTCACCTGGTCATCGCCGCCACTGCCCACCTCCATGAGGCGGGTTAGAAAATCGCCCAGGTGCACCACCTGCGCGGTCTTTGGATAAAGGGTCGCGCTCATGGGCTTGTGGTGGTAGGCAAGCCCTTCCTTGAGATTGGGCGGCAGGTTCCAGTGGTTGCACAGCCACAGATTGACCCGATCATGGGCAAAGCCCAGGACCTGCTGCTCGGCCTGGATGTAGCGCATGTCTTTCTCGCGCACGAGGGCATCCACCGCCTCCTTGGCCTCAGGCATCTGCACCGCCACCACCACCTTGCCGATGTCGTGAAGTAAGCCCGCCACCGCATATTCCTCCGGGTCTTTGCAGCCGATGGCGCGGGCGATGGTTGAACTGGCCAGAGCACACCCTTGGCTGTGCTCCCACAGCCCCACCATGGCCGTATTCATGGCATCAAAGACCGTCGTACTGATAATGATGCCCCGGATGACATTGAACCCCAAGAGCACGAGGGCATGCTGGATAGAGCCAATGCGCCCAGGGAATCCATACACCGGCGAATTGACCATTTTGAGGACCTTGGCAGAGAGCACCTGGTCCTTGGCGATGACCTTGCTGATCTGCTCAGTGGAGGAATTGGGATTCTCCACGAGGGCATTGACTTCCTCAAGCACAGCAGGAAGCGACGGGAGGTCCTTCACCGCCAGAAGACGACCTTTATATTCCGTGCGCAGATCCGTTTCCGGCATCGGCTCCTCCTTGCGAGTGGGTCGCTTGGGCCTTGCGCTGGATGCGCGCAGCGACCATGGCCTTGACCTTGGTCATGAAGGGGTCATCGGCAAAGCCACGGAACAGGTGCTCCAGACGAGCAAGGCGGGCCGCGGCATCCATGGCAGGCCGCCCTGGATCCTCGCCCTCGACCACCAAGCGCTCAATCCCCATGCGCCGCAGCCGCTCCACCAAAGCCGCTGTCACGGTAGTCCCGGCGGCCACCAGGACCATCCCATTGTCCCGGGTCACTGGCTTGGCAAGGACCATCCCCTCCTCCACTTCATCCAACGCCACCTTGCGCATACTCCCTCCGTTACGCACTTGTAGCGGTGTAGTACATCCCCGGATGCTGGCGCACAAGGCCCGCCATCTCCAACAAGAGAAGGGCCGCACTCACCCGGCCTGCATCCCAACCCAACGTCTGGGTGATGGCATCCACATGCCGCGGCTCGCGCAGGTCCAAAAGGCGCCAGACACAACTGGAATCCTCGTCCGGGAAAACCGGTTCGGGGGGCCTCACCTCAGGAATTGGAGCTGGGTCTGGGGGGAGCGGCTTGGGGGGCGCTGGGGCAGTGGGCGCGTAGTGGCGCAAAACCCCTGCCAAAGCCTGGAGGACATCCGCTCCATTTTGGACGAGGATGGCACCATCGCGCAGCAATTGGTGCGAACCATGGAAAGTGGGCACTGTGGCCGGCCCTGGGACGGCGAACACCTCCCGGCCCTGAGCCGCGGCCAAGGAGGCGGTCACAAGGCTACCACTTTTGAGCGCGGCCTCCACCACAACCACACCGAGACTCAACCCACTGATAATGCGGTTCCGAAATGGAAAATTGCGCCCCTCGGGCCGAGTACCAGGGGGAAACTCCGTCACAACCACCCCGCTTTCAGCCAAACGACACCATACGTCCTGGTGCGCAGCAGGATAGATGAGGTCAATGCCCGTACCAAGCACAGCACACGATCCACCGACTTCAGACAGAGCCCCTTCGTGGGCCGCACGGTCAATGCCCACCGCCAGCCCTGAAACCACGCACACCCCAGCCCGAGCCAGGTCCCGGGCAAGGGTGGTGGCCATTTCCAAGCCATAGCGGGAGGATTGCCGCGCGCCCACCACCGCCACACACGGACCAGCCAGCAGCTCGAGCCGGCCTCGGCCATAGAGCAGCATCGGTGGATCAGGAATCTGGCGCAGCAAACGCGGATAGCCGGGGTGGCTCCAGGGGAGGATGTGTGCTTGGAGCCGTTCTGCAGCCCTGGCCTCAGCCTCGGCCCCCTGCTGCCAGCTCCGAGCACCGAAGGCCTGCGCCACTGCCGCCGAGGTCAGGCCGCGCGCTGGCCATTCCTGCCAGGCCGCAGCCGCCTTGGCCGCTGTCCCATAAGCCACAAGCAGCCGCCGCGCCGTGCGCGGCCCGAGCCCCCGGGTATGGCGCAACGCGAGGGTTGCAGCCACCTCATCCATCACAGCCTGTCCCCCAAATGCTGCGAGGCAAGCCACGCTGCGCGCGTTCCCGGATACTGAGCGACGACCTGGCGCCACAAGCTGCGGGCAAGGTCCATCTCGCCGAGGCGCTGGCGGGTGAGGGCAATCTTGAACAAGGCATCGGCGGCTTTCGGATGACGAGGATACAAATGAAGGACCAATTCCCAGGCCCAAATGGCCTGCAGGAGACGGCCTTGGGCATACCAGGTTTCCCCAATCCAGTAGCGGGCATTGGGGAGAAGGGCAGATTTGGGATACAGCTCCAGAACGCGCTGCCAAAGTTGTCGGGCCTCCACATACCGGCGGCCGGTATAGGCCGCCATGGCCGCCTGGTAGAGGGACTGAAGGGAGGGGACCGATACCTCTTGCGCGGGTCGGCCGTCCTTCGGCGCGGACACGGACGAGGGTGCCTGCGACAACGACGTCCCGTGGGCAGCCTCTCGCGTCAGATGGTCTTCCTTGGGGGCAACCGGGGCAGGAGTCGGAAGCGAGGCAGGAGGTCCTGCGGATGCCTTGGGCACCTCTATCGAAGCATTGGGCACTGCGGCCGCCGGAGAAGAAGGCAAACCAGCTGTTGGCGCAGACGATGGCAGCTCCTGGAGCGGGAGAGGGGGCTGGCTCGCATTCTTGGCAAGAGAGTCTTCCCGCAGCAGTGGAGGCGCGAGTGGCGTCGCGTTGGCGAGCGGAGCGGAGATAACGGGCGGTTGGGGAAGCAGCGAGGGCGCTGCCCGCCCCTCCTGAGCCCCCCCTGCAGGCGGTGGTGGCGCCGTGGCATTGACAGAGAAGCGCACCATGCCGCCGGACGCCGCGCTGGCGAAGAAGACTCCTCCGGCCACCAGCACCACCACCTTCCGTATCCATGTGCCCGCCATAGCTCCTCCTTCGGCTCCAAGTGGACGGCAACATAAGAAACCGGGGTCTTGCAAGCAAGCGTGACATGGACTCGAGGACCCCGCTGGAAACCACGCCTGGCTGTCCCGCTCGTGCCACCCCCCTCTTTTTGCCCCGCGGCATGGATGCGACAGCCTGCCAGAGCCCGACATTATCCACCGCAGCGATGTGCCTTGGGGCCCTCGCCATTGGCTGGTACCCGAGGAGCCTCTTGCTTTATCCCGTGTTGGGGTGCCGAAAAAATCGCCCGACTCCATTGGACTGGAGAACCCTTGAACACACGAAACATTCTCGATAGAGGTCACTCCATTCTTTGTTCCATCCCCTTACCGAAGGAGCCTCCATGCAACGACTGATGACACTCCTCATGGCCATGGCCACCATGTTCAGTACCCTCCCGGTCCTGGCCTCGTCCTCTGGCAGTGGCCTTACCCCAGCGGCGGCCTTGCAGCGCCTCCAGGGAGGCAATGCCCGCTTCCGAGCTGGGCTGAGCGCCTATCCCAACCACGATAGTGCCCGCCGTCTGGTCACCACCTCCTTGGGGCAAAAGCCCTTTGCCACCGTCCTGGCGTGCTCGGACTCGCGCGTACCTGTGGAAATCCTTTTTGATCAGGGCATTGGCGATCTGTTCGTCGTCAAAGTAGCGGGCAATGTCGCTGGCACCAACGAAATCGGCTCCATGGAATATGGCGTAGTCCATTTGAACACGCCAGTCCTCTTGGTCTTGGGGCACACCCATTGCGGGGCCGTCACCGCTGTCACCAAAGGCGAAGAGGTCCACGGATCCATCCCAGCGCTGGTGGACAACATCGTCCCTGCCCTGGAGGCCACGCGCCACGCCCATCCCGAACTCGAAGGCAGCGCCCTCATCGATGCCGTCATCGAGGCCAACGTCTGGCAGGCCATCGCGGATATTTTTACCCGCAGCCCCGCCATTGCCGCCCGGGCAGCTGCGGGCGAGGTGGCTGTCGTAGGCGCCATCTATGACCTCCTCTCGGGCGAAGTCCGCTTCCTTGGCGAGCATCCCCGTCAGGCGGAACTCCTTGCGTCCCTGCCCCGCGAGAGCCTCGGATCCAGCCCGACCCACGGCGCGCCAGCCCCGGCCAGCCATGTCACGGCCCCAGCACCGGCCAAAAGCGAGGACCACGCCGTCACTCCGCCCCCCGCTGCAGCGCCAGCCCAACAACGTGGTGGCTTAGGATTCGGCTCCCTGCTCCTCTTTGTCCTTGCCCTCGTTGGCGTGGTCGTGCTGCTCGATAAGACCATCCTCCGCCCAGAGGCCTAACGCCCAAGCGACGGGCGGGGGACAACCGTCCGTCGCCTCTTGCCATCACAAGGTAGGAATTCGCAGTTCTCCCCGCCGCACAAGACGCTCCACCTGCTCAACGTCTTTATCGCCACGGCCCGAAAGATTGACCACAAGAATCGCCTCTGAAGAAAGGGTTGGCGCAAGCTGTATCGCATGCGCAATGGCATGAGAAGACTCTAATGCTGGGATAATCCCCTCTAAACGAGAAAGCATAAAAAATGCATCAACGGCATCTTGATCTGTAACAGCGACATACTGAGCACGGCCAATATCCTTGAGATACGCATGTTCAGGACCAACACTGGGATAATCGAGCCCAGCAGATATGGAGTAGACTTCTGCAGGATTACCCAGGTCATCCCTCAGCATGTAGGAATAAAATCCATGCATAACGCCTGGTTCTCCTAAACAAAGCGTTGCCGCATGCTGACCATACTGGAGTCCTCGCCCTGCAGGCTCTACCCCAATCAACTGCACTTGAGTATCTTCAAGAAAACCTGAAAAAAGGCCAATGGCATTAGATCCCCCGCCGACACAAGCAATGCACGCAGAGGGCAAACGCCCTTCTGCCGCAAGGATCTGTTCCCGGGCTTCCCGTCCCACCACGGACTGGAATTGCCGAACCATGAGGGGATAGGGATGCGGCCCCACTGCCGAACCAAGCAGATAGTAGGCGGAACCATCCCGTACCCAGGCACCAATGGCCTCATCTACAGCCTCCTTAAGGGTCCGCTGTCCACTCTGGGCCGCTACCACCTGCGCGCCCATCATCTCCATACGAAACACATTGAGACGCTGACGCTCCACATCGACTGCACCCATGTAAATGGTACACTCCATCCCCATGAGCGCAGCCGTTGCCGCAGTGGCCACACCATGTTGACCTGCACCGGTCTCTGCGATGATCTTCTTTTTTCCCATACGCTTAGCTAAAAGGATCTGACCAAGGGTATTGTTGATTTTATGAGCGCCAAGATGATTCAAATCTTCACGTTTCAGATAGATTTTCGCTCCTCCTAAAAAATTACTTAAATTGGAACAATAGTATAGTGGATTAGGTCTGCCAGCATAATATTTCAAATAATAATCATATTCTTTAATAAAATTAAGATCGTTATAAAACTCCATAAATACATCATATAGCTCATCCAACATGGGCTTAACTTCTTCAGGGACAAATTGTCCTCCATAAGGACCAAAAAAACCGTTCTCATGCTGCATATTTTCTCCTTCTATAAAAAATTATACTATCTACCCTGTATCAGCGTCTAGATGTACTTTTAAAATATTACATTAACGCTGATAACACTCCCAATATGCATCCATCTGACACCACCAAATCCAATAGCGTAACATTTCTTTATAAAGAAACAACGCCGATCATTAAAGAACGATATCAATCTTCTTCTTATTTTTTCTTACTCCCCACTTTGCACCCCCCACAGGCCGGCATATACCCCGCCGGCGGCCACCAGGGCCTCATGGGTGCCGCGCTCCACGATGATGCCATCCACAAGAACAATGATTTCATCGCATTGCCGCACCGTGGAGAGACGATGGGCAATTACCAGGGTCATTCGTGTGGCCCGCATCTGCCGGAGGTTCTCCTGAATGAGGGCCTCGGTGCGGGTATCCACACTGGCCGTGGCCTCGTCGAGGATGAGGAGCTCAGGGTCGCGCAGCAACGCCCGCGCCAAGGCCACCCGCTGCCGCTGACCGCCAGACAGCCGCACTCCGCGATCCCCTACCAGGGTCTCGAGTCCCTGGGGCAGCCGCTCAATAAACTCCCAGGCCCCCGCAAGGCGGGCAGCGGCCTCAATGGCCGCTTCATCGGCGTCAGGGGCCCCCAGGGCGATGTTCTCGGCCACCGTTCCTGAGAAAAGATACGGCTCTTGGGGGACATAGCCGATGCGCCGCCGCCAGGAATCGAGGGAAACAACGCGTAACGGCTGGCGGTTGACGAGGATACGGCCAGCATCAGGGTCATAAAAACGCAGCACCAGCTTAGCCAAGGAACTCTTTCCTGCCCCGGTGTGCCCCACCACGCCCACCATGCGGCCAGGCACAAGCTCCAAGGAGACGCCGCAGAGCACCTGAGCGCGCCCCGGATAGCCAAAGCTCACCTCCTCTAGGGTGACGCTTGTGAGCGGCCCTGTCAGGGGTACGGCATCCTCGTCATCGCGCACCTGGGGTGGGGTATCGAGAAGGGCAAAGATGCGCTGGGCCGAGGCCTCAGCTTGTTGGATTTGATTGATGAGGGCGCCAAAGACAAAGAGCGGCAAGATAAGCCGCATGGCCATGAGGACGAAGGTCGTGAAATCGCCAAGGCTTGGCCCAATCCCGGCCCAGGTCATCCATCCCCCCACGCCGATAAGTACGCCATAGCCAACCCCGGCCACGGTGTAGAGCAGCGGCACGAAGCGGGCTCGCTCCCAGGCCGCCTGGATGGCGGCATCGCGGTACTCTTGCGAACGGGCCTGGATGCGATGGGACTGGACCTCCTGCGCCGAATACGCCTGAATGACGGCCATGCCCTGGAGATTGTTCTCCAGGATGGCGCTCATCTCGCCCACGGCTTGGCGAGCCCGACGGTATTGGGGGGCCACCTGCGTGACAAAAAAGCGCACCGCGGCCAAGGCAAAGGGAAGGGGAAGCAGCAAAAGCAGGGCGAGATGGAAGTCAAGCCACAGGAGCATGCCATAGACCCCAGCAAAGGTGATACAGAGGCGGACCATACTCGTGGAGGAATCGGCGAAAAAACGCTCCAGGTTGTCCACATCCCCGGCAAGTACGGCCATGAGGTCACCGGTTTGTCGGGCCTCAAAGTAGGCTACATCGAGCCGCTGCAGGTGGTTGTACACCGCGACCCGCACATCATGGCGCACCCCTTGGGCCACGGTATCGAGGAGGTAATCGCTGCCGCTCTGACAGAGGGCCAATCCGCCAAAGGTGGCGAGGATGGCCGCCCCCACGAGGCCAAAGTCCGCAATGGGAAGAGGCGGACCGCCGTGGAGGCCAGCAGCCACGGCATCCACCACCTGGCCCACGAGTATGAGGGGAACGAGGTCAAAGAAGCGGGCCGCGGCATTGGCCGCCAGCCCCAAGGCCATCCGAGCGGTGTAGGGGCGCACCCATGGCCCAAGGCGCCAGAGGGCCGAACCAAAGACTGGGGAGGTCACCATGGGTGCACTCACTGCCACCGCTGCGGATCTGAGGCCATGGCCCTAAACCTGAAAGCGGGTGAAGTCTGCCACCTGGCCCACGTGGGCGAGGATGCGGCTCAGGAGGGCCAGGCGGTTCCTGCGCCGCGGGAGGTCTTCAGTCAGGACCATGACCTCGTCAAAAAAGCGGTCCACGGCAGGACGCAACTCGAGGATGAGGGGAAAGACCGCATTGTACTCCCCTTGGCGGCAGGCCGCCATCCACCGCGGCTCCCAGTCTTGGACTGCGGCCCACAAGGCGGCCTCAGCCCCGGCCTCAAGGAGCCCAGGGTCCACCGCATGCGCGGCCTCAGCCCCGCTTTTGCGCACGATATTGGCCACGCGTTTGAAGGTCAGGACTGCAGGTTCGAAATCCAAGGCTCCCACCGCTGCCCCCAGGGCCTGCACCCGGCGCCAGGTATCGACAACATCGTCAAAACCCACGGCCAAGGCCGCCTCCAAGGTAAGCGTATCCACCCCTTGCCCGGCCCAATAGGCCTTGAGGCGCTGGCCAAAGAAGTCCAGCAAACGCGCCCGGGCCTCGTGGAGGGGCAGCTTCCACGAAACCGAAGGCGGATAGGCCGCCTGCGCGAGGGTGATGAGACCGGACAAGGACAGACGCAACCCATGCTCGAGGAGGATACGCACCACACCCAAGGCGCCCCGACGCAAGGCATAGGGGTCCGCAGCGCCAGTGGGGATCATTCCCAGACCAAAAGCCCCCACGAGGGTGTCCATTTTGTCAGCAAGGGCCACGAGGGCGCCAGGCAGACTTGCCGGCACCGGCGACTCTGGCCCAAGGGGGAGGTAGTGCTCGGCCACGGCCTGGGCCACGGCCTCGGGCTCTCCCTTGCGGCGCAAGTAGATGCCGCCCATCACCCCCTGGAGCTCGCCGAACTCATATACCATGGCCGAGACCAGGTCCGCCTTGCACAACGTGGCCGCCCGCTGCGCGGCCGCCACGGCTGCAGCATCCATCTCTCCGGCCAAGGAGGCCACCAGACTTTCCATGCGCCGCGTCTTGTCTGCCATGGAGCCCAAAGGGCCAAGAAAAGTCACCTGCTCGAGCTTGGTGCACCAATCACTGAGCGTCGCCGCCAAGTCCGTGCGCCAGAAGAAACGCGCATCCTCCAGCCGGGCCCGCAGCACCCGCTCCCAGCCCTCCCGCACCAGTGCAGGACGCGTGGAGCGCACATTGGCCACCGCGAGAAAATACGGCAGCAACCGGCCATCAGGCCCACGGAGACCAAAGCTCTTCTGATGGGCATGCATGCTCGTGAGCAAGACTTCTTCGGGGATCTCAAGATAGGCTGGGTCAAAGGCGCCGAGGACAGGACAAGGGGCCTCAGTCAGGCCAACGACTTCCTGGAGCAAGGCCTCGTTCCAGGCCACGGTCCCGCCTACAGTGGCCGCGGCCGCCGTTCCCTCCCTCATGATGGCCTCTCGCCGGGCCTTTGGGTCGAGGAGTATCCCGCCCTGGGTCTCAAGGAGGGTCCGGTACTGCCGGGCGTGGGATACAGACCATGGCCCAGGCCCGTGGACACGGTGCCCCCAGGTGCGGCGATCGGCCACGAGGTCAGCAAACCGCACCGGGACAACGACCTCGTCCAAGAGGCAGAGTATCCAACGCACCGGACGGCCAAAGGTCCATTCCTTGCCGGCCCAATGCATCCGTTTGGGAAAGGTCAAAAGAGAAAGGAGGCGCGTGACCATCTCGGAGAGAATCTCCTTTGCCTCGCCGCCGCCCACAGTCTTGCGTACCGCCGCATACACCCCCTTGGCCGTAGTGACGCGATACACCGCCTCTGCCGCCATGCCGTGGGACCGGGCAAAACCCAACCCTGCCTGGGAGAGGGTACCGCCAGCATCCCAGGCCACTGCCGCGGGCGGACCGAGGACCTCCACTTCTTCAACGCCCTGGCGCTCGGCCATATCTTCCACCTCCGCCACGAGACGGCGGGGGGTCGTGGCCACCTGGATGACCCCATGCTCCAGCCGCGCTTCCGCCAAGGATTGCACCAAACGGGCTTCCAGCTCCCTTTCCAAGGCCGACAAAAACCGTGCCGGCATCTCCTCGACACCGATTTCCAAGATAAAATAGGCCATATTTTCTCCAGAACTCCGGAATTATGCACTGGCAGAGCGCAGTAACGGATAGTCAAGGGCAGCCCGCTGTTCCACGTAGAGGCGAGCAACCGTAGATGCTAAATGACGAACCCGAGCAATATACTGAGCTCTTTCTGTAATAGATATTGCCCCACGTGCGTCTAACAAATTGAAAATATGCGAACACTTCAGGCAGTAATCATACGCAGGCCAAGGGACACGCTCTTCACAGAGACGTTGGCACTCTTTTTCACAGGCATGGAAAAAATGGAATAGCATATCTTTATCAGAAAGATCAAAGTTATACCGAGAATGCTCGACTTCGAATTGATGGTAGATATCCCCATAACGGATATTTTGATTCCATTGCAGATCGTAGACTGATTCCTTATCCTGGAGATACATGGTAAGACGTTCGACGCCATAGGTTATCTCACAGCTGATAGGGTCGAGATCAATGCCTCCCACCTGCTGGAAATAGGTGAACTGGGTGACCTCCATGCCGTTGAGCCATACTTCCCAGCCCAGTCCCCAAGCCCCAAGGGTCGGGCTTTCCCAATCATCCTCCACAAAACGGATGTCGTGTTCCGCGGCCTTGATGCCCAACGCCCCGAGGCTTTCCAGGTAGAGTTCGAGGACGTTGGCGGGCGAGGGCTTCAAGATGACCTGAAACTGGTAGTAGTGCTGAAGTCGGTTAGGGTTTTCGCCATAGCGACCATCCGTAGGGCGGCGGGTAGATTCTGCATAGGCTACCCGCCATGGCTCTGGACCGAGTACCCGCAAAAAGGTCGATGGATTGAACGTCCCTGCGCCCACTTCCACATCATAGGGGAAATGGAGCACACATCCCTGCCCTGCCCAAAACCGCTGCAAATTGAGAATGACATCCTGAAAATACATATATTCTCCTTACTTTTTTCTGCGGCGAGCAGCTATCCTTGCCGGGTCTCTGTAGCCCGCAGCTCCACGTGCCAGCGCAGAAAATGATCAACGACGTACCAGAGCTCTTCGCGCACCGCCGGGGCCAATGCTTGGGTCGCCCACGGTGCTGGCAACGGCTCACTCAAGCTCCGCAAGACAGCGAGGGTCTGTGCACAAATGCGCCGCTGCCCCTCCGCACAGCGGGGGCACAACACCATGCCTTGAGCCACGGAAAAGGCCGGATACAGCCCCGGGGGCCCACCACAGCGACCGCAACGATCAAGGCGCGGGGCAAAGCCGAGACCAAAAACAAGATGGGCCCGGAAGAGCACCGGGAAGAGGCGCGAAGGGGTCACCGGACTATCGAGCAGCCGCAGGGCCTCCACCAAGGCACCATAGACAAACGGGGCGTTCTCCGGCGCCACAACGAGACGTTCGCCAAAGCGTACCAGGTTGCAGGCTTGGCCTAAGCGGTGGAGGTCGGTCTTGAGGCGGCCAAAACGCTCCACCAAGCTGCCCTCTTGGAGCACCAAATACCGGCGCCGCCGATCCCAGGCCACGGCAAAATGGACCTGATCCAGAGGGTCCAAGCACCCGCCAAAACGCCGCCGGCTGCGACGGCCACCAAAGGCAAAGGCCGACATCAGGCCATGGGAGGGGGAAAAAAAACGGACCCAGCAGTCTGCCTCGCGCACCACCCCTACCCGCAGCACCAGGACCGTTTCGGACCAGCTGCTTGTCATGGCACAGTGATCGTTCGCACCTCTCCAGGGCGGGCGGCCTCCACCGGAAAGGTGCGGCCATCCAAGATAAGACGCACCCCAGCAGCGTTCCCCAGCTTCAACCGCAACGACGACGTAAAGCGGAGCTCCACATGCTCGCCCTGGCGCAAGAAATAGTCTGTGATCTTGTCGTCTGTCTTGGCTTGGATCCAGGCATTGGCCAAGGCCTCCACCCGCATCGTCCGCGCCTTCACGCCTTCAAGGTTCAGGCCCTCGCGCGGCCCTGGCTGCGGTGGTCCTTCCTGGGGCACAACCTCCGCCGCAGGGCTCTCCCCGCTGATGGCAGGGGCCTCGGGCTCGGGGTCCTTGGGGACAAAGGCCGGTGCTTCTCCAGTGGGAGCAGAAGGCAATGGGTTCGCTTCAGAGGGAATGTTCGTGGGGTGGGGGGCAGAAGTCACCACCTGGCGGAGGGCCGTGAACTGGGGCAGAAGGTACCATTGGAAGCCATACCACCCGCCCACCGTGACTACCACCGCGGCCAGGCCCAAAACGAGATACCGAAGCGGTGCTCGCCACGGCGGCGGGTCCCCGGGCTGGCGCACCGTCACCCGAATATGCGAGGCCCGCTCCTCTGGAGCTTCTTCCAGCTCCTCGGGGGCAGGATAGGCGCGAGCAAAACGCACCGCGAGCTCACCTGCATCCAAGCCGAGGAGCACGGCATAGCTGCGCAAAAACCCCTTGGCATAGACCGGGTGGGGGAGGCGAGTCGTATCGCCTGCTTCCAGGGCCGCCAAGACCGGGGTGGCAATCTTTGTCCGCGTTTCTACCTCCGCAAGCGTGAGCCCTTGGGCCTCGCGGGCTTCGCGGAGCATTTGTCCAATGGCCAGGAGTTCGTCCTGCATGACAGCCTCCTACAGGCGAACGTCGATGAGCGCCTTGGCCCGCAACGACGCCATATACTCCTGAAACCGCTCTTCCAGTTTGGGACGGGCCAAAATCTCTCGAATTTCGTCGCGCACGGCCTCCAGACCACTCTCTTCTGTGCTCCGCTCCCGCACCACCCGCACCACCACCCATTTGCCCTGCACCGCAAAGGGCGTGCTGAGCTGGCCGGGGGGCAGCTGGGCCAAGGCCTCCCGCCAGGCGGCATCAAGGTCGTTCCAGGCCACTTCAAGCACCCCATCGGCCTCCCGAGGGCCCACCGAGTACTCCCGCACCGCCTGCTCCAAGGTGATTTCCCCCCGCTGCACCGCCGTGTGGACGCGCAGGGCATCGTCACGGTTGGGGAGCACGACCACCTGGATGGTCAAGTGCCGCCCCCGGCGGAACTGCCCCGCATTGGCTTCGTAGTAGGCCTGGACCTCCTCATCGGTGACCACTACCTTCCGCTGGACCATGAGGTTGAGAATCCGCCGGCGCAGGATTTCATCGCGCAATTGCTTTTTGAACTCCTCCAGGGAAATGCCCTGCAAGGTGAGTCCATGCTGGAATTCGGCATCTGAAAGGCGCCGACGGGCCTTAAAGGCCCGCACCTCGCTCTCGATCTCGGCATCGGAAACGCGCACTTGAAGGCGCTCCGCTTCTTGGCGCACCAAGATATCATTGATGAGCGAATCAAGGACGATACGCCGGGCGTCTTCCCGCTCTGGGGCCTTGGGGCCAGCCTGTGCCAGCAAGCGATCCGTGGCGCTTTCCACCTCACTCCAGGTGATAATCTCGCCGTTGACCACCGCCACGACCCGATCCACCAGGATGGCCTCTGCCCAAGAAGCCCAGCATACCAACACCAGCCCCATGATCCATCCCCCACGCATAGCCGCTCCCTCTCGTTGTTCCCTTTAGAAATAATCGCTTGGTCCCTATCTTGCGCCGCCAGCCCCGTCTAGCCCCAAGCCACCAGCCGCAGCGGCCAGGTCCCGCAGCGCCAAATAGACCTCACGGAGACGGCGGACCTGGTCCTCACCGTGCAGGGGAAGTTCGACCTTGGCTGGTGGCAACACCCGGGTCCCTGGATGGGCCATGACCCAAGCCACGAGCCGCTCCGGATCAAGGGGGCAACGGCTCGGGTCCCAGTACACCACACACCGCTCCTGGCCGAGGTCCACCCGCACCCCACCAAGTTGGCGCACTCCCTGTTTGATAAGAAGCGCAGCCACAAAGCAGCGCACGGGATCGGGCACAACCCCAAAACGGTCCCGCATCTCATCCACCACAGCCTCCAAGGCCGCTTCCTCGGTGCACGAAGAAAGGGCCTTGTAGTACTGGAGGCGCTCTTGGGGGTCGGGGATATATTCCTCGGGGATGATGGCCTGAAAGCCCAGGACAAGCTCTGGCTCAATATACGTCTGTACCGCCCCACCGCGCAGCCGCCGGACTTCTTCCTCGAGCATTTCGAGATACAAATCGAGGCCAACCTTGCCCATATGCCCGGATTGGGCTTCACCTAAAAGGTTACCCGCCCCGCGCAGGCGCAAGTCTTCCATGGCCACTCGGAATCCGGCCCCCAAGTAGTCCATATCGAGGATGATCTTAAGCCGCTTACGCGCCGTCTCGGGCAAGGCCTCCAGCTGTGGAACAACAAAATAGGCATAGGCCTGCACCGCAGAGCGGCCCACGCGGCCCCGCAGCTGATAGAGTTGCCCCAGACCAAAACGGTGGGCCTGATCCACCACCAGCGTATTGGCCCGAGGAAAATCGAGGCCAGATTCGATAATGGCCGTACAGACAAGGATATCGATCTCGCCATGCCAAAAGCGGTGCATCGTTGTCTCGAGCTCTGTGGCCGGCATCTGCCCGTGGGCCATGCCAACTCGGGCTTCTGGCGCCAACGTGCGCACAAAGGCGGCGGTCTCCTCCAAACCGTGGACTCGGTTGGAGACCCAAAAGACTTGCCCCCCACGCGACAGCTCCCGCGCTAGGATCTGGCGCAAGGTCTCAGGGTCGCGCTCCATGAGGGAGGTCTCCACCGGCTTACGGTCCACCGGCGGGGTCTCAATGACCGAAAGCCCGCGGATGCCGGCCAAAGAAAGCTGCAGAGTGCGTGGGATGGGCGTGGCGGTCAGGGTGAGCACATCCACGGTTGCCCGCATCTTTTTGAGACGCTCCTTGTGCTGCACCCCAAAGCGCTGCTCTTCGTCGAGGATGAGGAGGGCCAAGTGGGCAAATTCCACATCTTTGGAGAGCATGCGGTGGGTGCCGATAAGGACGTCCACCTGCCCTTCGCGGAGCGCTCGCAGGACAGTCTTTTGGGTGGCTGGCGGCACAAAGCGAGACAGCAGGGCCACGCGCACGGAAAACGGTTCCATGCGCTGGCGGAAGGTGAGATAGTGCTGCTCGGCAAGGACGGTCGTGGGGCACAGGAGGGCCACCTGCTTGCCGTCGGCCACGGCCCGAAAGGCCGCCCGCAAGGCAACTTCGGTCTTCCCAAAGCCCACATCGCCACACACCAAGCGATCCATGGGCTCAGGCCGCTCCATGTCAGCCAGCACCTCGGCAATGGCCCGCTCCTGATCTGGAGTCTCATCAAAGCCAAAACTTGCCTCAAAGTCACGATAGAACGGAGGTGGCGGGCCATACTGAAAGCCTTTGGCGATCTTGCGGAAGGCATACATCTCCACCAGGTCTCGGGCGATGGCGGCCACGGCCTTGCGCGTCCGCTCCCGCGTCTTCGCCCAACCACTGCCCCCTAGCCGATCCAAGGCGGGCGCTGCCCCCTCGGGTCCAAGATAGCGCTGCACGCACCCCAGCCGATCCACGGGGAGATACAATTTGGCGTCATCAGCAAAAAAGAGCAGGAGAAAATCATTGGCGACCTCTCCCATCTGGACACGGGTCAAGCCGCCAAAACGGCAAAGCCCATAGTCCCGATGGACGAGCAAGTCTCCTAGCTCGAGTCCCTCGAACGACGAGAGTCCCTGAAAGGCCTTGGGCCGGCGTTGGCGTGCTGGCGATTCCCCCGGGTGCAGGGCCGCCTCAGGCAGGAGGCGTATCCCGGCCCACGGCAGCACTGCTCCCTGCCGGACATGGGCGACAACCGCAGCAATCCCAGGCCCCTCCCCCAAGGCCTCGGCCACCACCAGGCCCTCGTCTTGGACCAAGGACACAAATTTGCGCCGAGCACCCGCCGAAGCAAAGCATAACAGGACCTGTTCCCCGGCCATCTGCCAGCGCCGCAGCCCTTCCACCACAGCTCGCCACGGCCGCTGCCGCTCCTCAGGCTTCCAGAAAAGGTCCGTAAAGCTGCGTACTGTCTCTTCCGGGAGCTCTACGCCCTGCTGGCGCACCCCCATAACGAGCTCCTCGCACAGCAGCGCAGGCCGGCAATCGAGCAGCGCGCGGGCCTCTTGCTCGGTATGCACAAGGCCGTGGCGCGGCAAACCCTCGTGCCAGCCGTGGAGGAAATGGCCCCACTCCCACAGCCCTTCCTCGAGTTTGGGACGCAAGTGCTGCGCCCCCACGACGATAGGCACCGCCGTGTCAGGGAGCCACGTGTGAAGCCCCTCCAATGCCCCCCCAGCAAGGCTTGGCAGCGGCAACGTGCCCTGGGTAAAGCCCTCCTCCAGGGCTTGCCGCGCCGACCGCGACAGCTCTCCCAAACGCATCCATCCTTCCCACACGGTTCGTGCCTCCTGGAGCGCTGAGGCCGAGGCCGGCACGCCTATGACTGGGAGAAAAACGGCACGGTCCAGCTCCGCTCGGGAACGCTGGGAGAGGGGTTCAAAAAGGGTGAGACGCTCCACTGTATCGCCAAAGGTCTCCAGGCGCACCGGCAAGGCCGCCCCAGGGGCAAAGACGTCGACGATATCACCCCGGACCGCAAACTCGCCCACGGCCGCCACTAGGGAGACTCGGCGGTAGCCAAAGGCCACCAACGTCTCGATCAAGGCATCCAGCGGGGCGTCTTCACCACGGACGACCTCGAGATGGGCAGCTTTAGCCAGGCTTCGGGCAGGCCATTTGTGGAGGAGATTCTCCAGGGGCACCACAAGGCCCTGGAGGGTGCCGCGCAGCAGCCCATACAGAACGCACCATCGCTCCCCCCACACCTCGGGGCTCTGGGTCTCGGGGAGAAAGCGCGGCAGGGCGAGCCAAGGCTCTTCCCAGGCAAAGCGCTCCTGCCGGGGACCAGCCATGGCCCGCAACAGCGCAAGAAAAAGACTGGGGTCCATCCCGGGCGGCACCAGTAGGACCGGAAAATGGCCGCGCCGCTGCAATTCGCGACCAAGAAAGGCCTGCCCCACAGGGCCGGTCTTCATCAGCCGGAGGCTGCCGCGGGGAGCGGCGAGAAAAGCGGTCAGGGATGGAGGGAGCACCGCAAGACACAAAAGCCAGGGGTGTTCCCCCTGGCCGCGGCTAGATAGTGAACGAAGGCCTCAGACACCTAAGGCGCGCTGCTCATCCCGCGAGAGTAGGCGGTTCATATCGAGCATAATAAGGAGCCGATCATCGAGCTTGCCTACGCCACTGATGTACTCGGCATCCAGGCCAGCAACAACAGGTGGCGGCGGCTCCACGGTGCTGGCAGGCAAGCGCAAAACTTCCGAGACCGCATCGACGATAAACCCGACCACTGTGGCCCCCAGCTCCACCACGATGATGCGGGTGGTCTTGTCCCGCTCCCGAAAGGGCAGGCCAAAGCGCTTGCGCAGGTCAATGATGGGGATGACCTTGCCGCGCAGATTGATGACTCCTTCCACAAACTCCGGCGCCTTGGGGACCTTGGTAATGTCGAGCATGCGGATAATCTCCTGCACTTGGAGGATGTTGACCCCAAACTCCTCCTCGCCAATGCGGAAGGTCACCACTTGAAGTAATGGATCATCTTGCGTGTTTGTCGCCATGCTTGCCTCCTCGAAGCGGCCCCTCTGTTCGCGAGGCACCAAAAAGAGGAAATTGCCCACATCGATGTCCCCATGGGCGTCGCCTCAGAATCCCTCTGCCCTTGGCGCACCAGCCCTGTCCGCTCGTGCCTCCAAAGGCCCACACCGATCTCGCGGCATCCACCGCCGTGGCGCATCCGACCTTCAGGCTGGACGTCTCCGCGCCGCTTTCCCGCGTTCCACCTGCCGAACGAACTCCTAACCCTACCCCCTCTTAGCGCCTCGCAGGCCATGGACGCCCCCTCTCCCTGGCCTGCCGAACGTACGCCAATGGTGCCCCCCTTAACGCCCTCCAAAGAACGAGGTTCTCACGGTCTTCGATTCGCACGCCGTGGGTGGGAGGAAACGTCACGCCCTCAGCCTCGCTCCAAAGAACGAGACCCGTGCGGTCTTCGTCCACACCACCAAGTCGTGGCCCGCATCGACCTCCGATGCGCCGACAATCCCCCTCTTACTGCCCTGGTTGCCCCGGCGCCGCTGGAGCGGCCGGCAACGGTGCGGACGGCGCCTCCGGCACAGGCGTCTCCAAGACCACCGATGCCTTTGGCTTGGTGTGCTGTTGGGCGCTCAGGTAGGTAAAAGTCATGGTGGTGAGAAAGAAGACAATAGCCGCCCCGGCGGTGAGTTTGCCGAGGATACCGCCTGCACCGGTGGCGCCAAAGAGCGACGAGCTCCCCCCACCGAAGATCACCCCCATCCCTTCCTTGCCCGATTGGAGCAGGACGAGCACCACGAGGGTAAGACAGGCCATGATATGGATCGTAACCATGAGTGCGTTCACAAAGACCTCCTTTGCCTTAGGCCAGGACAATACGTGCAAAACTCTCGGCATCAAGGCTTGCGCCGCCTACGAGCACGCCGTCCACGGTGTCAAGCTGAAGGATCGCCCCGGCATTGTCTGGTTTCACCGATCCCCCATAGAGGATACGAACTGCCGCTGCAGACGCACCCAGACAGTCCCTGAGCATACGCCGGACCAACCCATGGGCCGCATCAATGTCCTCGAGGGTCGCCACCTCGCCCGTACCAATGGCCCACACCGGTTCATAGGCCACAATGAGGCGCTCGGTCACGGCAGCGGGCAAGTCGGTAAGGGCTGAGGAGACTTGCCGAAAGAGGACGGCCTCGAGCTGGAGGCTACGCCGCTCGGTTAGGGTTTCGCCAATGCACAACACCACAGCGAGGCCGCGCTCCAGGGCTACACGCGTCTTGGCGGCAATCAGGGCGTCTGCCTCGCCGAGGATATGGCGGCGCTCGGAATGCCCCACCAGGACATGGGTGCAGCCCACGTCCTGCAGCTGTTTGGGCGAGACCTCGCCGGTAAAGGCCCCTTCGTCGGCGGGGTAAACGTCCTGGGCCCCCAGGGCGATGCCGGCATCGCGAAGGATAGGGGCCAGTGCCGCGAGATGGACAAAAACCGGGCACACGAGGACCTCCCGATGGGAGGGGATACGCCCCTGCAAGCGCTCCGCCAGCGCGGTGGCCGTGGCCGTGGCCTCGGCCATGGTCTTGTACATCTTCCAGTTGGCAGCGATGAGTTGCGCCATAGGACCTCCTCAACCGGCCTTGGCCTCAAGGGCCGCAAAAGCGGGTAGGGTCTTGCCTTCCAAAAACTCCAGAAATGCCCCACCGCCAGTGGAAATAAAAGAAAACTTCTCGCTGAGGCCAAGTTGCTGGATGATGACATTGGTGTCTCCACCGCCCACCACCGTGAGGGCAGAAAGTCCAGCCAACACCCGGCAAAAGTTGCTTGTCCCTTGGGCAAAGACCGGGTTCTCGAAGGCCCCCAGCGGGCCGTTCCATACGACGGTCCCGGCGTCGCGGACCGCCTCAGCAAAGAGCGTATGGGAAGCCGGGCCAGTGTCGAGGATCATGGCTCCCTCGGGGACATCCTGGTAGGTGCACACCCCCAAAGGAGTTGGGGCCTTGGGGTCTGTACCCAGGATGTAATCCACCGGCAGATAGAAGCGCACGCCTTTTTCTTTGGCCGTCACCATGATGCCTGCCGCTGCATCAAGAAGCTCATCTTCCACGAGCGAAGTCCCCACGGCAAACCCTTGGGCCTTGCGGAAGGTATTCGCCATGGCCCCGACAACGATGAGGGCATCTACTTTCTCAAGCAAATTGTGGAGGATACCCAGTTTAGTGGACACTTTAGCCCCGCCGATGACCGCCACGAACGGCCGCTTCGGGTCCTTGAGGGCCTCGCCGAGATAGCGCCATTCTTTCTCCAGCAAGAGTCCACCGCAGCAGACGTCGAGATATTCCGTTACGCCCACCACCGAGGCATGGGCACGGTGCGAGGCACCAAAGGCATCATTGACATACACCGTGGCCAAAGCCGCCAATTGCCGGCTCAATTGGGGGTCATTCTTTGTCTCGCCAGGGTGAAACCGCAGATTTTCCAACATGACGATCTCACCTGGCTGGAGCCGGGCTACCCGTTCTTCCACCTGCGGCCCCACCACCTCGGGGAGGAGTTCCACAGGCCGTCCGAGGAGCTCACTTAAGCGCTGGGCCACAGGCGCCAGCGAGGCTGCTGGGTCTGGCGTGCCCTTGGGCCGACCAAGATGAGAGCAAAGAATGAGGCTCGCCCCGGCATCAAGGATATGACGAACCGTGGGCAGGCTCTGGACGATACGGTTATCGTCGGTGATCTGCCCGTCCTTGAGCGGGACATTGTAATCTACCCGCAGCAAAACCCGCGCTCCTGCCAGGGTCACATCCTTGAGAAACCGCATGGTACCCTCCTTGGCCTTATGGCCGCTCGTAGAACACGTAGGTGGAAAAAGTGGAAACTTCAAAGTAAACTTGCCGTTCCCTAGGGTCCGCCTCCCCATTGAGGTTGGCGTCGAGCACGCCATAACCAAAGCGGTAGTCACGCACCCCGCCATCGGCCGTGCCCATGGCGGTGGAGAGCTTATCGATCTGGAGAAACCGCTTCACCAACGTGCTCCCTGCATAGATCTCGAGCACACCATCCGTCCCGCTCCAGTTTTGGATGGCCCGCCCGAGCTAGTTTTGGGCCTCCTGGGTACATCCGAGAGAACACACGAGCAGAGCCGCGAGTAGCCACCGGGCAACTGCGCCTCCCAGCCACGCCCCAGGCCCGTTTTCGCTGGGAGAGGGTCGCCCTCGCTGCAGGGCAATGCAAAAAGGGCAACCCCGCCCCGAACGTCTCGAAGATCGCGATGGAACCGGCCCCGCACTGGGCATGACAGCATCAAGCGTGTCCCGTTCTCGTTCTCTGGACAATTGCCACCGATGCCGCATCCCCTCCCCTCCATACTTCTGGCACCATGGACCTTCGTCCACCTCCCCTACCACTCCATCTGCCGCTGCCGCGCCAAGGCCTCGGCCTGCTCGGCAAAGGAGGCAAAGCCCGCCTGATGCAGGGCATCTTCCACGGTGCGCTCCCAATCCCAATTGGCATAGATGACTGGTTTGTGGAAGGTGCGGCGGAAGACTTCCAGTTCTTGGCGGTAGAAATCCTCTTTCATGGTGCCCAGGTGGTTCTGGAGCTGCTCGTGGAGACGGGCGAGCTCTCCCTCGTACCAATCCATGAGGTCCGCGGCCGCCGTATTCTTGCGCAGGATGTGCTCGTAATGGTTCTCCTGGAGAAGCTTGTGGAGACGGGTGAGGTGCTGTTCGCAAAGCCACGCCCCAAGACGCTCCACAGGAATGTTTTCCGCTTCGATTTCAGCCACATCGAACTTCGTTTGCTGGTAGGTATCCGGCACCACCGATGCCGAGACGATGCCCGCGATGCACACAAGGCCACGGACAATCTTCGAGTTGGACACCCCCTGGCCGCAGAAGCCAATCTTCTTGCCATACTTCTGGCCTGTGAAGATGGTCGTGAGGATAGCCCAAACCACCGCCGGGTCTTCTTCGTCGTAGATATGCCGCAGCCGCGAGTTGTCCCGATCCGTGCCCAGCACCAGCTGCGTCATGTCGTTGGAACCGATGGAGAACCCATCAAACTCCTGGATAAACTCTTTTGCCAAGATGGCATTGCTTGGGATCTCACTCATGAGGATGAGCTTGAGTCCCTGGTCCCCCGAGCGCAGATTGTGCACCTGGGCCAGGTAGCGCTTCATGGAGCGGGCCTCTTCGAGCGTGCGCACAAACGGCAGCATGAGGTGGAGGTTCGTGCCGCCATAGACGCCGCGCGCCAGTTTGAAGGCCTCGATTTCCCAGTCGTGCACATGGCGGGAGACGCCACGATAGCCAAGCATGGGGTTGTCCTCGTAGGCTTCAAAAAGGGCGCCACCCAAGAGGTTGCGGTATTCGTTGGTCTTATAATCCGTGGTCCGGTAGACAATGGGCCGATCATGAAAGGCCATGGCAAAGAGGGCCAAACCTTGGGAGAGTCCTTGCACGTAGAGTTCCTTGCCACTGCGCACTCCGCGGGAGCGCAAGATTTCGGCAATCTTCTGCGGCAGGGTCCGGATAAACTCCATTTCCTGGGCGAGTCCCGCCTTACGGGCCACATCCTCTCGCAGGGCCGTAATTCGAGCCATGACATCCTGAACCAAGGGGTCATCTTTGATGCGCGCCACTTGGGACTGGATGCTCTCCTCGATCTCCGCCCGGCGGCGCAGGCCTGCTGCATCCGAGCCCAAGGCCTCGAGCTCGTCCGCATAGCCCATGATAATGGCCACGTGCTCGGCTAAATCGTTGGAGGTCTTGAGGGTTTCCAGCCGCTGGGTGGCAAACTCCAGGTGCTCGTCGAGGCGTTTGTCGAGCTCCCGCAGCTGGCGATGGAGAGCCAAGACCTCATCGGTGCCTTTGGCCCCTTCCCGCTCAGTGAGTTCTTCCATCTGCCGAGCCAAACCAGACACCGTGCCCACATAGGCGCGCAATTTGATATCCAGGGTCACCACCCCAGAGGCCATTTGCTCCGCCAAAATCTTGGTAAGGTCCTTCTCCCGTTCAGCGAGCTTGGCCTGTACGATTTGAGGAAGCGTCCCCTTGTCGTAGGCCTCCAGGGCCAAGGGGTGGACACCAATATTGCCGAGCATGAACTCGGCGCGCAGCAGGCCGACCTCGAAGTCCGGCACCTCACGCAAACGCGAAAGGAACATGGACTGGCCGACGTCGGCGAGGATGAGACCGATCTTGGTCTTTGTTGCCGGGAGCTTGCTGACATCGATCTCGCCGCCCACTTCAATGAGCGGGAGCATCCCTCGATAGACCTTGCCCCGGGAACCATCCACCGTCACCTCATGGCCATCGAGGGCACGCAGCTTCTCGAGGCGCTTGATGCCGATGACCGCTGGAATACCCAACTCCCGCGAGGTGATGGCCGCATGGCTTGTGTCACCACCGGCATCGGCTAAAATGGCCGAGGCAATGCGCATCCCAGGCACCATGTCTGGGTCTGTCCGGTCCGCCGCCAGCACGTCTCCTTTATTGATCTTGTTGAGCTCAAGGGCAGAACGCAAAAAGCGCACTTTACCCTGGCCAGCTCCCCGAGAGGCCCCATTGCCTTCCAAGAGGACCTCGGCGCGGGCCACGGCCGCGGGGTCCACTTCCTTGCGGCGCATGAAAATGGAGTGCGGGTGTTTTTCGAGCTCCTCGTTCCAACGGGTCTCTGGCCGGGCCTGGACAAACCACAGCCGGTCCCATTGGTCGATGCAGAACTCCGAGTCCATGATCATCCCGCCATAGGCTTGGCTGATGCGACGCACACCTTTGGCTACGGCTTCGGCCTGGGCCAGGGACAATGACCAGCGGTAGACCATCTCTTCTGGGACAGGTTCCACCTTCGTGCCCTTGCCTGATTCCTTGTAGACAATGCGTTTGTCCTTGCAGCCCATAAAACGAATAACGACCTCCTGGCCGTCTTCGCGCTGGTAGACGTAAAATTTATCCGGAGTCACCATGCCACTCACTACGGCCTCGCCCAAACCATAACTGGCATCGATGGACACGAGGTCATGGCGCCGAGTGCCACGGCATCCTGTGGCTGTATCCGCAGAAAAGGCTGTGCCCGAAATAACCGGATTGATCATGCGCATGATGCATACGGACAACGAGGTGTTCTCGATGGCCCATTCCTGCTTGGCCTTGATGGCAATGGAGTCATCCCCGGTCTGCTCGGCGCGGGCCACGGCATCGAGGATGGCCTCGCGGCGATACGTCATGGAGCGCAGATTATAGGCCGAGGCGCAGTCCCAATGGTAGGCTTGGACAACGTCGTTTTCACCGACCACGTTGAGGTAGGTGTCCTGGAGGCCAGCAAAGGCCTTTTTGCGGCTATCTTCGCCAGCGGCTGAAGAGCGTACGGCCACGGGTTCGTTTTCTAGGCCTGCTTCACGACAAATGTCCTGGTAGGCTCGCCGTACCGCAGCCTCCACCTCTTTGGGCAAATCCACCGACAAGATGGCCGCCTGCACCAGGACGGAACGCTTGCGCAACTGATCGATGCCCTCTGGGGAAGTGGCAAAACCCTCTACCACATTGTTGATAAAGGTGCGCAACCGGATGAGGGTTCCCTCTTCGCGTTTGGGATTTTCCCGAATATCCTGGGCAATGCGACGCACGAACTTCTGCAAAAAGCCCGCATCGTTATTCACTTCCGGCGAAGTCCAATCCACGGTCTCGTAGGCGCGTTCTACTGTCGCACGCACCACGGCCGCATTGACTTTGGTCTCGTCAAGAATCTTATGGAACGCCACGGACGAAATGGCCCGAAACTGCGGCGCGCGGATACCATCGATGGTGCTAATGATGGCCGTATTGTAGTTCTTACCCCCCACCAGGAGCTCGGCCTCCTCGCCGATGGTGACAATATTCTTGCCGGTGAGTACCAATTGGGTCTTTAGCATCTCCACCTGCTGGGCCTCTGTAATGACCGTCACCCGGAGAGGCTCGGCGATATCCGTCTTCTGCGACTCAGTCCGTTCCGTATCCATAGCGGCTCCTTGTGCCTGCTCTGTGGAAAGGGTTTTGCTTTTTTGAGAAGATTTGGCCATGGTCTTTCTCCTTCGCGCCACGTGCGCCCCTACTTTCGGTGCACGCTTGCCATAAAATCATACCGCAATACTAGTCCCTGACAGCACCCAACCAAACAGCTTTTGTCGTAATATCTCTTCCTCAAAAACTACACTCTCTGACCACAACTTGGACAAAAACGAAAGTCTTCTCGGGTGACCGCCATGCCACAGGTGGGACACTTCTTCGGCGCTGGCACAAGCACCACCAGGAGTTCTCCTTCTTTGACCGGCACCATTTTTTTGTCTTCCTGGAAGTCAGCAAACTTAAGTACTCGTTCCACCATACCATCTACCGGTGCCAAAACGGCTTTTTCCTGCTTCATGATGGAGATATTGCAAATCTCTTCCCCTTTTTTCACCATATCTCCAGGTTTGACATGCATTACCCAAAGATCACCGTTGGAAGGGGCAGCAACGTGGTAGGGATTATTTGGGTCGGCCATTTCGACCCCACCCTCGTCCTTGCTCGTGCCTTCTGCCACCTTGACCTGCATGGTAAAAAACTCTGAATCCAAAGAATACGCCACCAAGCTCATGCCTTGGTCATCAGGCCGGGAGATGTGCTGGATAACGAGTTCGTGATGTTTTCCGTAGCTATCTCGGAAGGAGAGCTTCTCCCCGGGAGGCATCCCCTCGAACCACACATGAAGCGGCAGGTTGTTGGGGTCCCCATAGGTGCTGACAAATTGGATGGTGGCCAGGGCATCGGCGGGATGGTTTAGATACATAACGACCTCCTCCTCCGTGGGCGTGCGGCCGATACGCTCCGCAAGGGAGCGCGTCTCGGCAGCGATATCCACATCGGGGAGGTTGACGAGGGGAGAGCGCTCAGTGCGCCGAGCGATGGCCTCCTGCCAATCTGGCCCAAAAGCCGACTGGTAGACCCAATCAGGAGGAAATCCCAAAGGCAACCGACCAAACTTCCCCAACAGCAGGTCCCGAAAGGCATCGTTGGCATCTTGGTAGAGCATGAGGCGATCGCGCCGTAATTCTTCTGAGACCTGCCCTTCCGGCGTCTGGACCGCTTGTTCGAGCACGTGAAGCAAGCGGCGCACCGCCTTGCGTCCTCCTCGCTTGAAGGCACCCGTCACCGCAAGAAAGGCCGTATTCCACGTGATTTGAGACCCAGGGGTCACGTCATGATACCGGACAATCTTGCGTGTTCCAGCCAAAAATTTGAGCATATAGGGCAGTAGATGGATATAGCCTTGCTTCATCGCCCCTTCTTGCGATGACGATGTCGCGCCACCCGGCATCCCATGCTCTACCACGTCATAATCGATTCCCTGAAAGTACGGTGCCGTGTATCGATCGTAATAGGGCATGATCTGCTTCAGTACAAAGCCTGTTGTGCGGATCATTTCTTTGTTGAGGTTGGTCCGTAAGCCCAACTCCTCCACATACGCTGCCGTGGAGAGGACTTCTCCCTGGCCATACCAGCGCACGGCCGCGCCGATAGCGGTATCGACAATGTGGGCCCCCGCCACTGCTGCCGCAGCCACTGCCGGTACAAAAAGCCCATCAGTATAATGCCGATGGTAGTGCACGATAAGCTCAGGATAGGTCTTGCGAATGGCAGAAACGAGCTCCGTCATAAAGCGCGGCGGACATACACCTGCCATGTCCTTGAGGCCCAGGATGATGCGGCGTTCCGCCTTTTTCTTGGAGCATCCTGCCACTTCGGCCGTCATGGTGAGGATCTCCTCCACCACGCCGAGATAATGGGGGACGTCAAAGCCCTTTGCCCAGGATAACGAAATGGCTGGCTCCCAGATGATGCCCTTTGAGGCCAAAGCCACCTCGGCAAATGGCCTCATATTTTCGATATGATTGAGAAAATCGAAGCAACGGATAACATCATAATGCTCGCAGATCATCTCCCCTGTGCGGCGCATGAGGTTGCGCGGCTGTGGTTTGTAGCCCAATACGTTGGTGGAGCGGATGAGGATCTGCTTGAGGGTCTTAGGGGCAAACTCGTTCCAGGCCGCGGCCTCGGTAAACGGGTAGGTCATATTGGCCAGCATTGCCACGTGGAAATGGGCCCCTCCTCCATTCTCGAGGGAAAAGAACCCACAGTTGTCGAGGTAGGGACCAATGATGCGGTCTTCCGCCAAGCGGAAGCGATTGCCAGAATTGGATTGGGTGATGTCGCGGCAAGTGGTGTCACAAAAATGCACATAGCCGGAGTCCCGAATATAATCGAGGATGGCATCACGGTCTCCCCGCGGATACGATGGCTGGTAGTACTCCGGCTCGATGCGCGGCAGGCTCGGCCGAAAGGGTCCCAGCCGCGGCGTCTCGCGGGTGCGGTACTCCCCCAGTTTCAGGTACGGGTTATAGCCCTTGGCCGAAATCTCGGCCACCAGGCGAGCCAGACGGACGGCCTCAGGCTCACGGTCCCGATAGTCCATGAGCTCTGGCGTGGTATCCACGAACGTGGTGTCATAATCCCCGGCACGAAACCGGGGATGGGTAATGACCTGCCGATGGAAGGGGATAGTCGTCTTCAATCCGCCGATGATGTATTCCCCTAAAGCGCGCTCCAACGTGCCCAGGACTTTGGTCCATTCCCGTCCATAGGCGATGAGAAGAGAGGCCGCCGAGTCATACTGCGAGGGGAACTCGTACCCACTGCTGATACACGAATCCACCCGGATCCCCGGTCCACCAGGAGAAATGTAGCGGGTGATGCGGCCAGAATTGGGGGCAAACTTGTTGCGCGGGTCCTCACAATTGACCCGCACTTGGATGGCGATGTTCTGCGGTCTAAGTTCTGCCTCCCGCAGGCGAAGTTCGGCCCCAAAGGCCACGGCGATCTGTTCCTCCACCAGATCAATGCCATAACGGCATTCCGTAATCCCATGTTCGACCTGAAGGCGGGTATTGACCTCGATGAGATAGGGATTGCCTTGCCGATCCACCAAAAATTCCACGGTCCCCAAAGACGAGTACCCCACGGCTTGCACGAGCCGACGGGAATAGGCTTTGAGGCGCTCCCGAAGCTCGGGGGTCATCCCTGGCCATGGTGAAGGGGTGATCTCAACCAGCTTCTGATGGTTGCGTTGCACCGTGCAGTCACGCTCATCAAAAGCGAAGATATTGCCGTACTGATCCGCAATGACTTGAATTTCGATATGCCGCACCGAGGTCAGCAGTCGCTCAATGTAAAGACGCGGATTGCCAAAAGATGCCTGGGCTAAGGCCGAGGCCTTAACGAAAGCCTCCTCCAACTGCGTCTCATCATAGACTTCATAAATCCCGCGGCCCCCTCCGCCGCCCTCGGCTTTGAGCATGACCGGAAGGCCAATATGGCGGGCCACGGCCCGGGCCTCGTCGATGGTCACTGCGCCCTCAGAACCTGGCACCACCGGGATGTCCAAAGCCTTGGCCAAACGACGGACCTCCACCTTGTTGCCCAAAAGACGCATGGCCTCGGAGGTTGGACCAATAAAGACAATCCCCGCCTCGCCGCACACTCGGGGGAAATCATCGTTCTCCGAAGCAAATCCCCATCCAGGATGGATCGCTACCACCCCTTTGGCCTTGGCCTTGGCGACAATGGTGCGGATATCCAAATAGGCGCGATGGTCTTCACCAAGGAGGAGGAGCTCATGGGCCGAAGCCGTGTACGGCGCAGTCTTGTCCACATCGGTGGCCGTGACCAGAGGCACGGCGTGAAACACCTCTTTGATGGAACGCATGATACGCCGCGCCGGGATGCCGCGGTTGGCCACAAGGATCTTTTTGCCGTGAAGTTCCTGCACCACATCATCGAAAGTTCGCGCCATGGGGTGGTCTCCTCATGTACTCGGAATGAACAGACAGCGGCCGCAGGCTTCCACTTTCAGCCCGAATCACCTCACCTTCCGGCCCCTGCAGCAGCACCGCACCATCTTCGGCCACACCACGCAGGATGCCATAAACCGAGAATCGATAATCCTTCACTTCCACCCACTGGCCCTGCCAGGCCAAGAGCGAAGCGAGGTAATGGCACCACGTCGCGGGTTCCCAAGCGGCAGGAATCGATTCGTAGCAAAGACGTAGCCCGCGCACAAGCTGCGTCCAGAAGGCCACAAGCGAACAGCCAGGCACGGAAAGTATACCTGCCGGAAGCGCCGCATCTTGGCGCAGGCGTTCAGGGGCGACGGCAAGGTTGACACCAATGCCAGCCACCAGGGTGGCATCCCGCTCCTCGATGAGGATCCCCCCGACCTTGCGATCCTCCAGGACAAGGTCATTGGGCCATTTGAGGCGCACGGCCGCACAGCCCAAGCCATGGCGTACGCCGTAACCAACCACGAGGGACGCCAGCGCCCTCCACGCCGGCGGCAAAGATGGCAGGCACACGGCAGCATAGAGATTGCCTAGGGGCGAACTCCACGAACGCCGCAACTGTCCTCGCCCGGCCCATTGGCTGCCACAGAGCACGGCATCCCAGGGATCGAACTCTCCCCGTGCCCGGAGATACCACGCGACATCCAAGGAGGAGGAGCACGCGTTCAGTACGATGAGCCGCTCTCCCCCGCACCACGAGATGCCCTCGCCCAGAAGGACCCTCCAGGCCTCATCTGCTGGGGTGAGCGCCTGACCCAGGCGCGGCTCCCCGATGTCCAGAACAACGGGCATCAGCGGGCCTGGGCCTGGGCGGCCTTTTTTTGCATGAGGAGCTTCTTGAGGGCCACCTTATCCGACGGTGGTCCAGCGGGCGCCAGCCGTCGGGAAGGTGGGAGCGGGCGCTTTGCTGCCGCAGGGGCAGAAGACGGCGCCACTCGGGCGTTTTCCCCTGATGACGGCGGCGATGGCGGCTCCTGCTGTGGGGCGAAGTCCCCAGGAGCGAGGATAGGTGCACGGGGTGCTTCGACCTGGTGCGGGGCTGCAGGCAGCAGCGACGACGAAGGCTGGTGTGGCGTGGCAGGCAAGGGCGCGGCTGGAGAGACTGCCGCGCGGACCGAAACCCCTGGCGGGGCTGACGGCGGTGCGGCGAGACGCTGGGCCGAAGGCCCAGGTTCAGGACGTGGGGCAGGAGGGAGTTGCCCTCCCACTGGGCGCGGAGTGGCCGCCGAAGCACAAACCTCAGGGGCAGGTAGAGCCGCCCGAGCGCTTGGTGCCAATTGGTAGTACACGGCCCGGAGGTAGCGCCGGGGCTCGAAAAGTGTCGTTACTCCAGAAAGCGATTCGGTGGAGCCGATGATCAGGGCGCCGTCGCGCTCCAGGACACCGGCAATCTTCTCGAACACCGCCCGCTTGTCTTGTGGGGTAAAATAAATGGCGACATTCCGACAGAAGACGACGTCGAAACGTCCAAGTCCAGTAAATGGCTTCATGAGATTAAACTTTTTGAAGTTCGCCATCGCCCGAATCTCGTCCTTGATACGCCATCCGTCACCGGTCGAAGTAAAATACCGATTGAGGACGTTCATAGGCAGGCCACGTTCAATCTCAAACTTGGTATATTTGCCGTAACTTGCCTTCGCTATGGCTTCATCAGAGATATCTGTCCCGAGAATAGTAATCTGATAGCGATCTAATCGACCGAGAACTTCAATGAGTGAAATTGCAATGCTATAGACTTCTTGTCCAGTAGAGCAAGCAGCACTCCAGATTCGCAATGGAATCGGCCTTCCACTACAGACTTTAGAACGGGCATCAATGATATCAGGGACGATCTTATGTTTGAAGACTTCAAATGGAGAATTATCCCGAAAAAAAAGGGTTTCATTCGTAGTAATCGCGCTGACGATCTCCTTTTCCATCTCCCCACTTTTGTCTGCTACAGCCTTATGGTAGAGCTCCATATAAGAGTTAAGATTATATTTTGACAAAAGCGGCTTGAAGCGAGCTTCCAAAAGATATGCTTTGCTCGCATCCAAGGCAACACCGCATAAAGAATAGACATATTTTGTAAGTGTGCTGATCTCGTCGGCAGTAATGGCCGCCATCTTCCATTCCGTATTGAGTTAATCTTAGCGCACAGTGCGGGCAATTTCTTCAGCGATGCGATCAAGCGGCGCGACGATATCCACTACACCAGCTTCAACGGCCATCTTGGGCATTCCATAGACAACGCAAGTCGCCTCATCCTGGCCAATGGTAACCGCGCCAAAGCTCTTCATCACCTTGAGACCCAACGTGCCATCTCCTCCCATGCCGGTCATGATGACACCCGTGGACAGGGCTCCATATTCTCGAGCTACAGACCGAAAGAGATAATCCACCGACGGCTTGCAATTGTTCTCCGGCGGGTCGTCGGTGATCTGGATGACTTTGATGCCCGCACTCCCTGCGGCCACACGCATCTGCTTGCCTCCAGGGGCAATGTAGATGGTATCCGGCACGACGATGTCGTTATGCTCGGCTTCGCGCACCGTGTAGGCGGGGCATTTGGCATCCAAGCTCTCGGCAAGGGACTTTGTGAACACCGGCGGCATGTGCTGGACGAGGAAAATCGGCACCCCGAGCTTAGGAAGCATGGGGAGCATTCGCGTCAGGGCGTTGGGCCCGCCGGTGGAGATCCCGATGGCCACCGCCTTGGACTTTCCCACCCGTCGCGCCAGCGGTGCCACCGTCGGGGGGGCCGCCGCAGCCACAGGCGGGGGTGTCGGCCGAGTACGCAACAGCCGCCGCACTTCCATGCGTTTGGCATAGGCCTTGACACGCGGTACCAATGCGTTCCGCAATTCCACCAACGCCTTTTCACGGTCTTCGGCTTCGGGTTTGGTGACAAAATCAAAGGCGCCTAACTCTAAAGCACGCAGCGTGATTTCACTACCCCGCTTCGTGAGAGTTGAAACCATGATGACGCCTACATCCATCCCCCGACGCTGCATTTCCTCCAAAAGCTCCAGACCGTTCATGACGGGCATTTCCACATCTAAAGTAATCAGGTCTGGTTGGACAGATGCAATCCGTGACAGGGCAACCTGGCCATTATTCGCCGTGCCGACAACTTCTACATCATGAAGTTCTGCAAGGATATCTGAAACTACTTTGCGGTACGTGATGGTATCATCTACCACAAGCACACGAAGGGGCATATTGTCTCCTCGTTATTCGTCTCCGAGAACAGTATCGATATCTAAGATGGCAACAAGGTCCTTTCCTGTCTTGCAGACTCCTTGAAAATACTTGCCCTTGATCCCTTTAATGTTCGAAGGCGTTGGCTCCACTTCTTCCCAAGAAGTCGTCACAACATCGGCAATACGATCGACAAGCAGTCCAATGTTTTCTTCCCGAGAATTAACAATAATAATACGGCTTTGCTCTGTCTTCTTCGATGCCCCCAGCCCCAATTTCTTGCCGAGATCGATGATCGTGACGATGCGGCCACGCAAATTCATGATACCAAGCACATATACTGGAGCTCCGGGGACCCGGGTCATCTCCATTTGCTTGTTCATTTCTTGAATAAGGCGGATATCAATACCGCAGAGCGCCGAACCAACGTAAAAACAGGACATCTGGAGCGGGCCGGTTGCTTGCGTCTTCATGGGTCCTCCTTAAGCGGCTGCATAGCGCTGCAAGCAATCATAAATAGACTGCAGCAGACGGTCCTTATCCAGCTTAATCTCATAGGCATCGATGCCCACAGCCTTTCCTCGAGCTTGGTCCTCCTCGCTAGCCAAAGAGGTGAGCGCCACCACCGGCAGCCCTGTGAACCGAGCATCCGAACGGATGCGCTCGGTGAGCTGGAAACCATCCATGTTGGGCATCTCAATATCCGTCACCACGAGGTCATAACGCTGCGGATCGGCTTGCAGCATGTTCCAGGCAACAACCCCGTCCTCCGCGGTCTCCACCGTGTAGCCATCCGCCTCTAGGAACCGACGCACCTGATTGCGGAAAAACTCCGAGTCTTCCACAAGAAGCAAATGAGGGACGCCTCCACCACCCTCACCACTGACATCAGGGAGTACCGCTGTCCGTTCCACAAACCAATCGGGCTGAACAGATTGCACCAATTCATAGATATCGACAATAAGAGTCGTATTATCATTGATGATAGCGGACCCACTGATGCCTGGTTGACGTAGAGTAAAGGTATCAATGGCAACAGAAAGCTCTATAGCATCCACAGGAGGCGAAGCAAGAAGACCAATTTCATGGCCATTGATAGAAAAAACTATTACAACAAGTTCTCCAGAGAGTTCAAGGACACCAACATTGGCAGCTTGATCCAATGAAAATACAGGCAGACTACCTCCACGATACTTAATAACTCGTCTGCCACTGACTTCCTCAATATCTTGAGCATGGATGAGTTCCACCCGAGCCACCAAATCAAGCGGAACGGCACAATGCTCTTGAGGCGTATTGCGGAACATAAACAAAGAAATTCGGTCTTCCCGAACCGTCTTGGCCGCCTCTTCCTTCGCCAAGGCAACACTCTTCTGCTCCAAACCAGCGGTGATGCTCAAATCCGCAAGACGCCCAAGGCCAGCAACGTCAAGAATGAGCGCCACATGGCCGTCCCCCATGATCGTGGCCCCAGCATAACCTTGGCAATCTTTGAAATGACGGCCCAAGGGTTTGACCACAATCTCCACCGAATCATGAAGCTCATCCACCACAAGACCGTAGCGGAACTGCCCAGCCGAAACGACCACCAGGTTGATGTCCACCGGTTTTTCCGGTGCTGGCTCCCCACGAAGCACATGCCCTACCATGCGGGCGGCGGTGGCATGGTCTTCCCCTAAGTTGAGCACATTGGAGAGATACACCAAAGGAATGAGCTCCCCGCGCAGGATAAGGACCTCGGCATCGCCCACCAGCTCGATGCGCTCCCCAATATGGGCCGCGGCGATGCGCAAGAGTTCATCCACGTTCACCTGCGGCACGGCAAAACGCTCCTGGCCCACAGAGACAAGGAGGCTCGGGATAATCGCCAAGGTGAGCGGCAGCTTAATGCGGATCGTCGTCCCTTTGCCTGGCGCGGTTTCAATATCCACTTGGCCGCCCAGTTGATCGAGGTTGGACTTGACCACATCCATGCCCACACCCCGCCCCGAGACATCTGTGACCTTTTCTGCGGTGGAGAGGCCCGGCAAGAAGATGAGGTTGGCCTTTTCCTTTTCGCTCATGCCCCTCGCCTGCTCAGCAGTAATGAGCCCCTTGGCAACGGCCTTCTCGACAATCTTGGCCGTATTGAGACCACGGCCATCATCAATGATCTCGACAATGACCTGACCCGCCTCGTGGTAAGCCTTGAGGAGGATGGTGCCGGTGGGGTTCTTCCCCTTGGCAATACGTTCCTCCGGCGGCTCGATGCCATGGTCCGCCGAATTGCGCACCAGGTGGGTCAGCGGGTCACCAAGCCCCTCGATGATGGTCTTATCCAGCTCAACCTCATTGCCTTCCAATTGCAGGTCAATCTGTTTGCCAAGGGAGCGGGCCAAATCGCGCACCACCCGCGGAAATTTGTTGAAGATGGTGCCAATCGTCTGCATGCGGGTGAGCATGATGGTTTCCTGGAGCTCCGAGGTCACCAAATCAATGCGCTGCCCTGCCACCTGGATGTGATGGAGCACCCCCGAGGAGATGGCCTGCATAAGCTGGTTACGACTGAGCACCAGCTCCCCGGCCAAGTTCATGAGGTCTTCCAAAAGGCTCACATGAACGCGCAAGGTCTCAGACGGAGTAAACGACTTCCCTCCCGGCTTCGGGGCCGGCTCAGATGGGGCCTCGACACTGTCGGCACTCGCCTGTGGCTTGGACGGCCCAGGTTTCGGCGCCTCGGGCGCCCGCGGGGGCTCTTTGGGCGGCACCGAGGCCTGTGGCGCGGCCGGAGGCGTACCCACGGCGGCGGCGAGTGTATCGGCGGTAAAAAGCTCCTTCACGAGATCGTCTGTACGGTCTTCTTCGGGCGTGGGCGGGGTGGACTCCAGTAACTCTTGTGCAAATTCTGGGGCCCTGGTGGGAGCAGACGCCAAATCCACCACATGAATGGCGCTCTGGGCTAAATCAAGGAGTGCCGGCATGATGTCGGCTTCAATAATAGAAGCGAAGAGCACGAAGAGCGGGATGCAATTGGTAAAGCCTTCGCTCTCCAAGTCTCCTACAGCATCGAGGTCCAGCTTGACGTCAATAATGGTCCCGGTGGTTTCCAGATTTTTCAGGACATCGAGGACCGTCTTTTTCTTCGCCTCGATGTCGTGGATGAGATCAAATTCCAAAAGATAGAGATTTTTGCCGCCCTTGGCCGCTTGCTCCAAATCAAAACGCGCCACCGCGAACACGGTGCGGCCCCTGGCGTCTTGGATGTCCACCAAGGTCTCCACTGCAGCCTGCGCTGCAGGTTGCCCTCCGCCCGTGACGATCGCCGTCAGGGCAGCAATATGATCGTCGATATCGACGTCGTTACTCGTGGCTGCCGAGGCGATCATGTCGCGCAGCTTATCAAAGGCCAACAGCACGATATTGACGACATCCGGTGTCGGCGTAAGTTCCCGATTACGGATCAAATCGAGGACGTTCTCGATTTTATGGCCGAGGTCCTTGATCTTGGAGAGCCCTAAAAACCCGGCACCGCCTTTGATGGAGTGCGCGGCCCGAAAGACCTTATTCACCAATTCCTCATCGATATCCGCCCCGGCCTGCTCAATGGCAAGAAGGTCGTTCTCGATGTCAGAGAGGTGTTCCATGGCCTCTTCCACATACATGCCGAGGGTTTCGTCATCCATCACCATGAGAATGCTCCTTGAGGAATGAATAAGAGAGGCGAGGGGGCTCCAACCCTATTCTTCCACCTGAAAGTGCCGATCAAGGCGCATGGAACGGAGAAGCTTCGCCACAGGCCCAGGGACATGGATCAAACGCAGGCTTCCCCCGTTTTTTTTGAGGGAATTGTGGGTGGCCACAAGCACACCAATGCCCATGGAGTCCATCAGCTGGACCTTGGCCAGATCAAGCCGCAACTCCATAGGCTTAAAGGCGACCAGGTCCATCAACTCCGCCTTGATCGCCCCCACCGTGGTGGACACGATATCCTTGTCCAACTTGACCTCAATCGCCTCGCCATCATGCACTACTTCCGACATCTGTACCTCCTCGTGCCCTGTTGCAGGCACATCCCGTAGCCTACTTCCTCCCAGTAAACAACCCGGCCTACCCTGTACGAGCCCACTTATAGACGAAAACGCGCCACCAACGATTCGAGGGCCTGGGCAAGCAGACTCAAGTTCTCGGCATGTTGTTTGAGCTGGGCACTGCTGACCGAAATGGACCCCGAGGCCTCGTTCACTCCCACGATATCCCGGGCAATCTCTCTCGTTACCGATGAGGCCTGTGCCACGTTCTCATTGACCTCTTGGAGACCCTGTGATGCCTGGCCGACATTCTGGGCGATATCTCGGGTCGTCACGCTTTGCTCCTCCACCGCGGCCGCAATTGTCGCCACAAAGGCGTTGACCTCTTCAATGACCGCCATGACCTGGCCAATTTCCGCCACCGTGGCGCCAGCCGAAGTTTGGATTCCTTCAATGCGTTGGCGGATATCCTCCGTGGCGCGGGCCGTCTGGTTGGCCAGCTCTTTGATTTCGTTTGCCACAACCGCAAATCCCCGCCCTGCCTCGCCAGCCCGAGCCGCCTCGATGGTGGCATTAAGGGCGAGCAGGTTGGTCTGGGCGGAGATGGCCGCAATCGTCTCCGTGACCTTGCCAATCTCCTGCGCAGCTTCGCCCAGTTGGTGCACCCGCGCTGAGGCCGAAGTGGCCGTCGCCACCGCCCGTTGGGTAACATCTCGGGCCTTTTCCGTATTCCCGGCGATCTCGTGGATCGTGGCACTCATCTCTTCTGAGGCTGCGGCCACCGTGCCGACGTTAGTGGAGGCCTGCTCCATGGCTGCGGCCACGTTATTCATATTGACACTCATCTCCTCGGAGGCCGTGGCCACGGTATGCGACTTGGAGGCAAGGTCCTGAGAGCGTACAAGCAAGGTGTCGGCCATGGACTCCAATTCCTGGGAGGCACCGATGAGGGTGCGGGAGTGCTCCACCAGGTCGTGGACAATGGATCGCAAGCTCTGCGCCATCGTGTTGAGATTACGCTGCATGGCACCAATTTCGTCCCCACGATCCACAGACAGCGAAACACTCATATCGCCCGTCGCCAATCGTTCGAGATAGGCCCCCGTACTTGCCAAGGGACGGATAACCCCATGGCGCACAAGAAACCAGGCTGCCCCTCCCAACCCAAGCAAGATCACGATGGTTTCCAGGCCAAAACGAAGGGCATCGGCACGAGCCGCGGCCTTGGCCGCATCAAGACTCATAATGACCGAAAAGGCCCCATGGACCTCGCCAACCTTCCACCCCTCCTTGATGCCACCTGTGGGGTCTTTTTCGCCCTTCGGGTCACCGTGACAATACAGGCACTCTTGCGTGAGGCGGATAGGCCGAAAATAGAGGATGCGATTGTCTTCGACGATGACCTTCTCCGGGAGGTTCGAGGTCATGAATTCCCGTAAAACCTCCCGCTCCAGGGGATTCGGTTCATTTTTGGGGTTGCGTGGTTGTTCCTTGGGCACCCGAAATTCATATCCTGCCTCTTTGGCCTTGGCCGCTGCTGTATTCATGGCCGTAACAATGGGCACAGCCTCGAGAAGCCGGGCAGGATCAACGCGCAATTCATCGAAAGGGCGCAGCACGTCCAACGTGAGTTTATGGGCCATGGTCTCACGCACGCTCTCGGCCATCATGACGATGGAGCGGCTCTCCTTGAGCCGGGCGTCAATGGCATCTCGCTCAATACTTTGGACATGCTGGAAAAACAAAATCCCGGCCATTACCGCTGGCCCCAACACGACAATCCCCAGTACCTTCCAGGTCAAACTCATGTTTCGCACCGTTCTTCCCTCCTCGCGGTAACACGCGCCGATTCTTCAACACTCCTCAACACCAAACCCATTGATTTGGCAAGAAGCCATCCGTGAAGAGTCCGTCACAATTTCCACCGCCGATGCATCCACAACCATTGCTCCGGGTAGCGGCGCACTGCCCGCTCTACGGCATGCGTAGCAAACCGGCACACCTCCCGAACCCGCTCGCTCGGGCTACCCCCCAGGGCACGGACGTCCAAGGGGGGATCGATGAGCAGCCGAAAACGCGCCCAATTGGCTGGTTCTCGTACGAGAAAAAGCGGCCATACTTCGGCCTGAGCGCGGACGGCAAGCACGGCTGGGCCGCGATTGACGGACGCCTCGCGCCCTAAAAACGGCAACCGCTCGGCTTCAGCGCGGCGGCAATGGTGATCCACCAAAAAGGCGGCCATCCCCCCGGCCCGCAAGACAGCAAGGACCCCAAGGCTGGCATCGCGATGTCCCACTGCCCGAATGCGTCCCTGGTTGCGAGCGTGGAAGATCACGCCACGCAGAAAACGACTCTTAGGCAAGCGCACGACCACCTGGCAGCCAGGGCGATGGGGGAACAAACTCATCATCGCCACCAAAAGCTCCCACGCCCCTAAATGCCCACTGACGACCACCACAGGGCGCGCCGAGGCCTGAAGCTGCCCAAGGAGTTGGGGATTCTCCACCGTGACTTGCTGGGCAACCCAGCGTGGCCCACCCCCGCGGCCAAGAAAAATTTCGGCAAAGGCCATCCCAGTATGGAGAAAACTTGTCCGAGCCACGGCCTGAGCGGTTTGCGGGTCAAGATCGAGGCGTCGCTCCAATGCTGCACAAGCAAGACCCCGCCGGCCAGGAAGAGCCCACCACAAAGCATGGCCAAGGAAGCGGCCCACCCATTGCACCACAGCGCCACTTCTCCCGCTCGCCCAGGCCGCCAGGGCACTGCCCCAAAGCTCACGCATAGCCTTCTCCCGGCGGTGGCGCCATCGCTTCCAGCGTTGTCGTCAAGCGCTGGGCATATCCCTCCAAGTCCTCCCCTGCAGCAGGTGGATCCAGCGGCGCACCATAGACAATCGTGCACTGCGCCCACGGCAAGGGGAGCTGGAACCGATCCCACGAGGCAAAGGTCACCACTGGACGCATCCATGCACGCACTGGCAGCACTGGCGCCCCCAGCATCCGGGCCACAAACCCAGCACCGGGCTTGGCCAGATGGCGCGGCCCCCGAGGACCATCTACCGTAAGGACGACCCCTGCGCTCCCGCCCTGCCGCAAGGCGGTCCGCAACGCCCGCACCCCGCCCCGGGAACTCGAGCCCCGGGCGGTGGTAAAACCAAACGACTCAAGAACGCGGGCCAAGAGTTCGCCATCCCAGCTTTGGCTCACGACGCAAGTCATCCTGCTTGGTCCATGCAGGGCAATGAAGGGAAAGAGTTCGTCATGCCAGAGTACGGCAACCACCGGCCCTGTTTGCCAGAGCTGATAGAATCGCTCTGCATCCACGAGGTGGTAGCGCAAGGTCCACGACCATAGCCGCACCACAGGCACCAAGGCTGCTGCTACCCAACGCGCCCCGGCCGGGGTCTTGATGAAGACAGACAACGATCTCATCCAAGTAGGTTACGAGGTTCACACCATCCACTTCGCGCCCTTTTCCGGGCGCGTTGCCTCTTCCGGACGCTTGGCGAGCGACACCGCAACCGACGGGTTATGGCGCTTTTCCGTGGGCGTTGCCTCCTCCTCCAAAAGCTTGCCCCCCAAAACCCCCAGCCCTTTGGCAGCGATTTGTGCACTGCAAAAGGTAGCCATGTGCAGCCCCCAGCCACCCTCCTAAGGAGCGTCCTCCTGCAAAATTCCTCCACGCGGCCGCTGGCAGCGGCATCCTCCACCACTCCTGAGGGGCATCACCTTGGAGGATTCCTCCACGGCCTCCGGGGAAGAGGGGGACTCCCCGAAGACTCCGGATGCCTCAGCCCCGAGGATTTTGGCAGGAGGCTTAAGTGGGCGCGCCAGTGCCGCACAGCGCAGGGCATGGAGGATTTCGCCACTCTTCGGCCCCAGACCCTGGACGTGCCGAGGAAGGTGCACGGCCTTGATGCGCCGCCAATCCTCGACCAACCATGGACCGATGTCCAGCCCTCCATCCGCCACCACCAATCGGGCCATAGATTCCAAAAGCCCATACCGAGCAAGTCCAAGGACCATCCGCACTCGAGTCCCCCGCCGAAGAGTAGCGTAATGGGCGGCAGCCATATGCCAGCGTGCCCCGAACGCCCCGGCATGGATCCATGCCTTGGGCAGGCGCAGCAGCTCGCCCCATTGCCAAGCCAAGACCTCGCCCCGACCTTCATGGCCATGGTGGTGGGGCCAGCGTTGATGGGGAGTCGCTATTTTCCCGAGGTCATGGGTGAGGGCCATCCACACTGTCTTGGCATCCCCAGCGCAGCGATCCATGACCTGAGCCGTGTGCTCGGCTAGGCTCTCGTTGTGTAAAGGGGCCGGACCTGCCGGGATGGCCTGAGCCTTCTGCCACAGCGCCCCCCACGCTCCAAAACCGCCCCATTCCACAAGCAAGCGCAAAAACCGACCCGGGGCTGGGGCGGCGCAGGCCTTGGCTACCTCGGCCCCGACCCGCTCTGCAGCCACCTTCGCCCATGCCTCGGTAGGGAGGACCGCAGCAATCGCCGCCAAACTGGTGTCCACTGTAAACGCCGGAAGCTGGGCCGCAAAACGTGCGGCCCGCACTAGCCGCAGTGGGTCAGCAAGGAAGTTCGCCTGCGCCACTGGCCGCAAGACACGAGCCGCCAAATCGTCCAAGGCCCCCGGCAAGGCGACCACCTCGCCGGCCTCGTCTTTGGCAAGGGCATTGATCGTCAGGTCCCGCAAGGCCAGGTCTGCCTCAATGGAAGGAGCAGCAGAAAGGGTATATTCTTCCCCTGCCCGGACCCAGACTGGCTCACGCCGCCCCACCTGGGTCAATCCCGGCACCCGGCGAAGAAGCTCGGCCACCGACCCGCCAATGACCACAAAGTCCCGGTCCTGCACCGGGCGGCCCAGGAGTTCGTCCCGTACCGCCCCGCCCACCAGATAGATGCGCATCAGATTGTAAACTGCTCCACGAGCTGGCGCAGGCGGCCAGCCAATTCCGCGAGCTTCTCCGCATTGTGCTGCACAGTATTCGCATTGCCCGCAAGCTTGGCCGCTTCCTCGCTGACACTCGCCACATCATGGGCAATCGTATGGGTGGCCGCCTGGGCCTGTGTCACATTCTCGTTGACCTCTTGGACCCCGGCAGCGGCTTGCCCCACATTATTGGCAATATCCCGCGTCGTGACACTTTGTTCTTCCACCGCCGCGGCAATACCGCCCACGATACCATCCACCTCACCAATGACCTGGGTGACGGCCCGAATATCGTGAACGGTAAGCCCTGTGGCGCTCTGGATGCCCTCGATACGCTGCCGAATCTCCTCCGTAGCCCTCGCCGTTTGCTGGGCCAGCTCCTTGATCTCATTGGCCACAACGGCAAACCCTCGCCCCGCCTCACCAGCGCGTGCCGCCTCAATGGTGGCATTGAGGGCGAGCAAATTGGTCTGGGAGGAGATGGCCATAATGGCCTCCGTCACCTTCCCAATCTCCTGCGCCGCAACGCCAAGTTCGCCCACTCGGTTCGTCGCTTGATTTGCCTTCGTCACTGCATCACCGGTAATGGTCTTGGCCCTGGTGGCGTTACTTGCAATCTCACTGATGGTGGCGGTCATCTCCTCTGCCGCTGTGGCCACAGTGGTGACATTCACAGACAACTGCTCCATGGCGGAGGCAACAGAACGCATGTTGGCGCTCATTTCCTCTGTGGCGGTGGCCACGACCGCGGTCTTGGCGTCCATGGCATCGGAGTTGCCGCGCAACCCGCGGGAGAGCGAGAGCAGATCCTCCGACGAGGCCGCCAGCAAACGCGCGTTCTCAGCGGCGTCGCGGATAATTCCATGCACTTGAGAGACAAAACGGTTGAAGTACTCGGCCAAGACCTGCGTCTCCATCCCCGAAGTATCCGTCAGACGACGGGTGAGGTCACCTTCGCCTTCAGCAATGTCCTTCAGCATGCTCGTCATCCGCGCAAGGGGTTGGGTGATGGATCGGGAGAGCCACAAGGTGAGCGGCAAGATAACGAATACCAAGCCTGCCCCGACAATGCCAAGCACGGTGAGCAGGGCACGATACGAGCCCGCACGCAGCTCTGCGGCCATAGCTGCCTGGGCCTCGACGACGTTGTCGATGTAAACACCGGTACCAACCCAAAGGTCAGTGCCAGGAATCATTTCAGCATACCCCAACTTGGGCTGGTCGCCTTTGCCGGGTTTGGCAAAGATGTACTCCACAAAGCCACCTCCCGCCTGGGCCATTTTCGCCAGTTCCCGCACGAAAAACCTCCCTTGGGCGTCTTTGGTTTCTCCCAAATCTTTTCCCGTGAGTTCCGGTTTGGGCGGCACTCGAACCACCGTGGTCCCTCGGTATACAAAATAGTAGCCAGACTGGTCCGCCTCAAAGCGAATGGGGTCCACCATGGCATTGATGCGTTCATTTTGGGCCGCAGGGTCGGCAATCCCCCGCAAAGCAGCCCCCAACGCCATGGCCATGGAATGGGTCGCCACCTTGATCTTGTCTTTGGCGTCCTCGGTCATGGTCCGTCCCACCTGAGCGATGGTCTCCTCTCGAGTTACGGTGGCATGGTATACGACACCACAATCCCTACGAAAACCAAGAGTACGCCCACTAATGTCATCATACGATTGCGGATTCCAAAACGCACGGCAACCTCCTTTAATAAAAAATTACCGTAGGCAGAGCCATTGTTGGCATCAAAATTATGTTGCTTTTGTGTAACAAAACGAACCAATCTCCCACAAGAACTTTTTTTTATCGTATTTTTCTTCTTTTTTTCAGAGTCTGTTTCTGATTTTTCAGACAACCATCATCGGTCAATAGCATAGGGGCAACCCGTTGCAGGAGACCATGGTCTGGTTCGACGTTGCTCCTCTCCTGCTCCGCCACGGCATGCTTAGGATTCCTTCGTATAACGCCGCGAGTTTTCCCCCAAAGCCGTCGCCTTCATGCATAGAATTTGCCACAATCCCCTTGCCCTCCTTCTTCGCGTCGGCTACCGTCGTTTATCATTCGTATCCTTTTGGTCTGTGCAACCCCGTCAAGGAGGTCCCATGGATTTTTCTCCCAACAAGATCTGGCACCATCTCGCAGTGGCAGACGTCCTCGACCTACTCCAGGTGGATCCCACCAAGGGCCTCGGTCCGTTGCAGGCCGAGCATCGCCGGGCGGAGTTCGGTCCCAACCGCCTCACGCCGCGCCGGGGCAAAACGAAGCTGGAGCGTTTCCTCCTCCAGTTCCATCAGCCTCTCGTGTACATTCTGCTCGTGTCTGCCGTAGTGACCGTGGGTCTTGGCGAGTGGGTGGACGCCTCGGTCATTTTTGGGGTGGTCCTCGTCAATGCCATTGTCGGCTACATCCAAGAGGCCAAGGCCGTGAGCGCCTTGGAAGCCCTCTCTCGGTCCATGGTCACGGAAGCCGTGGTGCTCCGAGACGGGGAAATCCAGCGCATCTCCGCTAAAGACCTCGTCCCTGGCGACATCGTGGTCCTGCGCTCTGGGGACAAAGTCCCTGCGGATCTGCGCCTCATCGAGGTCAAGGACCTCCGTGTGGATGAATCGGCCCTCACCGGTGAGTCCGTGGCCGTGGGCAAACACAGCGAGCTCTTGCCGCGTGACATAGGCCTTGGAGACCGGCGCAACATGGCCTATGCCTCTACCCTTGTGACCTATGGCCAGGCTACAGGCGTGGTGGTGGCCACAGGCGATCACACAGAAATTGGCCGCATCTCCACCATGGTGGCCGAGGCCGATGAACTGGCGACCCCCCTTACCCGCAAGATCGCCCGTTTCAGCCACTTCCTGCTGTGGGCCATCGTGGCCCTGGCGGCCCTGACCTTCTTCGCCGGCATGCTGCGGGGCCAGCCCATCGCGGACACCTTTCTCGCGGCCGTGGCGCTGGCCGTTGCCGCCATCCCCGAGGGTCTGCCAGCAGCGGTCACCGTCATCCTTGCCATGGGAGTCTCGCGCATGGCCGCCCGCGGGGCGATTATCCGCAAGCTCCCAGCGGTGGAGACCTTAGGTGGGGCCTCGGTCATCTGCTCCGACAAGACGGGGACCCTTACCCAAAACCAAATGACCGTGACCCAAATCTTCGCAGCCGGCCAGGTCCATGCCGTGACTGGGGTTGGATACCGCCCCCATGGGCACATCGAGGGGTTCACCCCGGACAACCAGGCCTTGCGCCTTACCTTGCGCGCCGGGCTGCTGTGCAACGACACCCGCGTGACTTTTACTGAAACCGAGGAACGGGTCACCGGCGACCCCACCGAGGCGGCCCTTATCGTCGCTGCCATCAAGGCAGGTTTCGACCCTGCCACTGAAGCACGCCAATGGCCGCGTCTCGACACCCTCCCTTTTGAGTCCGAGCACCAGTACATGGCCACCCTCCACGATCAGGGGCAGGGCAAACCGCGGATCGTTTTCTTCAAAGGCTCCGTGGAGGCGGCCCTGGCGCGCGCCCAACAGTTCATGGCCGCAGACGGGACCCTCCATCCCATCGACGAAGCCGCCATCCGCCGGGCCGTCGAAGATATGGGCCTCGAAGGCCTGCGGGTCCTGGCCATCGCGGTCAAAGAACTGCCTGCAGACACGACCCGCATCCATCATGACGCCGTGGCCGAGGGCCTCATCCTGGTGGGACTGGAAGCGATGATGGACCCACCTCGCCCCGAGGCCATTGCTGCAGTGGCCGCCTGCCAGCGCGCCGGAGTGCAGGTGAAGATGATCACCGGCGATCATGCCGTCACCGCGGCTGCCATCGGCGTCCAGCTCGGTCTCGGTCTGACGACCTGCCCGGGTCGCCCCACCTGCCAGGTGCTCACCGGCACCGATCTGGCCGCCATGAGCGATGCCGAGCTCGTGGAACGCGTCCAAGAGACCGCGGTCTTTGCCCGAGTGGCCCCGGAACAAAAGCTTCGTCTCGTCATGGCCCTCCAGCGTCGAGGCGAAATCGTGGCCATGACCGGTGATGGGGTCAACGACGCCCCGGCCCTCAAACAGGCCGACATTGGCGTCGCCATGGGCAAGGGAGGTACCGAGGCCGCCAAAGAGGCCGCGGACATGATCCTCACCGACGACAACTTCGCCACCATCGAGGCCGCGGTGGAGGAAGGCCGCGGCGTTTACGACAACCTCCTCAAATTCATCGTCTGGACCTTGCCCACCAACCTCGGTGAAGGACTCGTCATCCTCGTGGCGATGCTCTTCGGGGTCGTCCTGCCGATTTTGCCGGTGCAGATTCTCTGGATCAACATGACGACGGCGGTCTGTCTCGGACTCACCCTGGCCTTTGAACCCAAAGAACCAGGGATCATGGAACGTCCACCCCGACGCTCCGATGCGTCCATCCTCGACGCAGAACTCATTATCCGCATCCTTCTTGTGGGCGGTATTCTTCTGCTTGCTGCTTTTGGCCTCTTCAAATGGGAACTTATGGTGACCGGTGACGAGACCCAAGCGCGTACCGTGGCGGTGAATGTCTTTGTTATGGTGGAGGCCTTTTACCTCTTCAACAGCCGCTCCTTTTCCCGTTCCCCGTTTGCCCTCGGCTTTTTCTCCAACCCTTGGGTCCTCGTTGGGTTCGGAACGATGTGCGTGCTCCAACTGGCCTTCACCTACCTGCCGATTATGAACCTCATGTTCTCCACGGCGCCGGTGGGGTTGACACCCTGGCTCAAAACCATCGCGGTCGGTCTTGCCGCGTACGGAATCGTGGAGTGGGAGAAGCGGCTGCGCAATCCGCAATACCAAGCCTAGGAGGGGGACAAGCCTTCTCCCCGGCGAAGGCTCGATCTTCCAGACAAGAAACCCCATGGCGCCCATGGGGTTTCTTGCGTTCACCCTCCATGGGCGCCCACGGGGTTTCTTTGGTGTTCCCCCACAAACGTCGTTGCACCCGCCTTCACCGCGCAAAGACCCCAACCCAAAGATGCCCTCCTCCCCCTTGCCAGATACCCAGCCCGTGGGTAGAAGAGCCTAACTTTTTCTCCAACCAGGACCCGGGCCATGCACGAGATTTCGTCGAACCTCGAAGACTATCTGGAGACCATCTTCACCCTGGAAGCCGCCCATTCTGTAGCGCGTGCCAAGGATATCGCCGAACAAATGGGCGTGCAGCGGGCCTCTGTGACCAGCGCCCTCCAAAAACTCGCCAAGCAAGGGCTCATCAACTATACGCCCTATAGTTCGGTAACGCTGACTCCCGAAGGCTTTCGTGTGGCGACCCGCATCGCTCATCGCCATAAGGTGTTGGCTGATTTCCTGCACCGCGTCCTCAATATCCCACTGAAACTCGCCGAGGAAACAGCCTGCCGCCTCGAACACGACATTGACGATCAAAGTTTAGAGGCCCTAATTCGTTTTGTGCGCTTTCTTAGTCGCTGCCCGCGCACCGGTGCCGACTGGATTGCTTCGTTCCAACAAAGCTGCAGTGAACCAGGCTCCTGTCCCGACTGCACCTCCTGTATCGAGCAATGTCTTTCCCGACAGCGCAACCATTGTGGGACCCAAACCAATCCCTCGTCCCTCAACACCAAATAGAAGGAGACTTTGTATGGCGTCTCTCCCTTTGCGCCAGATGCATGTCGACCAAAGCGGCGTCATCCGACAAATTACCGCTCAAGGAGAATTGGGACGACGGATCCGAGACATGGGACTCGTCCCCGGCACACCCATTACCGTCATCGGCCGAGCGCCGTTGGAGGACCCAGTGGCGCTGCGCCTGCGAGGCTTTACGTTGACGCTGCGCAACAACGAAGCCGATTACATCACCGTGGAGGTGGAAGAGGAACCCCATGGATAATGGTCGAGTCACCGCCCCTGATGGCGCCACAACCAGCCCGATGCTTTGCCCCCTCCACCACCTCAAGGAAGGGGCAACAGGCATCATCCGCCACATCGAAGGCTGTGGGGCGGAGCGAGGCAAGCTCCTCGCCTTGGGATTTGTAGCCGGCAAACCAGTGGAAGTCCTCCAAAACGCCCAAGGTCCCATGGTGGTGCGCCTGGGGGGCAGCCGAATCTGCCTCTGCCGTCGTCAAGCGCGCCAGGTGCTTGTGGAGATTCATACAGCGGCGCCCCAGAACCGAGCGGAGGATTCTTCCCGAGAAAATACCCGTCCCTGCTACACGCAAGCCTGTCCTGGAGCCATCCATAAATTTAAAAATCTCTGGCGTTCCTTCTCCGGGAAAAGAAGGCCATGCCGGTGCAGCCCATCGGCTTTCGCCTCTGGGGGTTTTACCAAATAGCCGCCTTAGGGCATCCTTGGGGCATCCTGGGAAGACGACACCGCAAGAGGCCTCACATCGATGGAAAATGGTCGCCGAGAGGGAGCGCTTCGGCCGAGCAACATAGGCCATCTTTGGTGTATCGCTTTGCGGTCTCGGTCCATTTGTCTCCAAGAGCGCTTCGGCTGAGCAACATGGGCCGCCTTTGGTGTATCGCGGCGTACCCTCTCTCGGGCGGAGAGGCTGCTTAGGACACCCCGACGCACCCCGCGGCACGCTGGGCACCATCTCAGCGCAAGACCGCGCTGCCCAGAAAGCGGATGGAGCGGACCTCGTAGTTCACCGTCCCTTTAGGGACTTGCACCGACACCTCGTCTCCCACACGCTTGCCAAGCAACGCCCGACCTACCGGGGATTCGATGGAGATAGTCCCTTTGCTGGAGTCTGCCTCATCTGGACCAAGCAGCGTATAGACCTTGATCTCGCCGGTATCCAAGTCTTCGAGCTCCACCGTGGCCCCAAAAATGACCCGATCACTTTGAAGCTGGTCGATGTCGATGACTTCGAACTGGACCATGCGCGACTCAATCTGGGCAATCTTGGCTTCAAGCAGGCCTTGCCGTTCCCGAGCCGCATCATAGCCCGCATTTTCCCGAAGATCGCCTTCTTCCCTGGCTTCTTTAATGGCCTGGATGACTGCAGGCCGCTCTTTTTTGAGGGCCTCAAGCTCTTTTTCAAGACGCTTATACCCTTCCACAGAAATGGGAATACGACTCATAAATCAACATGCTCCTCGCCTTTCAAAGGGAACAAAAAAAGAGGCTTTGTTCACTCCATTTCATGAACAAAGCGCTACAACAGGCTTTCCCTGTCTAAAGTGAAGACTTTCTACTCGAACGGAGCCGAGGGGTCAAGACAGCCCCCCAGGCGCACCTCGCCCCGAAATCCATCTACCATGAGATGCTCCCCATCTGGGATGCGATCCACCACCTCCGGGATACCCGTGACGCAGGGGATACCATACTCCCGAGCGATAATCGCCCCATGAACGAGCATCCCGCCCCGGCGCTCCACAATGCCAGCCACCAAAAGGATGGCAAACGTCATAGTCGGGTCCAGGGCATCGCAGACAAGGACCTCCCCTGGCTGGACGCGCCACACGTCCTGAGGTGAACGGACTACCCGGGCCATACCATGGGCGACGCCAGGGGCAGCAGGGGTGCCGCGCAACACACACCCACCCCCCTTTTGCCCTGAAGCGCCTGATGCCGCACGCTCTGCAAGGGACAATCCGCGGCGGCGGGCCTCGGCTTCCGCCTCTGCCAAACGTTCTCGAAGCCGGCCCAAAACGAGGTTGTCGTTATCCCGCAGGGCATAAGCTGCCCGGGCAAGGTCAAGGATCGCTCGCGCCTCGTGTGGATGAGGGGCTTTGGCGAGCAGTTGCGCCTCCAGGTCATGGGCCTGAAGAGAGCGCGTCTCTTGTTGCCGAGGCTGCGGTTGGGTCGCTACCATGGCGATAAATCGGGCCAATGGGGCATCTCCTTCCTCGCACCAGGAAGTAGCACACAGCAGATTGCCAAGCTCGGCCTGAAAGGCCGCCATGGCCTCTGCCAGCAGCGGCGGTACCTCCCCGCGGCCAAGGGCCGCCAAGGCCGCTGGATCAGCTGCAGCCTGGCGGGCCATGGCAAACAAGGCCTCGTTGCGACGCAGGGCGGCCAGATCCGTTCCTCGCAGCAGATCGAGAAAGGCAAAGGGGTCCTTTGGGGCGAGGACGTCTGCCACCAGAGTACCCAATTGGCGCACAGCATGCGCGAGGGGAATGCAGTGACGAAAATAGACCTCTTCCCAAAACTGGAGTCGCTTTTGGCGGTAGTGGATTTGGCTGAGGAGTTCGGCATCAACGAGACCTTCCACCGCCGGCATGGCCACGGCCTCGGCCTCCATGGCAGGTAAAATGGAGGTCGTCAGCGTCTGATGGAGCCGCTCGAGATTGGCGTGGGTGCGGGTGAGGCTCAAGTACCATGGGCGCTTGTCTGCCTGTCTCCACCCCTGGGCGTCAGGCAAAACGCGAAGACTGGTGATCGGCCGGGCCTGGAGCACGACCACCCCGGCGTCGTCCCAGGTCCATTCCACATCCTGAGGAGCGCCGAGGAGGTGCTCTACAGCAAGGCCCATTTGAACGAGCTGGGCCACTTCTTCGTCGAGCAGGACTGACTCGCCACTGCGGACGCGGATCTCCCCCTGCTCTCGGTCCACCACTACCCGAAAAAGAGGTGCGGTATCTTCTACCACGGCTTGGACTCCCCCAACAGCAGCCTCAATGACAAGCTGGCCTTCATGCATTGGGTTTGCGGTAAACAGAACCCCAGAAACCCGACCTGCCACCATGGGCTGAAGGAGCACGGCCATGGCCGAAGTCGCTGCATCAAGCCCAAGCTCTGTCCGGTAAAGGACTGCCCGATCCGACCACAGCGAGGCCCAGACCTGCCGCACTGCCCGCTCCAGGCCCAAGGCATCCACCCCCAGGACCGAGTCATGCAAGCCCGCATGGGAAAGCCGGCCATCTTCTTCCAAGGCACAGGAGCGCACAGCCCACGGCCCAGGACCGACGCTACGGGCTCCTGCTTCAATGGCCGCAAGCCACTGCGCAGGGATCGGCGCGGCCATAAAGCGAGAACGTAGCTGCAAGGCCGCTTCCCAAACCTCTTCCCAGCGCGTGACCCCTTCTACAGCGCGCACAAAGGCCGCGATCTGCGGGCCAAGCCCGTGGAGCGCCACAAAGTCTGTATAGGCCTGAGCAGGCACAAGCACGCTGGCGGGGACCCGAATCCCAGCACGGGCAAGAAGCTGCAGATGGCGTGCCTTGGCCCCGTAGTCCTGCGGCAGATCCGGAGCTCCGGGCTGGGTAACAAGAAGCACCGTCATTGGACCTCCCGTTGCAGCACTTCCCAGGCCGCCGCTGGAGACAGATGCCGAAGCCGAAAGAAAAGCTGGCGGCAGGTATCAAAATCAAGGGTGGCAAGACGCTGGAGGATCGCGGCCTCCTGAACCAAGTGGGGGAAGGAGACTTGGGGCGAGGGAAAGAGCTCTTCTTTAGTGATAAGGCGATTGTACACTAACGTCCGTGCAGCCAAGAGTCGCTCCCGCGCTCTCTCTGGGGTCGCGCCCACAAGAAAACGCAAGGTAAGGAGATCGCCCGGGGCAAGCAGCCGGCGGCCCACATGGCTGCGCGCCGTGGAACCAAGGACGTGCCACGGCCGTGGTCGCACCCCCTGGCGCCACAGCTGCTGCCACAGCCTCCAGTGCAACGCCCCAGCCTCTACATAAACGCGCCCCCCCACCGAGGCCACAAGGGGGACAATAGCCCGCGCCCGCCACGTGTCTTGCTCTTCAAACTTCGCAGCATCGGCTTTGGCAAAAGCAATCACCGCCTCCACCATGGCCTCAAAGGAGTTCCCTCCTGCCGCCTGATAAAAGGCCAACAACTTCTCAGTCCAAGCGCGCTCACAGGCATAGACCTGTGCGGCCGGAGACTCAGGCGCAAGGTCCGCAGGACTACCGCCTGCGAGAAAAAACTCCTGCACAGCCACAAGCTCCTGGAGCCAGGGATGGACTTGGAGGATCCGCACGCCGCGCTCATGAAGGCGGCGCAGCATGGCGCATTGGGCGCTCTGGTAGGCCGGGAACTCAAAATCTGTGAGTTCAAGATACGCCTCTATCTCCATCTCACCGGCCAGCATCTCGGCAAAGCCCGGTGTAGGCGGCTCTTCGAGGATTACTCGGTCATGGTTGGCCATGACTGCTTCCACCTGCGGGAGGGTCTCGAGGTGGAAGACTGTCCAGGCGATTGTCACCACTGGAGACGTTTCAAACCGTGGAGGGGGTACCATGTATCTTCCGCAGCCTCCTTTAAGGCCTCCAAAAACGCCTCCCGCTGGAGGCCGTACGCCAGACCACCCGCTGCGGCCCAACGGCTCTGAATCTATCCCTTGCTGAAGTTTCTCCAGCTCAAGCCCCTGCTCCAAGGGCAAAGCACGTTCAATCCGCCCCGCCCCCACCGTCGGGGTCCACTGTGGACCCCGACGAGACGAAGACAACGCGCCGCAACTATCCCAGGCTTGAAACGCGCGCTTTTTTCCCTTCCTATCGCGCTGCGGCTGCAATACCTTTAGCCGCCAAAAGTCCTGTGGCCGCCGCGGAAACAATGTTGCCCGCCACCCCTGGGCCATCCCCTGCCATATACAACCCGCTAATGGCAGTCTGCAGGTCTGGCCCGCATTCCACCTGGGTGGCAAAAAACTTGATTTCCGGGGCATACAATAGGGTTTCGTCATTGGCCACCCCAGGCACCACCAAGTTGAGCTTCTCCAGTCCCTCCATGAGGTTCGTCAGGATGCGCTCTGGCAGGGCCATGGCGATGTCGCCACAGGTGACCTTCGTGAGGGTCGGCTCGATGGAACTATGGCGAATACGGTTCCAGGTGGAGCGCCGACCGCGTTTGAGGTCTCCATAGCGCTGGAGAATGGGCTTACCCCCGCCGATGAGGGTGGCAAGACGACCAATGGACTCACCGTAGGCCTGATTGTCGGTGACAGGGTCATTGAGCACAACCTTGGAGAGAAATGCAAAGTTCGTATTCTCCGACTTTTTCTCCATGTAGGCATGGCCGTTGACGCACACAAATCCGTGGTAGTTTTCCTGGGCAATATAGCCACCATAATTGGTACAAAAAGTTCGTGTCTGGTCATCATACTTGGTGGTGCGGATAAAGAACGTCGGATCATAAATGACTTGGCAGAGGTCCTGCATAATCTCGTTATGCACCTCCACCCGCACCCCGACTTCGATGCCGCGCTGGGAGACGCGCAATCCATGGCGCTGGGCGATGGCACCCACCCAATCCGCCCCCACCCGACCAGGGGCGAGGAGGACAAATGGCGCCCGATATTCTCCTTTGTCCGTGCGCACTCCCCGCACCCGACCGCTCTCCACGAGGATATCTTCCACCGCCTCCAAGGTGCGCACCGTCACCCCGCGCTCTTCGATGGCCGCCACCATGGCGGCAATATGCCCAGGCAGGTTGTCACTGCCCAGATGCTTTTGCTTGATGATAAGCAAATCGACCCCCACCTTGCGCGCCTCTTTGCGCAGGGCAAGCGCTCGCTCCATGTCCGTGGGATAGACCAGGCCATCCATGCCAAAACGGTTGAAGATGGCTTCGGTCTCGTCGATAAGGCGCATGGCCTCGGATACGGTGAGAAACTGGGTGAGATCGGTCTTCCCCAGTTTGTGGATAAAATTGAGTTTGCCGTCGGAAAAAAGTCCTGCCCCGCCAAGGCCCGCAAGGATGTTACAGGGGCGGCAGCCCACACACTCTTGGTCCCCGGAGAGCGGACAATGGCGTTTGTGGGGCCTGCGGCCTTTGTCGATCAAAAGCACCCGCAAGGAGGTCGTCTCGGCCAGGTGCACCGCTGCAAAAAGCCCTGCCGGGCCGCCGCCCACAATGATGGCATCAAATTGTTCCATGGCTACTCCTTTTTGGCACGCACCCGCAAACTATGGCGCTTCTGGGCTGAAAGCTCGGCCTTGCGCAACCGCACCGCCAGCGGCGTGACCTCCACCATCTCGTCCTCACGGATCCAATTGATGGCCCGCTCCAGGGTCATGGGAAGAACCGGGGTAAGGACGATGTTCTCATCCTTCCCGGCAGCCCGCAGATTGGTGAGTTTCTTCTCCTTGCATGGGTTAACGTCGAGGTCCCCATCGCGGTTGTGCTCACCGATGATCATGCCTTCATAGACAGGGTCCCCCGGCTGGACAAAGAGGCGCCCCCGGGGTTCAAGATTAAAAAGGGCATAGGCCACGGCCTGGCCAAAGCGATCCGCTACCAACGAACCCGTAAAACGAGAGGGGAATTCCCCTCGATGGGGACCATAGCCTTCAAACAACGAGTGCAGAATCCCCGTCCCCTTGGTGTCGGTCAAAAATTCATCCCGATAGCCGATGAGCGCTCGCGACGGCGCCACAAACTCCAACCGCACCCGGCCACTGCCGTGGTTGACGAGGTTCATCAGCTTGGCCCGGCGCAAAGACAACTTTTCCGTGACCACGCCAAGAAAGGCCTCGCCACAATCCACATGCACCCGCTCCATGGGTTCGAGGACCGTCTCCCCGTCCCGCTTGAGAATAACTTCCGGTCGGCTCACGGTCAGCTCAAAGCCCTCCCGGCGCATGGTCTCAAGGAGGATCGCCAGCTGGAACTCCCCTCGGCCCTTGACAAGCAAAGCGTCGCGATCCTCGGTCTCTTCCACCTGAATGGCGACGTTTGCCCTGGCCTCGCGCAAGAGGCGATCTTTGATGTGCCGCGATTGGACCAACGTGCCTTCCCGACCGGCCAAAGGCGAAGTGTTGATGCCAAAACGCATGGCCACGGTCGGTTCGTCGACCCGCAGCCGCGGCAACCGCACAGGTTGCTGCCGGCTGCACAAGGTATCGCCGATGGCCACCCCTTCGAGACCAGCTACCACCGTGATGTCCCCACACTCCACCCGGCTCGCATCCACAAGACGGATTCCCTCATAGGTCTGGATTCGCGTCGGCCGGAACACGGTTTCCGTCTCCCCAAGACACACGAGCTCTGTCTTGTCCTCCAGGACTCCCCGTTGCACCTTACCCACAGCCAGTCGGCCGAGATAATCGGAATAGCCAATATCCGAGACGAGTATCGCCACAGGGGCCTCTGGCAGGGACGCCGGCCCTGGGATATGCGCCACGATGACATCAAAAAGCGGCGCCAAATCCGTCCCCGGGGCCTCAAGGCTGGTAGAGGCCACACCATCGCGTCCCACGGCATAGAGCACTGGGAACTCCAGTTGCTCCTCATCGGCGCCAAGGTCGATGAAAAGGTCATAGACCTCGCTGAGCACCTCCTGCGGCCGGGCATCAGGGCGATCGATCTTGTTGAGGACGACGATCAGCGGCAATCCTGCTGCCAGGGCCTTACCGAGGACAAAGCGGGTCTGGGGGAGGGGACCCTCAGAGGCATCCACCAAGAGCACGGCGCCATCCACCATGGAGAGCGCCCGCTCCACCTCGCCGCCAAAGTCCGCATGACCTGGGGTGTCCACAATGTTGATCTTGACCCCCTTCCACCGAACCGAGCAGTTCTTGGCTGCAATGGTAATCCCTCGTTCTCGCTCCAAATCAAGGCGGTCGAGCAAGCGATCCTCAATAGCTTGCCCCTGCCGCACGAGCCCCGATTGCCGGAACATGGCATCCACCAGGGTCGTTTTCCCGTGGTCCACGTGGGCGATGATGGCGATGTTGCGCAGGGCTTCGTTTCGATGCATGAATGTTTCTCCTTCGAACATAAAAAAGGGCTCCCTGGCGAAGCCCGAAAGACCGCAGCACGCGGATATATCTCGTTAGCCACCAACTCCAAGGGACGTCAAGAATGCGCACCTGCCTTTGCCTTGCCCTTCTGCTCATAACACCCTCCTCCTTGTTGGCCGTGGACCTCCGCTGCCAGGGAGACCTCATGACCCCAGGCACCATCATGGCCAAAGTAACTGCCAAATGCGGCCCTCCCCTGACTGAACGCGAAGTGGGCGAGGTCTCCTACCTCAACGAACGACGCCGCGAACTCCGGAAGTTCACGGTGTATGAGCTTACCTACGCCGTGCCAGGAGGGTTCTATGTCCTTACCTTCGAGGGCGGGGTGCTCAAAAAGACCGAATACGTACCGCAGTAACGCTCTTTTTTCCTGGAGGGAGCAACGTGCGCCAAAAACTTCCTATTGGCATCCAGAACCTGCGCGAGATCCGCGACGAAGGCTACTATTACGTGGATAAAACCCCTTTTGTGGCAAAGCTCGCTGCGGCTGGAAAATACTATTTCCTCTCCCGGCCCAGGCGCTTTGGTAAATCCCTGTTTCTCGATACCCTGGCCGAGGCCTTCTCTGGCACCAAGCGGCTCTTTGCTGGGCTGTACCTCGAAAACAACTGGGACTGGGGCGTGCAGCATCCGGTAGTGCGCCTGAGCTTCGCCGAAGGGCGGCTGGAAGAGCGAGGGGACCTTGATACCCACATCCATGACCTGCTCGATGACAATGCCCAGCGCCTTGGGGTCTCCATCCCGGGGCGCGAGGCCGATGTCCACCGCCGCTTTGCCCTGCTCATCACCCGCGCCGCCGAGACCCATGGCCAGCGGGCGGTGGTCCTGGTGGACGAGTACGACAAGCCCATCCTGGATAACCTCGCCAACCCCGAGGTGGCCCTGGCCATGCGCGAAGGCCTGCGCAACCTCTATTCGGT
>CALKRN010000020.1 GCA_937989665.1 uncultured Desulfomicrobiaceae bacterium | reverse complement strand
GGCGGCGCCAAGGTCATCACCGGAGATCCCATCTATGAGCCGTCCGTCCACAAGTGCCAGGGGCTGGAAGATGAGGGCGGTGGCTTCGGCGAGGCATGCGGTGAGCCGACCCTGGGCATGGGTTTGGGCGCGGCGCAGGGGTGAAGCGGTTTCCGTGGGCGGCAGAACGACCCCGTGGGTGTGCGGCTCGACGAAGCGCAAGGGCATGGCCTGAGGTCGCAGCCCCAAGCTCGGCGGGACGGTGGGGAGATCGGCGCGGGCAAGGAGGGTGGCATCGAAGAGCTTGCCCTGAACCCCGGGGAGGTCTGCTGCCAGCACCAACCCACGCAGCCGCCAATAGGGAACAAAGATCGGCGCAGTGGCAAACTCGGGCCGCGGTGCAAGATAGAAGGCGGGTGCGCCGCCGTGGAGGATCGCGAGTCGGACACGGCAAAAGGGGCAGTCGAAGAGGGCGCTCGTATCTTCCAGCTCCACCGGCGCCCCGCATTGCGGGCAGGCATGTTCCATCGCGCCGACAGCCACGTTAATCGACCCGCAACAAGGAAAGACCCGTCGTGGGGTCGAGTTCCCGTCGGGCGTTCGTCCCTACAATCTCGAGGATAATGGCTTCAAGTACGAGGTAGGTGGCCGTATCCTGGCGCAGGCATCCCACACTCGTGGCATCGCCTTTGCCGAGGGCCGCGTGGAGATGGACCTTAGGGGTGTCGCCATCCCAGAAGATGGAGCCCACGGCGAGGCATTCGTGGCTCTCGGCGAGCTGGCGCCATTGGGGCTGGGGCGGCATGGCGCTGTCATCTTGGGGGCCGACAACATACCGTCCCTGACAAAGGCCCCCCACGAGGTGGATCACCGCGGCGCGGATGTTCTCCTGACGGGCAATGGCCGTAAGACCGGCAAGGACATCGTCTTCATGTGCAAAGCGGGCGATGACGATCCGCCCGGCGGTACCGATGGCATAGTGCATATGGTCTCCTTATGGAGAAAGACGTTCACCACAGGTGTTACAAAACAGGGCATTGGGGAGGTTCTCGCCACCACAATGGGGGCAATGCCGAGGCTGGGGTTTAGCCTCGCCGAGCTTTTCCCCGCAGCGGGGGCAAAAGCGAGCTCCGGGGGTGATATTTTTGCCGCAGCTTGGGCATTGGGCAAAGACCACCAGCTGGTGGCCGCAGGAGGCGCAAAAGCGGTCATGGGGAGAGATGGAAGTATGGCATTCGGGGCAAGTCAAGGTCGGGCCAGGGACTTCGGCAGACGGCGGGGTACTTGCCTCCACTGCTCCGGCGTTTCGCAAGAACTGAGCCATGAGTGAGGGCATCATGAACCCCACCCCAAGCCCCAGTCCTTCGCCAGCGCCGCCTTGGTTTTGGGCAGCTTTCTCTAGGGCAGAGGCGGCCTTAAGCTGGAGGTAGCGCGTCATATCGCTAAACATCCCGAGTTTGGTGCGGTCGTCCATGGCCTTTTGTACTTCTGGTGGCGGGGTGATGGCATTGATGTAGAGCCCCTCCAAACCAAGCCCATAGCGGGCAAAGTCCTGCTGCAAGCGAGCGGTGAGGCCGTGGGACCATTCGTCATATTGGCCCGGCAGCTCAAGGATGCTGGAGAGCGTTTCGCCCATGAAGTCGTTGAAGCGGGAGACAATGACTCGAGCGAGAAAATCGGCCACGGCCTCAGTGGCAAAGGCAGGCATGGTGCCCACGAGGGTGTTGATGAACAGCAGGGGCTGGATCACCTGAATGGTGAACACCCCGTAGGCGCGCAGGCGAATGAGGCCAAACTCCTTGTCTTTGAAGGCCACGGGCTCCCGGGTCCCCCAACGCAAGTTGGGAAAGACGCGGGTAGAGACAAGGTAGGCCTCGGCGCGAAGCGGGCTCTCGAGACCCCAGGGGATACCGAGGATCTTGTTGAGGATGGGGATGTTGGCTGTTTTGAGGGTGTGGCGACCAGGCTCAAAGACGTGTACCGCCTTGCCATTGTAAAAAAAGACCCCGCGTTGTGACTCGCGCACGATCATCTGGGCACCGAATTTGATCTCCCCTGATCCTTCCGGTGGAAAACGGCGGGCGAGCAGCGTGCCGTCATCGTCCATCCATTCGATGAGTTCTAAGAAAATCAAGTTACTGCTTCCCATTGCCCCCTCCGTGGGATTTGCCTCTTGTCAGGGGAAGGCCCTTGCCCCTAAGCCCAGCCCAGGAGGCGGTTATGCGCAAGATCATCATGACAGCTGAGGATATGGCCCGGACCTTGGAGCGGCTTGCCTGCCAGATCATGGAATACGCTGAACCCAGCGAGCTTGCCCTCGTGGGGATCCAGCGCCGTGGCGTGGATTTGGCGGCTCGGCTGGCGCGTATTATCTCGGCGAGAAGTGGAGTGAACGTCCCCTCGGGAGAGTTGGACATCAACCTCTATCGCGACGACTGGACGACAACCGAGACAGCCCCGACCATCAACGCCACCCATATCCCCTTTCCTGTGGAGGATAAAATCGTCGTGCTCGTGGACGATGTCCTCTTTACCGGCCGCACGGTGCGCGCCGCCCTCGAGGCCCTCCTCGACTTTGGCCGGCCACGGGCGGTCAAGTTGGCAGTGCTCGTGGATCGCGGCCACCGCGAGCTGCCCATCCACCCCGACTGGGTAGGCAAACGCCTGGACACCGCTCGGCGCGAGCAGGTGAACGTCCTGCTTCTCGAGCACGACGGCCAAGATTTGGTGGTCCTGGAGCCGACACCGTAGCTTGTTGTCGGCTCCACAGACCATCAAAGGAGCCCCTTATCCGTGAGAAAGTCGCGCATGGCGCCAGTGTGCGCCTCGCTCATGGGCACCAGGGGCAAGCGCAGCTCGAGCTGGATCTTCCCCATCATGGCAAGGGCGGTTTTCACGGGGATAGGGTTGGTCTCAAGGAACATCATCCGGGCATACGCCGCTAGCTCAAAGTGGTACTTCCGGGCTTGGGCGATGTCGCCGCGCTCCCAGGCCGAGCATAGTCCGCTCATTTTGGCTGGCACGACATTGGAGACTACTGAAATAACCCCGCAGCCGCCAATGGCCAGCAAGGGAAGCACGGTAAAGTCATCACCCGAGAGGACATGAAAGTCCGGGCCGCAGAGCTCGAGTACTTGGGAGACTTGGTTAAGGTCGCCGGTGGCCTCTTTGATGCCGACGACCTCTGGGACTGCCTTGGCGATGCGCGCCACGGTGGCGGGCAAAAGATTCGTGGCTGTTCGCCCCGGGACGTTGTAGAGCACCGTGGGCATGGGGACTTCTTTGGCAATGCGCACAAAGTGTTGGAACAGGCCTTCTTGGGTGGGTTTGTTGTAGTAGGGCGTAATGAGGAGCACCCCATCGGCGCCGGCCTCTTTGGCAAAGCGTGTCAGCTCCACGGCCTCAGTGGTATTGTTGGATCCAGCCCCTGCCAGGACAGGCACCCGCCCGCGCACCTGGTCCACACAGATGCGGATAACCTGTTTATGTTCTTCGTGGCTCAAGGTGGCGGACTCGCCGGTGGTGCCGCAGGGGACAACCCCATGGATACCTTGTTCGATTTGCCATTCGATAAGCCCTCGGTAGGCCTCTTCGTCGATGCGGCCCTGGCGAAATGGCGTCACCAGGGCGGTGAATGCTCCTTTGAATTCCATTTGCGTTCCTCCCCTGTGGCCCAAAGTTTTGAGAAAAAAGGCTTAGTTATCGGTGAGTGGGGAACCCGGTAACTCGCCACGAAAGACGTATACAGCCTGGCCGCGCAGCCGCAGAGTGGTCCCCTCCACGGTAACGCCAAGCCGCTCGCCGCCAGAAGTCGTGAGCTCTACATGGGCATCCGTCAAGCCTAAGGCGTGGGCCACCGCTGCGGTCGCCGCAGCGCCGGTGCCACAGGCATAGGTCTCGGCCTCCACTCCGCGCTCATAGGTGCGCAGGAGGATATGACCGCGGTCCACGATTTGGGCAAAATTGGCGTTGGTCCCAGACGGGGCAAAGGCGGGATGTACGCGGAGGGCGCGACCCAAGCGGTGGACATCCACGGCCGCCACCTGGGGCACAAAGACGACAGCATGGGGCACGCCGGTGTTGGCACCGTGGACGGTGAAGTGCTCGTCCTCCAGTTTTAGCTCGAGGCCAAGGCGCAGGTCACGGAGCGGCGTAAGCTGGACATCGACTTCGTTGGTTTCAGGAAAGACCTGGGCCTGGATGGGGCCAGCATCGGTGCCAAGGATGAGATTGGCGGGGGCCAGGCCGAGGCGGTGGGCAAGGGCCGCGGCGCAGCGCGAGCCATTGCCACACATCTCCGCCCGCGAACCGTCGGCGTTGAAAAAGTGCCAGCGCACCTGGATGTCCCCATTCCCAGGCTCAAGAACGATGAATCCATCGGCCCCTACGGAAAAGGCGCGGCGGCATAGGGCCTTGGCCCACAGCGGCATGACGTCCGGCGTAAGTCCGATCTCGCGGTTATCCATGAGGATAAAGTCATTGCCGCTGCCGTGCATCTTGTGAAAAGAAATGGTGGACATAATCGCTCCCTCGTATTGGCACCCCGTCTCACCACAGGCATTTCGCTCCAGGCCCCACCACGGGTATTTCGCTTCATACCCCACCACAGGCATTTTGTTCCAGGCCCCACCACGGGTATTTCGCTCCAAGATTTGGCCTCCGTGCGCCCACCGACCGGACCGGGCGGCATGGTGCCTGCTTGGGTGTCCTGCTCCAGGACTCGGCCTGGGTGGGGTTAGCGCGCGAAACGTCGCCCTCCGTGGTGTTTTTTGCCGCTGGGATGCCGTGTGCATTGTGCTCACTGCCATCCAGCGCGAAACGTCGCCCTCCGTGGTGTTTTTTTGCCCTTATCCTCGCAGTGCGTCGGGGTGCGTGGTGTGCTTGTGAGCCTCGGCGGTCCATTGCCTTCCTCGACCCAACTGGCGGCTCGGTGGACTTGTGGCCGCATTTGGGGAGGCAATCGTCCTGCCAGTGAAAAGGAGCATAGTCTGCACTGCCTTGAAGGGTCAATGCGCCGGTGGGGCGCGGTTGAGATAGGGCTGCCTCTGGGCAGAAAAACTGGGCTCCTTATTTTCGCGACGCGCGAAGAATCTTAGGGAAACAAGGCCGCTATCTCGGGGTCACTGGGGATGAAGTGGGTCAGGCCGATGGCTGTGGCCGTGAGGTTGTCGCCTGGTTGCCAGCGGACCTTGGTGCCAGGCTGGGGCAGGGTGGGGATGCGCACCTCGGCCACGGTCTTGCCGTTGTCTTGCTCGGCGCAAGGATGAGGACGGGCAGGGGCCGGACAGGGCTCAGTCCCGCGCCACCACCGTATCGTATAGCCCGTAGTGCCTCAAGCCCGCGTGGCTCTCGATGCCGGTGTAACGCAGCGACGCGTCTTCATAGCGGCGGAAGGCGAAGACGGCCTGGTTCATCTGCTCGGTGTTGAACACCTTGAGCCGCACGAGCAGGTGGAAGTCCTGCACCGTGAGACCCGTGACGGCCAGAAACAAGTCCGGCTCCAGCTTGGTGATCACATCCTGCAAGGTGTTCTCGCGGAAGTCGGTGAGGTACATGAAGGCCGGAATGCGGGTGGCGAACTTGATCAGCTTTTCCTGCACCAGCTTGCGCTTGGACTTGTATTCCTTTTCCTCGGCGGTGAGTTCCTTCCGTTCTGCCGGAGTCAAGACGCCGTCCTTGGCCTTGTTCTTGAGCTTCTTGACCTTCTCGCTTTTGTTGATGATGGTCTCGATGATGTTGTCGCCCAAGCTCCGCCAGCCTTCGATGCGCTCCACCGCGGCCATCGCTTCGGGGTTGTCCAGGATGCGGCGAAGGGTGCCGTTGTCCACGTTCACCAGCAGCGCCGATTCCCACTTGCGCGCCAAGAGTGTCGCCGAGGTGCCCGCCATCGCAATGTCGAGAATGCCGCCGGCGTCGATTTGCGTCATGTTCGCCCCGTCGTAGGCCAGCACGGGCAGGAAGGACACGAGATCCTTGACGGCGTTCTCCGGGTTCGGTTCGCTGGGTGAGAGTCCGATGGCGTACTCGGAGAACTGCCGCAGGGCACGCGTGGGCGCGAAGTCGAAGACGAAGCAGACGGGCTTCAAGATTTCCTCCGCGTTCGGGTCGTCGCCATTGGGGTTCTTGATCGACCACGGCGACTGCACGCGGAAGGCGGCCTGAAAGTAGGTCTCCGGCGACTTGAGATTGCGCAGCATCAGGATCGAGGACCACTGCGGCACGGTCACGCCGGTGGTGAGCTTCCCGCATGACAGCGTGATGGTCTTGGTATCGAAACCGCTCCCGATCGCCTTGCGCACCGGCGGCAGTGCATCCAGCCCGATGCCCGCTTGCGCCCCTGCTGCCACGACCACCGTGTAGTCGTGCCAAAAGGTGTTGTGCCTCTCGGCCAGCAGGTTCGCCATCGCGTGACAGGCGGCAACGTTCGGCAAGAACCAGAACGAGTGCTGGAGGTACGGCAGCAGGCGCACGTCCGAGTACGGAAACGGCGGCCGCGTGCCGGTCTTCAAATGCTCGTGCGACTTCGGCGCGTACTGGCCGCGGAGGATATCCAGCCACTTCTGCACGTCGCTCTTGTGCTTGAACTGCGCCGCTTTGCCCGTGCCGCTCGCGGCGAAAAACTCGTTGAGATCGAACTCGTCGAACTCGCCGCCGCTGGCGATGGCCAGCAATTCATCCTGCATCTGGTAGGTCAATAGGCGCATCTGCGGCAGCGCGGCGTAGGGGTTCCACTGTCCGGGATGCTGCGCCGCGAACGCTTCCCTGGCGCGCTGCTCGTCGGTGTAGGTCCAGTTGAAGATCTGCTCCTCGATGAACTCGCCGTTGGCCAGCGCCCGGAACGGCGTGCCGGAAAGATAGAGGTAGGCGCGGGTGGTGATGGGCAGGAACGGGGTTTCTTTCTCCGAAAGCACGGCGAGGTCCTCGTTCACATCCGCAAGCCCTGCGGCGTATTCGAGCCGGGCCTCCTTCCTGGCGACCGCCTCCTCCTCGCCCTCGAACAGTTCCTTGGCCGTCTCGCGCCACGCCCCGAAGTGGTATTCGTCGAACACCACGAGGTCCCACTTCACCTTGTGAATCCATTCGTTTTTCGGCTTGATGTTGCCCGCCGCATCGCGGCCCAGCAGGTCCTGGAACGAGCCGAAATACACCACCGGCTTGCGCGGGCTGATCTTTCTCGGATCGCCGTCGGTGTTGCGCGAGAGATACTGCCAGCCGTCGAAATCCACGTGCGATTCCAGATCGGTCTGCCAGGCATCCTCGACCGCAGGCTTGAAAGTGACGACCAGCACGCGCTTGGCGCCCAGTTTCTTGGCCAACTGATAGGTGGCGAAGGTCTTGCCGAAGCGCATCTTCGCGTTCCAGAGGAAGCGCGGCACGGCGTGCATATCCTCCTGCCAGATGGAATGGAAATAGGCATGGGTCTTTTCTACGGCCGCCGCTTGCTCGGCGCGCATCGGGAAGGTCTGGTGATGCGTACCGGTCAGCGGCTTGCCGGTGCGCAGCTCGGCGAGCACGGTTTGCACGTCGGCCACGGTGCAGCGCACCCATTCGCCGGTGACGATCTCGAACTTCTTTTTCGCCAGCGCCGCGCGCACCTCGAAGTCGCTGAAGAGCGTCCCATCGTCGCGCTCGGCCGGTTCATCCAGCTCGATGCGGTAATTCTTGATCGCCGCGGTCTTGAGCTGCTCGGCCACGCGTTGTTTCACGTCCCGCGTGGTCTGGCCGATCTTGAGCAGCCCGGCGTGCGCCTCATCGGCGATCGAATAGGCATAGATGCGCGGCCGGACTTGCGGCTTTAGGGCGAGGATGTCGTCGATGGGTTTAGTCATCGTCGTCTTCGTCAGAATCGACGACATCGGGTGTCGAGTCGTCGTGCGCGGCGACCTGTGATTCGATGAAGGCGATCTCCTCCTGGGTCAGCCCATAGCGTGCATAGAGCTGGGCGTCGGTCCACGCCCGGTCGAGCGGCAGGTCGGGTACGAAGGCGTACACACCGCGTGCAGCGTCCTGGGTGGACTTGCGCAGAGAGACCAGGAAACGGACGAAGCGTGAACTGAGGTACTGGGCGTAGTTGGCTGCCTCTGCCTCGGTGTCGAAGTGGCCGGCCACCAGGTAGGTCTCGGTGCAAGCCGTGCCCGGTCCGGCGATGATAGGCTTGCTGAGGAACTTGGTCTCCACCGCAGCACTCGTCCCTTGGACCCTTGTCATCAGCACCTTCCAGCGATCGATCCACTCAGCATTGACCGTGATGTCGCTGCGCTCGACCCAGCCGATACGCTGGTTCTCGTAGAGCTTCACCGGCTGCTTCAGGCCCGCGGGAGTCGGCTTTCCTTTGAAGTTGGTAGCCAGCCCAAACGGCTTTCGGCTCGACACCCGCGCCTCCAGTGTCGGTTCGCCCCTGGCGCGCACCTTCTCCAGGATCGGCACTGCCTCGTTGCGCCGGATCAGCACGTCATAGGCATCCAGATGGCGGGCGACGGCCGGGCCGGTCGGCTGGCCGTCCCAGATGGTCTGCACCTCGCATGGGCCGTGATAGTCCCGATCCCACAGAAAGTAGGAGATGCCACCGCGTATCTTCACGCCCGGAAAGCCCTCGTAGAGCTTGGGATAGTCCACGATCTTGCGCAGCCGTTTGTCCTTGAGCATGCGCTGGCGATACTTGTCCAGCCCCTTGCCGCCGGCCATCCAGCGCGACGGCGTGACGAACACGGCATAGCGCGGCTCCAAGTCGAGCGCCTTTTCCACGAAAAGGTGATAGATCGGCGCGGCGCTCTTGCCGAAGCCGCCGTCGTCCAGTTGATACGGCGGGTTGCCGATGATGACGTCGAATTGCATATTGCCTCCAAAAATCTCGGCCAGCCGGGCCTGGATGTCGTCGGTATGGATGAATGCGTAGGCGTGGGTTTCCAGCTCCGGGCCGCGGTCGTAGGTGGCCTGGTTGGCCCCGCAGTAACGGCATTTGCCATCCACCCACGTGTGCTCCACGCGCTCGAACCAGATGTTGCCCGCGTCTGTCTTGAAACTGCGCGCGACCGAATGCGGCCCGTTGGCGTGCTTGGAGCAATACACACTGCGCCGCGCCAGCATGGCCGTGAGCCGGGTGATGCCGATGCCGAACACCTGTTTCGTGAGGATGTGATCGACCCGTTCTCGAAGGTCGGGGATTTCGTCTTTCAGCCCCTCCACGAGCCGGCGGGTGATCTCGCGCAGGAAGACGCCGGACTTGGTGCAGGGGTCGAGGAAGCGCACCGTCTTGTCCGCCCACAGATTCGCGCCGCCGTGACCTGCCGCCCAGGCCTCGGCCAGGGTATCGAGCATGCGGTTGGCAAATTCCGGTGGGGTGAACACCTCGTCGTTGGAAAGGTTGGCGATGCAGGTGAGCACGTCGGGATTGCGCCCGCGCAGGGTGAAGGGGGCCTGGCTGGTCATGTTTTGGTTCACTCACGTTGCTCCGTCTGCCAGGCGGTGCAGTACAACCAAGGTGCTGACCTTGAACTCGCGCGCCAGCCGCTGGGTTTCGTCGCAGGTGGGCATCCGGCGGCGCTCCTCGACGGACAGGCCGAGCGCCTCGCGCAGGCGTTGCGCCACCGCTTCCGGCGCTTCTTGCACATTAGCGCTGCCAACGAAAGACAAGGCCGGGCGGCGCATGCGGGCATGCTCGCGGTACCAGTCCTGCCGCTGCTGGCAGAGATAGAGGGTATCCAGCAGATCGCTGCTGGGCTCACGAAGCGCCTCATCACGCAGGGTGCGGAAGTCCGGCACCGGCAGCGAAAGGCGCGGCGGCTCCGGCAGAAAAAAGTAACCAATAGCCGTGTGGGTAAGACGCGCGAAGTCTTCCAGTTGCTTCAGCGTGGGCTGTGCCTCGCCGCGCAACCACAAGGGCCACTTCTTGAAACGCGCCCTTAGCACATCATCGGCGAGCCGTGCGCGCCTGGCCGCCCAGCGAAGCACCGGCACGGAAGCCGCCACGGTCGTCATGTTCCTTCCCCGGCAGTGGACACGGTCGTCCCTTGGTCGGCACATGCCGCCAGATCGTCCACCGTCATTGGTGGGTAGGTCCTGATGGGCGTAAAGATGTGCTGCCGCGATAGATGGGCAAAGAGCGGGAGTTGCGTGGTGATGGTGGAAGTGCGGGCAAGCTCGTTGAAATGAAAATCGCGCCGCTGGAACGTGCCTTTGCCGAGATAGTCCCATTCGGCAAAGACAATGGGCTGGCCGTCGTGGGTGAGCATCTTTAGGGCGTCACCATGGATGATATTTTGCGATAGGACGTATACCGCTGCCCGATACAATGCATCTGATGGTTCGATGTTCAGGAAATCGGCAAAAACGTGCAGCATATTGGCACGGCATTCAGTGATATTATCCGCTAAAAGTTCGATTCCATAGATGCTCATAATCGATTGCAAGGAGTAATATCGCTTTTCGCATTCGGTTCCATCGAACGTCCGCTGGACAGTGGCGAGTTTGCGCTGCAAGACCGGGACAATAAAATTGCCGCTGCCACAGGCCGGCTCCAAGAAGCGGGCGTCGATGCGTTCGGATTCGTCTTTGACGAGGTCGAGCATAGCCTCCACCAACCAGAGAGGGGTGAAGACTTCGCCATGATCGGCGACACGTTGGCGCGATTTGATAAGTTTCATGGGCAGCAGGGCACAGGGCACCATCAGCCCCCAAATTGAAGCGAGCAAGTGGCCTGGGGGGTGGGAGCAAGGAAGTCCCTACGCAAAGACCTCCCTGCTGGTCAACGTTGCCTGGCAGTTGGGACTTCATTTCGAGGCGATTTCCATCTCTGGCTCTTCTTTGCGGCCAGCGGTGTCCGGCATTGGGGCATGTCCGAGGAAATCGGCTTGGGGGGAGGGAGACGATCCCCGCGAGGACGGGGCGCCATCGTTTCGCGACGCGCGAAGAATCTTAGGGAAACAAGGCCGCTATCTCGGGGTCACTGGGGATGAAGTGGGTCAGGCCGATGGCTGTGGCCGTGAGGTTGTCGCCTGGTTGCCAGCGGACCTTGGTGCCGGGCTGGGGCAGGGTGGGGATGCGCACCTCGGCCACGGTCTTGCCTTCGGTATAGGGACGGAGCCAGACCGTGGCACCGTCGTTCATAAAGAGCCCGCCAGACCCAGGCCCAGGGCCGGCGCCAAGGAGGAGGTCCAGGGCCTGGGGAGCAGTGGCGAGCATTGCCTGTTCGGCTTCGGCTCCCCAAGGCGAGAGGCCGATGACGAGCCCTGCTTGGTGCCGTGCTTCCTCAGCCAAGGCGATGACGGCCTGGAGGTCCGCAGGCGAGGCCGGGAAGACGATGACTGCCACTGGACCGGCGGGCGAGGAGAGGAACCGTAGCTGGGGGGTGGGGCCAAAGACCTCGCGGGGCAGGTCCACTTGGGCGGCACGCAGGGCCGCATCTTCGGCTGCAGTTACGGCCATGAGGTCATAGCGCAGGCGCTGGAAGGCTTGGCCGAGGCGATGGAGGCGCTCTGGGTCCGTGACGGTGTGCAACTCCCCTGCCCCCGCGATGCGCAGGGCATGGGGCCGTTCGTTGAAGACCGTGGCCCGGCGAGCGAGTCCGCCCATGGCATAGCCGCCGCACACCGGGCATGGGCCTACCTGGCCATGGGTCTCGGCGGTGTAGAGGAGGAGCAATTCGGCCTGGGCTGGAGGCAGGAGGTAGGGAGCACTGAGGACGAGTACAAGCAAGACCAGAATGCGAGCAGGCATCGAGAACTCCAAGTGGTCATGGAGGTTGGGGACAGGGGGCTGTTATTCTCCGGAATGGTTCACCAAAGGTTTGAGGATGGGGGAGCGGGCAATGAGCCCCGCGAGGCGTTCGCGGCGCTGGGCAAGGTCGCGTGCCATGAGGCGGATGGCCTGGGCCGCGGGGCCCTCGGGGGTAAGACGCAGAAACGGAGTTTGCTCGCGCACGGCGTCGGCAATCTTGGGGTCACGGGGGATGATACCCATGAGGCGAATACCGAGGTTGAGGAAGCGCTCGCAGGCCAGCGAGAGGCGTTCGAAGGCCACATGGCCTTCGTTTTCTTGTTCCACCATGTTCACGATAACGTGGAAGTTTTTGATTCCGCGTTGGAGGAGGAGGACCTTGATGAAGGCATAGCCGTCCGTGAGGGAGGTGGGCTCTGGGGTGATGACCACCGCCCGCTCTTGGGGCATGGCGGCGAGGGCCACCACCGTGGGACTGATGCCTGCGCCAAGGTCAAGGAGGAGAAAGTCGTAGCCGTGGAAGATCCCCTCCAGATGGCCCATGAGGGTGGTTTGGGCGTCTTCGTCGAGGTCTCCCAAGTCTGCTACCCCGGAGGCCGAAGGGAGAAGGTCCACATGCGGGTCGAGGGCGATGAGGACGTCCTGGGCCGGGGTGCCGTGGAGGATGTCATGGATGGTGTACTGCGGGGCGATACCAAGAAGGACATCGACATTGGCCAGGCCGAGGTCGGCGTCAAGGAGGAGGACGCGGTGGCCGAGATCTCCCAAGGCAAGGGCAAGGTTGAGGGCGATGTTCGTCTTGCCGACTCCCCCTTTGCCGCTAGCCAGCGCGATGCTCATCGTTCGATTGGGATGCATGGGGGCTCCTTACTTGCGAAACAGAAAGCGTTTTTCATCCTGACGCACCAAAGCGGCCTCTTCGGACCCACGGCCCAGTTCTGTCCCGGCAAAGACCCGATCCTTGCCAGCCCGTTTGGCGGCATACAGGGCCTGATCTGCTTCGACGTAGAGGGCCGCGGCCTCTACGGGTTCGCGTCCTCGAGCACTGGCCACGCCTGCTGAGATGGTGACCTGGAGCACGGTGTCCTCCCAAGGGATGGCGGTGGTGCGCACCGCAGCAAGGACGCGTTCTACCATGGCCACGGCCCGACTGCGGCTTGTGGCGGGCAGGATAATGGCAAATTCTTCGCCCCCCAAGCGCGCCACAAGGTCCAGGCGGCGGGTCGTCGTGCGCAGGACCTGGGCCACAGCCCGGAGCACGGCGTCACCTGCGGGATGACCGGCGGTGTCATTGAGACGTTTGAAGTCATCAATGTCGAGGATGGCCAGGCTCACCGGAGCCCCTGTGCGGCGGGTGCGCTCGAGCTCGAGGGCCAAGGCGGCATCGAAGGCCCCACGGTTGGGCAGCCCGGTGAGGGGGTCCTGATAGCGCTGCTGGCGCAGCTCTTCCATGTGCTGGGCGAGGGCGGCCAGGGCCGAAGCCTCGCCTCCAGGGGAGAGGACCATCCAATGGCTAAGGTCATGGGTCTTGGCGAAGTGCTGCCAGGCCTGGGGGTCCAGGCTGGGAATGGGTCGGGCTAGGAGCGCGGGGTGGCCGCCCGTGTGGCGGCGGGCCGCCTCGTCGATGAGGCGGAGTTCTACGGCCAGGGCTTCCCATTGGGAGGGGTCAAGCGGTGCGTTGGGCATGGAGGTGGAGGAGGTAGGCATGGATGAAGCTATCCAAGGCGCCATCGAGGACGGCGTCCACGTTACTGGTTTCCGTATTGGTGCGGTGGTCCTTCACAAGGCGATATGGTTGGAGGGTGTAGGTACGGATTTGCGAGCCAAATGCAATTGCCCCTTTGGCGGCGTACTCGGCTTGGCGCTCGGCGGCCCGTTTTTCGAGCTCCAATTCCAGCAGCCGGGCCTTGAGCACCTTGATGGCGGTTTCTTTGTTCTTGTGCTGGGATTTTTCGTTTTGGCATTGCACAACAAGGCCCGTGGGCAGATGGGTGATGCGCACCGCCGAGTCGGTCGTGTTGACGGATTGGCCGCCTGGGCCGCTGGAGCGGAAGATATCGATGCGCAGGTCTTCCTCACGCACCTCGATTTCGATGGCGTCACTGGCCGCGGGATAGACATCCACCGAGGCAAAGGACGTGTGCCGACGGCCACTGGCGTCGAAGGGGGAGATGCGGATAAGCCGATGGGTGCCTTTTTCTGCCTTGAGCAGGCCGTACGCATAGGGGCCGGTAATCTGCAGGGTCACGCTTTTGATCCCGGCTTCATCCCCAGGCAAGAGGTCCATGAGTTCCGTGCGAAAGCCTTTGCGCTCGGCAAAACGGCGGTACATGCGCAACAGCATTTCGGCCCAGTCCTGGGATTCGGTACCACCGGCACCAGGATGGATTTCGAGGATGGCATCGGCCGTGTCTTCGGGGGCGCCCAGGAGGGTGCGCAGCTGGACGGCCTCGAGCTCCTCGGTCAAGTGGGCAATGGCCTCGTTCAGCGCGCTAAGGACATCTGGACTTTCGTCTTCGGCCGCCAATTCCAGCCACTCTTCCATGGCCGTGTGGGCATCGCGCAATCCTTCCCACGAGCTGATGGTGGCTTCGAGTTGGGTCTTTTCCCGCAGCAGGGGGGTGAGGGTTTCGGGGCGATCCCAGGCGCCTGGGGCGGCGAGCTGGGCCTCGATGCTCGCCAGACGGTTTTGGTGGCGGCTTAAGTCAAAGACGCCCCCAGAGCTCTTGGAATTGCCCACTGAGAGCGAGGGCGCGGGTCTTGAGTTCGGAATATTGGAGCATAAGTGTTATCCTTGATGAAGGTGGAATCGCCGCAAGTAAACAAGGCCAAGGATGGCGGTGGCGACAAATCCTCCGTGGATGGCGTGAAAATGCTGGTGGTAAAAGCTCTGCCTTGTCAACACGGGAAGCTGGGCGATGAGGGTGGTGGCGGTAAACTGTGGGGCGGCGGCGACGATGCGGCCATCAGGGGCAACCGCCGCGGTAATGCCGGTGTTAGTGGCTCGAAAGATGGCCCGTTGGGCCTCCACGGCGCGCAGCACCGTAAGGGCCAGGTGCTGGCGGGGGGCGGCGGTGTCGCCGAACCACGCGTCGTTACTTAGATTGATGAGGATGCCAGCTCCTTCGCGGACCCGGGCCCAGGTGAGTTCAGGGAAAATGGCCTCGTAGCAAATAAGGATCCCAAGGCGGGTGTTCCCCAAGGGCAGGGGGGCGGTGGCGGGACTGGGGGCAAATTCGTAATCCCCGGGCACAAGTTTCGAGAGCCACGGCAGCCAGTCGCCAAAGGGGACGTATTCTCCAAAGGGTACGAGGTGTTCTTTGTCATACCAGGGGCCAAGGCCGAGGGGGTCGAGGAGGTAGGCGCGGTTGTGGAGGACGTAGGTGGGGCGGTTGGGGGTGGGAGGGGAGTAGGCCGGGGCGCCGAAGAGCAGGGGAACGCCAAGGCGGATGCCTTCTTGGCGAAGCGTGGTGGTCAGGGGGCTGGGGTCTTGGGGATGGAAGGGGGTGGCGGTTTCGGGCCAGATGACGAGATCCAGGCCAGGGGTGCGCGCTTCGCGTGAAAGGCGTAGGTAGTCGTTGAGGATGGTCGTTTGGAGGGCAGGGTCCCATTTGTGACTTTGGTCCACGTTGCCTTGGATCAAGGCCGCAGTGAGTTGGCCTGTGGGTTGGGGCGTGGGGGCTATGAGGGCGAGGAGGGCGGTGAAGGCTAGAGGCACGGCAGCCCACAGGCGGCGCCATCCAGGCCAGAGGGCGAAGATGGCTGCCCCGGCAGCAAGGAGCCCTGAGAGCCCATAGGCGCCGATCCAGGCGGCAGGTCCAAGGGCCCAGGGCCAGGGGCTTAGGGCTTGGGCGAGGAGAAGCCAGGGGAAACCGGTGAGAAGTAGGCCGCGGCCAAGTTCAAGGGAGGCCCAAAGCGCGCCCAAAATGAGAGGCATGAGGGGAGAGAGGGCCTTGGGGCGGATCCAATAGACCGCTGCGGCAAAGAGACCGGCATAGGCGGCCACCGCAGTAGCCAGGAGGACCGGGCAGGGGAGGGCAAGGGCAAGGGGAAGTCCACCGTGTTTGTGCACTGGCACGACCACCCATGCGAGGGCCACCGTCAACCCCGGCAAGGCCACCAGCAGGCCCTGGCGCCAGGCCGCTGCGGTAGATGGTGCGTATCTGCCCACGAGGGCAAGGGCGAGGGGCAAAAGAAGGACCGCCGGTGGCAGATCGGCAGGCAGGACAGAGAACCCACCGAGGCACCCCACGGCAGCGGCCAGGGTTGCCCCTACAAGGTTACGCCGCTGGGGCGACCACCACCCAGTAGATTTGTTTGGCATCCGCTTCCTTGATGGTGAACTCCACGGCATCGATGCGGCAGGTCTCTCCAGTAGCTGGCACCCGGCCCATGTGCTCGGTAATATAACCACCGATGGTCTCCACCTCTTCGGATTGGAGGCGGATGCCGGTCTCCTCGGCCACGTCATCGAGGCTCGCTCGGCCGGCCACGAGAAAGGCGCCGCCTTCCAGGACTTGGATCTCCGCTGGCTTGGGTGGGTCGTATTCGTCTTCGATATCGCCAACGATCTCCTCGAGGACGTCTTCCAAGGTGACCAAACCAGCGGTGCCACCGTACTCATCGAGGACAATGGCCATGTGCTGTTTGTGGTTTTGGAAATCGAGCAGGATGTCGCGGACGTTTTTGGTCTCCGGGATAAAATGCGGTGGCCGCAACACCGCTTCGATACTGGCAGGGGCATTTTGCGGGTCCACGAAGAAACGCAGGAGCTCTTTGCAGTGCAGAATGCCGATGATTTGGTCTTTGGTCTCCCGATATACCGGGAGGCGAGAGTGGCCGCTTTCAAAGACCTTGCGGGCGATTTCAGGGATAGTCTCGTCCACTTCCGCGCAGACGATATCGGTGCGCGGGACCATGATCTCATAGGCTTGTTTGTCGGCCAATTGGAGGATGTTGAGGAGCATGGAGGCTTCGTCGGTGGCAATTTCCCCGTCGTCTTTGGCCTCCATGATGGCATCCTCCACCTGACAATCTGTCTTGCGGGCAAAGAGGCGTTTGATGCCCTCCCACAGGCGACTGTCCGAACCTTCATCCATAGGAATGCATGACCTCCGTTACGGTGTAGCCAGGGCGGCATGCTGCCGGTAAAGTTCCATATGCCGCCGGAAGATCCAATTGCCGAGTTCATTGACGCCATATTCCGGAGAGACTGACCGCCAACTGAGCGGTGTCGTCCCTTGGCGGATGGCGGATCGTTCGAATTGGTAGCCTAAAAACAACCGACTTGTGGCGTAATCCTTGAATTGGTTGCGCAGGCGAGCCTCGAAAAAATATCCTTGCGGTTCCTTGGGGAGACTGCGGATACCCACGTAGAGGCGAATACTTTCCAAGGACACCCGCTGGCCATCGGGTGTGGGACGAGGCAAGCGCAGGGGGTCGAGGGAGAGCCGAATCCCGCCGGCAGAGATGTCCACCACGCCGATGTGGGGAAAAGTGAGGAGCGGCTCGGGCCAGGCCGCTGGATCGGGCTCGGAGGGCAGCACCGATGGATCAGGCAGCCAGAGGCGTAGGTCGAGGAGGTCGGCACTGGGGAGTTCGAGGCGAAAATGGCGGCGGCGCTGGGAGAGATCCAAGGCCGTGGGCAGGGCCACTTCGATGCGGGAGATGTCGGTTTCGCTCGGGTAGACGTTCACGATGGGGGAGTGGAAGGAGTAGAAGACTGCTGCCGCGTTTTTAGGGGTGATGTGGAAATAGGCAACGATCTCTCGTCCCTGCCAGCTCGGGGTTGGATGGATGCCAAAGGGGATCTCGAGGAATAGGGATTCCGCACTGACCTCTGTTAGGCTGCAGGCCATGGAGGTGCGCATCTCGCCTACGGAAAAACGCACGTCCATGCGGCTGCGAGTGAGGACGGCGTCATTGAGGATAGCGCGGATACGATCTTTGTCTTGAATAGCGGTAGTCTTTTTGTGCTGTTCTTTGCGAAGACGCCAGTGGTCCCAGGCCAGACCGATGCCGGCCAAGACCCCGGCACCCAGGGCGACCCAAAGCAGGGGCCCGGCGATATCATCGAAGGTAAAGCGCCCATGCTGGAAGTCGCGGGCAATTTGGTCGAGTGTCGGCATAGTAGTGGCTCGCTTAGGCAACGGGCCGTGCGTAGTTGCGATACTCTCCTATGATGTCCTTAGGTGGGGGACGTCAAGCTGGCGAGAGGCGTTGGGGGGAAAAGGGAGAGGAGTTTTTTCCCAGCCCAGGAAAATGTGGCGGGCCACAAGGCCTTGCCCCGGTGGGGCAACCATCCCGCGCATGGGGGGGCAATGGGCAGGGTCGTCATCATCTGGATCGTGGGGCGGCATCGAGGCTGGTCTGGCGCTGGCGTTTGGCCAGGGCGATCTCGAGACAGGCCACAGCTGCAGGCGTAATCCCGGAGATGCGTCCGGCCTGGGCAAGGGTGCGGGGGCGGATGCGGGAGAGTTTTTCCACGGCCTCGCGGGAGAGTCCCGGGATGGTGGCAAAGTCGAGGTCGGGAGGGAGCAGGGTCGTTTCCCAGGCCGTGCTGCGGGCCACAAGCTCCTCTTGGCGGGCAAGGTAGCCGGCATATTTGGCTTCGGTCTCTGCTTCTTCGAGGGCATCTGGGGGAAAGTTCCCTATTTCAGGCCAAAAAACGGCTAGGTCCGTGATGCGTGCCTCGGGCTGGCGCAAGAGTTCGGCCAGGGTGGCCGCCTTGGGAGGGAGGACAAGGCCCACCTGGGCGGCTCGATCCCGGTTGGCAGCATCTGGCCGCACCGTGCGATGGGTCAGCTCGGTCAGTATGGTGGCAATAGCCTGCTCTTTTGCTTGAAATACGGCCCAGCGTTCATCATCCACCAAACCAAGACGCCGACCGATGGGGGTGAGGCGACGGTCGGCATTGTCTTCGCGCAACAGCAGGCGGTGTTCAGCGCGGGAAGTAAACATGCGGTAGGGTTCTTCTGTGCCTTTGGTGACGAGGTCGTCCACGAGGACCGCCATGTAGGCTTGGTTGCGGCCAAGGACCCATTCGGGCTCGCCGCGCAGCCGGCAGGTGGCGTTGATGCCAGCCCATAGCCCTTGGGCCGCGGCCTCTTCGTATCCCGAAGTCCCATTGATTTGACCGGCGAGGTATAGCCCGGCCACGGCTTTGGTCTCCAGGGTTGGTGCGAGCTGGATAGGGAAGACAAAGTCGTACTCGATGGCGTAGCCTGGCCGCACGATGTGGGCCCGCTCTAGGCCAGGGATGGTGGCGAGGATGGCCCGTTGTACGTCGAGGGGCAGGCTCGTGGGGATGCCATTGGGATAGACCTCAGGGCTGTGGAGCCCTTCGGGTTCCACGAAGATTTGATGCCGGTCTTTGTCGGGAAAGCGGGCAACTTTGTCTTCGATGGATGGGCAATAACGGGCCCCAGTGCCGGTGATGACTCCGGCGTAGAGGGGCGAGCGGTGGAGGTTGGCGCGGATGACCTCGTGGGTCGCCGGAGTTGTCCAGGTGAGGTAGCAGGGGACTTGAGGGAGGCGCGCACCTGAGGAGAGGAAGCTGAAGGGCCGGGGTGGACAGTCGCCGGGTTGAGGTTCCATGCGAGCAATGTCCACGCTCTTTTGGGCCAGGCGGGGCACTGTGCCGGTTTTCAGCCGCCCAAGGCGCAGGCCAAGGGCGGCGAGACAAGCAGAGAGCCCCGTGCTTGGCGGGTCTCCAAACCGGCCACCAGGAAAATGGGTGAGGCCCACATGGATGCGGCCTTGGAGAAAGGTCCCGGTGGTGAGGATAACGGCTCGCGCCGAGATATGCTCGCCGAGGGCGGTGATCACACCGGCGACGCGGTTGCCGTTCACGGCCACGCCCTCGACGGTCTCCTGACGGATCCAGAGTCCGGGTTGGGCAAAGAGGGCTTCTCGCACGACCTTGAGGTACTCGTCGCGGTCGATTTGGGCGCGGGTGGCACGGACTGCTGGCCCCTTGCGGGTATTGAGGCGCCGGAACTGGATGGCCGCGGCATCGGCCCATCGGCCCATCATGCCGCCAAGGGCATCGATCTCCTTGACCAAGTGCCCTTTGGCCAGGCCTCCGATGGCCGGATTACACGACAGATGGCCGATGCGATCGGCGTTGATTGTCGTCAGCAGGACCTTAAGGCCCAGGCGGGCACAGGCCATGGCCGCCTCGCAACCGGCATGACCTGCACCAACGACAACCACATCAAAAACCTCAGGAGCAGGAAGAAGGGGGGAATTCATGCGAGAAGCGCTCCTTCGTCGCGTCTGGGGCTCTGGGTTTCCCTGGGGGGCGGGCTCATGGCAGGAAGTTCTCCCCTCGTTGTGGTGGGCCTCCCTTGAATTAGGGCGTAAAAGCGGGCCTATGGCATAAGGAGCATGCGGGCAAGGACCCGGGCATCCGCCAGAGTGGCGGCGATGGAGGCCTTTTCGTCGGGTTGGTGGGCGCAGCCCAGGATGGTGGACCACACCGCTGCCGGCAGGGCACAGCGCCGCAGGCCAGCCGCCACCGTTCCTCCGCCGATGCCGACCAAAGAGGGCTTTTTGCCGCGGTCCGCCTCGATGGCCTCGGCCAAGCGGGTAACCACCGGACTATCCTCCAAAGTGGGCTGGGGGGCCTCGTGGCGCAGGACGGACTCGATGCTCACTTGGACACCGTGACTCTGGCGAACCGAGGCCGCCAATTCCTCTACGGCAAGCTCCACGTCTCCCAGGGGGATGGTGGGCAAGACTCGGCAGTCCAGGTAGAAGACATCATGCCCTGGGACGGTGTTGATGTTGGGGACATTGGCCTCTTTTTTCGTGGGAGTGAAGGTGGACGTGGGCGGAGCAAACAAAGGGTCTTCTTCGGGAAAGCGCCGTGGCAGCTTTTCGTGCAAGGCCACAAGAAGGTATGCACTGGCGGTGAGGCTATTGACTCCCAAGGCCGGACGTGAGGCATGGCATTGCTTCCCCGTGACAGCAATCCGCAGCCACAGCATGCTTTTTTCGGCGATCTCGATGGCCAGACCATCCGGCTCACCGGCATCCGGCACAACGAACATATCGTGAGCGGCAAAGAGGTGGCGATGGTGGGAGAGCACAAAGTCCATGCCGTAGCGGTTGCCGGTCTCCTCGTCGGCCACCAGCAGCAGTCCGAAGGAGAAGTGCGGTGTGACGTTCGTGCGCTGCAGGGCTTGGAAGAGGAGCAGGGCAGAGAGGATGGCCTGATGGTTGTCCTCCACCCCGCGACCGATCATGATATCCCCCTCGACGCGTAACCTCCAGGGGTCCCCGCTCCACAAGGAGAGGTCTCCCGGCGGAACGACATCGGTGTGGGCAAGGACCCAAAGTGTTTCTGGACGCTTTCCCTGAAGGCGGGCGACGATATTGGGCCGAAACCCGCCGGGGACGCGGGGGTCCGGGGCGTCCAGTCGCTGGGGAGCAAGCCCCAGGTCGCGGAGGAACGTTTCCAGCAGGGCAGCTTTGGCGGCTTCGCCCGTGCCACCGTTTTCGGGTCCGAGGGCAGGGATGGCCACTAGTTGGCGTTGCCAGTCGAGAAGTTGGTCGCGGCTGGCGTCGATGTGACGCACGACTTTTTCCAGCACAGAGCCTCCTTGGATTGCGTCCCAAAAAGAAAGGCAGGAGGGTATCCTGCCTTGTGACGACCAGAGAAGAGGGGCGCTATTTTTTGCCTTTGGCGGCGCGCTTGGATGCCTTGAGGGGGTTGATCTTGGCCTTGCCTTTGACTTCGCGCACGATGTGGGTGGCGAAGTTACAGTCTCCCAGGCGCCATTTGGCTGCAGGTTGGGGGTAGGTGTTGCAGAACTTGCTGCCATCGAACTCGTGGATGCGGTTGCACCCTTCACACTTGTCGATGATTTCCTGCATAACGATGCCGCCCACCTGGACTCCCTGGTCCGTGCGCACGGCTTGACTGAAATCGACTGCCATACGGCGTTCCTCCATGAATGCTTGCCCGTAGTATCCTCAGGGCGTGAGATGCAGAGGTGTTGCCTTGGCCTAAAATCTGGTTGCCCGTCAAGAGGAGGATGGGGTCTTTTCGTCGTCTATCAAAATGATGGCAAAGTCCTCAGGAGAGGAGGTCTCGGCCGCGGCGGGAGCTGGTTGGGGAGACGGAGCGGACGCCGTTGGTGGGGCTGGTGGGCCAAGGAGTTCCTCGAGCTCGGGGATGAAAAGCTCATCGCGAGGAGAACTTGGGGAAGAGAGGGCCTCGGGTTGTTTTGGTCCGCGGGTATCCTCCGTGGCTTGTGGGGAAGGGGTGTCGTCCTCTTCTTCAAGCTCAAGGACGAGGTCGGCTTCTACTGCTTTTTCTGGCTCGGGAGAGGGAAGGTCGAGGATGATATGATCGCTGGCTGGCATGTCGGCGCTTAAGCGGTGAAGGAAGTCCTCTTCTGGGGTGATCTCTTCTAAGGGATCGAGGGGTGTTTTTTGGGCTGCAGGACTCGGCACTTCTGGGGAGGGGACTTCAATGAGCGGCAGGTCGACTTCGATTTCGGGCAAGGGTTCCACAGAGGCCAGGGGTGTCGGCACTGTGGAAGCCGCAGCCGTGGGCGATTCTTGCCCTGCAGCTGTGGCCGGAGTTGAGGTAAAGGAGGGGAGAGAGTCGATGTCGATGAGATCTGCTGGCGCGGTGGCTGTCGGATGCGTTTCTGGTTCTGGCGGTGGAGGCGTTAGGATATGGTCCACATCGAGTAGTTCCGAGTCCAGAGGCGCGGTAGGGGAGTCAAGAGAGAACCAGGTAAAACCAGGCCCTTGGATCCAGGCCAGACCGAGGGATTTGCGCGCCTCTTCCCATGAGGCATTGCATTTGGGACAGGCTTGCAGATAATCATGGCCAAAGTAGTGGCATTTTTTGCAATACATGAGCAGACCTCGACGCTTGAAGTGAAAAGCAAGGTCCCCTTAGCCCCAAACCAGGGCGTCGGCAACTCTGGTTGCCACGATGTCTTCATTTCGTCACCAGATGCCTTGCGTTCTTTTTGAGTATTTTTCCTCGCAATGGGGCTCTGGCAAGCATTGCGCTTGGTATGCGCAGCAGTGGTTTTCTCAAAGATAGCCTGATAGCGGTCTTTGGGTGGGATACGTGGAGCAGTGGCTGGCGTGATTATCTCCAAAGGACATAACTGTTTTTGACGGCCTAAGAAGTGCTCGTAAGCTCGTTGAGTATTGGATGCTGAAGCAATGGGTTGGTGGGTTTTTGGCGCATAAGGTGGTCTTAGAATCTTTTAGAATCGTTGGGAAAGTCCTCTTTTGCGCCATTGGGAGAGGAGGTCGCGATCTGTCCGCGTGCCTTGATTTTTACCCCCCCTACCGGTACGTGCCCCCATTGCCGCCGCGTTGCGGCCGTTTATTTTTCCGCACCCGGGAGTAGTTGTCGAAGCGGGTCTATCGGATAGCGCCCCGGTGTTGCACACAAGGAGCACCCATGCCAAGCCGAGAGCTTCCTAAAGGTTACGAACCTGCTGGCGTTGAGGCGCGGTGGAGCGCCTTCTGGGAGAAAAAGCGGGCCTTCACGCCTGATATCGGTCGTATCCAAGGAGATACGAACACTGCCTATTCCATTGTCATCCCCCCGCCCAATGTGACGGGCGCCCTCCACATGGGCCATGCCCTCAACATCACCCTTCAGGATATCCTTTGCCGGCATATGCGCCAGCGCGGCAAGACCGTGCTTTGGATCCCAGGTACGGATCATGCGGGCATTGCCACCCAAAACGTGGTGGAGCGGCAGCTCCTTGCCCAGGGGATGCGCCGCGAGGACCTTGGTCGGGAAGAATTCGTGCGCCGAGTATGGCAGTGGAAGGAAGAATATGGGGGCCGTATCCTTGGTCAGATCCGTCGCTTGGGCGCGAGTGTGGACTGGACCCGAGAGCGGTTTACCATGGATGAGGGCCTCTCCCGAGCGGTACGAGAGGTGTTTGTGCGTCTTTACGAAGAAGGGCTGGTGTACCGCGGCAAGTACTTGGTCAATTGGTGCCCCCGCTGCCATACGGCCCTTGCCGATGACGAAGTGGAATATGCGCCAGCCACAAGCACCCTCTACCATATCCACTATCCCCTCGAGGATGGTTCTGGGGCTCTCACCATCGCCACGGTGCGGCCAGAGACCATGCTTGGTGACACGGGTGTGGCGGTGCATCCTGAAGATGCGCGCTACCGCCATCTGATCGGGCGCATGGTCGTCTTGCCGTTGGTGGGCCGGCGCATTCCGGTGGTCGCTGACGCCGCGGTGGACCCCGAGTTTGGCACGGGTTGTCTTAAAGTCACCCCGGGCCACGATATGGCGGACTGGGAGTTGGGGCGCCGTCATAACTTGGAGGTCCTCAGTGTCATCGATGCCCATGGCCGGATGAGTGGGCCTATCCCCGCGGCCTATGTGGGCCTTTCGACGCAAGAGTGCCGGGAACGGATTGTGGAAGACCTGCGCGCGCAGGGCCTGCTCGCTGCGGAGGAACCCTACAGTCACAAGCTTTCGGTATGCTACCGCTGTAAAACGACCATTGAGCCCTATGTATCGGAACAATGGTTTGTGCGCGTTACACCTTTGGCCGCTAAGGCCCGCCAGGCGGTAGAAGAAGGACGCACCCGCATCTATCCCGAAGGTTGGACAAAGACCTACTTTGCTTGGCTCGACAATATCCGCGATTGGTGCATTTCCCGCCAGCTATGGTGGGGACACCGCATCCCGGTGTGGACCTGTGCCTCCTGCGGCGAGGTCATCGTGGCCCGTGAGGACCCGACGGTGTGCCGCTGTGGGGCCACGGACCTGCGCCAGGACGAGGACGTCCTCGATACCTGGTTCTCCTCGGCCCTCTGGCCGTTTTCCACCATGGGCTGGCCAAAGCGTACCCCGGAGCTCGCGACCTTTTACCCCACTTCGGTCCTGGTGACGGGCTTTGACATCCTCTTTTTTTGGGTGGCGCGCATGATGATGATGGGACTGCACTTTATGGGCGAGGTCCCTTTCCGGGACGTCTATCTCCACGCCCTGGTGCGGGACGAGCATGGCAAGAAGATGTCCAAATCCACGGGGAACGTCATCGACCCCATCGAGATGATCGACAAATACGGCTGTGATGCCTTGCGTTTCACGCTGGCCTCGTTTGCCGCCATGGGTCGAGATATCAAGCTCTCCGAGGCGCGCATTGAAGGCTACCGCCATTTCATCAACAAGATTTGGAATGCCGCCCGCTTTACCCTCCTTCATGTGGATGGCACGGAATCCGCCCTGCCCCCCCGGGCCATGTTGTCCCTGGCCCATCGCTGGATGCTCCATCGTCTGGAGATCGTGAAGCGGGATGTGGCGGCGCATCTCGATGCCTATGCCTTCAACGAAGCGGCCCAGGCCATCTATGCGTTTGTTTGGCACTCCTTTTGTGATTGGTATCTTGAGCTCATCAAGCCGGAACTGCAGTCTGAGGATGGGGCGGTGCGTGGCGTGGCCCGGGCAGTCCTGCGGCAGGTGCTATCGGAAATCCTGATGGTGGCCCATCCCTTTATCCCCTTTGTGACACAGGAAATCTGGAGCGTTTTGCCGCTTCTCGATATGGAGGACCTTGCCTTGCGGCCGTATCCAGAGGCGCGGCCCGAGTGTCTTGATGAAGCCGCGGAAGCGGACATGGCCCTTGTCCAGGGGGTGATTACGGCGGTGCGTACTGTTCGTGCGGAGCTGGGGATTGCCCCTGGGGTGTGGCTGACACTCCTGGTACGGGCGCAAGGCCATCAGGCCGAGGTCCTCAGGGAACAAGCAGGGGCCATGCGAACCTTGGCTCGGGTGGAGAAGGTCGCCATTGATGCCGCCCTCACGCCACCGAAGGCTTGCGCCGCGGCAGTTGTAGAGGGGTGTGAAGTCTTTGTCCCCCTTGCCGGGGTGGTGGATTTTGCGGCGGAAATGGCACGCCTGACCAAAGAAATTGACAAATTGGACAAAGAGCTGGCGGGTGTGCAGGGCAAACTCGCTAATCCGGCCTTTCGCGCCAATGCCCCGGCGTCGATTGTGGCCAAGGAAGAGGCCAAAGCCGAACAATGGGGGGCAAAACGCGAGGCCTTGGCCGCCATGCGGGCGCGCCTTGCGGCCTTTGCCAACGAGGAGGGAGTCTGATGGCCAAGGCCTATCTTGTGGGCGCCGGTCCTGGGGACCCAGGGCTGATTACCGTCAAAGGCCAGCGGCTCCTCGCCGTGGCGGATGTGGTCATCTACGACTACCTCGCCAGTCCCGAGCTTTTGGACGTCTGCCGCGCGGACGCGGAGCGCATCTACGTGGGTAAAAAGGGGGGGGATCACACCTTGCCCCAGGAGGAAATCAATGCCCTCATTGTCGCTAAGGTGCGGGAGGGTAAGAATGTGGTTCGCCTCAAAGGAGGGGACCCCTACATCTTTGGCCGTGGAGCCGAAGAGGCGGAAGAGCTTTTGGCGGCTGGCCTGGAGTTTGAGGTCGTGCCGGGAGTAACCTCGGCAGTGGCCGGACCGGCTTACGCCGGCATCCCGCTTACCCACCGCAAGTATGCCTCTTCCGTGGCGTTCATTACCGGTCACGAGGACCCCACGAAGCCAGAGACTGCACACAATTGGCAGGCCTTGGCCACCGGGACGAGCACCTTGTGCTTTTTTATGGGCGTCAAGAACCTGCCCGAGATCACGGCCAAGCTCCTTGGCCACGGCATGCGTCCTGATACCCCGGCGGCTTTGATCCGCTGGGGGACGACCCCGCGGCACCGCTCGTGGGTCGCCACGGTGGCGGACATTGCTGACCTGGCCCAACGTGAGGGCGTCCAGGCCCCGGCCATGCTCGTTGTGGGCGAGGTCGTGCGCCTGCGCGACACCCTCAATTGGTTTGAGCGCCAGCCCCTTTTTGGCAAAGGAGTGGTGATTACTCGGGCACGGGAGCAAGCCAGTGACCTCAAAGAGGCCCTTGCTCGCCATGGGGCCTTTTGCCACGAGTTTCCCACCATCGCCATCACCCCCTGTTGGCAGACGCCCCAGACCGAGGCAGCGGTCTCCCAGCTGAAAAGCTATGGGTGGGTGGTCTTCACCTCTGCCAATGGCGTGCGGTATTTCTGGGAGGCCCTGGCCGCCAGTGGCAAAGACTCCCGCGCCCTGAGCGGCTGTCAGGTGGCCGCCATTGGTCCGGCCACGGCCCAGGCCCTGCGCCATCGCGGCATTACCCCGGATTTTGTCCCCCATCGCTTTGTGGCAGAGGTTGTCCTCCAGGGGCTTGTGGAGCGCGGCGCGGGACAGGAGTCGGTGCTTATCCCGCGGGCACGGGTGGCGCGGGACGTTTTGCCCGAGGGTCTTGCCCGGGCTGGGGCCCGAGTAGAGGTCCTGCCGATGTATGAGACTCGGCTCGCCGAGAGCGACGGCAAGGCCACTGTGGAGCTTTTGCGCCAAGGGATGCTCCACTACGTGACCTTTACCAGCTCCTCCACGGTGGAGCATTTTTTTGCCCTTATCCCCCCCGACACCCTGCGCCCCTTTGTGGATCAAGGTCTGCGGCTTGCCTGTATCGGGCCGGTGACTGCTGCGACGCTTGGGCGTTTTGGTTTTGCGGCCCATGTGGAGCCCCAAGAATATACCATCCCTGCCTTGGTCCAGGCCTTGGTGGAGGATGCCCGATGAGGCTTGGTGTTTTGATCTCTGGGTCGGGGTCAAACCTCCAGGCCATGCTCGACCGCGTGGCTGCGGGGCATCTGCCGGGAGTCGAAATAGCCCTGGTGCTCGCCAATACCCCGGAGGCCTATGGCTTAAAGCGGGCGCACCACGCTGGCGTGGCCGCGGTCTGCGTGGACCATCGGCACTTTGCCTCGCGGGCGGCCTTTGACCAGGCGCTGGTGGAGCGTCTTCTCGATGCTGGCGTCGATACCGTGGCCTTGGCTGGATTCATGCGCCTGCTCACTCCCGTTGTGCTCGAGGCCTTTCCAGGCCGGGTGCTCAATATCCATCCTGCCATTTTGCCGGCCTTTCCAGGGATCCATGCCCAAGCCCAGCAGGCAGCGTATGGGGTGCGCCTAGCTGGCTGTACGGTGCATTTTGTGGACGAGCACATGGACCATGGGCCGATCATCATCCAGGCCGCGGTCCCGGCCATGCCCCAAGATACAGAAGCAAGCCTTGGGGCGCGCATCCTCGCCTTGGAGCACCGCATCTATCCCCAGGCCCTTGCCTGGCTAGCGGCAGGCCGCATCATTGTTCATGGCCGCCAGGTGGAGGTCGTTGGCGCAAGGTACACTGGAGAGGGGCCGCTGTGGACAGTGCCGGCGCTGGAGCCACCATTTATAAGCGAGTACCCTGTGTGAGTGCTGCCCTGGAGAAATGAAGACCGAGGGAGGAGCCCCATGAGCTTCCGCTTAGCTATTAGCGATGCCGACAAGGCTGCCTGTAAGGAATTGGTCCGGTGGAGTATTGCCCGCCGCTTTGGTCAGGACGTTCCGCGACCACGAACAGAGGGCCCTTTTTTTGCCGAACACTATGGTGCCTTTGTCACGCTCAAGCGCCAGGGGCGACTGCGCGGCTGCATCGGCAATGTCACGGCCAGTACGCCGCTGGCCGAGACCATCGAGCGCATGGCCCAAGCGGCGGCCTTTGAAGACCCTCGTTTTCCTCCTGTGGAGGACGAGGAACTTGCCGACCTGGAAATCGAGATCTCCATTCTTGGTCCCATTACCCCGTGTCCTGACCCAGAGCAGATTGAAGTGGGCCGCCATGGTTTGATTGTGCGTCGGGGCTTTCACTCCGGGTTGCTCCTGCCCCAGGTGGCCGTGGAATGGGGGTGGGATCGGAAGACGTTTCTCGATCAAACTTGCATTAAGGCTGGGCTTCCCCGGGGATGTTGGAATAAGCCACGGGTAGAATTGTGGTGGTTCGAAGCCGTGGTGTTCTGAAAAGTACGGAGAGGGCTGCCATTCTTCTTCAGACATGGCCGGCGTTGTCTTCAGATGGCGCCCCAACTGGCGAGATTCTCTGCGTGGCGGCGTTGTCCTTCGATGGTGCCCCGCTGGGGCTGCCCTTGCCTCTTCACCCATGGTGCGGCCTGGGTGACAATCGAAACGCCCAGCAAGGTTGGGCGCGCGTGGCATGCTTTTTTCGGAGATGGAGGTAGAGCAACGGTCCTGCTGCGTTGGGAAGCCTCCCGAAGAAGGCACCGCCATGGCGTGGCCCTAAGCCTGCTTTGGTTTAGGAAGTGCCCTGCAAGGGAGAGCGAGATGATGCCAGCAATACGAGCTGCGCCCCTCGCCACCGATTCCGTTAAGAAGCGCCCTGCAAGGGAGCGTGCGACACGCTTGATGCCTTTGACCACGGCCGTTTTGCTTCAGGAGCCCAGGGAAGGGGTGTGTCTCGTTTCCTCAAGAGGCATTTTGTTCTGAAGCGGAAGGTTCGTTCCCTGGGGCGCTCCATGCTGCTGGCTCTTCGATGACCTCAGCTGGTGCCCGGCTCGGAGCGATGGCCCGGGTATAGAGGAGGGCGAGGATGAGGCCAAGGAGGAGGAAAACGAGGTCCCGCACCAGGGCCAAGATCATGGACCCCGTTGTGCCAGCACTGAAACACCCACAGTCAATGTCCAGGCCACGGGCCATGGCGATGCCAATGGCGGCGGTAAAGCCGGCAAAGAGGAGGTTGGTGAGCCATAAGGTCGGCCCCATGAGGACGTCGCTCACAAGCAATGCCGCGAGGAGGACTTCGACCCAGGGCAGGATGAGGGCCACGGTGTTGACCATGGCGGTGGGCAGCAGGTCATAGCGGGCGATGGCCAGGGCAAAACCGGCGGGGTCAAGGAGTTTATGGGGTACCGCGGCAATGAGGACCACGGCAAGGAGCAGGCGTAGGGTGCGGTAGGCAGCGTGGGCAGACATGGGGGCTCCTTAGGGGTTCGCTCCAGTGGTGACCGGCAGATGCTCACTTTGCCACAGGCTCCAGCCGTTTCCAAAGACCACGATGGGGGTCATCAGTCCGCGGACGTGGAGGGCTTCGGCCAGCTCCCGAGAAAGAGGGCAGGCCTCGCCATCACAGTAGGTGACAATGGTTTTGCCCTCCAGCAGGGGGGCAAGCTGCGGCCAGAGACGGTCAAGGTCTGTGGGGGGGACGCAGAGGGCGCCCGGGATATGTCCTTGGGCATAGGTGTCGGGATCGCGGGCGTCGAGAAAGATGGCATTGCCCGAGAGATGGAGCTGGAGGGCTTCGGCCACGCCGATCAGCGGGAGTTCCGTTTTTCCGTCAGCCAAAAGCCTGAGAGAGGGGGCAGGGTCCTCATAGGGGCCTTCTTGCCCCGGGGAGGGGGGTATTTGGGACGAAGTACTCTCTGGGGGTAGTGGGGGAAGGGTCTCTGCGGCGGGTATCTCCTCAGCAGGGGGCGCCGCGGGAGTTGTTCCTTCTGGGGGAGCCTCGGCGGGAGAGGGGGCGGGCGAGACGGTTGGAGCATCTGACGGCGCTGGGGGCGCGGTTGGATCCGAGGGGAACGTGGCGGCGGACTTCTCCCCAGGCAGGGCCTCAGGTTCTGATGATGGCATCTTTTCCTGGGCAGTGGAGGTCATGGCCGCGGGGACAAAGGCCTCGCTGCGTACCCAGGCCAGGGGTGCAGGCCGCCAGCGGTTGAAGAAGAAGGCGAGGAGCGCGGCGACTCCCACGATAAGGACGGCTTGGCCAAGGGTGCGGGTGGAAGGGCGCATGAGGGTCCCCGGAGTGGATGAAGGTTAGAGTCGGATTTCCCCGCTGAGGTGCGTTCCTGCTGGGATGCGTTGTTGCTGCGATCCAGCGTTGATGACGTGGACATCGCCCTCAAGAACGACATGGGCTTCAAAAAGGACGTCGCCATCCACGCGCAGGGAGGTGCACTCCATGAGGCGAGGGCTCCCGTGGGGAAAGCGCTGGAGGAACATATCGATCTTTTTGTAGTATGTGCTGTCAAGATGGATGGCGGGCAGGGGCGTGGTGCGTTCTGGGTTGGGCACGATGGTATCGTGCTCGGTGCGCAGAAAGAGATCGGACATAACAAGCAGAAGGTCGGCCGTGGTTTTGACTGGGGCAAAGCGCTTGCGGGGCACGATGACGGCCTGGGCGTTGTAGAAACTGCTGATGGCCGAGCCCATGGCCGTCTCCAGCTGGAAGACCGCAGGGGAGTTGGGGTCCCGCGGGTCTACGGTCTTGGGGTTGATGATGAGGTCTAGGGGCATGAGGCGGTGGGAGACGAACACCGACTGGAGTACCCGCAGGTCCACCCAGATGGAGTTGGTGTTGAAGAAGCGATACTTGTCGATGTTGGCAAAGGATTCGAGTTCGTTGTCCGGGCATTGGGCCACTTCGCGCAAGGCCAGGCGATTGGTCTTGAGGAGGCGGCACAGGTGGCCGCCTTTTTTATCTTGTTCGGTGCGCCGGGCCACTTCCATGAGGAAGGGCAGGTTATGGCGGACCATGTAGCCAAGGAGCCGACGATTCATGATGGCCCCGAGGTTGTCGGCATTGGAGATGAAGGCGTAGTAGTAGTCGTTTTCAAGGAGCGCATCGAGCATTCCGGAGGTCACCAATGCGGTGTAGATATCCCCATGACCTGGGGGATTCCACTCCAATTCTGGATTCTGGGGCCAGCGTACTGGCGTGAAGTCGTCTGCTAAAATCTTCGGGAAACGATGTTGCAAGAAGGCGAGAGGAATCCCCGTGTTGCCATTCGAGAAATTCTGGATGGCGAGCATGGTGTCGGTGTGGGTGCGGAAACTATTCATGAAGACTTGGGGGAATTCGACGCCATAGCGCTGGCGAACTTTGACGGCCTGAAGAAGGATGAGATCGAGGAAGGTGCGGCCGTCTTTGACAGGAATGAGGCTTTTGGCCTTTTCAAGCCCCATGCTCGTGCCCAGACCTCCGTTGAGTTTGATGACAACAGTATGGCGGAGGGCCTGTTCGCCATCGGATTTGTAGTCTTCCAAGTCTTCGTAATCAGGGAGTTCGCGGTCTTCCACCGGGAGGATTTCTCGGTCGGAGAGCTTGCCCTGAGCACCGTAGAGGAATTGGTTGAAATAGCATTTGAAGGTATTGATGACGATGGCTGGCATGCCCTGCTCTTCCATCTTGAGGGCAAAGGGCCGAAAAAGCTCGGTGAGGCGTTGATCCGTGGCCGTGATACAGGAGAGGTTTTTGGTCATGGGAATCTCCTCGCAGGACAAAAAAGGAGCAGGGACTCTTTTAGGAGAAAGTAGTTGAAGATACAAGGCCAGGATGGGCTCGGGGCAGGCGCAGGTGGACGGTCATTCCCGGACCGGAAGTAAGCTCCATCGTGCCGTTTTGACGGCGCATGATGCGGCGGCAGACCTCCATGTACTGGGGGGCGAAGGGCGGGGCCGTGGGGTGTACGGGAGAGAGTTCTAGGTCGACACCGGCGGAAGTGTCGTCGTGCACAAGACGGGCATAGATGCGACCTCCAGAGGGAACGCTTTCAAGTCCCTGTTGGATCACGGAGAGTAGAGCGCGGTGGGTGAGCTCCGGCGAACCCCACACAGGAGGCAGCGGGGTTTCCTCAATTTCCCATGCGATACCTGCACGTTCGAGGTTGTCGGAGAAGATGCGGAACACAAAGGCCAGCGTAGCGCCCAAATTGATGGGCTCCGTGGCGGCTGGCTGGGGGTCAAGGAGGGGCTCCAGACGCTCCCATACGCCGTCAAGGCGTTCACATTCTTGGATGAGAAGGTCGATTTCTGGCACTCCCGGATAGCGTTCGCGTAACAGCCGGACGAGTCCACCGACGGCCACGAGGGGATTGCGCACCTCATGGGCCAGTTCTTGGGCAAGGGTATGGAGGGCGAGTTGGCGTTCATTGGAGCGGAGCATGCGATCCAAATAGGTATGGCGGGTGATATCGAGAAGAAAACCTTCCACACGATGAATATGATCCTCGTGGTGCTGAGCAACGAAATACACCTGAAGAACCAAGGGATAGCCGTCCTTATGGGTAAAGCGGAAATCCATCTTGGCCTCGAAGTATTTTTGAGCGAAGATGTTGCTAATATTACGTAAGAGATTTTTCCGATCATCTTTGTGGATGAGATGGAGGAATTTGAGGGGATAGTTGTGGAGCTCGGCGACACTATAGCCCAGCACATGTTCAGTCTTGCGCGTCAGAAAAGTAAATTCAAGATGTTTGGTAAAGCTGAAGAGCACGATGGGGAGGTTTTGGACGAGGGTATAGAGGCGGGCCTGGGTGGCGCGCATCCGCTCGTGGAGCCGGCTTTGCTCGAGGCAATTTTGGATGGATTGGTGCAGGAGCTCGAGGTTGGGCAGGGGCTTGATGAGGTAATCCCACGCCCCGGCTTTAAAGGCCTGGGCAGCGTGATGGGCGTGGGCCTTGGCCGAGATGACGAGCACCGGGATGTGCGGCCGCAAGGCCTTCATGGTGGCGAGCAATTCAAGAGAATCCTTTTCTCCGAGCATGAGGTCAAGGAGTACGCCCTGCGGATGGCCTTCTGTAAATTGCTTGATCGCTGACGCGCTGTCGTCAGCTTCTATGACCTCGTAGCCCGTTTCATCCAGCCAATGGCGAAGGGCAGTACGAAAGAGAGGGTCATCATCGACCACTAAGAGTCGTTGAGGCATGGTAATGAGATGCTATTTTCGTTTTTTGGGATGTTGAGCGTATTTTTTTGGGTCGATATTATATTTCTTTATCTTATAGTGGATAATTCGATAGCTTGAACGAAGGTCTCGTGCAACCTTGAGCATATTGCCTCTACATCGCTGAAGAGACTCAATAATCAATTCTTGTTCAAATTTAGCAACAGCATCTCCAAAAGAGAGCTGGATATTTGTGGCAGAGCTTTCTGCTGTCTGGAGTGTTGGTGGTAAATGGTATGTTCGTATTGCTTCTTCGTTGCAAATAAGTGTGGCCCGTTCCATACAGTTACGGAGTTCTCGTACATTACCTGGCCAAGAGTACTGGGTGAGGAGATCAATGGCTGGCATGGAAATCCGTTTGATGGTTTTACCATATTCGCGGCAAAAAGATTCCAAAAAATATTCGGCTAAAGGGAGGATGTCTTCTCGGCGTTCCCGCAATGGCGGGATAAAAATGGGAAAGACATTGATGCGGTAGTACAGGTCTTCTCGAAAGCGGCCGGCTTTGATGAGCTGCTCGAGCGGTTGGTGGGTAGCGCAGATGATGCGTACGTCCACAGTCATGGGTTTTTCGCTCCCGAGGCGCTGGACTTCTCCTTCCTGGAGGGCGCGCAGGAGCTTGGCTTGTGCCTCGGCAGAAAGCTCGCCGATTTCGTCCAAGAAAAGGGTGCCGGTGTGGGCGAGCTCGAAGCGGCCTTTTTTGGCGCTGACCGCTCCGGTAAACGCCCCGCGCTCGTGGCCAAAAAGCTCGCTTTCGAGGAGTTCGGAGGGCAGGGCCGCGCAGTTGAGGCGGACCAATGGGCGATCCCGGCGGAGGCTTGCCTGGTGGATGGCTTCGGCCAGCAGTTCTTTGCCTGTACCGGATTCTCCGCGCAAAAGCACCGCGGCTTTGCTCGAGGCCACCTGGAGGATTTGACTCATGACAAACGACATGGCCTTGGAGGTGGCGATGATTTGATTTTGGGATAAGATGTTTTCCCGAGTTGGGTTTCCTCCCCAAAAGCCCATGGATGCCCAGAGTTTTTTTTGGGTCATGGCTTCTTGAAGATAGGCTGTTTGGCGGGCGATCACCGCGGCGAGGACTTCGAGAAAAGCACGGTGTTGTTCGAGGATGGGGCGGCTATCGCGGGGGGTGTCGGCGCTAAGGACCCCGAGGACCGCTGGCGTCCCCTGGGTGCTGGTGCGGAGGACCGGGACGCAGATAAAAGAGAGTTCGCGGAGTTCCTTGGCTGGACGGCCAAGGGCCTTGTTGAGAAAGCGGGGGTCGTCGGCCATGGTTTCGATGATGAGGGATTGGCCGGTTTGGACTACCTGCCCGGTAACTCCTTGACCCGGGGTGTAGGTAGCTTTGGCCTGGCCGTGGTGGCCGTACACGAGGTCGAACGAGATGACGTTGGTCTTTGGGTCGAACAGGGCCAGGGCCATGCGGCGGTATCCCATGGCCGTGGCAGCGCGGTGGAGGAGATTCTCGAGTCCTGTTTCCAGAGGCCCCAGCGGATCGAGGTCATGAAGGAGGCCGTGGAGAGTTGTAAGGGCATGGAGGTTATGGAAGGCGTCCATGGTTGTGGAATTAGGACTTCACCTGGCGTTCGAGTTGCGCAATTTTGGCATCGAGATATGGGCTTTGAGGGATGAGGGTAGTGAGCTCGCGGTAGGCGGCGATGGCTTGGGTAGGCTGGCCAGCACCCTCGAAAGCAAAGGCCTTGGCGCTGAGAACGAGTGGTCGGAAGGCTGGCGGCCAGTCCGTCTGCTCGGTCAGAGCCAGGGCCTCGGTAAACTGTCCAGCCCGCAGGAGGGCATGCACCTGGCCTAGGGTCGCTACAGGCCGGAAATTTTCGCTCGTAGTAGCGACTTGACTCCAGAGGACCGCAGCTTGATCCGTATCGTCCAGTGCTTCGGCATGGGCAATGGCCGCCAGGAGGGCCGCCGTGCGGATGCCTGCTTCGTCTTGGGCCATTGCCTTGAGATCGCGCACTGTTTGGGGAGTGGGCGGTGCTTGGGTAAGACGTGCGAGCGCCTCCTGGGCACGAGAGAGCTGGATCTCGCGGTAATGCTGGAAGGCAGTGAACCCCGTTACCGCCAGCAGGATGGCTGCCACACCTAGCCCCAGGGCGTTGAGATGGTCCACGATCCAGCGGAGTACCGGATGGAGGTCGTCGTCCATCTCTTGTTCAAGGGATTTCAAAAGTTCCGGAGAGGAAGAAGGGGGGTGCTCCATAGCGAACCTCATGGATGATCAAAATAGGTGTATTTGAACGGGCTCTGGCTCTACGGCGAAAGGGGAGGGAGGTCAAATGGTGGAAGTTTTCTTGCCCTCCCCCTCGGCTTTCGGTAGAGATTCTATGCACAATCGATTTTCGAGGGGGGATGGTTCATGGACTTAGAGATGCAATTGCGCGCCCTGGCTCGTGATGCCAAAGAGGCCTCTCGCATCCTGGCCGTATCGAGCGGCAAGGCCCGAGCGGAGTCCTTGCGGCGTCTTGCCGAGTTGCTCGAGGAGCATCGCGAGGGGCTTTTGGCGGCCAACGCACAGGATGTGGAGAAAGCCCAACAGGGTGGGCTGGATAGTGCTCGTCTGGAGCGGCTGCGCATGACCGAGGCTGGGATTGCCGGGATGGCCGAGGCTTGCCGCCATGTGGCAAATTTGCCTGACCCCGTCGGCGAGATGGAACATCTCACGCGGCGGCCAAACGGGTTGTTGGTGGGGCGTATGCGTGTCCCCTTGGGTGTAATTGCCATCATTTACGAATCTCGGCCCAATGTTACGATTGATGCAGCCATCTTATGCCTTAAAGCAGGTAATAGCGTGATCTTACGAGGAGGGTCCGAGGCCTATCATTCGAATATGGCTCTAACACAGTTGCTTCAACAGGCCATCGCCGACGCAAAACTACCCAAAGGATCAGTTCAAATGGTCCCAACAACGAGTCGATCCGCAGTCTCTCTGTTGCTTGGGATGGATGAATATATTGATGTTGTTATTCCTCGTGGAGGAGAGAGTCTTATTCGTGCCGTTGTCCGGGAAGCCACTATGCCAGTGCTCAAGCACTACAAAGGTGTCTGCCATATTTACGTGCATGAAGATGCTGAGATCCATCAAGCAATTGACATCGTCCGCAATGCCAAGACCCAACGCCCTGCAGTGTGCAACGCCCTGGAATGTTTACTCGTGCATCGGCGTATCGCCCCGGCTCTTCTCCCCCTCTTGGGCCGGACCTTGGGGAATCTGGGGGTGCGCTTTCGGGCGTGCCCGCAAGCGCTTCCCCTTTTGGGGAGCTACGCGGAACCTGCAGCCTCCACGGATTGGGGTCATGAATTTCTCTCCCTCATCCTGGCGGTGCGGGTTGTGAACTCGCAGGCAGAGGCCGAGGCCCATATTGCCCAGTATGGTTCTGGGCATTCCGAGGCGATCTTAACTTCTGATTACCGTCGGGCCTTGCGGTTTTTGCGCACCGTGGATGCCTCGTGTGTTCTCGTCAATGCCTCGACGCGGTTTAATGACGGAGGTGAGTTGGGATTGGGGGCCGAGATTGGCATCAGTACCTCCAAGATCCACGCCTATGGCCCCATGGGGGTCAAAGAACTCACGAGCCAGAAGTTCGTAGTCTTTGGCGATGGGCATGTGCGGGGATAGTGGGCTTGCCGGGGCCACAGGGGTCCTTGGGGGGACGTTCAACCCTGTTCACGTGGGCCATGTGCGCATGGCCATTGAGGCGTTGGAAGGCCTGGGGCTGGCGCGGGTCCTTTTCCTGCCCACCTTTGCCCCGCCGCATAAATCTGCCCAGGCCATCTTGCCCTATCGTCTTCGCGTTGCCATGCTGCACGCGGCGTGCGCCGGTGTGTCGGGGTTGGGGGTGAGTCAGGTGGAGCGCACGTTGGCCACGCCGTCGTTTACCGTACGCACGGTGGCGGCCTTGCGCCGGCAAGACCCTCGCCATGGTTGGGTGCTTCTTATGGGCGGAGCTGATTTTTTGGCCCTCCCTACGTGGCATCAGGGGCTGACTTTGCCGCACCTCGTGGACATGGGCGTGGTCGAGCGGCCCGGGAGCAGTTGGGCGGAGGTGGACTTCTTTGCTCGTGTTGTCCTTGGCCTGGCACGTACTGCATGGGGCTGGCAGAGAAAACGGCGCATTGTCTATCTCCAACCACCAGGGTTGGCCATCACCTCGACGCTGGTGCGTCAGCGGTTTGTGGAAGGGCGGTGTCTGCGTGGCCTTGTGCCCGAAGGCAGTCTTGCTCTTTTGGAAACACATCGAACTTTTGTCCATCGCTTGTGGCACAAGGAGGAAGTATGATCGGCCATATTGTGTTCTGGACGCTCAAGCCCGAGGCCGAAGGCAAGACAGCCGCGGAAAACGCCAAGGTAATGCGCACTATGCTGGAGACTTTGCCATCGTCCATCGACGTGATTCGTGATTTTCATGTAAGTACACGAATCGTGGCTGCCACGCTGGAGGTAGAGATTCTGTTGTTTTCAACATTTGTCTCAGAAGAGGACCTTGAAATATACCAACGGCACCCTGCTCATCAAAAGTGTGTGGAATTTGTACGGCAGGTAGCTGCCACACGTCATTGCATCGATTATTCCTTTTGATTTTGTTCCGCTTCGAAGCGAAGTGCTGCGGAGTTGATGCAATAGCGTAAACCTGTTGGTGCTGGGCCATCAGGAAAGACATGGCCGAGATGCCCACCGCAGCGGGCACAATGGACCTCAGTGCGGACCATGCCGTGAGAAAAATCCTGGCGGGTACCGATGTGCTCTGGGGCGATGGGGGCAGTGAAACTAGGCCATCCGGTCCCAGAATCGAATTTGTCCCGGGAATGGAAAAGGGGATTGCCGCATCCGGCGCAAAGGTACGTGCCATGGGCGTGGTGGTTCCAGTAGGCCCCGGTGAAGGGAGGTTCGGTATCGGCCTCGCGCAAGACGGCGTAAGCCTGGGGGGAAAGGATGGCCCGCCATTCTTCGGGGGTCTTGGTGACTGGGAAGATGGTAGCGGCAAAGGCTGTTGTGAGTAAGACGATGGGAAACACGATGGCCTCCAGGGAAGTTGATTCTGGTGGGGAAAAAGAAGTATAGTTCTCCTATACGTTGGCTTACGAGAGAAAAGCAAGAGAGGTGCCGTATGTCGAGGATGGACGAGACCCAATTTGCCGTGCAGGTTCAGGCCCTCAAGGAAGATATCCAGCGCCATGTTGCTCATACACTTGGCGGAGATCCGTATCCGCCGCGCAAGGGGCGCTACTTTTTCGGTCTTTGTTATAGCGTTCGAGATCGCCTTGTTACCAAGTGGATTGAGACCCAACGATCGTTTTATGATACCATTACCAAGCGAGTGTATTATCTCTCTTTGGAATTTCTGCCGGGAAGATTCTTGATGAATTATATCCAGGCGCTTGGCATCGAGGATGTATGCCGTGAGGCGATGCAGTCATTTGGCATGGATCTCGATGAGCTTATTGAAGAAGAATGGAATCCTGGGCTGGGCAATGGTGGTTTAGGACGGCTGGCTTCTTGCTACATGGACTCCATGGCTACGTGTTGTATTCCTGGATATGGATATGGAATTCTATATGATTATGGGATATTTTATCAAAGCATAGTGAATGGCTATCAGCAAGAAAGTGCTGATAATTGGTTACGTCAGGATTCTCCATGGGTATTCCGACGTGGAAATTTCATGTATAAGATACACTTTTATGGCCGATCGGAAGTCTATCATGATTCGTCCGGTGCGGAGAGATTTCGATGGGTTGATACATATACCGTTATGGCCATGGCATGCGATATCCTTGTGCCTGGGTATAGAAATGATTACGTAACAAATATGCGCTTGTGGAAGGCTGTTTCGAGCAGAGAGTTTGATCTGAGTGAGTTCAATGAAGGTGATTATATCGGAGCTGTAGAAAGTAAGGTTCAAAGTGAAAATATATCTAAGGTGCTCTATCCAAATGATCATAGTTTGAGTGGCAAAGAACTTCGCCTCAAGCAGCAGTATTTTTTTGTTGCCGCAACATTCAAGGATATCTTGCGGCGCTATCGGAAGAATAATTACGCTTCATTTGATAATTTCCCTAATCAGGTGGCGGTGCAGCTCAATGATACCCACCCGGCGATTGCCGTGGCGGAACTCATGCGTATCCTCGTGGATGAGGAGATGGTGGATTGGCACGAGGCTTGGGGGATTACGCAGAAGACCTTTGCCTATACGAACCATACGGTCCTTCCTGAGGCCTTGGAAGTGTGGCCAGTGGAGCTCATATGGCGGGTACTGCCTCGGCATATGCAGATTATCTTTGCGATCAATCATTTTTTCCTGGAGGAGGTGCGGCGTTGGCAGCCAGGACGTGAGGATATCGTCCGGGCCATGTCGCTTATCGGTGAAGATGGTCCCCAGACGGTACGTATGGCGCATCTCGCTATTGTGGGCAGCCATACCGTCAACGGGGTGGCGAAACTCCATTCAGATATCCTCAAGAAGCGTCTTTTCCAGAATTTTCATGCCTTCTATCCTGGGAAGTTTACCAACGTCACCAATGGGATCACCCCGCGGCGGTGGCTCGATGGCTGTAACCCTGAGCTTTCTGCCCTCATCACTTCGGCCATTGGCTCGGGCTGGGTGCGGGATTTGAGCCTGTTACAGGGGCTTGAGCAGTATGCCGACGACCCTGACTTCCAACAACGGTGGATGGCCGTGAAGCGGCAAAATAAGAAACGGCTCGCTCGGTACGTGCTGCGCAAATTGGGGATGGGGATTAACCCGGCATCTCTTTTTGATGTCCAGGTAAAGCGTATTCACGAATATAAACGCCAACTTCTCAATGTGCTGCATGTCATTACGCTCTACAATCGCATCAAAGCCCAGGATGAGGAAGAACACGTTCCTCGGATTGTCTTTTTTGGAGGCAAAGCAGCGCCTGGTTATTTCATGGCGAAGCTCATTATCAAACTCATCAATTCTGTAGCGCAGGTTATCAATGCTGATTCTACGGTGGGTAATGCGCTCAAGGTCGTGTTTTTACCAAATTATTGTGTCTCCCAGGCAGAAATCGTCATTCCAGCCGCTGACCTTTCGGAACAAATATCCACTGCTGGAATGGAAGCCTCAGGTACAGGCAATATGAAGTTTGCTCTCAATGGAGCGCTTACTATTGGTACATTAGATGGTGCAAATATTGAGATTCGTGATTTGGTAGGTCACGAAAACTTTTTCCTCTTTGGACTGACAGAAGAAGAGGTTGTACGTTCAAGAACTGAAGGATACAATCCATGGATCATTTATGAAAATGATATTGAACTGCATAGAGTTCTAGATATGATCGCTTGTGGCCATTTTAGCCCAGAAAATAAAGATCTATTTCGTCCTATTATTGATGTATTACTCCATCGTGGTGATTATTACATGGTTTTGGCTGACTATCGGAGTTATATCGAAACGCAGCAAGCGGTGGCAGCTACCTATCGGGATCAAGCCCGCTGGGCACGGATGTCGATCCTCAATACCGCACGCATGGGATTTTTCTCTTCAGATCGGGCCATTATGGAATATGCCTCGCGCATCTGGAAGGTCGACCCACTACGCTAACCAAACAACCCTATGCTGAAGGCACGAAGGGGAGGCGATAATCGCCCCCCTTTTTTTGAGAGGTCACTCGAGAACGCCGGATAGACCTCAAGGTTTGGACCCTCCAACGGGTCGTTGTTCCAGTTGGGACTATTGGGCACTCTCAAGGATTCCTGTTGCCCATGCGCTGGCCTCGCTGGCCAGACGTTTTACGGTAGAGATGTCCAAACCCAGCGTTTGCGCATGAGTTTCCTCTGTCCCGTCTTCGCAGGCGAGCATGAGATCGAGGAGGGGACGGTACGCGCAGTTAGGGTCGCCAAGCAGGGCCTTTTTTTGGAGGTCGCTTAAGGGTAAGGATTCGAGCGCGGTGGCCATGGGGACACCGAGCATGGCATCGAGGAGAGAAAACATCCCGAGAAGAAACATTTCTTCTGGCTTGAAATCCCAATAGTCGTACGTCTTGATGAGTTCTTCGAGAAATTTGCCTCGGCGCAGTGCAAAGTGGGCCAATTCGGTTTGCTGCTCGTTTTGGGCCATATCAGCCAGGAGCATGGCCCGGAGCCAGTTGCGCATGGGGCGCCAGCCGAGCAAAGTAATGGCCTGGCGGATGGATTCGATCTTGCGGGCAAAGCCAAAGGCAGGGGAGTTGAGGTAGGTCAAAAGTTTGTAGCTTAAGGTGACATCCGTTTGGATGGTTTGAGCCAGTTTGTCTAAATTGGGGTCCTCTTGTTCCACGACCTCGAGGAGGCGGAGCCGAGAGCTTTGGTGGGTCGAGAGCTTCTTGCCAGGGATAATCTCTGGTTGGGTAAAGGCGCGGCCCTGAAAAAGAGGACATTTTCGTGCTGCAAGGCTTCGGAAGGCCTCCTCAGAATTGACGTTTTTGCATAAAATGTGCGCCTGGGTTGTCTGCACCGTGGCGTGGAGCGAAGTGTCATCAAACTGGTCAGGATCGGCGATGACAATGATCTGGGCTTTATTCAAAAACGGGGACTTTGGGGTGATGGCTGGATGCCATTCTAAGGCCAGGGTGTGGCCTTCGGCGTGGAAATGTTCGAGGACCTTGTGAAGACTCGTATCGAGTTGGAGCTCATTGGTAACAAGAAGAGCAGAACTGGCTGCAGGGATGGCGTGGGGGAGCTCCTTGAGGAGTTGGTCATAGGTATAGGCAATGAGGATTTTTTTGCTGCGAGCCACGATATTCTGCAACCCTACCGAATCACCGGCAATGACCGCAGTGCCCACAGCTTTGGAGTCCGAGTCGCTGGCGGCTTGGATCTCGTATCCCCAAACGTTTTTGTTGGCAAAGAATATGGGCAGACGGGTCAGTAGGTACAAACTCGTGGTGGCGGACATGGAAGACTCCTTGGAAAGAAAGAGAGATGTTCGAGATGGACGTTTCGGGTAGACGATAACAGACTTGTTTGTCTAGGTGAAGCAGCGGGTATGCAAAAATGGAAGAAAAAGGATGTTTGTTGCCGAAATCGTAAATTTTTTTCGAGACAAAAAAAGAGTAATGCTTATTTTTCATTAAAAATCAAACAATTGTTTTATTGGCCTCGATCTTGCTTGCCTAGGCCAACGGCTATGCATCCCTGCGCATGGTAGGAACCCAATTTGGTGGAGGAATTATGAGCGGAATCAGTACGAGACAAGACGCCATTCGGGCAATTTTAGGCTACAAACCAACAGCCCCCAGCTTGCATTTTCATGAGCAAAAGCCAACGGAGATCTATGGCTGCAACGTGTTCAGCGATAAGGTTATGCGCGAACGCCTGCCCAAAGATGTGTATAAATCTTTGAAAAAGACCATCGATTTTGGCGAGAAGCTCGATCCTTCCCTTGCCGATATCGTAGCCGCGGCCATGAAGGATTGGGCCATTGAGAAGGGGGCCACCCATTTTACCCATGTGTTCTATCCCCTCACTGGTCTTACGGCAGAAAAGCATGACTCGTTTCTTGTACCGGATGGTAAAGGGGGGGCTATTGCTGAATTTTCGGGCAAAATGCTCATTCAGGGGGAACCCGATGCCTCGAGTTTCCCTTCCGGTGGCTTGCGCACGACCTTTGAGGCCCGCGGCTATACGGCCTGGGACGTCACCAGCCCGGCGTATCTCCTTGAGAATCCCAATGGGACGTTTTTGTGTATCCCCACGGCCTTTATTTCTTGGAATGGCGAAGCCCTCGACAAAAAGACGCCGCTTTTGCGCTCGCTTCAGGTCCTTAACACCCAGGCAAAGCGGGTGCTTAAGCTCTTTGGTACCGAGACCAAGCTGCCTATTACCTGCTTTGCTGGGGCAGAGCAGGAATATTTTCTCATTGATCGCAACTTTACCTTTGCGCGACCGGACCTGCTCATTGCTGGTCGTACCCTTTTTGGGGCCAAGCCAGCAAAAGGCCAGGAATTTGAAGACCAATATTTCGGAGTCATTCCCCGGCGGGTGCTTTCCTTTATGATGGAGGTAGAACACGAGCTTTATAAGCTCGGCGTGCCGGTGAAGACGCGGCATAACGAAGTGGCACCAAGTCAGTTCGAAATTGCCCCTGTCTATGAGCAGGGAAACCTCGCCACTGATCACAACCAGCTGGTCATGACCGTGCTGCGCACCGTGGCCAAGCGCTACGGCATGATGTGCCTGCTCCACGAGAAGCCCTTTGCCGGCATTAACGGCTCGGGCAAGCATCTCAATTACTCCATTGGCAATGCCGAGCTGGGCAGCCTCTTTGACCCAGGGGATACGCCGCACGAGAACGCCCAATTCCTCGTCTTCTGTGTCGCAGTGATTCGGGCGATCCACCGCTATGGCCACCTCCTGCGGGCGACCGTGGCCTCGGCTTCCAACGATCATCGCCTCGGTGCCAACGAGGCCCCGCCGGCCATTATGTCGGTGTACCTTGGAGAGCAGCTCACCGATGTCTTTGAGCAGATCAAAACAGGCCAGGTCAAAGGATGCAAACAGAAATGTTTCATGACCGTGGGCGTGGACATTTTGCCGCCGCTCCCCCGTGACCCTGGAGATCGCAACCGCACAAGCCCGTTTGCTTTCACCGGAAACCGCTTTGAGTTCCGCGCCGTGGGTTCGTCGATGTCCATTGCTGGCCCGCAGGTGGCCCTCAATACGATGATAGCCGAGTCCCTCGACTATATCGCCACGGAACTTGAAAAGGCGACGGGGGGTGATGCGGCGAAGCTCAATGGCGCCGTACAGGAGCTTTTGCGGCGTCTTATCACCGAGCACGAGGCCGTCATCTTCAATGGGGATGGTTACTCAGAAGAGTGGCACCAAGAGGCTGCCCGTCGGGGGCTATCTAACCTCAAGACGACCCCCGATGCCCTGCCGGTGATCACGAGTCCGGAAGTGGTGGCGTTGTTCACGAAATACGGGGTGTTCACCGAGGCAGAGCTCAAGAGCCGTGAGGAAATCTATACTGAGCAATACTGCAAGACCATCGAAACCGAAGCGAACCTCATGGTCCGCATGGCGAAGACCATTATCTTGCCCTCGGCCATCCGCTACCAGGGTGAGCTCGCGTCGGTGTGCGCCAACTTGCGGGCCATTGGCAAGGACTACCGCACCAAGGCCCTTGATGCCATCACCGACAATTTACGGCAGCTCCAAGACGCCATTGAAAAGCTGGAGAACGTCTTGGCAGCAGACAAGGGAGCAACGGTCCATGCCCATGCCCGCTATGCCTGCGACGTCATCCTGCCGGCCATGGCCGAGGTCCGGACTTGGGCCGATATCCTGGAAACCATGGTCGCCGATGACCAATGGGCCTTGCCGAGCTACCAGGAGATGCTCTTTATCCGCTAGGTGGAGCCACTTCGAACGCCCCACAAAGGCCGCCTTCAGGCGGCCTTTGTGTTGACGCTGCTGGTGGCTCCAAGTAGGCAACATCATCTTCTTTCAAGGAGTTGGAGTGCAGCCGCTGCGTGCCTTTTTGGATCGATTGCTGGGCAATCCCCAATTTTTCACCCTGGCGGCGGTCTTGGTGGTACTTGGGGCCATCGTGCTATGGATTGGCGACCTCCTGGCCCCTGTTATCGCCGCCCTCGTCATCGCCTTTTTGCTGGAAGGCCTGGTGCGCCCCATCCAGCGCCTGGGCTGTCCGCGTATTGTGGCGGTGAGCCTGGTGTGCCTGGTCTTTGTGGTCGCCCTCGTCTTTCTCATCCTCGGCCTCGCTCCGCTGCTTATCCGCCAGATTACCGAGTTCTTAGCTCGTCTGCCGGAGATGGTAGCAAGCACCCAAACCCTGTTGCTCCACCTGCCAGAGCGATACCCGCAATTGGTTTCCGAGGCCTATCTTTTGGGCCTCTTGGAGAGTTTTCGTGTCCAGATCGCGAGTTATGGCCAGCAATTCGTGGCCTATGGTCTCGCCAGTATGCGTTCTGTCATTACTTTTATCATCTATCTCGTCCTGCTACCCATCATGGTCTTTTTCTTCCTCAAAGATAAAGATGTCATCATCAATTGGCTGCGGCGGTTTCTCCCAGATGACCACCGCCTAGCAAGTCGGGTATGGGCAGACATCCAGATGCAAGTTGGTAATTATGTTCGAGGAAAGATTTGGGAGATTCTCATTGTATGGGCAGCGACATACATCACCTTTTTGTTTTGTAGACTTAATTATGCCATGCTATTGAGTCTTCTTGTTGGGTTGTCCGTAATTATCCCCTATGTAGGAGCAATAGTAGTAACAATCCCAGTTGCCGTGGTTGCCTATATGCAATGGGGGGCAGGGAGTGATTTGGCTATTACCTTGGTGGCATACTTGGTCATTCAGATCCTTGATGGCAATGTCTTGGTGCCGCTGCTCCTCTCCGAGGTCGTCAATCTCCACCCCATTGCTGTGATTGCCGCTATTTTGGTCTTTGGTGGTTTGTGGGGGTTTTGGGGGGTGTTTTTTGCCATCCCCCTGGCCACGGTGGTCCAGGCCGTGCTCAATGCCTGGTGGACCCGCGATATGGTGGAGGATAGCCAGGGATGCTGACCAGTGATGCCGTTGCCTTTGACGTCTATGGCATGGGCAATGCCCTCGTGGATATGGAATTTATGGTCGATGATGCCTTTTTGGTCCGCCATGGCATTGCCAAAGGTCGGATGACCTTGGTGGATGCGGAACGCCAGTACGCCCTCCTCCAAGCCGTTCGAGGATATCATGGAACCCGGGCATGTGGTGGCTCGGCGGCGAACACCCTGGTGGCCCTCGCCGGATTTGGTGGTCGGGCCTACTACGCCTGTCTCGTGGGCGCCGACGAAATGGGAAGTTTTTATGTGGAGGACCTGACTCGGGCTGGAGTGGCGTGCGGGAGCTGCAATGTGCATGCAGGTGGAACAACAGGGTCGTGCCTCGTGCTCGTCACCCCCGATGCCGAGCGGACGATGAACACCTATCTTGGCATCTCGGACCAACTCAGCAAGGCCCAGCTCGACTCGGAGGCCTTGGCCCAGTCTCGTGTTCTGTATGTGGAAGGCTATCTTGTCTCCTCTCCCACGGCTCGGGCCGCGGCACGAGATGCCATGACTATGGCTCGGCGCTTGGGTGTGCGGACGGCCTTAAGTTTTTCTGATCCCTCCATGGTGGAGTATTTCCGCTTTGGTTTGGAGGAAGTCGTCGGGGAAGGGGTGGACTTGCTTCTTTGCAATCGTGCCGAGGCCTTGGCTTGGGCAGGGTGCCGCACCTTGGCCAAGGCGGTGGATAGCTTGCGTCAGATTGCCGGTGCCTTTGCCATAACCCTCGGCGCTGAGGGGGCATTGCTCTTTGATGGCTACCAGCTCTATGAAGTGGACCCCTATCCCGCCGAGGCCAAGGATACGAACGGCGCCGGTGATATGTTTGCTGGGGCGCTCCTTTATGGCCTGACCCATGGTTTCTCCTATCCCGAGGCCGGACGGCTGGCGAGTCTGGCTGCATCGCGAGTGGTCACCCATTTTGGCCCCCGTTTGCCGTTGGATCAATACGCCGCCATTCTCCGGGAATTCCGCGCCAGCCTCGTCTAACCGCTGGGGACTGAGGGCTCCCATAAGCAAGCGTGGCCCCGAGGCACGGTAGGGAAACGGACGAGCACGAGCCCTACGTTGCCATGCACCTGGCTGTGAGGTTCGTCCATGGTAGGGCGGCGTGGCTGGTCGAGAACGCCTTTCCCATTGTGCTCAGCATGTACCTGCCCGTGGGATGGCCCATGGTAGTGCGGCGGTATCCTTCAAGACAAACCGCCTCACGGGATGCATATCCCTCAGGATGCGCCTTTCTAAGCGGCAGTGGAACCGCCCAGCAGCGCCAGGGCCAGTTGGTGCTCTTGGGAGAGACGGCTGAGGACCGCATTGCGTACTGAGGCGGGGGAGGATTCAAAGTCAGCACCGCGGGCGGCGTACACCCGTCGCAGGAGTTCTTGGATGCCTTCAGGGTGTCCTTCCCGGTTTTGCCAAACTTTTGAGGTCCGCATTTCGTTCAAGGCCGTGCTAAAGAGGCGGGCAGCCCCGGCCGGTCCGTGCTGCACGGCCGTGCTCCACAGGGCCTCGGCCACGGCCTTGGGGGCCTTGGCGACATCAAAGCCAGTACGCTCGAAGATGGCCTGGCGGGCGGGTTCATAGTGGGTTTCTTCAATGAATTGACGCTGGAGACGCTCAAAGCGCTGGGGATGCTCGGCGGCGATGGCCTTCCAGACCGTCGGCATGCCGCCGCTCGTGGAGCCGGTGTTGGCCGGTCCTGCGGCCCGCAACCGGGCAGCCCAGGTGGGTTCGGCCTTGTCGAGAAATTGGAGAAAACGATCCATGGTCCCAGGGCGGGAGGCGATCTGGTAGGTACCGTAGGAGGTGCCACCCACAGGGTCGTAGCCAATGGCGGCTACGCCCCCGTTGCCCGATTCAAAGCGGGCGCTGAGCCCCCCGAGAGTGGATGTGCTCTCAGCGGGTTGGGCGGTGAGCTGGTGGATGGTTTGCAAGGCCTGGCTAAGGCGTCGGTCGTGGAGTGCGTCGGAGCCCGTGATCTGAGCCGCCATGTGGTTTTCAAAAGGGATGCGACCCCGGTAGGTGCCGTGGCGTTGCTCCGGGAGGGCGTTCATCTGGCCAAGGAGCTGCAAGCGGTCGATGAGGGGCATAGAGCTTTCCTGTCAAAAAAGTGCCGGTTGGGGAGAACTGAAGAACTTCTAGCAGGAAGCGCGCCAAGGCGGGATGGGTGCGCGGGAGCAGGGAAACAGAGAGGGGCCTTTGGCCATAGCAACGATGCCGGTATTCTCGACGGGCCTGAAGTGGTGCTCTGGACCGGGTGTACAGGGTGGTCACGGTCCACGCGTTGTGGTCGGCAAGGGGGTGGGCGGGGGGACTTTGGGGAGTGGGGGGCTCAGCGCCTCTCGGGGTGGGGAAGGATGCCCCCCGCAGGCCGCGGCGAGGGGCACTGCCTCGGTCCTTGGTGGTTGGGGTAGGAGCTTGGCGCAGCACAGAGGCCACCTTGGGGCAGCCCAATGACGGGCCTTAGCGCAACTGGAAGCGGATGGGGACCCGCATCCACACCGCCACGGTGGTGCCCTGGCGCTGGGCGGGGGTAAACCGCCAGGAAAGGAGGGTCTTCGTGACGGTATCTTCAAACACTGCTGCCGGATGAGCAGATTCGATGCGCACTATCTGGACGTGTCCGTTGGTCCCCACCAGGATTCGAGCTATGACCATGCCTTCAATCCCCCGACGTCGGGCCATTTCCGGATAGGGCGGGTCCTGGCGGTGGAGAAGGCGCGGCGGCACCTCAACCCTTCCTTCTTCCCAGAACCCGTCGTCATTACCCCCCTGACCACCACCGTGGCCACTGCCTCCACCACGTCCCATGCCATCTCCTTGAGGATCCCCACCGTCCCCCGGACTGGCACCCCCTTGGCCTTCGATGGCGGAGGCAACCCTGCCAGTTGCCTCGACCTCCTCGTGTGAGATCGCAAACGCCGTTGTTTCTGGAGAAGCTGCGGTGTCTTTGGGCCGTTGCTCTTGGGCCGGTAGGTGCCGGGGCAATGGGCGGGAGCGGTGCGGGCTAGAGCTTTGGGCCAGTGGCCGCAGCGGCGGCTGTGGCTGGGGCTTGAGGGGAAGAGCCGTTGGGGTAAGGGCAGGTGGCGCTTGGTGGTCTGCGGCCGCAAGGGAAGCGGATCCGGGGGGGGATTCTTCCCTTGCCCCTGGAGGAAGGCCGGGCATGCCCTCGGCTTGCCCTGGAGGCGGGCCGGGGCGGCTCGCCCAGGTGAGCTCCATGATGGGCAGGACAGGCGGAGGTGGGGTGAGCCCTTTCTTTCCAATGGCCAGGAGGCTTGCGTGCAGGGCGAGGGCCAAAGCGAGGCTCAAAAGCGGGCAGCGTTGGAGGGGAGGGAGGCGGAGTAAGGCCCCGGGGCCACTGGCGGCGATGGGGGAGGGCAGGGGAGGCCAGGATGTCCGCTGCGGGGCGCTCTCGTCAGACATATCCCCCCACCACGGTTCGTCCTCCTGCCCTGGCGCGGTCAGGTCGCCTTTGTCAGGCGCCTCTCCCCAGCCTTCGAGCTGGGGGGGACCTTCTCCGGAACCCCGGGCCAGACCTTCTCCCCCTGCGGCAGAGGTGCCGCCTTCCTTTGGGCGCTGAAGGGATGAGGCAGAAGGAATGGCTGGATTGGTTGGCATGGGCAAAGGGAGGAAGGGTACGGTGGTGGTAGCGAGTGCTACAGATTTGGTCAAGGTGTTATGATAAGCATGTCGCCAGCGCGGATTGTCTGCCTCGAACGGGACAATGTCTCCCCCTCCTGCAGCTCTTCCCAAGCATTTGGTGCTTCGAGGAGGAAGCGCTATGCTGGGAGGACTTTGGTGGCCCGCTGCCAGCCTCGATCCGCTCGTCCTCGTTTCGGGTCACGATGGTTTTGGGTGTCAGGCCCAACGCACGCCTCGTCTGGCTCAAGGCCGTAGCCTGCCGTTTGCGCGTCGCGGCTTTGCCAGGGCTTGCATCCCTGGGCAGCAATTAGCCTGCACTGCAAAGCCCACGTCGGTCGCCGTTTGTTCGAGCGCAGGTAAGCCCCTCAATTAACTTGCGCCGGAAATGGTTAAGCCGTTGCCATCATCTTTGCTCCAGCCACCAAGAGAACAAGGGCAAGCAGCCGCTGAATTGCCGGGTTACCAAGACGCTTGCTCCCGTACTCGGCACCTACATACCCGCCAATGACGACTGCAATCGCCCACAACGGTAATACTGGCTGAATGTGCAGCGGTTCACGAGCAGCGCCGGCGAGACCTGAAATAGAGTTGAGCAGAATAAAGGCCGCAGCTACTCCAGAAATTACCTTGACCGGCGCCCAACGCAAAAACAGGAGGAGTGGGCTAAGGAAGATGCCTCCGCCAACTCCAGTAAGCCCAGATAGAAATCCCAATAAGCCGCCCGCCACTACCAATATCGGCCAGTTTGCCTCGCGTACCGAGTACTGCGAGGCCTGTTTAGCGGTTGAGAATGATTTGAACGCTGCATAGATCAGAACCAACCCAACCAATGGCTTGTAGATGTGGGATGGGAGCGAAATGCTCCCCCCGACGTAGGCCAAGGGGACAGCGGCTACAGACAACAGCAGAAACAGACGCCACGAAAATGAGCCTACCCGATAGAATTTGTACGTAGCAATTAGAGCAACGACGACGTTGAGTACTAAGGCGGTTGGTTTCATAACGGCAGGTGCAATCCCCACCAACGCCATGACCGCCAAGTAGCCCGAAGCACCGGCGTGGCCCACAGATGCGTACAGCGCCGCTACGATGAGTAGTAACGCCGCAACTCCGAGACCAAAAGCGTCTAATTCCATATATGTAATACTCCATCAAGTTCCGCTGTTCCTTGAGGGCCTTGCCGGAGCTCCAGCGTCTAATTCTAGGTAACGTGATACTCCATCAAGGGCTCAATGGCTTGCGCTTCACCTGCGCCGCGAAGCGCAGCGGAGCGGAGCGGGTCGGCTGGAAGCGCAGGTTGGGCCGCCTTTTGGATTTCAAAGACCAGGAAACTCGGACTGACTCACTTTCCAATCGCTGCTATTGATGTTCGCCCTAGATAGTCTGTTAACACACGCTCAAATTCTCGCGTCGCGTCAACTGCACCTGTCGTTGCATGTCCTACTTCATGCAATAGGGTCGCGGCATAGCCAATGAGGGAGGAAAGTTTACTGCGCTTGATGAC
>CALKRN010000019.1 GCA_937989665.1 uncultured Desulfomicrobiaceae bacterium | reverse complement strand
CCGCCCTGCGAGACCATTTTGTGCGTCTTTTTGCCTCCATCCCCCACAGCTGGTACGACACCAATCCCATGGCCCGCTACGAAGGCTACTATGCCAGCGTCTTCTATAGCCACCTCGCCTCCCTGGGGCTGGCCATCACCGCCGAAGACATGGTGCTGCCCGGCCGCTGCGACCTCACCGTGCGCCACGGCACCTGGGTTTGGGTCTTTGAGTTCAAGGTCGTGGACGGCGATGCCCCCACTGGTGCGGCCCTGGCCCAGCTCAAGGCCAAAGACTATGCCGCCAAATACCGCGCCCCGGGGACCCAGGTCCTGGAAGTAGGCGTGGAGTTTTCCAAAACAAAGCGCCAGATCGTCGGCTGGGAGGTGGGCTGAGCCCGATGGGCAGCACCCTTTTTGGAGAAATTGAATTCCAATGTCTCGCGAGGTGCGCAGCATAACCGCAGATCCCCTTCGCCTGAACCGCGTTCTCGCTGCGGCCGGAGTCTGCTCCCGACGCTAAGCCGATGCCCTCATCTTTGCCGGCTGTGTAGCCATCCATAGGGCCCGTACCCTTTAAACCAAGTCACCGCGACCCCATCCCGCTCATTGTTCCAAAGAGGTATTGGCATCTTGACAATCGATTATCCATCCAGCACACAGTCTCCATGCGCACCGTTTTCCATTGCCTCTCCATTATCGACATTATTTGGACCGCGACCAGGCGGTTCGGGGCAGCGTGCGCCTAAGTGCGGCAGAGGCGAGACACCGAAACCCCGGACCAACGGCCCGGGGTTTTTTTATGACCAAGGGGCATTTTATGATCCAAATTTACGATACAACCCTGCGTGACGGCAACCAAAGCGAGGAAATTTCTTTTTCCACGGACGACAAACTGCGGATTGCCACCAAACTCGACGAACTGGGGGTGGCGTATATTGAAGGAGGCTGGCCAGGAGCTAATCCTAAAGACAAACGTTTTTTCCAGGAAATCCGGCAGTATGCCTTAGAACACTCCCGCATTGCTGCCTTCGGTGCGACGCACAGTGCTAAGACGACCGCCGACAAAGACACAAATCTGGCAGAACTCATTGCCAGTGGGGCACCGGTACTCACCATCTTCGGCAAGACCTGGGACATCCACGTCACCGAAGCCCTCAAGATTACCCTGGAGCGGAACCTCGAGCTAATCGCTGACTCCCTGCGCTTCTTACGGCCGCACGCCGCCGAGCTCTTTTATGACGCCGAACATTTTTTTGACGGCTTTAAGGCCAATCCATCCTATGCCTTGGCTTGTCTGCGCACGGCGGCGGAGGCCGGGGCGGATGTCTTAGTGCTCTGCGATACCAACGGCGGCTGTCTACCCCACGAGATCGCCGAGGCCATGGATGAGGTGCGACGCCAGCTTCCAGACGTGCGCCTTGGCATCCACACCCACAACGACGGCGAGATGGCGGTGGCCAATACCATCGTGGCGGTGCAACACGGGGCAATTCAGGTGCAAGGGACGATGAATGGCTACGGGGAGCGCTGTGGCAACGCCAATCTCTGTTCGGTCATCCCTAATCTGGAGCTCAAATTGGAACGCCGTTGCCTCCCGGAAGGCCGTCTCCGGTTCCTCACCGAGACAGCAGACTTTGTAGCGGAAGTGGCCAACCTCCGGCCTTTTGCCCGCCAGCCTTTCACCGGCCGCTCAGCCTTTACCCACAAAGGCGGAGTGCATGTAGCGGCAGTGCGCCGCAATCCCCGCACCTACGAACACATTACCCCAGAGGCCGTGGGCAACCGGCAACGCATTGTGCTCTCCGACCAGTCTGGCCAGTCCAATATCCTCTATAAAGTGCGGCAATACGGCTTTGAACTTGATAAAGGCGATCCTTTTGTGCTCGAACTTCTCACCGAACTCAAGCATCGTGAAGATCAAGGATATGAGTATGCCGCAGCTGAGGCATCCTATGAATTGCTTGTTAATCGAATTCTTGGCAGAGCAAGGAACTATTTTCGTATTGTAGCCATACGTATTTTAGATTCTCTCTTCACTGAAGATGGAGATCCATTCACTGAAGCCACCGTCATGATCCGCGTCGGTGGACTTTTAGAACACACTGCTGCTACTGGTCGTGGTCCTGTCAATGCGATGGACAATGCATTGCGCAAAGGATTAGAAAAATTCTATCCAACGCTTGCGGAGATGCAGCTTTTGGACTTCAAGGTACGTGTCCTCTCGCGTCCGGACAATGGGAACGAGAGCAGCGGCACGGCCTCGTTCGTGCGCGTGCTCATTGAATCCGGAGACCGCAAGCAGCGATGGACGACCGTTGGCGTGTCCTACAACATCATCGAGGCCAGCCGGCAGGCCTTGGAGGACTCCATCAACTACAAGCTCTTCAAGGATGACCAGCGCAAGCTCACTCAGGCCATCCGGGACATCTAGGGAACAGCCGCGCCCTAAGGACAGACGAAAAAGGGTGTCACTTACTCCAGACACCCTTCCCGTCCCTCAAACCATTGGTCAGTGTGGCTAAAGCTCCCGAACTTCCAAGGCATCTTCGAAGAAAGCGGTGAGCTTGAGATGAAGACCACCGACCTGGATCGTGGTGTCTTGCCCGGGAAAAAGCTCAAACGCCGGCTCGAAGCTATCCCCTAAGAATACAGCCTTGGCCTCGCCATTGCTCTCCCAGCGCAGCTCGGTCCCGTCTTCGAGAATCAAAATCTCGCCATCGTGCAGCCGTACCGGCAAATCGCTTTGCGAATAGGACATAAATACCTCCGCTTTGCATTGTTATGCGACCCATACCACGTGTATTTTGGATTTTTCCCTACCACGTCTCTGGTTAGGGTCAAGGTTTGGACACACTGTTGTACGGCAACACATAGACGCGGTCTTGACGCCCTTCCTACCAGATTCTAGGTGCTGCCCGTTGGGTTTGACCTCGTCTGGCCGTGCCACGGAGGGCTCTCATGCCCCTATTTCTCCTCCTCGCCTTTGTCCTCACCATCCACCTCCTTCTGCCCGCTGATGCCTTGGCCTGGGGGCCGGCTGCCCATCTGGCGATAGGCAACCATGTACTCGCCGCCCTTCATCTTGTGCCCCCTTCGATAGCTGCGGTGCTTCACGCCCATCCGCGTGCCTTTCTTTATGGCACGCTAGCTGCGGACATTCTTGTCGGCAAAGGAAGTCGGCCAACCCCTCACCATTCACACAATTGGAGCGTTGCCCGCATCCTCCTCGAGCAGGCCAACACGCCGCGTTTGACGGCCCATGCTTATGGGTATCTTGCCCACCTGGCTGCTGACGTCATCGCCCATAACTATTTTGTTCCCAACTTGTTGGGGTATCTCGCTGGCCGCGGCAAACTCGCCCATTCTTTTGCCGAGATGCTCGCTGATGCCCAGGTGCGCATCCCCCGCCGGCAGGGAAGCGTCATTGCCGGACTGGCTTTTCCCGAGGCCGATCAGCGACTGCGTCTCGCCACTGCCCAGCATCCTATGACCTTCCGCATCAAGAAAGGGCTCTTCCAAGGTGGAGTCCGGACCCTAGAACGAGTCGGCCTCTTGCCCCCTCTCCGGCATCCTCGTGCGGCCAGTCTCGCCCGCCATAGCCTCACCCTAGCCCTGCGCCTCGTCTGGGACACCCTCGCTGATCCCCGCCATGGCATCGCCCTGGCCTATGACCCTATCGGAGCCCGACACTTGGCCGCTGTCCGGGGATTCCACCGCCGCCAACGCCAATTTTACGAATCCCATCTCGGAGGCATCATCTTCCCCCTCCCCCCAGAGCTCACCCCCTTGGAGGCCCGCCATGAAACCCTTGCTGGATTTTTTCGAGCAGACCGCAGCGACCATCCGCGCCGTGGAGGCCGAAGCCGAAGCCGCTTTGCACGACGCCAAGGATGAGGCTCGCTACCGAGAAGAAATGCGCCGCAAGGCCGAAATCCTTGCCAGACTCGCCGAAGATGCAGCTCCCTTGCTCGAGACAGTGCCAGAACCCCGCCGCCCGGCCATCGCCGCCCGGCTGCAGGCTATGAGCGCCAGCGCCCGCCGCAGCCTCGAGCTTGGCAGCGTCTTTTACATGTCCGCCCTGCTCTATCCTGAAGACCACCGCCCGGGCACGCCCAATGATCTCGAAAAATGGATTGCCGAACTGAGGCGTCAGGGATAGAACCTTTCCCCGGCCCTTCTGTACTCACTCAAACTCCAAGGAGCCTCCATGGCACTCATCGACGGGACCACTGTGGTGGTCCACTACACCGGCACCCTCGACGACGGCACCCCCTTCGATTCTTCTCGCGGACGGGAACCCCTCACCATTACCCTGGGCCAAGGCACCGTCATCCCAGGCTTTGAAAAGGCCCTCCGCAATATGAGCGCGGTGGGAGAGACCTGCACCGTGACCATCCCCTCGGCCGAGGCCTATGGCCCGCACCACGAAGAGATGGTCCTTACCGTGCCACGGGCCTCCTTCCCGGCCCATATCCCCGCCCAAGTGGGCGAGCAGATCATCCTCCGCTCTCCTGAAGGCCACGAAATCCCGGCGGCCATCGTCGAGGTGGATGACGAGCATGTCACCATCGACGCCAATCACCCCTTGGCAGGGCTCGATCTGACCTTCGAGATTGAGCTCGTGCGCATCGACACCCCACCATCCCAGCTTTGATCCTCGTGCCCATGGCCATGACCCGACCATCCTCGACGCCTTCGAGGAGAACATCCCATGGCCATGGGCAACCGCACCCCCTCAAAAACAGAAGCCACACCCACGCGTTAATGCAGCCTCGCGCCGCTCCACTCATAGGCAAGCGCATCCCCCCTCGACAATAAAAGCCCCCACTCCCCTTGAAAACCCGTTTCCCAGAAAGAGCGTTCATCGATACGTGGAATAAACAGTGTGGTACTTTGGTTTCTACCTGCTCGAAAATCCGCTTCCCGGAGAGAGCATTTATCGGGAGCCGTTGCGGCGTACTCGTGCCGTGCTCTTCCACCACAAGCCACAGGATTCTCGAGGAATGATGTTTCGTTGGGACGTCTGTGAGAGGTCACTTGGCCCCTGCATGTCATCGTATGTATTCTCCGTTTCGTATCCTCGGCATTTGGGGATTCATGCTCTGAGAGAACCGACTCCAAGGCAATTTCTTGGGAGCAGAGCGCACAACCCCGTTCCCTTCTAGTGGGGGTCGCTTATCCTGTTGCTATCCGTACCACCTCGCGCACTGTCTCTAAACGCCGCAGTTTATCCATGGCGGAATAGAGATGGGAGGCATTTTTGACCTCGACGAGGAATTCCATCTCCGTCAGGCCATCGGGGGTTGACGTAAATTGCCCGGAGTCGATGTTCACCCCCTCTTTGGCCAAAAGCCCACTCACCTGAGCGAGCACACCCCGTTCGTTACGGCAGAGGATGCGCATGCGGGCTGGATAGGGCCGATCCTCCTCCCCCTCCCAGCGCACGTCGAGCAGACGCTCGGGCTCCATGTTGGCCACATTGGGACAGTCTTGCGAATGAATGGTGACCCCGCGACCGCGGCTGATGTACCCAATAATAGGGTCACCAGGCACTGGAGTGCAGCATTGGGCAAAGCGAATAAGGACGTCATCCACCCCTTTGATGGACACGCCTTCGGAGGTCTTTTTGACCAATGCCGCGGGAGCGCGCTCCTGGGGTTTGCGCTCGGCCTCCCCGACCTCTTTGGGCAGCAATTTCATGAGGACCTGGCGAGGGGTAATCCGGGCATACCCCACAGCCGAGAGCAGGTCGTCTAAACTTTTGAAAGAAAACTCCCGGGCGATGGGTTCCAGTTCCCCGCCCCTCAGGGCCCGGCTGAAGTTGACCCCGAGCTTGCGGCCTTCTTTTTCAAGGAGCTCCTTGGCCAGGGCGATACTGCGTTCCCGTTCTTCGGTGTTGATCCATTGTTTGATCCGCGAACGGGCCCGAGCCGATTTGACGAATTGGAGCCAATCACGGCTCGGGTGCCGGTTGGGGTCGGTAAGGATCTCAACGGTATCCCCGTTTTTGAGCGGCGTATTGAGGGGCACGATCCGGCCATTGACCTTGGCACCCGCACAATGGTGCCCAACCTCGGTATGAATGGCGTAGGCAAAATCCACCGGCGTCGCCCCTTCGGGGAGTTCCTTTACCTGGCCTTTCGGGGTGAAGACATAGACCTCGTCCTGAAAAAGATCGAGGCGCAGGGTCGAGAGGAAATCCCGAGAATCTTTCAGATCCCCCTGCCAATCGAGGATCTGACGCAACCAGGAAAACCGATCGGCGTCCTGGATCTGCCCACCCTCTTTATATAGCCAATGGGCGGCCACACCAAATTCTGCCAAACGATGCATCTCTTCGGTGCGGATCTGAATCTCGATGCGCTCGCCATCTGGACCTACGACGGTAGTATGCAGGCTCTGGTACATATTGGCCTTGGGCATGGAAATATAATCTTTGAACTTTCCTGGAATTGGTTTCCATAACGCATGCACAAGTCCAAGCACAGTATAACAATCTTTTACCGTATTCACTATAACTCGAAATGCAATCAAATCAAAAACTTGATCTAGATTTAGTCCTCGATGTTCCATCTTATGGAAGATGGAATAAACATGCTTGATCCTCCCTTTGACCCTTCCAGAGATGTCATTGTCTTGGAGCACATTCTCAATAATTTTACACACCTTTTCGATATATGCTTCCCCTTTTCCCCGATAATTCTGGATACCATCAAGGATCTGGTGGTATACATCGGGGCGCAAGTAGCGCAAACTTTCATCTTCAAGCTGGACTTTGATGCGGTAGAGACCGAGACGATTAGCCAGCGGGGCGTAGATGGTGAGGGTCTCTTGGGCAATCGCCTTCTTGCGCTCCTCGCGCTGGAACTCGAGGGTGCGGATATTGTGGAGCCGATCGGCAAGCTTCACGAGGATGACCCGAATATCGTCCGCCATGGCGAGGATCATCTTACGAATATTCTCCGCCTGAGCCTGTTCCCGGGACTCAAAATGCATCTTGCCGATCTTTGTCACCCCATCCACAATAGCGGCGGTCTCAGCGCCAAACTCCTCGGCGATGCGCTCCACTGTCACCCCGGAATCCTCCACGGTATCGTGGAGAAGTCCAGCGGCGATGGTGACAGCATCTAATTTGAGGTCCGCCAGGATACTGGCCACTTCGAGGGGATGCGAAAGATAGGGCTCACCGGAGAGGCGCATTTGCCCGGCATGGGCAGCAGCGGAAAAGACGTAGGCCTTCTGGATGAGGGCGGTGTCCGCACTGGAAAGATACGCACCAGCCTTCTCGAGGATCTCCGAGATACGGATCATGGGACTTCCTTAAGATGAAGGCCATGGTGAATGCATGGCCATGATCCGTGAGCTAATGGTAAGAAAGACCGCTGGCAAGGGTTACGCAGGAGAACGACCCCCTCCCTGCCCCCAGGAAGCCAAAATGGACCGCCACCACCCCGGTGCCCCTCCGCCCAGCACGCCATAAGATACCCCGCCGAGCACGGCTAAAGCCCGTTGGAAGGCCACTTCACTGCCCTGCGTCAGGCGGGCATCGAGGACCACCCCGTGACGGGTCACGCCAAAACCCCACGAGGCCAAGGTCTCGGCCACCCAACCGAGTTCTTCGACCCTTGGATATGGCGCCTTCCATCGCATGCGCACGGCCCACAAGGCATCGGGGAGCCACTCCCCCTCCACCAGAAGAACATGCCGCCCCGCACACAGACACAAGTGCATGGCATCGGCCTTGATCATCCCAAATCCAGTAAGCGGCGGAGAAGAAACATCGTACTGCCGGCAAACATCCTCCAGCCGCTGCCAACCAGCCAACATGGCCCATAGCGGCAAACAGCGGATGTCTTCACCCGTGATATTCTGCCGTCCTGCCGCTGAGGGGAACAGGGCTCCCGAAGTACAATATACCTGAACCATCGCCCCCGAGGACAGGGGCAAGGTCTTAACTCCCTCTATCCCCATACTTGGTGTCCCGAAGCGGGACATCACTGCTTTCCATCCTCCAACCAGGGCGAGAAGACTAAGGTCCTCCAAGCACCGACAGTCCTCTGGACAAAGCGGCACCTCCCCTTCGCTCACGATGCGTTCCACCACAGTCCTCAAGCGCTGACGCCATAGTCCAGCCTCAGGACGGAAGGTCGTTGCCACGGCGCTCCACGCTCCCTCCTGAGCAACCCAAAGGCCAAGCGGCGGTGGTGGTTCAGACACGACAGCACTGCTTGCCGGGGCCAGCCCCATAACATCCCCATCCAGGGCCCATAGCGCAGCATCGGCCAGGACGACGACACGGCAGCCCACCTCTTCGTCGCAGCGCCCAAGAGTCCGACGCCAGGAAACGGCCCGAGGGGTATAGCGCTGTGCCCACGCCCAGCGCACGCCATCCCAAAACTCCCGCAGCCCCACGTCCCTGGCTTCCAAAGGCAGCTCGCCTTCTGGGGCCTCCAGCACAGGACAGAGGAGGAGACGCTGCCCCCCAAGCTCAAAGGCGCAGACCTCGCCCTCGCGCTCCACTACCGCCGGCAAGGACATAGACTCCACCAAGGCCATAAGCCCTTGCCAGGCAGCATCTTGCGCTAGCTCTAGATCCCGGATCCCCCTTTCAAGCTGCGGCCCGATCTCGGCCACGTCCACTGCATACCGCCACAGTGAAGAAGACAGCACCATCCCTCGCCGCGCGGGCAAGGGGACAAAAAACTGGGGGTCAATGGGTGGCTCTGGATGGCCTGCCGCCAATCGGGCATAGAACGTCAGTTTTGCCGCCCATTCTCCAAAGTCGAGCCACTGCATAGGCTCCAAATCTTGCAGCAGATGCGCAAGCCGCACCACAGCAGTGGCCAAACGATCTGTGTCTCGCTCTACTTGTCCCCATTCCACCGGGACCGCGCTTTCCTGTGCGCCGGTGATGTCTCCCAGACAACGCAACCATGTGTGAAAGACTGCAAAAAAACGCCGAACGCGGCGCCACCGCCGCGTCCCCAGCGCCCCCACAGGAAAGGCGGAACGTGGCACAAGGGCCACTCCCCGAAATTCCATGGCTCACTCCTTGCCGATATCCTCAAAATGACGAATCACCACCCCAGTGCGGTGCTCGGCCCAGTTGTCAAGATAACGATAGGGTGCCGTTTTGAAAAGCCACGGCCCCAATACCAACCGCACAGCAATATAGATAAAAAGAAAGCTGATAAAATAAGGGATGTTCAAGCCAAGAATTTCAAGCGGGGAGTCGCGGAAGCGCTGGTCCATCCAAGCCAAAATCAGCGGTATCGGCCAGAGCGATACCATAAACACGCCCGCTTGGCTGAAAAAATACTTGCCAAAGGCCTCCATAGCTTCCCTATTGGCCGCCAGATAGGCTTCTTTATCCCCATGTTGCACCGCATCCACCGAGATATTGTGCATGCGGATCATGGCTTCATATTGGCGACGGTACCAGCCTCGATTGAGAATTTTGACCAGCAGTGCCGTCACTGTCCCGATCAGGACGGCCACGATAGCCCAAAACGTGCATCCCAAAAGAAATGCCCCGTTTCCTGGAGGCAATAACCGAAACGCCCAAATAATAAGTGGGTCAAGCCATACCACGGTAAAACCACCTCTCATAACAAAAGGCCCTGACGCCCGTAAGACGCCAGGGCCACATCCACAACGAGTACAAGCCTTTTATCAGCCAAACATCTTAATATTAAAGAAGCCAAGCAATACGTAATCAATACCCACGTACAAAGAAAGAACAATGAACAAACGCTTGAGCCAAATGTCCGAAAAGTACTTAGAAGTCCGTGGTCCAATCACCGATCCGATGGCAATACCTATAAGTTCAGTGCCAATAAGCACCCAGTCCATAGGCGTGCCTTTCGTAATAAGGGTGGCAAGACTCGTCACCATACTAATAAACACTGCCAAAGCCGAAGTCCCCGCAGCCAAGTACATGGGCAACTGCGTGATACTGGTCAAAAATGGAACCAACAGAAAGCCACCGCCCACACCCAAAAACGCTGCCACGGCCGAGATGAAGAAACCGCCGGCTACGGGCATGATGGGGTTAAAGGTAAATTCCACCCCGCAGAAGGTGAAGCGGACTTGCGTGGCGCTCACACTCAAGATTTTGACCCTCGTATCGATTTCGCAGGTGCCGCCACTCTTTTCCTTCACCGCACGTTCAAAGGCTTGGGCCGCCTCTTTGGCCTTCTTCTTGCTAGCTTGACCAGCAGGTGAGGTTTCCCAAAACAAATAGCAACCGAGCACGAGCACGAACAATCCGAACCAACCTTGGTACTGGGAGAAGCTCACTTTCCCCGCGGTCAAGGTCACCGATCCCCAAGCGCCCAGCAGGGAGCCCACGCCCAAGGCCAGGGCCAATGGCATAACCAACCGCCCCATTTTCCAATAGTTGAAACTTGAAATAAGAGCCGACAACCCAACGAGAAACTGGTTGGAGCCACGAATAGAGTCCGTTATTATCTTATTCAATTCAGGCGCTGTACCCTTGAAGGTTTTCGCATATCCCCCCAGACCAAAGACGGTCATGTGGCCAACGCCCGCCATAACTCCACCAAAGGCGCCTACTGTGGAAAAAATCCACCCCACCCAAATGGCCCACACCAAGGCGAGAAGAGGGTTAACTTGCGGCCCCCCTGGAATACCCAAAAAGCCAGGAGCGGCATTGGGATCGATTTTGCCGGGCTCAGTACCTACCGGAGCTGCCTTGATGGCCTTCTCCAGTTTGCTCCCCCCCCCACCTGCGGCCTTCGCGGCGTCACCTTTGGCCTGCGCAGCGGGCTGGGCAGCAGCTGCCGCCGGGGCATTTGCTTGAGCGCCTTCCGCCTGAACACTTGAGCCCTGCGGGGCGGAAGAGGCATTGTCCTGGGACCACACCGTACTTGCCCCCAACCCGAGGACAAGGGCGAGGAGACATACTCCAAACAACCGATACATGCACTTTCTCCTTATGAGCTCGACTTTTTGAATACGATGAGGGGACAATTTTTGCACACGTCAGCCCCCGGGAACCCATCGCCAGGCCGGGTGATGGAACTACTGCCAAGCTTTTCAATGCGCTCTACGAGCCGTTGGCACACCGGACCAATGGCCTCCCCTGGGATGATAACGTTGATCTCGCCACGCTCTGTCTTCCCCGCATTATACGACCCCGAACAGGCGGGAAGCAAATTGAAGTCTTTGTTGATATAGGTCCAGACATTGCCCCCACAAGCCGAGGAATTCATGGTAATGGCGGGCCGTAAGGGATGGACATCCATGGCCGCCATGTAATCCACCGCGAGGTGGTAAGCTTGCATGTTGTCGCAATAAAAATGAACCGTATCCGGCCCGCCAAAAAGGTCGGCTTTCGCCAGCGGGGCCACGGCGATACCAATCATACCTTCGGGCATCTGGACCTTGGAACGCACGAAGCGCTCTGCCTGATCAAGGTCTCTCGTATACTTGGCGTGGCTTTTGACCTCGCCCTCGTCGAGCCCTTTCCAGCCAAAATTGTAATGGGCGTTGGTGCAACCTAAGCCCTCTTTCTCCGCGTACACCACCTGCCCTTTCATGCGGGCGGCAATCTCCCATTGGCAAAAGGTCATGGGCTTCACTGGCGATACATACTCATCAGCCGCAGCCTTAAAGGCATCCACCGCCTGTTGGTCGTAGAAAAACTTTACGGCGATGGGGTAATGGTACAACCGCAATTCCCGCATGAGCAGTTCCTGCATCTCTGGGTACGTCATAGCATCCTCCTGTCTCAATTTGCTGTGAAAAAACCATCACTCCACGGCAGAGGCTGTGCCAACACGCGTCCTTCAACTCAAGATTTTTTTGGCTCGTGCACCAACGCACGACTCGCACAAGCAAAACCAAGAGACCTTTTCAAAATCAGGGCTTGTTTTGAGACTTTATTCACAAGCCCCCCCCACAATAAAGGCCGCCCCCTGGAGAGCGGCCTTGGCAAAAACCAGGCGAAAGAATTAGCGCTTTTTATATACGCCTTCGAGCACCGCTTCAATACGGCGGTTTTTCGCCCGTCCTTCCTCGGTATCGTTGCTTGCAATGGGGCGCGATTCACCAAAACCAACAGCCTTGAGCAGTGCCGGATTCATTCCAAACTTATCGACGAGGTACTGGCGCACGGCTTCAGCGCGGCGCTGCGAGAGCTTTTGATTGTAGGCATCGCTGCCCATGGAGTCGGTGTGGCCGTCGATTTCCACCTTTACGCCGGGGTACTGCTTCATGAAGTTGGCAAAATCCGCCAGCTCCTTATGGTACTGGGGCTTAATATCCGCCTTGTCGAAATCAAAGAAGACCTTCAGCGTCACAGTGAGCGGGATGGGGCAACCATTAGCGTCCACAGCCAGGTCTTTTGGCGTACCCGGACACTTATCCTTGGAATTGAGGACGCCATCACCGTCATCGTCACCGTCTACCTCGGCCACATCATAGAAAACGTCACGTACAAACTTCTTAAGCGCCGCAGCATCGTCGAGCTGAGCGGCCTTCGTCTGCACAGAACATTTCTTGAGTTGAGCGATAGCATCGAGCAGGGCCTGGCCTGAAGCCTTCTCCGCATAGCTGATGACATGAAAGCACACGCCATACTGCTCCACAAGCTTCTTGGCGATGGGCAAGGTCTCTGGCCCCTGGTTCTCCATACCATCAGAGAGGATGATCACGGCAGTCCGGCCAGAGACGCTCTTAATGGCCGACTCCAACGCGTCTAAACCAACTCCCAATGGGGTGGGCCAAACACAACCGAGGCTTTTACAATTGACAGGGAGCTTGGCCACCGCCTCACCATAGGTTTTCTGGGCAAACGGAGAGAGGACCTGAAATTCCCGGAAGGGGGCTGCTGTATAAAGGCCACCCAAATACCCGAGCTCCGGAATCTCTTGGTTCATGCGCGCCAACACCGCTGCGGCGTGGCTCACCTTGCTCTGCTGGCCCTTTTGGAAGGCATCGTACATGGAGCCAGAGGTATCCACGAGGATGAGAAAATTATCGACCTTCCGGACATAGCTCGCACTCCAGGCCGGCGTGGCCACCAGGGCCATTAACAAAAAAACAAACCATTTCCAGCGCATAACTCTCTCCTTAGTTTGAAATTTCCTCTTTTCCGTGACCACCGAGCGTGCGGCCACTGTAGCATACACCGGCCCAATGGCAAGCAAAATCCTGCACAAAATCCATCATTCCTCTTCCTCCTTGACGAGCTCTCCTTCATTACCTAAGGAAGGACCCCTCGCGTGCCGGAGTGGTGGAATTGGTAGACGCAGTGGACTCAAAATCCACCGGGGTTCGGCCCCTTGCGAGTTCGAGTCTCGCCTCCGGCACCAGACAAACCCCTTGACAGGGAAGCCCGCTTCCCGCAAAGGCTCCCTCGCACAACGCGCCCGTAGCTCAGCTGGATAGAGTACCTGACTACGAATCAGTAGGTCGCATGTTCGAATCATGCCGGGCGCACCACTACACCACGCCCTCACGGCCAAGACCGTGAGGGTTTTTTTTTTCGAAGCGCCCCAAAACAACAGCCACTCCGCCCTACCCCAGCGCCGCCCCCTAACCTGGACGGAATTTCGAAGACCAGCCCAACAAGATTCCTCTTTACCCCTAGCCGGATGCCGTTTGCCCTGCTACAGCGTCCCTCTAGGAGGTGTCCTTATGGCATACTGGCTCTGGATCGTTTTGGGCATCACCCTCATCATTATTGAAGCATTCGTCCCCAGCTTCAGTATTGTGTGGTTTGGACTGGGTGCGGTCATCGTGGGGGCACTCCTCTGGTTGGGACTCCCCCTGGGACTCACCGCCCAAATCCTGGCATGGGCCACCATGTCCTCTGTTTTTTGTGTCTTGTGGTTTGTCGTGCTCAAGCCCCGCATGCGCGACAAGACGACTGCCGGTATCGCACGAGAAACCGCCCTCGGCCAAGTGGGGCAGGTCGTCGCCGAGCCTGGGCCCAACGGCCTGGGCCGAGTGCGCTTTAGCACCCCGCTCCTTGGGGAAGACGAATGGCCAGTGCGCAGTACAGATCCCCTTCACTTGGGAGATCGGGTAACCGTGGTGGACATCATGGGCAACACGCTACTCGTCTCCCCTAAACCGAATACGGAGGCACAATGAATCCTGGCTTAGTCCTCGTGCTCTTTATCTTGGCCTTAGTTGTCGTCACCATTTTTCTTGGTGTACGTATTGTTCCACAAGGATATAAATTTGTTGTTCAACGACTAGGAAAATATCATTCTACGCTCGGACCAGGACTCAACATTATTATACCTTATATGGATACAGTTGCATATAAAGTGACGACAAAAGACATTGTCCTCGATATCCCATCACAAGACGTTATCACTAGAGACAATGCCGTCATTATCACCAACGCCGTTGCTTACATCAATATTGTCTCCCCGGAAAAAGCAGTCTACGGCGTTGAAGACTACCGCATCGCTATCCAAACCCTCGTCCAAACATCGCTGCGTTCTATCATCGGCGAAATGGACCTCGATGATGCCCTCTCTTCTCGGGAACAAATCAAGGCCAAGCTCAAAAATGCCATCTCCGATGACATCGCGGACTGGGGGATTGTCCTTAAGACCGTTGAAATTCAGGACATCAAACCCTCGGACACCATGCAGCGGGCCATGGAAGAACAAGCCGCCGCCGAGCGGGCGCGCCGCGCCATGGTAACCCGCGCTGAAGGCGAGAAGTCTGCCGCCATCCTCCAGGCCGAGGGCAAGCTCGAGGCTTCCAAGCGCGAGGCCCAAGCCAAGATCGTCCTCGCCGAAGGCGACCGCAACGCCATTGCCAAGATCGCGGAGGCCGCGGCATCCGCCGAAACCACCCTCCACTACCTCCTGGGCCAACGCTATGTGGATGCCTTACGCGCCCTCGCCGAGCAGCAAGGGGCCCGAACGGTGGTCCTGCCCGCCGACCTGACGGCAGCCATCCGCGGGCTGTTGAGCGGGATCCGCTAGCCTTCTTCGCTCCTGGAGGAGGCCACGAAGGCCGGGGAGAACGGCAGCGAGACGCGTGCCCGGCAGTTGCTGGTGCATCCGCTGGGGTCAGAAAGCCCAAAGGGATGCCCCCTTCTGCCTGCGGATGCGCCACCAGCCGGGATTAGCCGGGATTATTGGACCATGCTCCCAGCTTGACGGGCGAACTCCGCCTTTTTGGCGCGAAGGTACTGGGCCACGAGGTCAGCCCTAGCAGGGTCGGCGCTTTGGGCCACGACTACTCCTTGAGGTCCGCCTCCATCTGGGCCTCCATGCGAGCGGATTCTAAGTACATGAGAAAAACCAATGCCAAAGCGGCATCGTTCTTAGCCCCTCCACTCCAGAGCACCTGCAGCTGCGGGTCCGGGATGGTCTCGAGGAGCCAATCCACAACCATGGCAATCCATTTCTCAGAAAGTTTGGGCACCATGGCCGGCACGAGCTCGGCGAGGCGAGTAGCGGCCTCCAGCGTCATGATGGGTACGGTTACGAGGAGATCGTCCCGCACGGCTTCCTGGCGTTGCGGCACGCTCCACGGGAACTTGGCCACCAACGTCAAAACGATCTTGGCGCGACGTTCGGCTGGGGACAACATAACAATCTCTATCCAAATGATCTGGGAGAACAAAGTGCCGTCTCCGTCCCTGTGTGGCCGTGGTGAAGCCAAAATATCCGACAAGCTAATGATCTTACGGATCTGGCAAAACAAAGTGCCGTCTTCGGCCCCGGCATGGCGTTCCCTTTGGGAATACCAAAGAAGGGTTGATTCCACGGGTGGTTACGGTCTCGAAGATCTCCGGCATGGCGTTCCCTTTGGGAATACCAAAGAAGGGATACTCGGCGAAGAATTCTTTTTTTCAACTAGTTGAAGAAGGCGGCACAAAACGGGCCAGCACCGATGGGGCCTGCCTCGCCGCGGCAAGGACGATGCGAGCACAGGCCAAAGCATCAGAGGCCGGGTCATGGTGGGAGAGCGGAATGCCAAGGTGCGTACACACCGTCGGGAGCCTGGCCGAAGGCAAGGACCACACCTGGCGGGCAAGCTGCACCGTACACACGAAGGGCAATGGGGGAATAGGAATGCGGGCGCGGCGGCAGCAGGCCTGGAGGACACTCCGATCAAATGCGGCGTTGTGGGCGGCAAGAAAAGGCACCCCAGAAAAAAAGGGCGCGATCTCGGGCCACAGGTCGCCAAAGGGCGGCGCATGACGCACCATAGCCGGGGTAATACCATGGATGCGCACACAGTACGGCGAAAACTGCAAGCGTGGTGGCCGAATAAGACGGGCCAGGCGCGCCCCAATTTCCCCTGCTTCCACCCGCACCAGGCCGATGGCACAGGCGCTCTCCCGGGTGCCATCAGCGGTCTCGAAGTCCACAGCCACAAAGGAAAACATCAGCAAATGCGGGGCAATTGCTCGCCTTCCAGCATATCCGCCAGACGCTGTCCGCCCAACGGGGTGGTGATGACCACCCGACTTGGGCCAGCGCAAACCGTCCCGATGCGTGCCGCCTGCACCCCCAACGGATGGCTGCGCAAAGCCGCCCAAGCCGCATCCGCGTGGACCTCTGGCACGACCGCCACCAGCTTGCCCTCGTTGGCAAGATAGAGGGGGTCAAGGCCCAAAAACGAACACCCAGCCACCACCTCGGGCCGTACCGGAATAGCCTCCTCGTTAATGTGGATGGCCACCTGCGATTGGCCGGCAATTTCATTGAGGGTGGTCACCAGACCTCCCCGCGTCGGGTCCCGCAGCACATGCACTTCGGGCACGGCCGCGAGCAAGACCTCCACAAGACCGCCCAGGCTCGCGCAATCCGAGCGCACCGGCACCTCAAAAGAAAGACCTTCTCGGGCCGCCATGATGGCCAAACCATGATCCCCCACCGGGCCACTGACAAAGACAACGTCTCCCGGGGCGGCACGGTGGCCGCTCGGAGCCGGCTGCACCAGGACCTCGCCTAGGCCTGTTGTCGTGATAAAGAGACCATCTGCCGCCCCTTTCGGCACGACCTTGGTGTCGCCCGCAACGATGAGCACCCCAGCCTCCTGGGCTGCCCTCGCCATGGAGGCGACCACCCGCTCCAAGTCTGCCAACAAGAACCCCTCTTCAATGACAAAGGCTGCCGTGAGATAGCGGGGCCGCGCCCCGAGCATGGCAATGTCGTTCACCGTGCCATGGATGGCCAAGGCACCAATGTCCCCTCCGGGGAAGAAAAGCGGACTCACCGTAAACCCGTCGGTGCTCATGGCCACTGGGCCATGGAGATCGAGAAGGGCAGCGTCGTCCATGCGCTGGAGGACCGCATTGCCGAGATACCGAAAAAACAGATCATGGATAAGACGGTGCGAGGCCTTGCCGCCGCTGCCCGCATCCAAGAGAATGCGCTCCATGGGGAATCCTCCTTGGGCTAGCCGCTAGGCGACCCGATATTTGAAATACGCTGCACACGAACCTTCGGTGGAGACCATGCACGGGCCCACGGGCCGAGCCGGGGTGCACGCGCGACCAAAAAGCGGGCAGCCAGGGGGTGTCAGCTTGCCCTTGAGGACCTCGCCACAGCGGCAACCAGGGATAGGCGGGGTCTCCTGCTCCGTGAGGTGGAACACCTGGCGGGCGTCCCACGCAGCATATTCCGGCCGCAGGGCAAGGCCACTGGCCGGGATGACACCAATGCCGCGCCAGGGGGCATCCACAATCTCGAAGACCTCGTCCATTACTGCAAGGGCCCGGGGGTTCCCCTCCTCGGCCACGACGCGGCGGTAGCGGTTTTCTACCTGCGCCTTTCCCGCCGCAGTCATCTCGGCCATGGCGAGGACCGCCTCCAGGAGATCAAGGGGCTCAAAGCCCGCAATGACCGCCGGGATGCCATACTCTTGCGCCACAAATTGGTACGGCGTTGTGCCGATGATGGCCGACACATGGCCAGGCAAGAGCAGGGCATCCAGATGCAAGTCCTTCTCTGCGGCCAAGGCCGCCAAGGCGGGGGGGACGAGCTTGTGGAGACAGAGGACTGAAAAGTTACCGACCCCGCGCGCCTTGGCCATCTGGACCGTCGCCGCCACGGCGGGGGCAGTGGTCTCAAAACCAACACCCAAAAAAGCGACATGGGCCGAAGGATTGGCCGCCGCTATCTCCAAGGCCTCGGCTGGCGAGTAGACAATATGAACGCGCGCCCCTTCGGCCTGGGCAGCCTTCAGCGAACGGCCTCCTGGGCCAGGCACCCGCATGAGATCGCCAAACGTGGCAACGATGACTCCTGGCTGAGCCGCAAGGTCAAGAAACAGGGCGACTTCGCGCTCATGGGTGACGCACACCGGGCAGCCCGGACCAGAGAGATGGTCCACCACATCAGCAAGGAGGGAACGGATGCCGGAGCGAAACAAGGCCACAGTATGGGTGCCACACACCTCCATAAAGCGCAGCCGCCGCCCGGCAAGGCGATCCCGGATTGCAGCCACAAGTGGTCGGCACACCTGGGGATCGTGAAAGGCATCAAGGAGTTGGGGCATGGCAACCTCCATCCATGGCACAGGGTTGGGCGTTGGCTTTTACCGGCGCTCCTGCTAAGGGCCGTTTCACTTCACTGTCAACCGCACCGTCTCAACTCCCAGAGCCTGCGAACACCCCATGGACCTCTTTGCCATCCCTTCCCCTCCCTCGGGGCTTCTTCCCACCGATGAGCAATGCCACGCTTGGTGGGAGGCCTATGCCATGCTCCCGCATATCCGCCGCCACAGCGCCCTTGTGGCTGCCGTGGCCACCCAGCTCGCCGAGCTCGCCGTGGCAGCCGGGCATCAGATCGCCCCAGACATGCCCCCTCACGACACGGTACGCCTCGTGCGCGCCTCCGCCCTCCTCCATGACCTCGGCAAGACCTACTGCATTGCCCACGGTGGCAACCACTGTCAGGTTGGCGCGGCCTGGGCCATGGAGTGCACCAGCAACCCGCGCCTTGCCCAAGGGGTCCTCCACCACGTGTACTGGCCCGGACCCTTGGACCCTCAGGCACACTTTGTGCCTCTGGCCGTGTCCTACAGCGACAAACGGGTGCGCCACGAAGAAATCGTCTCTGTGGAAGAGCGCTTCACCGATTTCCTCCATCGCTATGGCCACACCCCGCAAAGCCGGGAGCATATCCACCGCACTTGGAGGCAAGCGCGGGAACTCGAAAACATCCTCAGCCACTATCTCGGAGTTCCTCTCCATGAATATCCTTTTGATTGCCGGCGGTTGGTCGTCGGAGCGTGAGGTCTCCCTCCGGGGGGCTGAACAGATCGAAGCCGCCCTTCGCCGCCTGGGCCACCGGGTGCGGCGTTTTGACCCCGAAGGCGGGCTCCACGGTCTCTTCGAGGCCGCAGGCGGCCAGGACTTCGCCTTTCTCAACCTCCATGGTGCCCCAGGGGAAGATGGCATTATCCAAGCCCTCCTGGAAACCATCCCCCTCCCCTACCAAGGAGCTGGACCTCGGGGGTCCCTCCTGGCCCTCGACAAAGCCGCAGCCAAGGCCGTCTTCCAGCGGGCAAAACTGCCGACCCCGGCCTGGGAACTTGTCCCTGCCAGCCGCATCCCTTCCTGGCGACCGCGGTTGCCCTACCCCCTCGTGCTCAAGCCCAACCGAGGTGGTTCAAGCATCGGCGTGGCCATTGTCGCCAATGATGCCGAACTTATGGCGGCCCTCGCCCAGCCAGAGCTAGCGGGCCAGGACCTCCTAGCCGAGACTGCTATCCACGGCACCGAACTCACCTGCGGGGTCCTGGAGGGACACACCCTGCCGCCCATCCTCATCCGCCCCAAGGCCAGGTCCTTTTTCGACTACACGAGCAAATACCTGCCGGGGGCAAGCGACGAGATCTGCCCAGCACCTGTGGACGCAGCCATCACGCACGCCCTCCAGGACATGGCCCTGGCCGCCCACCAGGCCCTTGGCCTGGCCGATTATAGCCGCTCGGATTTTCTGCTCGATGGAAGGGGGGCCTTATGGTTGCTGGAAACCAATACCTTGCCCGGGATGACCGCCACCAGCCTTTTGCCTCAAGAGGCCCTGGCCGTAGGCCTCTCCTTCGAAGCCCTCCTCGAAGAACTCATCCGCCTGGGGATGCGCAAAAGCCGATAAACCGTCGCCCCGTACGAACTGCGCCCCAGCAAAGGACCAACCCTCAATCTGCCTACCACACCCGATGAATCGCCTCTATGCCCTCCTTGCCACCCTGGCAGCCCCACTTCTTCTCCATCCGCGCCTCCGTCAGGGGTGGCAGGAGCGGCTCGGGCTGCGGGCCGTGCCCCGGTGTGACCTGTGGATCCAAGCCGCCTCTGCCGGCGAGTGCCGCCTGGTGGAACCGCTGCTCGCTGCGCTGCCCGCCCCCTTGCGCGTGCTCGCCACCGCCACCACCGACCAAGGGTTCGACATCCTCAACGGCCTCGTGCCAACCGCCTCTGGTCACGGCATCGAACTTGTAGTGCGCCACCAACCCTGGGACCATCCTGCCATCATTGGCCGCCTTCTCCGGCAAGCCACCCCCCGCGCCGTCGTCCTGCTCGAAACCGAACTCTGGCCAGGATTCCTGTTTGCTTGCCAACGCCAAGGCATCCCGGTGGCCGTAGTGAGCGCACGCATGACCCGCCGCTCCTTTGCCCGCCTCCTGCGCCTTGCCCCTTGGCTTCGCCCCAACGCTCCTCAGCTGGTAGCCGCCGTCAGCCCTGCCGATGCCGCCCGCTTTGCCACCCTCTTCCCTGCAGCCAAGGTTCAGGTCGTCCCGAGCCTCAAATTTGCCCTCGCCCTGGATCCCATGCTGGACACGCCTCCTTCGGCCCTCGCTCGCCTTGTGGCCGCCTGCCATCCCATCCTTGTCTTGGGCTCGGTGCGGGCCGAAGAAGAACCCCAGGTTGTTCAGCTCATCCACGCCCTTCGACACGCTGCACCCACAGCAGGGGTCCTCCTCTTTCCTCGACATCTCCATCGTGTGGCCGCCTGGGAACGCCATCTGAAAGCTGCTGCGCTCCCTTTCCGGCGGCGATCCCAAGAGATCCCGCTTCTCCCTGGGGAAGTCCTGCTGGCCGATGGGTTTGGAGAACTGCGCGCTGCCTACGCCCTTGCCCACCGGGCCTTTGTGGGCGGAACGCTGGTCGGCGGAGGCCATAATTTTCTTGAGCCCCTGGCCCAAGGCGTGCTCCCGGTCATTGGTCCCCATTGGGAGCACTTCGCCTGGGTCGGCGAGGACCTGGTGCAGCGCTTGGTCACAGTGGCCTCGCGCCCCCAAGCCATTGCCGCCGCCCTCCTGGAGCCGGCTCCACCTCGCGCCGAAGTCCGTACTGCCTTTGCCCAGGCCATCGCCGAGCGCGGCCATGGTGCCAAATCCATTGCTGCTCTTCTGAGCCCCTTGGTACACCCCTGCCGACCAGCCCCCGTTCCCCAAAACAGAGCCACGCCGTAACGGCTTTTGCCGCAACACCATCCTGTGCAGGAAATGCCATGGACGTCCTAGCCATCATCCCAGCCCGCTACCAAAGTAGCCGTTTTCCTGGAAAACCCCTCGCCCTTATCCGCGGCAAACCCATGTTCTGGCACGTGGCGACACGGGCAGCCCAAAGCCGCAGTGTCCGCCAGGTAGTCCTGGCAACTGATGACGAACGGATTGCCACTGTGGCCCAAACCCTCCAGATCCCTGTCGTGCTCACCCGCGCCGACCACCCCAGCGGCACAGACCGCGTCCTTGAGGCCGCCCGCCTCCTCGGCGCGAAAGACACTACCATTGTCCTCAACGTCCAAGGAGACGAGCCCCTCCTCCACCCGCAAATGCTCGATGCCCTGGTGGAGCCCTTTGCCTCCCCGGCAGTGGCCGTCACCACCCTAGCCCGCCCTATCCCCCCTGAAGAGGCGCAGCAGCCCGACCTCGTCAAGGTCGTCCGTACCCCCGATGGCCGAGCCCTCTATTTTTCCCGAGCTCCCATCCCCTACGGACGAGATGCCCAGGCACAGTACCTCGGCCACATCGGACTCTATGGATTCCGCTTTCCTGTCCTTGAAAAGTTTAGCGAGCTGGGCCAAAGTCCCTTGGAGCGCACCGAATGCCTCGAGCAACTGCGTCTCCTGGAAGCTGGCATCCCCATCCACGTCGCACTTACCTTGCACGCCAGCTTTGGAGTGGACCGACCAGAAGACATTGCCACCGTAACCCGCATCCTCGACGAGCAGCACCCATGAATCCTTTTGTCACTCCCCAAAATGGCCCGCTCCCCCCTCGTTTGAGTGCGTTGGCCTTAACCCCCGAACCCATCAAGGCCATCCTGGCCCTCGAAGATGGCACCCTCTTTTCTGGCACCTCCTTTACCGGCCCGGGCGAAGCGGGCGGAGAGGTCATCTTCAATACCGGCATGACCGGCTACCAAGAGGTCCTCACCGACCCCTCTTACTGCGGCCAAATGGTGGTCATGACCTCACCGCACATTGGCAATTACGGGGTCAACCCCGAAGACGTGGAGTCGAGTCGGGTGCATTGCGCGGCCTTCATCGTGCGCGAGTGTTGCAAAGTCCCGTCCAACTGGCGAGCAACTGAAAGCCTGCCCCACTATCTTGCCCGCCACGGTGTCATGGGCATTGAAGGCCTCGATACCCGGGCACTCACCCGCCACATCCGCATCCATGGGGCGATGCGCGGGGTCATCTCCACGGCGGTGGAGGACCCCGACACCCTCGTGGACAAAGCCCGCAGCCTCCCGCCCATGGAAGGCGCGGCCCTTGCCGACCAGGTCGCCCCGCAAACACCCTACATCTGGACTCCCCGAGGCCCGCAACCCGCAGACCTCGATGCCCACGGCCTGCCCCGTTGGCCCGAAGGAGGACGATTCCGGGTGGTGGTCTATGACTTTGGCATCAAATGGAACATCCTGCGCCTTTTGGCTGCCCAAGACATGACCGTCCTCGCCGTACCACCACGGTTCCCCGCCGACGCCGTGGAACGCCTGGCCCCCCACGGCGTCTTTCTCTCCAACGGCCCAGGCGACCCTGCCGCCCTCACCGAGGAGATCGCCATTATCCGCCACCTCTGCCAGCGCTTTCCCGTGGCGGGCATCTGTCTTGGCCACCAATTGCTGGGCATCGCCCTGGGCGGCACCAGCTTCAAGCTCAAGTTCGGCCACCACGGACTCAACCATCCGGTCCAGGACCTTGCCACGGGCAAGATCGACATCTCTTCGCAAAATCACGGGTTTTGTGTGGACATCTCCGGACTCGACTTCCTGGAGCAGACCCATATCAACCTCAATGATCGGACTCTGGAAGGTTTCCGGCATCGAGAACGGCCCATTTTCTGTGTTCAGCATCACCCCGAGGCTGGACCTGGTCCCCACGATTGCCACGCCTTTTTCCCCCGATTTACCCGCATGCTGGAAACCGGCGCCCCTGTCTAAGTCAAGGAGGTCCCATGTCCGCCGATGTCCTCAAGGCCAAAAAGCAGCTCAACGATGTTTATGGCCTGCTCAAGCAGGGCAAACTCCTCTCAGCGGTACGCAATCTCCTCGAGGCGACCCAGTTTGTGCTGCGCGCTCAGCTCCTCAAGCACGAATTCAAGGCCTTTCAAGAGGCATTGGACAAATCGGCCTATTTTCTCGCCAATGACCAGGGACTCAAAAAGATCTATCCCCTCCAGATCAACTACAAGCCTGGCCAAGAAAAAGAACTGGCCCAGTCTCTGACTGATCTCTACGCCTTTCTCCAGGAAAACTTCCACGAAGAGCTCGAAGAAAGCCTCCAATCCATCGAGGCGAAACGCCGCGACCTGTGGGCCAAACTGGAGCAAGCTGCCGCCGCAGGAAACGCCACGGAGGCGGATCGGGCCGCCCGCCGGGTGGTGGAGACCGCGCCTCACGATACAGACCTCAAGGTGAGCATTGCGGACCTCTTCTTGGAACATGGCCTGTTTGATCTGGCCATTACTCTCCTCAAGGAAGCCCACGCCCAAAACCCTGACTCAGCCCACATCTTCAACAAATTGGCCATGACCCTGCGCAAGGCTGGACACCTCGAAGAGGCCGAGGCCTGCTACATCCACGCCCTAGAGCGCGCCCCCAAAGACGAATACCTCCATTTTAATCTTGGTCGGGTCTATCTCGATATGCGCCAATGGAAACGGGCGATGGAGTGCGCCGATAAGGCGCTGCAGCTCAACCCAGCTTTTGAAGAAGCGCGCAAGATGCGTCTATTTGCTGAAAAACAACTCGCCCAACGCGCCTCGTCATAAAAGACCTCGAGCCCCTCCCTTTATGGACGTTAGGTACTTCCATTCTTCGAGTCTTTCGCCGAGTCTTTCGCTTCCCATCGGGTGCAGCACCAGCAAAAGGCAAACCCTGGGACCATGGCCTTCTTATACCCATCTTCTGTGTCCTTTTCGTATCCCACTCAAAAAGGGAAGGACGCTTGGTCCATGGGAAAAGACCCCTCGAGGAGGTCTCGCATGAACTTCAACTTCCTCTGCAAAGAACCGGCCCCTCCCAATGGCCGCAGTGTCGGCATCGTCGGGGCTGGCCCTTCAGGACTTGCCGCCGCGGGCTATCTTTCCTGCCTTGGCTACCAGGTGACGGTGTACGATAAACTCCCCAAGCCAGGCGGGCTAATGCGTTTTGGTATTCCTGGCCATCGCATCCCTAAAGACCGCCTCGAGCAGGGTATTCGCCGCATGGAGCGCCAATTTGGGGTCATCTTCCAAAGCCACACCAAAATCTGCTGCTCTGCCCCTCTTTTTGAAGAAGAAGGCGACCATTTCTGCCGGGAAGTGCTAGGACTAGGCGAGATCGTCAAACGCCACGATGCCTCCATCATCTGCACGGGGGCCTGGAAATCGCGCAAGCTCGGCATCCCTGGTGAGGACCTTCCTGGGGTGTATTCGGGGTTGGAATTCCTCTTCCCCATCCGTGCCGCCCACTACTGCGTCCCTGGGGCGCAACCGGCGGATGTCACGGGCAAGGTCGTGGCCGTTATCGGTGCCGGACACTCAGCCGTGGACGTGGCCCATAGCGCCCTGCGCCTTGGCGCCGCCACGGTCCACCACCTGTACCGCCGTACCGCCAAGGAGGCCCCCTGCGGGTCCTATGAAATTGAACGCCTCAAGGCCCTTGGGGTAATCTGGCACGAACGAGTCACCCCAGTGCGTATCCTTGGCGATACCCAAGTCACGGGGGTGGAGCTGGTGGATGCCAAAACCCAAGAGTCCATCACGGTGCCAGCGGACCTTGTCATTACGGCCATCGGCGAAATCGCGACTCCCCCTTTTGCCCGAGAATTGGGAATCGAAAACGTCCGCAAAGGCGAGGTGCGCTGGCTCCACATGACAGATATCGAAAACGTCTTTGTCGCAGGAGACGCCCTCACCGGGCCAAGCAAAATCGGCAAGGCCGTCTATAGCGGCCTAAAGGCCGCCCGATCGCTTGCCAATTGGCTCGACCTCAAGGCTCAAAATCGCCTCGATGCCTACCCCTACGACGATCTTGTGGCCAATGACGAAGGCAGGAGACGCTCATGAGTCGCAAAGTCCTCTACGTGGATTACAGCAAGTGCATTGGCTGCGAGACCTGCGAATACGTCTGCAAATTTGTGTATGACGTGCCGCGCATCCAAATGACCAGGACCATCGACGGCGTTATGGTCCCCATCTATTGCCACCACTGTGAAGAACCTAAATGCATGCGGGCCTGTAAACGAGGAGCCATTGTCCGCGATCAAGATGGCGCTGTTATCCATCAATATTTACTGTGCCGCGGCTGCGAGACCCGCAATTGCATTATCGCTTGTCCGTATGGGGCCATGCTCGAGACGGACAAGGGTGTTATGATCACCAAATGCGACCTCTGTGCCCCGCGGCGCCAAATTGGCCTTCCTCCCGCATGCGCCGAAATGTGCCCGTGTGGGGCCATCCAGTACGTGGACGAAGAAGAGCTTGCCGCCCTGAAAACCGAAGGTGCCGAACTGGCCGAGGCCCGCATCCTTAAGCATATCCGCAACCCTCAAGGGAGCTAGTACAAAGACCGAGAAGGGCCTTGGCACTCAGCAAACCGAAAACGCGGCTACAATGCGGACTTCGCATCGTGGCAGAAAAGACACGGCTTCTCATCGTGGGTTGCGTGAACGGCGGCTGTATCGCAAGGCATGCCAATTACCAAAAAAGACACGGCTTCTCGTTTTGGGGGTGGGTTAGCCCACCGCGGCCGCAATGTGGGGCATCACCATATCAGATCAGGCCCAAGAGCCGTCCCAAATCCCGCTCTTGAGGGGCCCAACATTATGGGGCGGTAGGGGCATGACCAAGGGCCAACTCTGCCAAGACAGTGATGACGCTCGTACGCCTCAACACTTGCAACCTCGTCAACCACTTTGGCCAAGGGCCAACTCTGCCAAGGCATTGATGACGCTGGCCGCCAAAGGAGACCCTCCTTTGCGGCCACGCAGCACGACACTCGGGACCTCAGGACAACGCCCCAAAAAAAGCTCCTTGGATTCCGCTGCATTGACGAAACCCACCGGCATGGCCACCACGAGCCGAGGCACAGGGGCCCCGGCCTCGAGGCATTCCACCAGGCGGAGAAGGGCCGTTGGCGCGTTGCCAATGACCACGACCTCTGCCAGGCCCTCTTCGAGGGCAATTTCCATGGCTGCTGCGGTCTGCGTCATCCCTTGGGTTTGGGCCCGCTGGCGTACCCGCTCTTCTCCCAGCAGACACACCACCTGTGCCCCAAACGGACGAAGCCGGCGTTGGGGGATCCCCACCCGGGCCATGTGGGTGTCGGTGACTATTGTCCCCCCAGCACGCAAGGCAGCCACCCCCTCGGCCACAGCCCGAGGATGGAACCACAAGGCCGGGAGGATATCGAAATCCGCACAGGCATGCACCACCCGCCGCGCCACAAGCCACTCATCGCCGGCAAACACCTTGCGCTCACCGACCTCAGCTTCAATGCGGGCCATGGACAAGGACTCAATGGCCTCGGGGGCAATGCGGACAATTGTGTTCATTATACTCATTATCGTAGCACTGTTACAGGATTTTCGCTTGAAGCCCCAAACGATTCTCAATAAAAAATTCTTGCTGTCGCTGCGTTCTACCCCAAGGATGCCCATGCATATCGGACTCGCCTCTCTTCCCCTCGCCGCCCCTGACATCCTCGATACCGTGCACGCCTTCACCCGACAAGCCAGCAATCTCGGTGTCCGACTGCTGTGCTTCTCTGCCCAAGCCATTGTGTGCGATACCCTCGAACCCCTTATCCACGATCTGGCCTCCTTGGCCCAGGATTGTGGCCTGGCCCTCGGCGTGCCGCTCCGATGCGTAGCCCACGAGGATGATGCCGTGGCCTTTATCGACGCCACGGGCCAGATTCTCCATATCCATCGTCCCCTGGCGTCGCACCGCTATCCGGTGTTCGAAATCCAGGGCGTCTGTTTTGGCCTTGTCGTCGGCGAGACTCTATGGCGGACCAGCGATGCCCTGCGTCGGGTGGTCCGCCATGGTGCCCAGATCGTACTCCATCCTCATGGGACGATCCTCCCCGACGAGGCGATCCCCCCGCGAACCTGGTGCGACCCAGACGCCTCTTTTCATGAAAAGGTCCTGGTATGCCGCAGCGCCGAGGCTGGCGTGCCCATCGCCAGCGTTGGACCGGCCCATCCTCGCCAAGCCGCGGCCACCTGCGTCGTTGCCCCTGATGGCAGCTGCCTCTGCCACCAGCCCTATGGCCAACCAGGGCTGCTCATCCACCAGGTAGCCCCTCCCGCACACCACCTCAGCTGTGGGCTTTAAGTCCTCGTGGGGCGCTCGGCACCCAACTCTCTCCCACCACTGGGGCGCCCAAGGGCACGACAAGGCGTCCCCATTCCTGCACCAAGATGGCCAACGAGGCCGAAATGCGCCGCATAGCAGCAGACAAAAGACTGCCTTCCCCTGTCTGCACCCCACGGCTTCTTTGGGCAGCTCGGCCAAGGGCCCTCTCCCCAAGGGAGAACGGCTCATGCCTCCTCCCCGCGAGAGAATTCGGCCTCAAGGCCATAGCGCCGCAGCTTGGCGCGCAGTGTCACCCGAGTGATGCCCAGGATTCGCGCCGCCTGGCTCTTATTGCCCCCGGTTTGCCGCAGGACCTCCAAGATACGCACCCGCTCTGCCTCTTCGAGGCTCCCCTGTCCTTCCCTGGGCATGCCTTTGTCTTCCAAAGCGCTGTCTTTGGGTCGCACGGTGGTGGGAAGGTCCTCGAGCTCGATGGTTTCCCCTGGACAGAGGATGACTGCCCGCTCCACAGCGTTTTGGAGCTCGCGCACATTGCCGGGCCAAGCGTGGCGCAGGAGGGCGTCCATGGCTCGAGGGGAGAAGGCCCGCACGGTGCGGCGGTTGCGCTCGGCGGCGCGCTGAAGAAAATGGTGGGCCAAGAGCACGATATCCTCGTGCCGCTGCCGCAAGGGTGGCACCTGGATGGTGATGACGCTTAAACGATAAAAGAGGTCTTCTCGGAACCGTCCTGCCGCCACTTCGGTGGGCAAATCGCGGTTGGTAGCCGCCAAGATACGCACATCCACCCGCACGGCTCGATCCGAGCCAAGACGCTGGACCTCACCTTCTTGCACGGCACGCAGGAGCTTGGCCTGGAGCGGCAGGGGGAGTTCCCCCATTTCATCCAAAAAAAGTGTCCCCCCATAGGCTTGGACAAACCGGCCCTCTCGGGCTCGATCCGCGCCAGTAAAGGCCCCTTTTTCATGACCAAAAAGTTCAGATTCCAGGAGATGCTCGGGCAGGGCCGCACAGTTGATGGTCACCAGCGGCTTGTCGGCCCGCCGGCTTTCGCGATGGATAGCACGAGCCACCAGTTCTTTGCCTGTGCCGGACTCGCCGACGATAAGCACCGTGGCCTCCGTAGGTGCCACGGTGGAAATCGTGGCAAAAAGTTCGCGCATGGCCGGCGAAGTTCCGAGGAGCTCTGGCTCGCCAGCAGCCCGAGCCACCGCCGCCCGCAAACGAACGTTTTCCAGGCGCAAGCGGCCATGGTCCACCGCCCGGGCAAGGGCCAATCGGAGGTAGTCAAAATCCAACGGCTTTTGAAGATAATCGTACGCCCCCTCGCGTACGGCCTGGATGGCACTCTCCAAGGATGAGTATGCCGTCATAATGAGGACCGGCAGGGCAGGGTTAATCTCGTGGATGCGGCGCAAGGCCGCCAGCCCATCCATTCGAGCCATGCGAATGTCCGTGAGCACAACGTCAAACGGTGTCTCGGCCACCCGAGCCACGGCCTCTTCACCGTCCAACACCCGTTCCACAGCGTAGCCCCATTGGGCCAGTAAGACTTCCAGCATGACGCCATGGGCGTGATCGTCCTCCACCAGGAGGATGTGCGGCTTATCCATGGGCCTCCTCTGCCTTCGGCAGGACAAGACGGACCGTCGTCCCCTGCCCCAGCTGCGATTGGATTTCGATGTGGCCGCCATGGGCCTCGATGATGCGACGAGTCACGGCGAGTCCAAGACCCGTGCCTGTGCCACGGGTCGTAAAGTACGGGTCAAAGATCCGATCGAGATGCTCAGGCGCGATCCCATGGCCGGTATCGCACACAAGGAGCTCTACCTGACCATCGCGCAGACGCCGCCCCTGGATGGTCAGCTGTCCGCCTTTGGGCATGGCGTGTACTGCATTGAGGAGGAGATTAAGCAGGGCTTGGCGCATGCGGTCCGAGTCCCAAGACACCGAAAGGCCGCCGGGGACCTCCACGGCCACGGCAATGCCTTGGGCCGCACACTCAGGAGCCACGAGGTCAGCAGCAGCCTGGCAAAGGGCAGCGAGGTCATGGGCGCGGCGCTGGAGGACAAAAGGCCGGGCCAAGTCAAGCAGTTCGGCAATACTGCGATCCATTCGCCCCACCTCTTCCACCACAAGGCGGGCCATGGCGGCCTCGCGAGAGCCGGCAGGGAAAAGCCCACCAAAGTAGGTGGCAAAACCTTTGATGGAGCTTAGGGGATTGCGGATTTCATGGGCAACGCCTGCAGCCAGATTCCCTACGGCCGCAAGCTGTGCTTGCTCGGCCATGGCACCTTGCAAGGCCTGAGCTCGACGGCGCCAAAAGAGAGAAACCCCCGCCAGGACCACCAAGGTCCCACCCATGAGGGCAACCACAAACCGGGCGTGACGGTCCCGCCGACCCGCCTCCAGATACTGCCGAGCATCCAAGGCCACGAGGGCCACAAGCTCTCGATACCCAGGGTCCAGGGAAACCCTATCCTCCTCCCCCGGTGCATGGGGCATCCGCCGCAAGGGGCGAAACCAACGGTAAACCACAAAAAGCGCCATCTCCGGGCCTTCCACAAGGGAGAACTTGGGAACACTTTCCGGAGCAAGGGCGGCAACGTCGATGCTATTCACCACATTTTGGTTCCGCGCCGCCACGGCCAAGGGATGGAAATCCGCTCCCAAAATGACGACTGCCTCCACTTCCCGCCGGCCGGCCAAGTCCTCCATAACCCGGCCCAGACCAAAGAGCTCCCCTCGGCCAAAACCCATGCGCGAACCAGCCTCCAGGACCCGAATCAGGGTATCTCCCTGGGTCATGAGGACCTGAGCAGCGGTCTCCTGGCTGCGCCCATTGTGGAGAACCGCCATGACGATCATCACCACGGCAAGGAGCATGGCTCCAAACCACAACCCTCTCGCCACCTGCTCTGCCATGTGCTCGGCACGCCGTGCCCACTTGCGCATACTTCCTCCTAGCATCGGCATTGCCAGTTCTTTGCCAAACCAATACGCTTTCTCCATGGAAACACCCCAAAAACACAGTCTGCCCACCTGGCAAAAAATCGTAGACGAGTGGGTTCACACGGTTGGCGTGCGCTATTTTTCCGAACTCACCAACCTTGGCATCCTCATGGAAGAGGTAGGGGAACTTGCCCGCATCATGGTCCGCCGCTTTGGCGACCAAAGCTTTAAACCTGGTGAAACCGAGGACCTTGCCGACGAAATGGCCGACGTCCTCTTTGTCCTCTTGTGCCTTGCCAACCAAACCGGTGTCGATTTGGCCACCGCCCTCACCCGCAACCTCGAGAAAAAAACCAATCGCGACAAGATCCGCCACCGAACCAATCCCAAACTCCAAGCCTCCCTAGACTAGTCCTCTCCTGACCCGGACACGAACTCCCGGGCGGTGTCTGTACCCCCCCCTTCTGGTTAGATTATAACCATGCTGACCAGGTCAAATGGATATTTTCTATCCATCCATTGGCGCTTTCCTTCTTACCCACGGCTGTGCCCAGGGCCCCACCAGAGGCCGCATTGTCTTCCCCAAGAGCGTTTTCGTCGCCACTCCTGCTTGCTCAATGCTGTTGGCACGTCCCTTGGATAAAGGAGAGCGTCCTTTTCCTCCACACCAACCTATCAAGGAGATTTCCCATGAAACACACTTCCCCAACCCTCGCCTTCGTTGCTCTTGTCGCCCTTTTTGCCACCGCAGCCTTTGCCGCCAATACCACGGTCCCGGCCCATGGTCCTGGATACGGCTATGGCTACGGCCCTGGCCATGGGTATGGTCAGGGTTACGGGCCCGCAATGGACGCCATCATCCCTCCAGACAAACAAGCCGCCTTTGCTACGCTTTTGGCTGCCCACCATGCGGAAATGGCACCGCTCCACGACACCCTGTGGGCAAAGCAGGTAGAGCTCCGCGCCCTTTCGGCCAACCCCAACACCAAGCCTGAGACCATCCAGGCCATGATCAAGGAACTGACCGACCTGCGAGCCCAAGCGCGCGTAAAAACCGATGCCTTCCGCGCCAAGGTGCAGCAGGAACTTGGCGTCACCCTCCCCTACGGGATGGGGCACGGCCGCGGCATGGGATACGGCCACGGCATGCGGTGGGGCGGCGGCTTCTAGGACACGAGTCCCCTCCCTTCTCTTCCACCCTTCAGACCAAGGCCGGGACATTGTCCAGGCCTTGGTCCTTTTGCGGGGCCAAGCCTCGCTGCACTCCCCACCAGGGGCTGAAGGCCGAGACATTGTCCATGTCTTGATGGGGAATGGGATGTAAACCGCACATCCCGGTTTCTCAGTACCGCTGAAGGCCGGGACATTGTCCAGGCCTTGGGGAAGGGGCGCCTTTCTCCGCGCTTCGAAAACGCCACCGCAATCCTGCCGAGGCGAGGGCCAAGGAAATCTCTGCCAGCCAAGGGTCTTGGTACATCCGCCACGCCCCATCCATTGCCGGCTTCTCCCCAGGCAGGCCTTATTCCGGCCCAAGCGCCCGCCCATCGCCTTGCGTCCAATCCTCCGAGGCAAGAAGCATCCCCCTTGCGCTTTGGCGCCGAACGCTGCATGCCCTGCGGCCTGCACCCCTGGTGCTTGGGCACCACGGGCCAGTTCCGGAGGAGTCATTGTGCCATCCATTCTCTTTGCCACCAACTCTGACAAGCTCTCTGGCGGTAGCCGCCAATTGGTCCTCGCCGCCAATACCCTGGCCGAAATGGGGTATGGAATTACCGTGCTCGCCCCCACAGGCCGCAAACTCACCGCAGACCTCAATTATGCCGTACGCCTTGTACCGTTTGGCAAACGCCTACGGCTTGGGGCTATCCGCCAAATCCTCCCCCAAACAGCCCCTGCGGTGGTGCATTGCTTTCATGGCCAAGTCTATAAATCCTTTCTCCTTGCGAAACTCTTCGGCGCCCAGTTTCGCCTCTATCTCAACCGGGGCGTGATCTTTGTGCCAGGCAGCTTTCCACTCTTCTATCTTCCCCAGCTCGATGGACTCATCTGCAACTCCCAGGCTGCGGCCCAGGTCCTGCACCGCCTTTGGGTCCCCAAAGGGAAGATCCACGTCGTCCCCAACGCCATCGCGGCCTTGCCCATCACCCCACCCGAAGTCCACAACCGCCCACAACCACCCTGGATCACGTTTGTAGGCGGCACCAAACCCTACAAGGGCCTCGACATCTTTCTTGCCGCCATGGCCCGCCTCGCCGCACTCCGCCACGACTTTCAGGCCCACATCGTAGGGGCCGCGTGGCATCCGCGCTGGAAGACCTTCCTTGGAGCAGCGCAAACCCATTGCCACTTCCACGGCGCCCTCCCCCACGAGGAGGTCCTGCGCATCCTATGCGCCACAAGCATTTTTGTCCTCTCCTCGCGTCAAGAAAGCCAACCCAACGCCCTCCTTGAAGCCATGGCCTGTGGTGCAGCCCCGGTGGCCACGGCTGTTGGCGGTGTCTCGGAAATCCTCACCCATGGCGAAAATGGCATTTTTGTTCCCCCCGAAGACCCCGAGGCCATTGCCATGGCCGTGAACCGACTTTTGGACCTGCCTTCGGAGCGGGCCTCCATCGCCACCGCAGCGCAACGGCGCATTCAAGATTTTTCCCCCAGAACCCGTGCCCAGCACTTGCTGGAAGTCTATGGACTCTAATCCGCATGTTCGCCCCGTCCATCCCTGTCCTGTGCTACCATGATGTCGGCACCCCGGGCGGCCATCCCCCTGAGCTCTTCCACGCCCACCTCAAGGAGATCGTCCGCAGGGGATGGCGCACCCTAAGGTGCACCGAACTTCTCGCCATCTTGCAGGGGCATCGGCCCATGCCGGAGCGCAGCCTGCTTTTGACCTTTGACGACGGTCATGCCAGCGTCTGGAGCGAGGTAGCCCCACGGCTTAAACGCCTTGGCCTCCACGGGGTCTTTTTTGTCCTCACCGATTTTCTCGGGTCAGGTCCAGCACGAACCCTCGCCCAAATGCCCCCTCCAGCCAAACTCTCCCATGCCATGCGCCTAGCCATACAGGAAGGCGATACCTCCCACCTACTGCGCGCCGCTGAAGCCCGTGCCCTGGTGGAAGACTTTGGCTTCGAGGTCCACAACCACACTGCCCGCCACCAGGCCTGTTTTATCCGCCCCACGGCCACAGGCAGGGTCGGTCAGGGGTGCCATTGGGCTGTGGCCGGCATTTATGAACACATGGACCCGCGCTTGCCCGTGTTCCCCATTGGCAGTGCCTATGCCCATGACGGCTACTGGCCCCAGGTGGAGCGCCAGGGCGTGCGCTTTGTCCGCCGTAGCCCTGAGGAGCGCTATGCAGCGGCCCTCACCGACCTCTCTCGCTCCCGCCAGGCCATTGCGGCCATCACCGGGACCCATGACGTCTGGCTTTGCTGGCCCTGGGGCCACTTTGATGATCTCGCCACCCAGGCAGCCCGAGCCAGCGGCCATGTGGGCGCCTTTACCCTGGAGCGCGGTCCCAACGTGCCCGGGACCGATCCCTTTCGGGTCCATCGCATTGGCGTGGGCCGCACAAAAAGCGCCGCCTGGCTGCGCTGGCGCCTGGCCATGCACTGCACGGCCCTTGGCGCCCAAATTTTCGGCAAACACTTCCACAAGCACGACCGCTACCACCTGCCTTCGTTCACGATGGAGCTTACTTCATGAAACTGACGCACGAAGCCCATGCGGCAAGCAGCCTCCACCTTCTGCGCCGCACCTTGGGTTATTTTGCTCCCTATCGCTGGCGGATTGTCCTTTCCATCATCTCCATGGGTATTGTTGCCGCCTGTTCTGCAGCCGCCGCCTTTCTCGTCAAACCAGCTCTCGATGATATTTTTATCCGCAAAGATGAACAGGCTCTCGTTTTCATTCCCATTGCCATGATTACGGTCTTTATTGTCAAAGGAATATTCCGCTTTTTGCAAAATTATGAAATGAACTATTGCGGCCTCAAAGTTCTCGAACGGCTCCGCGAAGAACTCCACTGCCGCATGGTCCGCCTCCCGGTGACGTTCTTTGAAGAAAATCAAACCGGCATCCTCATGTCGCGCATCCTCAACGACGTCACGATGGTACGGACCAGCCTCCCCAGTATGATCATGCTTGTTCGCGAGTCTTTGACGATGCTTGGCCTTGTGGGCGTCGTCTTTTACCGCGATCCGGCCATGGCTACCCTGGCCGTCGTGGTCCTGCCCCTGGCCGCGTATCCATTTTTCTATTTTGGCCGCAAACTGCGGCAACTGGGGCGAAAAAACCAAGCTCGGCTCGCCGATATCTCGGCCTTCGTGCAGGAAATCTTCAGCGGCATCCGGGTCGTGAAGCTCTTTGCCGCCGAGGCCCGTGAGGCTTCCCGCTTCCGCCAGGAAAACAGTCGGCTGGTGGACATTGCCGTGCGTCAGATCAAGTACAACGAACTCTCCTCCCCGGTCATGGAGCTCATCGGTGCCCTGGGCGCCGGGGTGGTCATTTGGTATGGCGGGACCAAGGTCATTGCCGGAGAATCCACCCCCGGGACGTTCTTTTCCTTCATGACCGCCCTTGTCATGCTCTATGACCCCCTCAAAAAGCTTACCGCCGCCAACCAGGATATCCAAAAGGCCCTGGCCGGGGCCGAGCGCATCTTCCAAGTCCTCGATGCCCCCCATCTCGTCGAGGAACCCTCTGGCGGCCTTCCCCTCGCCCCGCCCTTTCATCGCCTGGAGTTCCAAGGGGTATCCTTTCGCTATCCAGGGACCTCCAAGCCGGCCCTCGCGGACATCAACCTCGTGGTGGAACGGGGCCAAAAGGTGGCCTTGGTAGGCCCATCGGGTGCAGGAAAATCCACCCTTGCCGCCCTCATCCCCCGCTTCTACCGCCACGATGCGGGCACCATCCTCCTCAATGGCCGCCCCATCGAGGACTACGACCTCGCTAGCCTGCGCCGTTTTCTCGGGGTCGTGGCCCAGGACAATTTTCTCTTCAACGCCACGGTGCGCGACAACATCGCCTATGGCTGGCCCGACGCCCCAGAAGAGGCCATTATTCAGGCCGCCCAAGCCGCCTTTGCCCATGACTTTATCCTCGAGCTCCCCCAAGGCTATGCCACTGTCGTCGGAGAGCGCGGGGTCAAACTTTCCGGAGGCCAAAAGCAGCGCCTCACCATCGCCCGGGCCATCCTGCAAAACCCCGAATTCCTCATCCTCGACGAGGCCACAAGCGCCCTCGACACCGAGTCGGAGCGCATGGTCCAGCAGGCCCTCGACAACCTCATGGCAGGACGCACCAGCCTGGTCATCGCCCATCGCCTCTCCACGGTCATCACTGCGGATCGAATTGTCGTACTCGATGGGGGCCGCATCCAAGCCCAAGGTCGGCACGAAGAATTGCTCGCCTCCTGTCCGCTCTACCGCTCCATCGCCCAAATGCAATTCGCGAGCACTTGATTGGGGCTTTTGCCCCACCCCCTTGGGGGTTTTGCCGCACCAAACCGCCCCCAGCAGCTGCTAGCGGTGAGAGCCAACGCGGACCAACAGGGGAACAACCCCAACTCCCCGGCCTTGGCACCCCCTGCCAAACCCAAGACTCGCGCCAGTACTGCCCTTCTCTCGCCGCTCTTGGGCTAAGATAGGCCTTTCATGGGAATTCCCTGAGCCTGCGTGGCACGATTCCCGCAAGTCCAAGGCAAACTTTTTGTCCAAAGGAGAATCCTATGGAACCCCATGCCCTCGTGGAACGCTTCCGCAAAAAGGCCGAAGCGGTCTCCGCCGTCGTAAGCGAGGTAGAGACCATGGCCGAGGCCGTGGCCTACACGGTGGACCTTTGCGTCCACAAAGAGGCCTGCCAAATCCTCGTCTCTGGATGTGATGAGTCGCTATCGGCCAGTGGCAAAGACCTCTGTGGCCTCAAAGACTGGGGCAAGATCATCGCCGCCCCGGGTCTTGATGCCGCCACCCGCGAAATCCTCGTGGCCCGCGCCAAGGAAAACGGCATCTCGGTTATTGAAGACGGCCTGCGCCAGCACCTCGGCGGGGTAGATATCGGCTTTACCGTCTGCCAGCACGGTATTGCCGAAACCGGCACCCTTGTCCTGGACGCGGTGAGTGAAGAAGGCCGCCTGGCTACCATGATCAGCGAAATCCATGTGGCCGTACTTCCCAAAAATCGCATTGTCCCCACGGCAGAAAACATCGCCGACACGCTGCGGCGCTATCTTGCCCGTCATCCCAACTACTTGGCCTTTATTACCGGGGCAAGCCGCACCGCAGACATCGAACGGGTCCTGGCCCTCGGTGTCCATGGCCCCTTGGAGCTCCACATTTTGCTCACGGAGGAAGCCTAATGCACACCGCTACAACCCTTCGAGACTATAATCAGCAAGTACGCGCTGCCCTCGATAATGCCTTTTTGCGCGAGGCTATGGATAAATTTGCCACTGCCTATCCTGCCGGCCGGGCCAATGCCTTTCGGGAATACGACGCAGCGGCCCTTATCCAAAAGGTCGTCGAGGTTAAAGATGCAGGCCTGACACGGCTCGATGAACTCTTTGTCCAATTTAAAGCCGAAGCGGAAAAACGCGGCGTGCACGTCCATCTTGCCCAAGACGCCGCCGAGGCCAATGCCCTCATTGCCCAAATCGGCAAGGCCGCTGGCTGCCGGAGGGTGGTCAAATCCAAGTCTATGACCGCGGAAGAGACCCTCCTTAACCACACCCTTGAAGCCGAAGGCTTTGAGATTACCGAAACCGACCTCGGCGAGTGGATCATCCAGCTGCGCCACGAAGGCCCAAGCCACATGGTGATGCCCGCCATCCACCTCTCCCGCTACCAAGTGGCCGACCTCTTCTCTCAGGTCACCCGCCAAACCCAACCCACAGACATCCAACGCCTGGTCAAGGTGGCACGCCGAGAGCTGCGCCCCAAGTATGCGGCCGCAGACCTGGGCATCTCCGGGGCCAATTTCGCCATCGCCGAGACCGGAACCATCGGCATCGTCACCAACGAAGGCAATGCCCGCCTCGTGACCACCCTGCCACGGGTCCACATCGTACTCACCGGCCTCGATAAGCTCTGCGCTAGCCTGGAAGACGCCCTCCACATCCTGCGCGTCCTGCCCAAAAATGCCACGGGCCAGGCCATTACGAGCTATGTCACCTGGATCTCTGGGGCTAATCCCTGCGCCGCGGCCACGAGCGGCACCAAAGAGATGCATGTCATCTTCCTCGATAACGGCCGCCGTGCCCTGGCCAAGGACCCGCTCTTTCGCCAGGTGCTCCGCTGCGTGCGCTGTGGGGCCTGCGCCAATGTTTGCCCCGTGTACCGCATGGTGGGGGGCCACGCCATGGGCCATATCTACATCGGCGCCATCGGTCTCATCCTTACCTACTTCTTCCACGGCAAAGATAAGGCCAAGACCCTGGCCCAGAACTGCATCAACTGCCAGGCGTGCAAGCACATCTGCGCCGCGGGGATCGATTTGCCCCTGCTCATCCAGGAGATCCGCGCCCGGATCAACGAGGAGGAAGGCCGGCCCCTGACCTCGAGCTTACTTTCCATGGCCATGAAAAACCGTAAATTCTTCCATGGGTTGCTTCGTGCGGCCAAGTTCGCCCAAAAACCGGTGGCCAGCGGGGGATATCTGCGCCACTTGCCGCAGATCTTCACCAAAGACCACGGTTTTCGCGCCTTGCCCGCCATCGCCGAGGTCCCGTTCCGCGACCGCTTTCCGGCACTCAGGCCGCACATCGACCAGCCCACCATGCGCATTGCCCTCTTCTCCGGGTGCGTCCAGGACTTCGTCTATCCTGAGCACCTCGAGGCCGCCCTCAAGGTCTTGGCCCACGCCAAGGTGGCCGTGGACTTCCCCATGGAACAGACGTGCTGCGGCCTGCCGCTGACCACCATGGGGGAAAAGGCGGCAGCCCAAGACGTCGCCCGGCAGAACATGGCCGCCCTTACTGGCGAGTACGATGCCATTGTCACGCTGTGCGCCTCCTGTGCCTCCCACCTGGCACACGGCTACGCCCAGCTCCTCGGAAGCACGCCGGAAGTGCGCGCCTTCGCGGCCAAGGTCATGCCGTTTTCCGTCTTTGTCTCGCGCTTAGGTCTCGCTCCTGACCACTTCCGCCAAACCATGGAGCGGGCCACCCTCCACGCCCCCTGCCACCTGTGCCGGGGCATGGGGGTTACGGAAGAACCCCGGCAACTGCTCCAAACCGCGGGCTACGAGTACGCCGCGGCCGAGCTCGAGCAGGTCTGCTGCGGCTTTGGCGGAACCTATTCGGCCAAGTTCCCAGGCATTTCGGAAAATATCCTCAAACTGAAGCTCGCTGATGTCGCCCGCACGCACGCCGAGACCCTCGTCACCGAATGCCCCGGCTGCGTCCTGCAGCTGCGAGGCGGAGCGGTGCAGCACGGACACGGCTTCGAGGTCCGCCACATGGCCGAAGTCCTGGCGGCCCATCTGAAATAACCCAACGCAAGCACACCCTTGCGCAAATCCGCACCACGCCCCGAGCCCATCGGGGCGTTTTAGTTGCATGGGTGTCCCCGTTCAGAAGCCTCAGGGACTCCCTCGAGGATACCGTACCAGGCAGCCCAACTCCCCTGCCTCCATTGCTCTACCTGCGGGCCAACATGGGCTGCCTGAGCGCCTGCGGCCTGGGTATGCAGCAGGCGGTAGGCGGTACACAGCGCGCCGACTTCATTGTCTCCAGAGATGGTCTCAATGGGGAGACCCCACCCACGCCCATCCTGGTTCTGTTCTACTGTCTTGCCAGCTCAAAAAAGGACGGCGTCCCCAGCGTCTTGTTCGGGAAACCCTACGGCTTGGCCAACAGGTCGCCGAATATTGAAGAGCACGGGGAGAATGCAGGCTGGCCTTGGCTTCGGCCTCGGCGCGCTTCTTGCGCAACGCATCCACTTGCTCAGGCCTCTCAACGATGCGGCGTTGACGGCTCGAGCTAACCAGGGTTAGGTACTACTCTAAGTTTATTGCCTTGACCCAATAGAAGTAGAACATTCGCGTGGTAAAATAAAGGCGATATACTTTCAGGAGTACTACGACATGCCAGGAAAAGGAACTGCTCCAAAAAGTGGCGATGAACTGAAACAACGAGTCGTTGCTCTTGCGCAACGTCTTGGATTGCGAGCACAAACGGAAGTGAGGGCAGCAAGAAGGTTATGGGGACAACAACGATACATTGACGTGGTAATCACTGATGAGAAGAGTGGTAAACAACTGGGCATTGAATGTAAATTTCAAGCCACGCCCGGGACAGCGGAAGAGAAAGTCCCCGCTACGATTCAAGACATAGCCCATTGGCCAATCCCAGGAATAGTAGTGATTGATGGCGAAGGCTTTTCTGCGAATATGCGCGGTTATTTGATGTCCACAGGCAAGGTGGTCTGGTTTGACGAACTAGAAGATTGGTTGCGCCTGTATTTTGGACTGTAAAAATGAGTCGATTACCTGTTCCACGACCTTTTCTCAAATGGGCTGGCGGCAAGACTCAATTAGCAGATGCATTGCTAGAACGCAAACCAGTCTGCTTCAACACATATCATGAACCATTTGTGGGTAGTGGGGCGCTCTTCTTTCGCCTGTATCGAGAAAATCATATTCGGCGCGCGATTCTTTCCGATATCAATGCGGAACTCATAGATACGTATTTGGCTATTCGTGACCACGTAGCTGAAGTTATCCGTGTCTTGTCGGAATTTCCCCACGACAAAGAATTTTACTACGAGGTTCGCAGAAAAGACCCTTGGAAATTGAGGCTGTCTGAACGAGCCGCGAGGATGATCTATCTGAACAAAACAGGGTATAACGGTTTGTATCGTGTCAATCGGAAAGGACAATTCAATGTGCCATTCGGGCGATATAAATCACCGAAGTATCTGGATCGAGATAACCTATGGGCAGTCTCTCAAGCATTACAAAATGTCGAAATCCTCTGCGCTGCATTTGACACAGTCATCGATAGAGCAGAGCCAGGTGATTGGGTGTACTTCGACCCACCCTATGTTCCTGTTTCGCCAACAGCCAACTTTACTTCTTACTATGCCAATGGCTTTGGCCTGCAAGACCAAGAACGACTACGGGATATTTGCATGAAATTGAGTAAGAACAATGTTTATATCATGGTCTCTAATTCTGATACTCCTACTGTGCGCTCTTTGTATCAGTCTGAATATTTTGCTATTGACGAAGTTCTGGCTAATCGTGCCATTAATTGCAATGGAGCAAAGCGCGGCAAAATTACAGAATTGGTCATTACAAATTATTCTGCCAATGGAGCAATTCAATCCCAGCTTCTTGAACAACAAGCGCCTTACCGTATTTTTGAACAGCGCCACCTCACACGCGCTTGCACCTGACACCGCTTTCCTGCGCTTCGCGGCGCAGGTGAAGCGCAGGTCGTTAGCCAGCGCAACGTGATCGCGAATCAGTTCACAAGGAGAAGGTTCCATGTTGACCAAACAAATTGATGTGAAGGAAGCGCAAACACGATTACAAGAGTTGCTCTCCCAGCTTGCCTCAGGAGTCGAATGGATTCTCACCGATGAGATGACGCCTGTTGCCCGTCTTGTGCCTGTCTCCGCTCGTGTGGCAGGTTTACACGCAGGAGCAATTTGGACGAGCCCAGACTTTGACGAACCTCTACCTGAAGAATTCTGGACGGGCAACGCATGAAGTTGCTACTGGACACGCACACGTTTATCTGGTGGGATAGTGAGCCCGCCAAACTCTCGCCACGCGTTCGGGCACTTTGTCAGGATCGCCAGAGCATTCTGTTGCTCAGCGCGGTCAGCGTCTGGGAAATACAAATCAAACTTCAGTTGGGAAAACTGCGGCTGGCTCTGCCCCTGAAAGAGATCATAGAAGGTCAACAACGAATTAACAACGTTGAAATACTGCCGATTACGCTGGCGCATGTGCTGGCATTGGAAAATTTGCCTGCACACCACAAAGACCCGTTTGATCGTTTGCTGGTTGCGCAAGCCCTTGTTGAAGAAGCGGTGTTGGTAAGTGCAGACCCCAACATTGCCAGGTATGCTGTTCAAGTTGTTTGGTGATAGTAGGGAAGCAGGGCGCCGGCTAACAAGCGCTTCCACCTGACGCCGCTTCGCTGCGCGTGCGGCTGACGCCTATCGTTCAGCTTGCTCCCCCACGTTCCTTCTTGGCCTTTTGCGCCAGTTCCTCACCGGCCGACTTTTCCTGCGCCGAGACAAGCTGCTTGTGCGCGGTCGGAACGTGTCGGAGGGGTTTGGCTTTTGGACGGCCGCGAAAAAAGCGGACTTGGGCCTTGACGAGACCTCCAAGGTTATGAGTACGCCCCTCATGAGTGCCTTGAGCGACGGGGGATTTGGCAAAAACGAGGATTGAACCCGATGCCAGCGGGCGTGCAAACAAGAGCGAAGGGTTCCTCACCGCCCACGGGAGATCCTCCAGCGCGTTTCTCGCGCGCACCGAAACGCCTCGAGCAACGGCAAGAAGCTTTTCTCGCAGCGAACGTTCCGCCAGGGGCGGCAAGATTACCAAGGTTCGCATAACCATGCTGCCCGAGTCGCTCTCGGCTCCGTTGCGAGAGCACCGCAGCGCCGTCAAAGCAGTCCACGAAAAGGACCAGGCATGGCTGGAGCTGCGTGCCGATGATGCACTCGACTGCAAGAATCCCAATGCCCCGAAGGAGGCGTTGGCAATAGGCGTTGCAAGGTGTTGTATATCGATCCGTAAACGTGTCGAACGAAATCGAGCGACCGATGGAACTCCATGAAGATACATTTGGTCCAATGGCTCAAGTCATTTCCTGCGCAGTATCTGAAAGCGTCTTAAGACAGCGAAAAGCGAAAGATTCCCCTGTGATGGGGAACAATCTTTAGCCTCCCGAATCAACGCATGACGAAACCGATAGGAAGGATTTGATGGCAGGAAAGAAGAAGACCGAGACTAAACCTCCGATCGAAACCTACGAACACAGGGACAAGCAGCGCGTCAACAACCCGCCGGTTGGGTTGGTAACGCCCGAAACCGATCCGGACGCCGAGCAGAAGAAGAAGCGCTACGCCTACGACCCGCACCTCGACCCGCAACTGGTCTGGGCGGGCAAAGCCGAGCGCACGTCGTTCGAGGTGCCAACCGTCTCGCTCCACGTCCACGAGCGCATCGACCCCAAGACCATCATCGAGGCGGTGCGCAAGAA
>CALKRN010000018.1 GCA_937989665.1 uncultured Desulfomicrobiaceae bacterium | reverse complement strand
GGAACGTTGGGAATGTCCCTGTGGCTATGTCTATGACCCGCAGGAAGGCGATGCCGAGCGCAATATCCCTGCAGGAACAGCTTTTGAGGAATTGCCCGAGGATTGGTTGTGTCCAAAGTGTGGGGCAGAAAAATCGTATTTCGAAAAGTTAGATAACTAGAAAGACGAGTTTTTTCTTTTTATCCAGTCTGTGGCGTGGAGTTTTCATGGGGATTTCTCTCGAATATACACCTACCAATGCGTGGCGGCGGTATCATAATCCAAACGATGTTGTGCAGCGTGAAAAAATTGTCGATCAATGTATCGCCTTTTTTTCTCAATGTAAGACCGAGCGGGAAACCGTTAACTGGATTAGGATGCAGGCGGCAAGTCATGGTTTTTCTGTAGGAATCGGTGAAGCCACTGCTTGTATATCCTTTCGTGACAAGGCGGTGATTGTGGTGCGTCGTGGGCAACAGCCGCTGCGGGCCGGGTTCCGCCTCATCGCCGCCCATGGAGATACGCCACATTTGGACCTCAAGCAGCGGCCATTGGTGGAAGAGGCCCAGGTGGCCCAGTTCAAGACCCACTACTATGGAGGCATCAAGAAGTACCAATGGTTGGCCCGTCCCCTTGCCCTTCACGGCGTCGTGGCCACTCGTGACGGCGCGGTGCATCGCATTGTCATCGGGGAAGACCCCGCGGATCCGGTATTTACCATTTTGGATCTCCTCCCGCATTTGGCGAAGGCCCAGAAAGAGCAGACGGTGGAGAAAGCCTTTGGAGGGGAAAAACTCAACCTTGCCGTTGGCCATGAGCCAGGACCAGGGGAAGAGGACGGCCCGCGGCAGATGGTCCTCGCCTTGCTCCATGAACGCTATGGCATCACGGAGGAGGACCTGACGAGCGCAGAACTCCAGGCCGTACCAGCTGGGCCGGCGCGGCGGGTAGGGTTCGACCGCTCGATGATCGGGGCCTATGGTCAGGATGATCGGCTCTGTGTCTTTGCCGCGGCCACGGCCTTGTTTGCTGCCCAGACTCCAGAATACACCACAATGCTCGTGGTATGGGACCGGGAGGAGACTGGTTCTGAAGGCGCCAGCGGCGCCAAGTCACGCTTGCTGCGCTATACCGTGGAGGACCTCATCGATGCCTGGGAACCTGGATGTCCTTTGCGCCAGGTGATGACCGGAAGTCTCGCCCTCTCTGCAGACGTACATTGCCCGTTGGACCCCGACTACCAAGACGTCCATGATAAGGCCAATGCAGCGTTGTTGGGCTATGGACCGGTATTTGCCAAATACACGGGCCATGGGGGCAAATACGGTGCCAGCGAGGCGGACGCCGAGTACCTGGCCTGGCTGCGGTGGCTTCTTGGGGATATCCCCTGGCAGATTGCGGCCATGGGGAAGGTGGATGAAGGAGGCGGCGGTACGGTGGCCAAAGACCTGGCTGCCTATGGCGTGCGCGTGGTGGACTTTGGTCCAGGCGTGCTGTCCATGCATAGTCCCTTTGAGATAAGTTCCGTGGCTGACCTGTTTGCCACGGTAAACGCCTATACAGCGTTCTTTTGTTCCGGGGAGTTCCCCTGCCACGCATCACGCTGAGATGGCGTGCAAGACTGCGCCTGCCAACGATTGGGCCATGCCTTCGCTTCAAACCATGGCCTCTCGTCTTTGTGGGCAGTGCCGGAGAGCGAGAATGGCGGGATAAAAAGCGGTGAAGGAGTGGGTGTCGTCTTTGTGCGGGACATGCGCCAGTTGCAGCGGAGATGGCGGGACAAAAGATGGTGCGAGGAACGGGCCCATGCCCTCCCCGGTGCTGCTTTTCTGAAGGCGGATTGCCCAGCTCGAGGGCTATCCCCAAGGCGGGGGGACGGAGCCTCAACGGGGTGCGGGGCTAGGTGAGCGCGCTATCCCGGCGTGGCCTCTTGTGATGAAGCAGCGATGCCCTTGAGGGGCCGTCACCACGTGCGCCGCGGTGAGGATGGGGGGTATGGAGCTTGATTGCGTCAAAATCGTGCCTGGTGGCAACCCCACAGTGCTTGTGGTCACGCCGGTACCGCCGGAAGATCGGGCGCAGGTGGCGGCGTGGATCATGGGAGCAGAGGGTTTGGGGGGCGAACAGGTCGGGTTCGTGGACCTCGCTGCGGGTGTGCCGCGCTTGGCCATGATGGGTGGTGAGTTCTGTGGCAATGCTTGTCGGGCGATGGCGGTGCTCCTGGTGGAACGAGGCCGGGTTCGGCCGGGCGCGATCGTGGCTGTAGCGGCCTCAGGGATGGAGGCCCCGGTGGCGGTGGTGGCGCATCGAGAGGCTCAGCACTGGCAGGCTTCGGTACGGGTGCCGGGGAACGTTCGCGCCCAAGTTGTTGCCCCCGGGGCGTGGATCGTCCGTTTGCCTGGGATCGTGCACTTGCTTTTGGATGCTGAGCGCTTTCCCTTCAACGCCCGGACCTGCCATGAGGAAGCGGCGGTGTGGCGCCAGCGATTGGACCTTGAGAGCGAGGCCGCCGTCGGCTGTATCTGGTTTCGCCATGAGGAGACAAGGCTTGGGATCTATCCGCTGGTTTGGGTGCGCGCTCTGGCCTCGTCCATTCTTGAGACGGCCTGTGGCTCTGGGACATTGGCCCTCGTGGCAGCCTGTCCTCACCTGCCGTGGGCTCATGGGGTCCGCGTGGAGCAGCCGAGCCGCCAGGTGCTAGAAGTCCGTGCCCAAGAAGACGGGCTCTGGCTGGGTGGGCCTGCCTATTGCTCAGTACGCGCCATCGTAGCGATCCCTTAGACTCGTTTAGACTCGTTTCGTCTGAAGAGCAGTTTGGATGACCTGGTCCGCGGTGGTGATGACCTTGGCGTTGGCCTCAATGCCTTTTTGATACAAGATCATGCGCACGAACTCTGTGGCCAAATCCACGTTGGCTTGCTCCAGGCTATTGCCGTAGACGTGGCCAAAGCGTTTGGTCCCTGCAAAGCCATAGCGGACGGTTCCGGCTTCCGGGACAGCCGCATAGAGATTGCCCCCTTCGCTGCGCAGTCCCTGGGGATTGGTGAAGTCCGCGAGCACGAGGCGGGCGAGCTCCAGGTCCTGCCCGTTGGAGTACTTGCCGAGGAGCATGCCGTCGCCGCGCACGAACACCTCCTGTAAGTAGCCAATCCCAAAGCCATCTTGGTTTTGGTTGATGGTTGCCGAGGGCCCCACGTAACTGGTCATGGCAAGGGCGTTTTTGAGTGGCCCCCCAAGGGCAGGGAGGTTGATGGCGCTATTGCCGAGGGTGGCCAGGGTGGCGTTGGGATTGCTCCACGCCGGTGGGGTCTGGGTGTCGTGTAATCCGAGGTTGATACGGATATTTTGGGGAGGAGCGCCCGCAAAGGACACCGGTAGCAAGGGATAGCCCTCAGCATCCAGGGGCACGGGGGTCCAGGTGGCCGGGTCGTCGTTGGCTCCCGAAAAGAGACTCATTTGCAGGAGTTCGCCTTCTGGAGAGAACGTAAGTGTCCCGGCAGCGAGGATACCGCGCTTTGTGGTCTTGCCGCTGCCGTCACTGGCCGGGTCGGTAGTGAGGAGAAACTCCATGATGCGGTGGTCCGTGAGGAGATTCTGTGCGCCAGTGGCGGGGTCAATGAGGAAGGAAAGGCCATGGGCCGCGCCTGTGCTGTCATAGACGGTCAAGCTCGAGAGGTAGGCACCGCTTGGGAAGCTGTTCGTGCTGGCATCCCAGGCTTCGAAGAGTCCCGTGAATGTGGATGTGGTGGAAAGGGCGGTGTCCTGGCTGGCGGCATTGATGTTGGCAGCAAAATTGATGACCGCCGTGGCTTGACCCGGAGACATGGCCACGCTGGCGGTGGGGTCCTGCGGATCGGGGGTAAGGGCGAGGCGGATAGGTTCCCCACTCCCGGCTTCCGGACTCTTGGGGGGTACCCCATGGACAAAGAGTCCAGAAGGGTTTCGAAGGTAGCCTTCGCGGTCAAAGCGAAAATTCCCTGCCCGAGAGTAGCGTATGGCGCCACGTGCATCACTGAGAACAAACCAGCCGTGCTCGCTACCGATGGCGATGTCCGTACCAAAGGTGGTTGTTTCCAGCGGTCCGACGTCAAGGTCCTTGAGGACTGCGGCGACGCTACTCCCCTGCCCCACTTGGTTGGACCAGGGGAGGGCTGTTGCCAGACTTTCGCTTAAAAGGGTCTGAAAGTGCGGGCTTGAGGCCTTGAATCCCACGGTGTTCATATTGGCAATGTTGTGGGAAACAACGGCTAACCCGGTTTGATGGGTCAGGACGCCGGTGGTGCCGATATAGAGTGATGGCGACAACCCCATACTGCCTCCTGGAAAAAATTACCGTTTCCAGGCAAATTAAGCAGACTTTGTGCCAATATGGAAAAAATTGAGTTTTCTTAGGGTGAATCTCTTGCACGAGTGCGATAGTCTTGCTACGGTGAATCACAGTTATGGTGCCATGCGTGAAACGGACTGGGAAATGCTGGGTGCTGAAGAGATGTTGCTGTGAAAGGAATGAGTTTTTTCTGTGGCGCTGTTGGCTGCCGATGTAGCGCTCGTGGAATGGAGAGATGTTGCTGTGAAAGGAATGAGTTTTTTCTCCAAGACTAGGATCGGTCTTGGCGTGGACTTGGGCAGTGAGTGGCTCAAGGTCTTGAAGGTTTCGGCGCGGGGAAGCATAGTGCGCTTGGAAAGCCTTGGCCGTATTCCTTGGCAGCCAGGTGATACGGATGCCCCAGGCGCTGTGGGCAATAAGGTGTTGGCGCTTTTCCAGCACCTCGAGATCAAAGACAAGGTTGTTGCCTCATCGGTGGCGGGGCATTCGGTCATCGTCAAACGGGTGGTGTGTGAAGCGGAATCGGTCAAGGCCATTGACGAGGCCGTACAGCGTGATGCCCGGCAATACATTCCCTTCGATATCAACGATGTGTTTCTCGATTACCAATATTTGGCTGCCGGGCCGCGCGAAAAAACCCACGAAGTGCTTTTGGTTGCGAGCAAGAAAAAGGCAGTGCACGACTTGAGAGAATCCATGATTCAAGCGGGACTTTCGCTATCTGTCGTGGACGTCGATGCCTTTGCTATCTGCAATGCCTTTGAGTTCAACTATCCAGAGTTCAAAACCAAACCTGTCTATCTTCTCGACATCGGTGGCACGCAGAGTGTACTTTGTATCCTTATGCATTTTGAACCCGTGTTCTTGCGGGAGGTCAGTTTTGGAGGTCGCAGTCTTTCGGAAGCCCTCTCCAAGCGGCTCGGAATATCACGAGGAGACTCCGAGCGGGTGAAGCTCCATGGCCCGGCCTCGGCTGCGGATACGGAAGCGGCGCGGGATGCTGTGCGCCAGACGCTCGTGGCGTGGTGTGACGAAGTCAAACGCCTTATTGGGTTCTATGAATCTTCCTCGGCGGACGCTGTTGTGGCAGACCAGCTTTTCCTCTCGGGTGGCGGGGCGCTGCTGCCAGGTATCGCCGATCTTTTTGCCACAGAATTGGGGTTCAAAGTGGAGCTCTTCGATCCCTTCCGGAGAGTAGAGGTAAGGCAATCGCATTTTCAGCCTGAATACCTCGCCGCAGTGGCGCCCCAATTTGCCGTGCCCTTTGGCCTTTGTTTGCGAGGAATTGTATGATCACCATCAATCTATTGCCCCAGCAAACCCGAGCCAAGGCTTCGGACAAAGGATGGACGATCTTTTTCGCTATCTTTGGTGTCGTGGTGGTCGGTGGTCTGCTGGGAGCATCGTATTGGTACTTTGAGGCGCAAATCGAGGAGCTCCATCGAGCTGTCCAGGAGCGCACGCAAACGAAGAATCTCCTTCTTGCCCAGATTGGTAAGGCCAACCAATATGTGGATGAGCTAAAGTCCATCGAGCACCGCATTCAAGTCATTAAAGAGGTGCGCTTACGGCAGGGCTTACCTGTGCGCTTTCTCGATGCCCTTGTGGCGAGTATACCGCCGGAGCGTCTGTGGTTCGAGAGTTTAACCCTCGCTGCTGACGGGCAAATGACCCTTTCCGGGGTGGCCCTCGATAATCAGGCCTTTGCGGCCTATGTCGAGGCCTTGCGGCAATCGCCATTCATTGCCCGGGTAGATACGCAGCGCACTTCGCGGCGGGATGTGCAAGGTCGAGGGCTGGTGGCCTTTTCGTGTTCCGTCACTCCGAAGGACCCAGGCCCCCAGTGGAGCACTCCAGCAGCCAAGGATGGTCGCCATGGATAAAGCGGCTCTCATCGCTGCATGGGAAGGCTTGGCGTGGTGGAAAAAGACCGCTGCGGGGGTTTTTTTGTTGGCCCTAGTGGGTGTGGGATGGTGGTATTTTGTCATTGACCCGCAGATGGCACAGATTGCGCAAATCCAGAACAACATCGCCGCCTTGGATGCAGAGATTGCCAAGTATCGGTTGCAGGCCGCTCGGCTCCCAGAGCTTGAGCGGGATGTGGAGCGGCGGAAGCTGGAATTTCTCTACGCCAAGACGCTGCTGCCGGAAGATGCCCAAGCCTTGGAGCGACTGCTTGCCTCCTTCGAGAAGCTTGGCCGCGATGAAGGGGTGGAGTTTCTCCTCTTCCAGCCAGGGGCCGAGACCCAGGCGGATTTCTATGCGACCCGAGCGGTTAGTATTCAGGTCTCAGGTCCGTTCCATCGTCTGATGGGTTATTTCGATCACCTGGCGCGGTTGGACCGGTTGGTGGGCATCCAAAATGTCCAGTTTACTCCGGTGGCAGACTTTTCGCCTACGGAAAAGCGTCTCAATGCGAACGTCAGTCTGGTAGTGTATCGAGCCCTCACTGAGGCCGAGATCGAAGCCCGTAAAAAACAGCAGGAAAAGAAAAAATGATGCGTTGGATTGCGGGGGTGTTGATGCTTTCTGGGTGGGCGTGGGCAGCGGATGCCCCCGCTTCTCTCGAACAAGGAGAAGGGACCCAAAAGAACGCCACGCAGGCTACTCTGCCTGAATGGATCCATCCTCGTTTCGAGCCGTACGAAGCCAGCGGACGCCCAGACCCATTTATGTCCTTCATCCAGATTCGTGCAGTGGAGCAGGCCCGGCAAATCGCTCAACGTCAGGATCGTCAACGGGAGCCGGCGAGTCCGCTGGAGACCGTAGATGTCCGGACTCTTAAATTGGTGGGGATCTTGACGCCTCGGAAAGGAGGAGGGATCGGGGTCGTCCAAATGCCTGATGGCAAAAGCTTTATTGTTCGTCCGGGTATGGGGATTGGGTTATATGGCGGCGTTATCAAAGAGATTCGCAACGGTGTGCTCATCATCGAAGAAAAGACGTATGACATCCTTGGTGAGGAGCGAACGCAGACCGTGACGCTCTCGTTGCGCCCCAATGAATAAAGGGAGTGGGATATGGGTATGAAGCATTGCGGCGTGGGGATCCTGGTATTGGTGATGGCAGTTCTTGTCGGCTGCGCCCATCGTGCTGGAGGCCCTCGTGGGGAGGCTGGAACAGCGGTGGTGGCGTCGGCCATGGCTGCTTCTCCTTCGATCCTCGGTGCCATGACGATTGAGGAGACCCCTGAGGGTACGGTGGTGGAGTTTCCGGTGCAGCCGGGATCCGAGCTGTTTGTGGACTATGACATGGCCCAGCGGCTGGTTGTCCGCATTGCCCCTGCCACACCGAGTTTTGTCCCTGCACAAGAGGGGAAGGGGGTGGTGCACCGGATCACCGTGGAAGAACAAGGCGGCAAGGCGTCTGCCATTATGGTCGAATTGGCGACTCCGGTCCGATACCTCCTGTCGCGAGATCAAGGGCGAGCGCGTCTTTTGGTGCTCCCAGCCCAGACCGCGCCAATTGCTCCGCTTCCGCCTTCTTCTCTTGCGAAAGCTGCGCCGAAACCAACGACGGCCCTTGTGGACGCCATTGAATTTACGGCAGGTGATCGCGAATTCACGGTCTTGCTCTCCTCTGCCGAGCCGGTACGGGTGATCCCGGGGGCGAAGGGAGAGGCATTCACCCTCGTGTTGCCCGGTGCCCAGTTCCGTCCGGCATTGGCCACGACGTATCGCATCCAAAATAGTCCCGTGCAGCGGGTGCAGGCCCAAAACGTAGGGCCAGACGCCCAATTGGTGTTTTTCGGCGTGGGCCGCCCCGCGGTCACCACCGCGCGGGAGGGTGGGGTGACTCGCCTGCGCTTGGCCCTCGACTCCTTGACGATTCGAACGGCCGAAGCGGCAGCGGAGCGTCCCTCCCCCGTCAAAAAGGAAGAAAACCAAGAGCTGGGCACCCTTTTTCCAGGGATGAAAAAGGAATACCGCGGTGTCCCCATTACTTTGGACCTGCAGGAGGCCAAGGTGGAGCACGTCCTGCGGCTTATCAGTGAGGTGGGGGGGTATAACCTTATCCTCGACGAAGGCGTCTCGGGTTCCATTTCCCTCAAGCTGGTGGATATCCCCTGGGACCAGGCCTTGGACCTTATTTTGCTCCAAAAGAAGCTTGGCATGGTCGAGCGAGGAAACTTGCTTCGCATCGCGCCGTTGGATCGGCTGCGGCAGGAAAACGAGGATCTGCAGCGTGCCCGTGAGGCCGAGGCCAAGGCCAAAGAAAGTCTGGAGAATGTGCTGCCCACTCGGACGGAATATATCCAGATCAACTACAGCACGGCGGCGGAATTTGAACCTAAGGTGAAAGAAATGCTCTCACCTCGGGGGAAAGTGGCATCGGACGCTCGCACCAATACGTTGATTGTTACGGATATTGAACCGGCCCTACAACGAGTCCAGGGTTATATCGCCAAGCTCGACCGCCCTGAGCGCCAGGTGCTCATCGAGGCCCGGCTCGTATATGCTACGGATGATTTCCAGCGCGATATCGGCATCCGTTGGGGCGTGGCCACGCGGTATGGTACCAATCCTACGGAGCAGTATCAGTGGGACAACACCATCTCTGGCTTCAATGCCCCGTTGGCGGCACCGGGGTTGGCCTTGGACGGAACCATCGGCAAGATCTTCGGCAAGGACCTCTGGACCCTCGATGCCTCCCTGCGCTTGGGCGAGACCAAGAACCTCGTGAAGACGGTTTCTTCGCCGCGCATTGTCACCTTGAATAACAACCGAGCAGAGATCAAACAGGGAATCAAGTTGGCCACGAGTGGGGAGTCCCAGAGTGGTGGCACGACGACCGAGTACACGGAAGCAGTGCTCAAGATCTCGGTCCAGCCGCAAATTACTCCGGATAACAAACTTATTCTTGATGTGGAGGTCAGTGACGACAGCCCCACCGCCACAGGACGGGATATCGAGACCAAATCCGCGCGCACGAAGATGATTGTCGGCGATCGCGAAACCATCGTCATTGGCGGGGTCCTGAAATCTTCGGATCGCTCGGCGACGCAAAAGATCCCTGGCCTTGGCGATATCCCCTTGCTCGGCCGACTCTTCCGTCAGGATGAAACGGCTTCGTCCAAGCAGGAGCTTCTTATTTTCCTCCACCCGCGGATTCTCTAAACCCGCTGCTGGGGGGAGAGGCCAGTCAAACGCACCTTCTGGTGCAGGGACCTTGACTGTGGCGAGAGAGGGCGAGCTTGTGTTGATCAGTTAAGGAAGCGCTGAACAATTCAGGGGAAGTTCCTTTTCACGCCTGAACGTGAGTGTCGGAGGTCATGCTGAGACAAAAATCCTCGACAAAGTGGCTTGAGCGGGCCGTTTTCCCCGGTTTTACCGGGGATTTTGCCCCTTTTTACCGTACAGCGGGCGCAATATCCCCGTCAGGCACCAACAACGTTCTTCGCGCCAGCACCAGATTGGCCAGGCCAAACAGGGTGAACAGCTTTGCACCCTTTCTCCAGACCACGGTAGCGGGTCTTCTTGTGACCAAACAGGTTCTTCACCACATGGAAGGCGTGCTCGGCTTTGGCACGGATGCTGGCCTTGGTCTGTTCGATTTTCTCCATCAGCTCGCCCCAAGGCGTGTCAGGCAAGGCACGACGCTTGCCATGCCTCATCGCCACATGCCACTTCACGGCCCTGCCTTGGCTCTCCTCGCGCTTCTCAACCCCCGGGATCAGCCCGCATCGCCAAAGACAGGGCTCCCCATGTGAGCCGCGCATACGCCTGGGTGACATCGGCCACATGGGCGGGGGTGGCTACAACGGTATGCTTCACCGTGCAGCCAATACATCATCAAGCGAGCGCGCCACGACATAACGGGCAGGATGTGCCTCTTGGTCCGCAAGCGAAGCGAAGTGCATTTTGCCGCATTCAATTTTTGCGCGTTCCTTGTCCCGCAGGTCGTCCGCGAACAGGCTCCCCTTTGTTTCGACAACGAAGTACAGGCGTTGCACCCCATCGACTTCCACCAGCACGGCCCAATCGGGGTTGTAAGGCCCCAACGGCGTGGGCACCTCGAACCAGCCCGGCAGCTTGACGTAAAGCTTGACGGCGTTGTTCTTCTCCATCGCGTCGGCGAAGTCGCGCTCCAGCGCGGAGTCGTACACCACGTGTTCATAAATGGACTTGCGTGTGTCTAAAAGCATGTTCTTGAGATAGCCAGTCAACTCCTCCTGCTCGAACAGCTCCTGCGCGTAATAGTACTCATCACCAAGTTTTTGGTACTTGATGCCGTCAACCAGTGCCAGTCGCTTACTGCGATTGATGGCTTCGGTAGCCATCTCGATGAACTGCTGGGGATTGCGCCGAAAGTCATCGAGTCGCCCGCTTTCCGTGAGGATGTTGACGAGGGTGCGGCGCGTGAGCTGGGTGCGATCCTGAAGGTCGGTCAGCAGATCGGGCAGGTCGATATCCGCCTCATCGAGCACCACCGTGGCGGCGCCGTCCTTCTCGGTGGCATCGATACCGGCCTTGCTGATGGCGATATCGGCCTTCCGCCATTGCAGACGGGCCTTTGGGATGGGGGGTGCCTTCTGCAGCGCATCAATGCAGTCTCCCACCAGCTTGGCATTGTCGAACTGCACGCGGTAGGTCGTGCGGTGCTTGATGCGATCCCAGAGCGCCTTAAAGTCATCGGAGAGGTATAGAGCCTTGCCATCAATCCCTTTGCGCAGCGGCACGGTTCTGCGTTCATCGGCATTCTTGATGTCCAGCCGCCCGCACACCTTGCGCAGTACCTCGACGATCTGCTGGCGCTGCCCCTCGAACGCGGCGGGCAGCACCAGCGTCCCATCCTTCAGCGCCGCCCTCAGCGAGTCCTGGGCTTTGCCCTTGGCATCGATATGTCCGGCGGCTTTCAGGTGTTCCCACAGCGCCGTGGAGCCTTCCATCCCGAGCGGCACCGCCTGTCCCTCCGGGCTGACGGCGGCAATGCCGGCGAACAGATGCATCTCGACCACGCCGAAGCGGATGCCCGTATCGGCCTCGATCTCCTTCTGCAGGTTCTCCGCGAATTGCTCATAGCTTTCGGTGGCGATCACGGTCAATGTATTGACCTCGAAGCCCCGTACACGCTCGCCGTGTTGGTTTACGCACAGCCGCAGGCCACGACCGATGGTCTGGCGCCGCTCGCGCTCGGTTTGGATATCGCGCAAGGTGCAAATCTGGAACACATTGGGATTGTCCCAGCCTTCCTTCAGCGCCGAGTGGGAGAAGATGAACTTCAACGGCGTATCAAAAGACAGCAGCTTTTCCTTGTCCTTCATGATGAGGTTGTAAGCACGTTCGGCATTCTGACGGGCCGTCTGGTTATTCTCGGCTGAGTCAACCCAGCCGCCCTTTTTGTCGATCGAGAAGTAGCCGTTGTGGACGTCCTCCGCGCAACGGTCGATGTCCTGATCCTGGAATAACGCGCGATAGGTCGGCAGCTTCGCCGCACGCCGGTACTCTTCCTCGAATATCCGCGCATACGGCCCTTTTACCGAATTGCCGTCGGCGTCATATGCCCGATATTTGGCCACCTCGTCGATGAAGAACAGCGACAGCACCTTGATGCCCAGCGGACGCAGGCGCTTTTCCTTGTCCAGATGCTCGTGAATCGTGCGGCGGATCATCTCCCGCTGAACGGCGAGCGGGTCCGCGTCGCCATGCGCCTGCCCAGGCTGCAGGAACACCTCGCCACCGGGAAAGCGCAGCTCCAGGTATTGCTGCTTGACGTTGATCTCGCCAATGCGCATGTCGGCATAGATCGACCGACCGCTCAGCTCGTCGAGCCGGTCGCCGTCGGACACCATCACCTCTTTGCGCTGGATGGATTGGGCCGTTTGCACATCCAGCTCCACCACGGCGCTGATCTTTCCGCGTTTGTTCGACACGGACATCAGGCGCACGTAGGGCTTATTGTGCGCATCCTGGATCGTGGCCGAGGCAACTTCGATCTGCTTGACCAGCTTGCGCTCGTAGGCATCCACCGCGTCGAGGCGAAACACCATATGGTGCTTGTCCACATGGGTCGCCGAATAGCGCAGCGTGCACAGCGGGTGCATCGCGTCCAGCGCTTCCTTGCCCCGGCCTTCCAGGCCGCCATCCACGCTCTGCGGCTCGTCGACGATGACAATGGGTCTTGTGGCCTTGATCAGGTCGATGGGCTTCTCGCCGCCGGTCTTCTCGCTGTCCTTGTAAAGGTTGTTCACATCCTTCTTGTTGATGGCGCCGACCGTGACCACCATGATCTGGATGGTGGCGCTGGTGGCGAAGTTGCGCACCTGCCCGAGCTTGCTGGAGTCGTACAGGAAATAATCGAAGGGCACGCCGGCATAGAGGCCCTTGAAGTGGTCCGCGGTGATCTGCAGCGTCTTGTACACGCCTTCCTTGATCGCCACCGAAGGCACCACGATCACGAACTTCGTGAAGCCATAGCGCTTGTTGAGCTCGAAAATCGTGCGCAAGTACACGTAGGTCTTGCCGGTGCCGGTCTCCATTTCCACCGTGAAATCGCCCGAAGCCAGCGCGCCCGAAGGCGGCAGCCCGTTGCGCAACTGCACGTCCCGCAGATTGCGCAGCAGCTCGTCGTCCAAGAGCGTCAGGCGGTTGCCCACGCCGAGATCCGACTCGGCCACACCCAGCGTCAACTGCCGAGGCGTATTCATCGTCACCGTGAACTCGGTTTGGCACACCTCCTGGCCGCGAAACAGGTCGCACACGGCCTCGATGGCCTGCAACTGGTAGTCGAGATCCGGTTCGAAGTGCAGTTTCATCGCCACCCCCTCACAGACTGCGCACGTTCTTGATGCCGTACTGCTGCAGGATGGCGGCGAGATTCGTCTTGGCCACGTCGTCGGCGAAGGCGCTGTCGCGGAACACACAGGTGGTATCCCCGGCGGGGGCGAGGTCCTGATGCCAGCCGACGATGCCCTGCGCCAGCGCCTCCACATCGGCCGCACTGATTGCGGGCACAAGGCAGGCCATCAGCACCCCGGCACCCACGGAATACACGGTCTTGCCCGCGATCTCACGCTGCTCGATGGGCACGCACAGGTCCAGCCCGAGCTTGAGCAGCAGCTCGTAGAGGATGTCCGCCTCGGTTCGGCCTTCGACGATGTGATCCTGGTGGGCGAACAGCTCGGCCTCCAGCTGGGCTGGCTTGGGGTTCCAGGCGCGGATGTTGGAGGTGTCGAGCTTGAAGACGCGGAAGCCCGTGTCGCCTTGCCAGTCGGGGTGCTCATCTTTGATCTTCCTCCCGGCGCGGCGCAGGCGTTCCTTGGTCAGTTCGGCAATGGTGCGGGGCTTGCCGAGCTTGTCGCAAAAGTCTGCTGCAACCTTCTGCTCCTTGTTCTCAGGGGCAAGCGGCTCCGGTAGTTGGACAAGAATGTATCGGCGGTTCTGCTTATCCTGGGCGTTCTGTAGCATGACTGCGTGGCCAGTGGTGCCGGAACCGGCAAAAAAATCAACAATCACATCGTCGCCGGACGTCATCATTCCGATGAGTTCCTGGAGTACGGCTTCGTCTTTTGGGAATTCGAAGCAGTCGCCCCCCATTAGTTCGCGAAGGCGTTTCGTTGCGGCCCGACCATCCTGATAGAAAACGCTGTATGGCGCTTGATACTCCTGATCTTTCAGGTATGACTTCAAACACGGAACCGATGTTTCATCTTCTCCAAAATGAACTCTGTCCTCGGCAATCCAACTTTTCATTTTATCTCGGTCTGGGGTAATCCACCCGCGTGCGGGTATCTTCACCGGCTTCTTAGTAATTGGGTGCAAAACCTCATACTTTGGTCCACCGCCACCGGGCCAAGAAATATCCGCCGCGAAATACACCCCTAATTTATCAATCTGACAGTAATGCTTGTGGGCCTTTGCGGGGTGTCCGTCTGCCAATTCCTTGTACCATTTCTTCAATCCTGCAGTCATTGCTGCATAGTTGGCCCCATGTTTGCGCTTGAGTTTTTCATATTGTGCGTAGATATCTTCAATACCCTTCTTGCGCTGACGCCACTCAATCTTCTGCTCAGTTAGGAAGCCCCTATCACGGGTATAACAGACAATGTATTCGTGAGAGACCGAAATAAGGCGGGAGTCATTCTTACGGCCCGCTGCCCAGACCATATCAGCAACGAAGTTTTCCGGACCAAAAATTTCGTCCATGGCCATCCGGAGTCGTGGTTGCTCTACTTCGTCGCAAGAGACGAAGATCGCTCCATCACGAGTCAGAAGCCCTTGCGCCAGCTTCAACCTCGGATACATCATATTCAGCCAGTCGGTATGAAACCGCCCGCTGGCTTCGGTATTGCTGCTGATCTTTTTGCCACCTTCCACCTGTCCGGTCAGCTCCAGGTAATTGCGGATGTTGTCCTGAAAGTCATCAGGATAAACGAAATCCTTGCCGGTGTTGTAGGGCGGGTCGATGTAGATGAGCTTGACCTTGCCGGCATAGCTCTTTTGCAAGAGCTTCAGCACCTCCAGATTGTCGCCTTCGATCATCAGGTTCTGGGTGGTGTCCCAATCGACGCTGTCCTCGGGGCAAGGGCGCAAGGTGCCGGTTGAAGGTGTGAGCGCCAGTTGCCGGGCGCGGCGTTTGCCGTGCCAGTTGAGGCCGTATTTTTCTTCGGCTTCGGTGACGGTGGCGTCGCCCACGAGTTGCTTGAGGACGTCCATGTTGATGGCAGTCCCGTTGGCCCCTTCGGTGATGAGTTCCGGGAATAGTGCCTTGAGCTTTTCGATGTTCTGCGCCACCAGGTCGGCGGAATGGGACTCTTGGCTTTTTGCGTCGATCTTCTGCATGTTGTTATCATCCTTCGTTATCAGGCCAGTAGCAAAAATCTTGAATTTCATGGTGCCTCGAAGCGTTTTAAGGAAGCACTGAACAATTCCTCAAAAATCCGTCCCGACGTTCGCACGAGGCAGTCGGACGCGACCCCGAGGCGGAATTCCTCCGCAAAGATGCCCCAGTGGGCCGTTTTCCCCAGTTTTACCGGGGATTTTGCCCCTATTGGTGCTTTCGGCGCACTATCCCCGTCAGGCACCAACAACGTTCTTCGCGCCAGCACCCGATTGGCAGCCCCAGGGTGAACGACTTTGCTCCCTTTCTCCAGACCACGGTAGCGGGTCCTCTTGTGACCAAACAGGTTCTTCACCACATGGAAGGCGTGCTCGGCTTTGGCACGGATGCGGGCCTTGGTCTGTTCGATTCTCTCCATCAGCTCGCCCCAAGGCGTCTCAGGCAAGGCACGACGCTTGCCAGGTCGCATCGCCACATGCCAATTCACATTGGGGTGACGCTGCTGGACTTCGTCGCGTTTGTCCACCCCCTGGTAGCCCGCATCGCCAAAGACATCGGTCTCCTGCCCATGTGAGCCGTGCATGCGCCTGGGTGACATCGGCCACAT
>CALKRN010000017.1 GCA_937989665.1 uncultured Desulfomicrobiaceae bacterium | reverse complement strand
ATGGCCGCCTTCTTCCGTGCACTCGCCGCGCAGGTCCTGCCCTATGGCAGCGCGCACAGCGTCTGCGCTTGGGGATGTGCTGAGCAGAAAGAGGAGTTTGGTCAGGGCGGCTTCGATAGTCATATCGCCGCCGCCCACCACTCCGGCGCGGGCCAGGGCCGAGCCGGTGGCGTAGCTTTGTTGGTCTACACCGCCGCGCAAACATTGGGTACAGCTGACGATTACTACTCCGCGGCGGCAGGCCTGCTCCAGGGTACAAAGCAGGGCCGGGTCATCACTGGGGCCGTTGCCCGTGCCATAGGTCTCGAGGATGAGCCCCTGCAGGGGGGATCGCAGGACATTGGCAAGAAACGCCGCACTGATGCCAGGAAAGAGCCGCACGACGCCCACCTGAACTTCCGGGTGAAAGCCGTGAAGCCGAAGCGGGGCCTGAGGCAAGGGGCGCAGGTGTTCGCGGTGGAGGGTAAGGCGTATCCCGAGGCTGCCGAGGTCCGGATAATTGGGAGAATCGAAGGCCGCAAAGCCGACGGCGTCCACCTTGGTTGCCCGGCAGCCGCGCAGGATACGATGGCCAAAGGCGAGGACCACCTCCGGGAGTTGGGGCTGGGCCGCCAGCAGCAGGGCAGCGAGGAGATTGTCTGGGGCGTCGCTGCGCAGTTCGCCCATGGGGAGCTGGGAGCCGGTTAGGATGACGGGCTGTGCGAGATGCTCCAGCAGAAAGGCGAGGGCCGACGCAGTGTAGGCCATGGTGTCCGTGCCATGGAGCACGACGACGCCCTGGTATTCCCCTTGGGCAGCGGCGATGGCGTTGGCCAAGGCTTGCCACCGTTCCGGGCGCATGGTGGCGGAATCCACAAGCGGGTGGAGTTCTTGGAGGGTGAACGGCGGCAGTTTCGGGTGCTGGAAGCGGGGGTCGCGAGCCAGGAGGTCCTGGAGAAAGCCAGGGCGGGGGGCAAAGCCTTGGGCCGTGGGGGCCATGGCGATGGTGCCGCCGGTGACAAGGACGAGCACAGGTTTCATGGATTCCACTGGGCAAGGCAGGATTGGATAAAGTCGATGATCGCCGCGTGTTGGGCCTTGCCGTTGCCGGTAATGGCAAGGGGGGGGGCAAAGGCAAAGCGGACAGGGATGCCGGGCTGGATCGGGCCGAAGTCTTTGAGAATGCGTCCAGTACCCCAGGCCCGGGTGTCCACGGCCAGGGGCAAGACAGGAACGCCGGCGCGGCGGGCGAGTTTGACCCCGATGGAATTGAAGGCCGCTGGATCGAGGGAAAACGTCCGGGTGGTCTGGGGAAAGATGACGACACTGCGGCCAGCCTGCAGGCGCGCTCCCCCTTGGGTGAGCACGGTCTCAAAGTCCTCGCGGGGGTTGGCGCGGGTGACGGCAATTGGTTCGGTGCGGCTGACCACGTGGCGGAAGATAGGATAGCGCAACAGGCTCTCCTTGAGCACAAAACTGATGGGCCGGTGCGCCCCGAGGATGGCCGGGAGGGCAAAGGTTTCCAGGGTGGACATGTGGTTGCCCACGACCACGCACGGGCCAGGGAGACGGATAAAATGGTCGAGCCCTTCCACGTGGAACGAGAGACCGGTTGCCTCTGCAGCGCGGATAAAGCGGGCACTGTCTTCCACCCACATGGCGTGGGTGTAGCCCCTACGGGTGCTCCATGCTGCGCGTACCACCACGGCGAACACACGGAGATAGAAGGCAAGAGAGGGGGCATGGCGCGAAAGGGGACCTATCCGTCGAGGAAGGGAATCATAGGTGTCGGCAATGGGGGGCGTGAACATGATGACCTCCGCGCGGCGTTGTAGTCGGGGTGGCACGGGAGTCAATTTGAAACGTGCATTCTTGCCCGGCGTGGCGTTCGTCTGGAGTGACGTGTGCTCGGCCCACGAGTCAGAGGGAACTTGCGCCTTCTTAAGCGGCGCTATCGGTAGGGGGGTGACGGCATTGCTTTGGGGGCGGCACCGAAGGGTGAAGTCTAGCCGTGCTCGGCGGCAGACGCGCCTATGGTCGCGCCAAGAGTGCTCGCTCTTCGTGCCAGAGGAGACCTCTAGGGCGAGGGAGGGCCGCTTTGCCCTGCGGGAGCAAAGGAGGGTGCGGTGGCTGTTTTTAGGTTCGTGGGCGACGAACGTTCTTGGCAATGAGGGGAATAGGCCCACCGGGACGGCCTGTATGGTAGCCCCGGTGGGGAGAAAGGAGGGGTGGGGGGAGAAAACGATTAGCGCAGCCGATGCTGATGGTGGAGGGCGGTGTGGCTGGCCTGGTCTTCCACCAATTCCTGACAGCTGATGCACAGGCGGGTGCTCGGGACCGCGAGCAGACGGCGGGGCTCGATGTCTTCGCCGCAGAGTTCGCAGGTGCCGTAGTCTCCACGCTCCAGGGCCTCGAGGGCCTTTTCCAGGTCGCGGCAGCGCTGGAGCACGGCGCGGTAGCGGGTGAGATGGAGGTTGTGGGTTTGAAGGCGGTCAGCTTGGTCTGCTAGGTCGGGCAGGGTGTCGGCGTCGGCGAGGAGGGCCCGCAAGGTGTCGTGTTCGGCTTGCGCCGCGCGCAGCTCGCGGACAACGAGTTCATGAAGATGGGAAGCATCTGGGGACATACGACCTCCTTGGATGAACGATGATGGCCGCTTTTGTCCGTTTTGTATGGCAGGAGTATGGCGCAGTGGTGACGGTTTAGGAACGATTTGTCCCTGCCGGAGCAAAGGAGGTCGTTTCCAAGAGGCGTCCTGCTTCGTCTGCCGGCAAGGGACGGGCAAAGAGAAACCCCTGCAGGGCATGGGTCTGGAACTGGGAGAGGATCATGGCCTGGTTGGATTGTTCGACTCCTTCGGCAACGACATGGAGGTTGAGCGAAAAGGCAAGGGAGAGGATGGTGCGCACCACGTTTTGGGTGTGGGGATGATGGATGCTCGTGATGAATGTGCGATCGATTTTGAGGGTTGTGGCCGGTAATTGGTGGAGATAGGCCAAGGAAGAGTAGCCGGTGCCGAAGTCGTCGATGGCGATGCCCAGCCCCAGATTGCGCAGGCGTGAGAGGATATTTAGGGCCATGGCAGGGTTGGCCATGAGCGTGGATTCGGTAATCTCTAAGGTCAGACGTTCTGGGGGGAGACTAGTCATTTGGAGTACGGAACGCACGCGATCCACGAGGTTTGGGGCAGTGAGCTGCTGGGGAGAGAGGTTGACCGAGAGGTGGACGGGTCGCAGGGTATTCCAAACCGCAGCCTGGAAGCAGGCCTGCTCGAGGACGAAGTGGCCAAGGGCCTCCATGAGGCCGGTTTCTTCGGCCAAGGGAATGAAGACTGCTGGCGGAATGCTGCCATGCTGGGGGTGGTGCCATCGGGCGAGGGCCTCGAAGCCCCATAAGGTGAAGTGCGGCGTCAGGACGATGGGTTGGAAATGGACTGCCAGCGGCCCAGTGCCGGCTGCACTCGCCTCCAAGGCGCGGGCAAGGTCGTGTTCTAAGGTGGCGCGGTGCTCGAAGGCTTGGCGCAGGGACGGCCGGAACACTTGGAGATGGGAACGGGGGCATTGTTTGCTTTGCGCCAGGGCAATGGCCGCCTGGCGCAAAGAGTCCTCGGCAGAGGTTTGGACATGGAGGATCATGGCCATGCCCCACGCGGTTTCGGGGCGGATTTCGTGGCCATGCACGACAGCAGGGGCTTCCAGGGCTTGCTGCAAGCGGCGCTGGAGGCGGATAGCCGTGCGCCCTTCTGTAATCGTGTCAAGGAGGACGCCAAACTCGGTGGCTCCCACCCGGGCCACGGCGTCTTGGGCGCGAACGTTTGCTTGGATGCGATTTGCCACCTGCAGCAGGAGGGCGTCGCCAGCCCCGTGGCCGAGAGTGGCATTGATGGAGGACAGTCGGCGCACATCGACGAGGAGCACAGTGGGCAAGCGTTGGGGATCGCGATGTTTGGCTTGGATGGCGCGGTGGATGAAGGATAGAAACAGCTCCCGCTTGGGGAGACCGGTGAGCCCGTCGTGCATGGTTTGATGGGAGAGACGGGCTTCTAGGGCGCGGCGCTCCCGGATGTCGCGGGCCACGACCATGATGTGCTCCCAATTCCCGGCATCGTCTTGCAGGGGCGTGACCACGAGCTCGCAGGGAATGGCGGTGCCGTCATGGGCGGTGAGTTCGGTCTCCAAGGTGAGAGGGACAGTGCGGTCCACCAGGAGGAGTTGCTCCACGAGGTCCGGTGCAAAAAGACGTGTGGCTGGAGTCCCGACCAAGTGGGCGGCATCAATGCCGAGCAAGGTTCGGGCGCTGGGGCTCACGTAGGCGAGGTTTTGGTGGGCATCGATGGCTAGGGTGAGGTCGCGGGCGTTGGCCTCCAGCATACGGGTGATCCGTCGGGCCGCAACGAGGGCCTGCTCTGTATGGTAGTGCTGGGTATGATCCTCAAAAAGGAGGAGGAATTCTTCTGGCCATACCGGCACGATCTGGCCGCGGAGCCAGCACGTTTTCCCATGGCAGGTGCAGGTGAGAGGGCCAAAGGACTTTGGTTCGGTAATCGCATCAAAAAGTCCTTTCTCGGCAAGGATGCAGGGGAAGATATGCTCGAGGAGGGCAGGACACTTGGCCTCGGGGGTATGGCTGTATTGGCGGGCAACGGCATTGAGGGCAAGCACCATGGGCGGTTTGTCCGCTTCCTGGCGGATTAGGGCAAGACCCATGGGCATGAGTTCGAAGGTGGATGAGAAGCGGGCTCGGGCCATTTCCAGCTCATGGTTGCGTTCTTGCAATTCGCGGTTGTGGCGATGCAGGAAGCGGTAGAGCTCAAAACTCTCCAGGGTATGGGCGAGGTTGGCCAACGCCAGGCGGAGGAGGGCCACGGCGCTTTGGCGCAGATTGGAACGCGACCCCTGCAGCATCCCGAGAAAAAGCCCTCGTACCCGCGAACGGGTGGCAATGCCGTGGAGGATCAAGGTGGCGTCTCGGTCCCTGGTGGAGCGAAAGATGGCCTGTGGGGAGGTCAAGGCTTGGGCGATGAGGCGTTCTTCCAGGAGTCGTTCAAATTCGTTGGGCAATACGGTCGCGATGGGCGCAGGTGCCTGAAGGTGGCGCAACTGGAGGTCAGCCGTGGCTTCGTTGATGAGATAGAAGGCCACGCCTACCAATGGGAGTACCAGCCGGAGTTTGCCATCGGCTTCGTGCAAGATGGCCTCCGGCGAGCCGTATTGGAGCACGCTTTCGTGGAAGCAGCCAGCCTCCGTGGTCTGGAAGAGGACAGTGTGGGCGTAGAGGAGTTCCTCTTCGAGGTGGGCGACACGGGCTTTGAGTTGCTGGAGTTCGTTAGGCATGGCCAAAGAAGAGGTGCAGGACCTCGTCGATATGGGCGTCCAGTTGGGGGATGACCGTGTGGGCGATGCCTTCGGCAAGGGGCAAGCGCTCGATACTGGCCACATCGAGCGGAGGTAAGGCCTGGATGCCACTGCGGCCATGAAGGCTGACGTGGGCGAGGGCGTCGGCGAGATGGACGATGGTGGCTGCGGGCACATCCGGGGCCTGTCCTGGGGTATGGTGGAGGGCTACCGGCAGGATGAGGTGATCGGGGAGCTTCCAGGCCTGGAGTACGGTGGTCGCTACCTGCGTGTGGTCATAGTTCCAGAAGTGGCGCTCGGCCTCGAGGAGGCCGTGTGGGCGGCGGATTTCGAGGTGGAGGGGGGCGCGGGAGGCGTCGGGATAGTGGGTGAGCATGATGAGCCGGCCCACGTCATGGAGCATGCCGTAGAGAAAAGAGGCCTCGCTGTCTGGGAGTTTCGCCTGGATGGCCATGAGTCGAGCGAGGATGCCGCAGGCCACGCTATGCCGCCAGAATTGGGCCATGTCGATGAGTGTCGCGGGGATATGGGCAAAGAGGGAAACGAGGGAGATGCCAAAGGCAAGGCGACAGAGCTGGTCCGTCCCGAGGAGGGCAATGGCCCGGGGCAGACTCTCGACACGCCGTGGACCGGCAAAGGCCGGGCTGTTGGCGAGTTTGAGGAGCCGGGCGGTAAGCCCGAGGTCGTTTTGGATGAGCTCGGCGAGATAGTTCGCCGAGGCGTTGGGTTTGCCCAGGGCCTCGACGATACGGGCGAAGATGTCCGGCAAGGAGGCGATCTCGATGCGCTGGCCGAGGAGGAGGTGTAAGGGGGGTGGGGCGGTGGGGCTGGGTTCATCGACGGATGGCGGCTGGGGCGGGAGGCTGCCACGTTTGAGGATGCGGCCATAGTAGAGATGGGCAAGTTGCCGCACCAGGGGATGGCGGGTGTCGTTGCGGGCGAAGAATCGTTTGGTGGCCTGGCGGGCTTGATCGAGGAAGGCCTCAGGCAGGGGCGGAGAGGGCTCTTGCGGGGATGCCGAGGGATGGACGCAGACGGTATGGACCCCCCAGGTCTTGAAGGTGCGCAGATGCATCTCCGTGATCACCGTGTTTGCCGCTGCGAGCCGTCGTCCATGGAGATTGATGACGTCCTCTTGAAGGACCTGGCCGGGTCGGACCTGGTCAATGGTGAGAGTCGGCATGTGTGTCTCGCCCGCTGGAGTTGTGTACAACAGAGGGTTTTTCTCTACGGCGAAGAACCTCTTCGTGCAAGGCTAGAGATGGGGTGGAACGATCTCAGCTACTCCGGGCGTTGAGTCACGGCAAAAAGGGTGTCGGCATCGAAGTAATGTCCGCGTACGATGTGGGTGTAGGCTTGGATATCCTTGGCTGCAATGCTCCGGTAGAGGGCTTTATGCTTTTCGATTTGTTCGGGGAGGAGCGAGGCGAGGCCGTCATAATGGATCGCCACGTACATCCAGTAGTGGTTGCCTAAGCTGTTCCAGGCTTTGAGTAGGCTATCACTGGCGGCCGCCCGTACGATGGCTTCGTGGAAGGCCATATCATGGAGCCGCATGGCGCGGGTATCGTTTTCGTGGAGGCAGCGTTCCATTTCGGCCACGCATCGCTTGAGAAAGCCAAGATCCAAATAACGGCCGCTGTACTTGCTGATGGCCCAACGTACGGCGATGCCCTCAATCTCGGTGCGGACCTCGTAGTAATCCGCAATTTGTTCGCGGGTCAGGGTGCGCACCCGCGTGCCTTTGTAGGGCTCGGTCTCGAGGATGCCCTGGGCAATGAGGTCGCGGATGGCTTCGCGTACCGCCCCTTGGCTGATGTTGAGCTCGCGAGCGATTTTGGACTCCACGACCTTGTCGCCAGGTAAGAGGGCTCCACGCAGCATGGCGTCCATGATGTACTCGGCCACTTCTTCACGAAGGACGCGGCGCCGCAGGCCATGATGTTCTGTCATGGGGGCTCCTGGGTCGATTATAGATTGGATGGCTGCTGTTCCTCTAGTCCTAGTCCCCCCGCCGGATGGCGTCAACGGAGGTGCCGCACGTTATGGAGGAATGTCCGTTGTTCCAATGGGCGAGTGCCCTGGCGCCACGGTGCCTGCTGCCGCTGCATAAAAGCGGTCACTCCCGGGTTCGATGGACCAAATTGGGCAGTGGACGGCCCAAGTTGGTCTCTTTGGGGTGGGGTGGCGTGCGCCAAGGCAGGGGGTGTTTGTCTATCTTTTGGAAATAACTGCAAGCTATGGGCTTGGCATGATTTTGGAAAGAAGAGGGGGACTCGCGGCAGGGACCGCGTTCACGAAGAATCACAAACAAGGAGGATTTGAGGCTATGAAGATGCGTCGAGGCGAAAAGGGTTTTACCCTGGTGGAATTGCTCATTGTCGTGGCCATTATCGGCATTCTGGCGGCCATCGCTATCCCGCAGTTTACGAAGTACAAACGCAATGCTGCGAAGAGTGCGTGTGAGTCGGATCTGCGCAATTGTATGTCTGAGGCAACGGCACTATTTTCTGCCAATGGTTCGAGCTCTACCAACTGCAGCACCTTGCCTGGTAATAAGTTGAGTGCAACGGTTTATGTTGCTCAGAATGGTACGGTGTCTTTGGACTCTGGATTTGCTCTTTCTTCAAACGTGACGGTGACCCCAGACGGTGTTTATAGCGGAATTACTGGGATTACAGCGCAAATTGTGAACGG
>CALKRN010000016.1 GCA_937989665.1 uncultured Desulfomicrobiaceae bacterium | reverse complement strand
ATGGCCCGCTACGAAGGCTACTATGCCAGCGTCTTCTATAGCCACCTCGCCTCCCTGGGGCTTGCCATCACCGCCGAAGACATGGTGCTGCCTGGCCGCTGCGACCTCACCGTGCGCCACGGCACCTGGGTTTGGGTCTTTGAGTTCAAGGTCGTGGACGGCGATGCCCCCACTGGCGCGGCCCTGGCCCAGCTCAAGGCCAAAGACTACGCCGCCAAATACCGCGACCCAGGCGTCCAGGTCCTGGAGGTAGGCGTGGAGTTTTCCAAGACAAAGCGCCAGATCGTCGGCTGGGAGGTGGGCTGAGGAAGAAGGCGAGGGGCCCTTCCTCCGCCGCGCCGACGCGAGTCAAATCCTTGAGTAAAGGCCCTCCCCAAACCCTTCCCAAACCAACGAGATACCGCCCATCGCTCGATTACGCGAAAGAACTCAACAAACGGCATACGCCCCACCCTTCTGGCGTTCTCGGCGCAGGCCATGGACCCAAGGAGGAAGTGGGCTGCTTTTCCCTTGCCCACGGCAGGCATTCCCGATACCAAGCCCCGGCCATGGGGATGCCTGCCGTCCCTGCAATCCCATGGAAGGAGTGAGAGCAATGAAGCGTTTGACTTTTGCCGCGGTTTCCGTGTTCGTGCTAGCTGCTAGCGTCCCGGCCGCCTCGCTGCAGATGCCAGAAAGTGTGACAATGACTACCAAGCAATTTACTGACTATGTCCCCAAAAAAGGTCCGGTTGTGTTCAACCACGCCTCGCACATGACTATCCATTGTATCCATTGCCACCACACCGTACCCGACAACTATACCTTCCAAAGCTGCATGAGTGATGGTTGCCATGACACTGTGGCCACCCGCAACGATATCAACTCCGTGTACCACGCCTTTCATACAGGCCAGGACAAACGGAGTTGCGTAGCCTGCCATCGGGATCTCAAAAAGCAAGGATTGGCCGATGCCCCCCTGGCCTGTAATAGCTGCCACACCAAACCATAAGCCCTAGGGGCGGTCCGCCCCCTGCCTCTTGACGCCACCCCAGGAACACACCAAAGAGCGGATGCCGGAAAGATACCGGCATCAACTCGCCGTTTCGTTGTAACGTTCTTTTCAGGAGGCCTCTCCGTGCCCCTTGTGCTCGCTGGTTTGCTCGCCCTCTGGGCTGCTACCGTCGCCCTCGCCGAACCTTTTTCCTGGGAAGCCCTCCAAGAACGGGCCCGCCAGCTGGCGGCAACGCCTTATGCGGACTCGCGTCTCACACTCCCGGAACCCCTTGCCCGTCTGTCTTACGATGGCTGGCGCGATATCCGCTTCCGTCCCGAAGAAAGCCTCTGGCGCAACGAAAAACTCCCCTTTGAGCTCCAATTCTTTCACCCAGGAATGCTCTACGACCATGCCGTGGAGGTCCATATCCTCGATGGCAACAAGACCATCCCCATCGCCTTTCGACCTGAGGCCTTTGACTACGGAAAAACCGGCCTGGCAGGTGTCAGTCTACCGGGGCTGACCTACGCTGGATTTCGTGCCCACACCGCCATTAACACGAAAAATTATCTCGATGAATTTCTTGTATTTCTCGGAGCAAGTTACTTCCGTGCCGTGGCCCAAGGCCAACACTACGGCACCTCTGCCCGCGGACTGGCCATCGATACTGCCGAGCCCAACGGAGAAGAATTCCCTTTTTTCCGAGACTTTTGGGTCACCAAACCCGGAAAAAAGGATAAGAGTCTGACGATCTTTGCCCTCCTCGATAGCCCGCGCGTTACCGGGGCATACCGGTTTGTGGCCACCCCCGGCAACGAGACCGTTATCGATGTGGACGCCGTCCTCTTTCCTCGAGTTACCCTGTCCCATGTTGGCCTGGCACCCCTCACCAGCATGTTTATCTTCGGCGAAAACACCTGGCCACGTATCTTCGACGATTTTCGCCCCGAGGTGCACGACGCCGATGGACTTTCCCTCTCCCTGGCCAATGGAGAGTGGGTGTGGCGGCCGCTACGCAATCCCGCCACTCTGGCGGTCAATGTGTTCGAGGCCCCCGCTATCCGCGGCTTTGGTCTCCTGCAACGGGACACCAACTTCGACCACTACCAAGACCTCGAGGCCTTCTACCATAGACGCCCCAGCGTCTGGATTGAGCCCAAAGGCCAATGGGGTCCAGGAGAAGTCCGTCTTATCCAGATCCCTTCCCCCGAGGAAATCCACGACAATATCGTCGTCTATTGGAAACCAGCCGCAGCGTTGGAAGCGGGAAAGGCCTTTTCGTTTGCCTACCGCATGCGCTGGTGCCCCGCGGCCAACGTGCGTCCACCGCTCGCTTTTGTCTCGGCCACTCGCACTGGCCAGGGACGCAGCAAAGGAACGCGCCTTTTTGTCCTCGATTTCGAGGGAGGCACTCTGCGCACCCTGCCTCCAGAAGCGGTCCTGGATGCCTCCATTTGGCTCAGCGAGGGTCGAGTGCTCGACAAACATCTTATGCACAATCCCGAAACCGGTGGGTGGCGCGTCGTGTTCGAAGTGGAGACAAGTAACGACTCTGCCCTCGCGCGGATGCTCCCTGATAAACGCCCAGACACCGAGATGCGTGTCATCTTGCTGCATGGCATTACCCCCATCTCAGAAACCTGGAGCTATGCCTTCAAACCATGAACCCCACTGAGGTCGCCCTGGAAGCCGCAGGTCGACGTTTAGCGGCCTATTTACGAGCCGTACCCATCCCGGAGACTCGGCGCCATGAGCTTGCCCTGCGCACCTTGCGCCGTCTTGCCATGGAATTGCCCTTACCTCCTGACGCCGCCCAAGCCCGCGCCATGGAGCTCCTCTTCGATGCCCTCAGCCGCCACGTCCTCCTGCCGGAAGTCCAGCCTGGACCCATGCTCTTGCGCCGCCACATGCGCCCCGAGCCCATGGACCGCCGGCCGTGGGTCCGTTTTGTCCAGCGCCATGGCACGCCGGTTTTTCTCCTTCTCACCTGGATAGTGTACTCTGCTTGGAATGACCTCCTCCTGCTGATCCTCCTCCTGCTGATCCTGCATACCTTGGGCCTTGCGCCGACATTCTGATCATGTCCACCTTTGCCTCTCGCGAATACCTCCATATGCCCTGGCGTCGGGTCGCCGCACGGCGGCGTTGGCTCCTTCTTGCCCTCGTGGTGCTCCCTGCCCTCGCGGCCGCCCACACCATGCGGGGCCTGCTCCCCCACAGCGGTACCACCGCGCTGGAGATGGCCATCATCACCGTCTATGGTATCCTTTTCGTCTGGATCTCTTTAGGATTTTGGACAGCCTTGGCCGGCTTTTGGACCTTGGTACGCGGCAACGACCGATTTGCCGTAACCCGCCCCCGGCCTGATGATGCCCCCATCCGCCCCCACGTGCGCACCGCCATCCTCTTCCCCATTTGCAACGAGGACCCCCTCCGCATCCAGGCCGGTATCCGTGCCGTCTGGCGCTCCCTCCAGCGCGTTGACCCCAACCATCGCTTTGACCTGCATATCCTCAGCGATTCGAGCGATCCAGACCGCTGGGTCCAAGAAGAGATCATGTGGCGAGAACTCACCTCGAGCCTCGAAGCGGAAGGTCGTATTTTCTACCGCCGTCGGCGCATCAATCTCAAACGTAAAAGTGGGAATGTTGCCGATTTTTGCCGACGCTATGGGGCCCACTACACCTACATGGTCGTCTTTGATGCTGATTCAGTCATGACTGGGGCTACGTTGGTGGAGCTGGTACGCATCATGGAGCGCCGCCGCACCATTGGGATTCTCCAGACCGCCCCGGCATGTACGGGACGAGAGACCCTCATTGCCCGCGCTCAACAATTCGCCAACCGTCTCTATGGACCCATGTACGTCGCTGGCCTCCACCATTGGTTCCTCGGCGATGCCCAATTTTGGGGACATAACGCCATTATCCGTGTTGCTCCGTTTATGCGCCACTGCGCCCTGCCCCGCCTACCGGGCAAACCTCCCTTGGGTGGGGACATCATGTCCCATGATTTCGTGGAGTCAGCCCTCATGCGCCGGGCAGGCTACTCCGTATGGCTCGCCTACGAACTGGAAGGCTCTTACGAAGAGGTCCCGCCAAACCTACTCAACGAACTCAAACGCGACCGCCGCTGGTGCCAAGGCAACCTCCAGCACCTGCGCCTTGTGTTCACCCGGGGCATCTTCCCTGGCCATCGGGCGCTTTTTCTCAACGGGGTCATGAGCTATGGCTCTGCCCTCCTCTGGTTTGCCCTCCTGGCCCTCTCCACGGCTGAGGCGGTGGTGGAGGCCGTTCGGACCCCCCGCTATTTTCCCGCCACCAAGACCCTTTTTCCCTCCTGGCCCGTGTGGGACCCCTGGCCGGCCCTTATCCTTTTAGGCGCCACCGCAGCCATCCTGTTTCTCCCCAAAATCTGCGCCCTCCTCCTTGCCCTCCTCCAGGGACGACGCCGGCTCTTCGGCGGGTTCTTCGCCCTGTGGGGCAGTGTCCTTGCAGAAGTCATTCTCTCCACCCTCCTTGCCCCCATTCGCATGCTCTTCCATAGCAAATACGTCTTTCTTACCCTTCTTGGACGAGGCATCGGCTGGGGGACTCAGCAACGCGATGACCACGGTACTCCCTTCCGGGACGCCCTACGCTTCCATGGCGGCGGTTCCCTCCTTGCCATGCTCTGGGGCGGGGCCATGGTGAGCATTAACCCCACCTTTTTTTGGTGGATCTCTCCCTTGGTCTTCTCCTTGCTCCTCGCTGTGCCGGTATCCATGCTCTCTAGCCGGGCCGAAGTCGGCCAGTTATTCCGCCGCCTCCGCCTCTTTTGCACCCCGGAAGAAATCCAACCTCCCCAAGAATACCAAGACATCGAGGCTCACCTCCAGGCACTCTCACACCGCCGCCCTCGCTTCGGCCTCCCTCCTGAAGCCGGGTTCATTCGAGCCGTGGCAGACCCGCAGGTCAACCTCCTCCACCGCGCCCTGCTCCGCGGACATCGCTCCCTTCATCCCGCCATCGCCGCCCGCCGCGATGCCCTCGTGGAACGTGCGCTGGCCAACGGCCCTCACGTCCTTTCTCCCCTTGAACGTGAAGAGCTCCTCTTCGATCCGCAACGCATAGAGCAACTCCACCACCGCCTCTGGCAGCTGCCGGAGGAAACGTTGCGCAAAGAATGGGGGGTCCAATTCGACGGCTAACGGCCTTCACGCACGCCCAAGGCATGGGCGAGGCATCCCGCCAGGCCGCAGTCCTGCCAGGTCACTGCCCTGGAGCGCAGATCAAGACACCAAGCCGAAGTAAAACTGCGGCGATCCGCGGTCCACACCCAGGCCACCCCAGGGAGGACCGGCCACAGCGGACACGGGCCTTCTCCCAACAGCCGTACCCCCTCCTCCACCGTCGGCAAACGAAAACCCTCTGCCCTGAGCCAAGTCTGCGCCTCCTCCCAGGCCATGGGCCAAAAAGAGACTCGCTTTTGCCACAACAGCTGCGCCTTAGCGTCCCAAAGGCCCTCGTCACCCACTTCCCAGGCAGGAGGTGCCACCGCCTGAGGCCGGGCGAGGGCATCCAAAAAAGGGAAGGGTTGGCGTGGCCGAACCCCTGTATGCACTGGGCGATGCCGCGGTTGCCCAAGAGAAGACTGCACTGGTTCTGCCGGCAGGGCGCAGACCTGCTGCTGTTGTTTGGCCCAAACTTCTTCCAATTCTGCCAGGGCCTCGGCCATGGCCTGGGCAGAGGCAAAGCGATGGCGAGGATTTTCCGCCAAGGCGGTGCACCAAAACCGCTGCCATGGGGGAGAAAAAAAGGGATGGGGCTGCGGCCGACCTGGAGCGCGCGGCAAGAGGCCGCTCACCATGCGATGGAGCAGCACCCCAACACTGTAGAGGTCCGCACTCGGCCCAACCCCGTTGGGATCCACCTCTTGTTCTGGGGCAGCATAGTACGGAGTGCCGAGGCGCAGCTGCCCTGGCACGGCCTCGGTCTCTCCCAAAAGGAGGGCAAGCCCGAGGTCAATGAGACGGACCTCGCCTTCCGCGCTGAGGAGCACATTGGCCGGCTGCACGTCCCGATGCACTACCCCATGGGCGTGGAGATAGCCAAGCACGGCCAAAAGCTGCTGCATCCGCTCCAAAGCCCACCCTGGATCAAGGGAGCGGCACGGACCATCGCCGGCCAGGGCCTCACCCAACATAGCCCCAAGATGGACGCAGCGGTACTCCAACACAAGATAGGGCCAGCCCTCCGCCTCGCCCCAATCATGGACCACGGCCAGGTGGCGGTAGCGTAAACGCGCCAACAACTCAGCCTCAGCGCGAAATCTCTGCCGCAAGGCCGTCTCACCCAGGAGCTCTCGAAGAAGCGAGCGCGGGCGGAGCCACTTGAGGGCTAATGGGGTCCCAAGATGCGGATGGCGAACGCGATAGACTATGGCTGCGCCGCCACGCCCAAGTAGGCCTGTGATGGGATAAGGCCCAACTGTCTTCATGGCAAAAGACGCCGAGCAAAAGACTCTGGCAAGCCAAGGGCACGGATCTTGGCGACCGTCGTTTCTACAGCATACACGACGCCACGCACCTCCACGGTATCTTCCTGTACGTCCCAAAGGACATACTTCGCCTCCCAGCTTCCGTCCCGAGGCTGCCCCACACTCCCCACGTTCACAATGGCTGGTCCGTGCAAGGAAACGATTTCTCCAGGAACCAAGGGTCGCGCATACACCTCCCCAGAAGGGCTCGCCTCCACGAGGGCGAGGGCATGCGTATGCCCCACAAACGTGCGTCGGCACTGGGCCAGCCAGGCGGCAAGGTGCGACTTCGGAACGTCATGGAGATACGTGAACACATCGTCCGGAGGGAACCCATGGGTGCCATAGGCCCCGTGGCAAATCAGGCTCCGTGGCAAGGCAGCAAGGACCTCCCAAGAAGACTTGCTCAAAAGACTCGCCATTTGAGGCAAGCATGAACGAACAAGGGGATGAAAATGAATCGCCGAAGACGGGCAGACCACGGCCTGGTCATGGTTTCCCCGGCAGCAGCGCACCCCCCGCGTTTGCAGCAAGGCCACGACAGCCTCCGGGTCAGGGCCATAGCCCACGAGGTCGCCCAAACATAGGACGTCCCCTGCACCCTGGGCCGTCAGATCCGCCCAAACCGCCTCCAGGGCCTCGAGGTTCCCGTGAACATCGGCCAGCACGGCTATCCGCATCTCTCCCCCTGGCCTACCTAATCCGCAGCCGAGCCCACACTCCTTGAAGCGCCTCCCAAGTAAGCCGCACGAGCCGGACGAAATAGACGCCCAGGCAGGCCACGAGCGCGGCATTGACCCGCACAGCAGCCGCAAGGGATTGGCGGAAATAGTCCCGGGCTTGCTCGTAGCGACGATCCACATCCGCCGCATCAAGACGGGGAAGCGCTGGCAGGTGCTCGTTCTCGTTCATGATGGCCTCCGAGGCAGTTGGCGAATGGTCCGGCGTAGCTGCTTTGCCGCAGCAGCGTCGGGGTCCCCCCCATAGCGGAGAACTTCAAGCTGGCCAAGGAGTTCCCCGGCAACGGCAAGATTCGGGTGCTCCTTCTCCAAGCGCTGGCGGAGGGTGCGCGGGCCCTCCCACGGCTGGCAGAGGACCCCCTGGGCTTCAAGCCAACGGCAGATGTCCTGGTAAGCGGCATGGGCCACATCGGAGGTTTGCGGCACCCCCCGCCACCAGCGCCAAACGGCGAAAAGGACCAGTCCAAGGCCTCCCATCGCCGCGATTTGGGGGAGCCTTGCCTTTAGACTCTGCCACAGGGTGCGCTGGCGCTGGGCGGTGAAGTCAAGCACGAGCTGGCTCCACGTGTGGTCCGCGGCATCCCATAGAGTGTGCAACCACGCCACTCCCCACGGTGTAGGCCGCGGCGCTACGGCCCCCACACCAATGGCGATCCCCCGTACTGCCCGCTCCGGGGCCACCACAAGGGTGGGGTCCAGACGCTGCCAGCCCACTGCCGGATGGATTACCGCTTCCACCCAGGCATGGGCATCGGCCTGGCGCACCGTGATGTGTCCGGCCACGGCATTGACTTCGCCCCCCAAATACCCAGCCACGACCCGGGCAGGAATACCCGCGGCCCGCAAAAGGACGGCAAAGGCTGCGGCATAGTGTTCACAAAAACCTTCCCGCGTCTCGAAGAGCAGGCCGTCCACCGGGTCTGCCCCTGCAGGACGGGGCTCTAGGGTGTAGCGGAAGCCGCCGTTGGCTAACAATTGAAGGGCCTGCTCCACCACCGCCTGCGGGCCATCGGGCTGCCAGGTGAGGGCCAAGGCCCGCGTGCGGGGGGCAAGCCCAGGGGGGAGGGCAATCCAATGAGGGCGACCATCCCACGGTGGCGGGGTCTCAGCGCTACGGAAGGCATAGATAAGGCGCTCGTGCACCGGCAGGGACCGGCGCACACCAGCCCATTGGTCGAGACGGGCGCCAGGGGGCGCGGCTGTTGGCCAATCCAAGGTCACAAGCCATGGCAGCCCATGGGGTTCCAAGGTGATCCGCCCCTGCCAACGCGGTGCGCCCTCCACCGACGACGCAGGGGCATCGTGGCGCCGTGACCAGGTGCCATCACGGTCCACGTGGTCAAGGACCACGGCCCGCCAATACCACCGCGCCCGTGGCGGCAGCGGCCCATCAAAAACGGCCCGCAAAGCGGTGGCATCGGATTGGACAAGGGGGCCAAAACTCCCTGGGGCTACTGTGTCGCTGAGCCCGGTCACTGCCTGGGGCCGTGGCCCCAGTGGCAGGCCGACAACACCAGCCGACAGGCGAGGGATAATGACAAATGCCACAGCAGCAATGGGGAGGGCCGCCAGCAGGAGCCTGATGGCAAGGCCAAGATTCTCACGCCAGGGGCGAACGGTTTCGAGACTGGCCAAGGCCGCGGTGGTGAGGGTGGCACTGGCGAACATGACCATGGCCATGCCCAGGTGCTGGGCAAAGAGGATATGGGTGGTGGCGAGGATGTAGGCTACCAGGACAATGAGTACAGCATCCCGGTGGCTGCGGGCTTCCAGGAACTTGAGCCCCACGGCGAGGCTCAAGAGTTCTGTGCCGGCATCCAAGGCAAAGGTGCGGCCATGGCTGGCGACGACCGCCGCTCCCGCAGCAAGGCTCAAGGCCCAACGAAATGGCCGCGGCAGGGGAGGCCAGTGGCGGGCTTGGGTCAGCCATCCCCCAAGCAACCCGCCAGCCAGGCCCACGGAGACCCACCAGGGCAACCGCAGCACATGGGGGCCATACGCGACGACCACCGCCACCACTCCCCATGGCGAAACAGCGGCCCTCCCCTCCTCCTTCGAGAATCGTTTCGCTTCGTTCATGCCTTTCAGGCCGTTTCATTTGGCCGCCAACGATTTCAGCCTCCTCCTTCGAGAATCGTTTCGCCTCCTTCTGCACGGCTGGTCATGCCAGAAAAGCGCTCTTCTCCTGGCATTGCCCCTTGTTCGACCTAGGAATCACCATAGAGCCGCGGATCACTTTTTTACCTTGGGCTCCGAGACCGTCGGCACTCGCTGCGGGGTCACGACGACTTCTGCCGGAGAGGCCTCTGCAGCCACGGCATCCTCCATGGCATCAAGCTGCACGGCAAGGAGGACGACCAGGTCGCCTTCCTCGGTCTCGCGGTCTGCCACAAGGATTTCAACGTTCCCGAGGGAGACCGGCGTGTTGTTCTCCGCCGCATCGAGAATCTGGGTGATCTCACCAATGGCCCCCAGACGGTACATTCCCAGGCCTACCCCCTCCTGGGGCTTGAAGACCGCCACGTAGGCAGGCAGGCTCACGGGGCGAGCCGGGAGGGTGGCGTACATGCGCTGCTGGCTGCCGACCATATAGCCCCTCGTCTCCAATCCGACGACCCGGCCCAACGGGAGAGTGCTCAAGTCAAGTTGCAGATGCCCTCGGAACGATTGCACGAAATCACCCGTGGCCGCTTCCCGTTCCCCTTTGAGTCGGCCCTTCTGGGTATAGGTCATGACCTCCATCGACCGGAGGGGAGCCGAGGGCATCGCCACCAGCATACGGCGTACCAGGAGATCACTGGCCATTTTGAACATCGCCGCCTGCCGGGCACGGCGCCAAATTTCTTCCTCCTGGTCCACGGCCCCACGTAAATCCTGCGGGCTTAACCGCAGGAGAATGGATGCAGACGCTTCTTCACGAAGTCCTGGCGTCATGCCGGACGGTGGCATCCCCGTAGTCTGCACAGGGCTGCGGGTGCATGCCCCCAGGACCATGAAAAGGACCAGCCCTCTCCACCATGTTTTCCAGTTCATGCGTTCCCCCACTCGTCGTGTTTTGGTTGCCTCAACAGAAGTTTGTCTCTAAGGAACAGTTCCAGAGCATGATTCCCAAAAACTTTACCATCTCTGCCCGAATCAAACAGAACGCGTCAACCCATTGTCGCCTAACAATGCCGCCATCCCTGATATTAGAAGTAACGGCCTACACCCTGGACCAGATCCGCGCCCCCCAGGCCCCACAACTTGCCCTCGTGGGACGCTCCAACGTCGGCAAATCGAGCCTCATCAACGCCCTGGCCGGACGACGCACCCTGGCCAAGACCAGTGCGACCCCCGGCAAGACCCGCAGTATCAACCTCTATCGGGTGACCCCGGGCGATTTTTATCTCGTTGACCTCCCCGGCTACGGCTATGCCCGTGCCTCCCATGAGGAACGCGAGGCCTGGGCGCGCCTCATCCAGGCCTATCTCTCTGCCAATCCCCACCTCTGCGCCCTGCTGCTCCTCCTCGATAGCCGTCTGCCGCCGCAACAGCTCGACCTCGATTTGGTGGCCTACGCCCAAGAACACCACCTGCCGCTGCTGCCTGTCCTCACGAAGGCCGACAAGGCAGGCCTCAAGGAGCGCCATCGCGTGGCACGACGCTGGGCCGATATCTTGGGCACCGCCACGCCGCCTTTGTGCGTCTCCAGCCGCACCGGGATTGGCATTCCCCAACTGTGGCAATCTATCCTCACCCTCGTAGCCGCTTCCTCTTCGCAAGGCCCTTGACGCCCTTATGGCACGGATGCCACGAGTCCGCGGCTCTACCATAATCCCCAAAGGAGATCCTCTATGTTCGACATGTTCACCGAGCGCCTTACCAACATCCACATCCACCAGGGCATTGTACGCATGGAATTTGCCCGCCTTGGCAGCGTCAACCCCGAGACCAAGGAATATTCCCTCGAGCCCGGGTTTCGCATCGCCATCCCTCTCGAGGCCTTCCTCCATGCCGCGGACCGCATGCATGCGGTCAAGGAGGACCTTCTCGCCAAATTCCGCGAGCAGGCTGCCCAGAATCAGGGGGCGCAGGTGTAACTGCCTCGTAGCGTGGCGCACCAAAACGCCCTGTTGTGGGAAGAGACGCATGCCTAGGGAGCAATCGCGAGAAACTTCTTCTCCCGCTCGCGGAGGAAGGTGGGCTGCGGAGGCTCCCATTCGTCACAACCCACGAGGAGCGCTCGGGGCGCCGCCCTGGCGTTTGCATCCGTGCCTACCCACGGCACAATGGCCCGGCGGAAGAAAGCACAAAGGCTCAAGACTCCCCCAGAGGGACCAAGAGAAGCCCGAAGAGCGTTGGGGTATTCGTGACCAAAACGAGCGTATCGATACGAAACTTCCTCCGAAACTTCCCCCGAAACTTCCCCACTGGGAAACTAACCGAGACCCCAGGGAACAAGAGACCACCGCAGGTTCCACTGCCCCTCGCCTCCCGTCGTCTCCGCGGCCCAAAGGATACCCCAACCCTCTGTTCACCGACCCCCAACGCGAGAGAGGCATTCATGGCTGTGTACGTCGCCAACCATCCCCTCATCAAACACAAGCTCGGCCTGCTGCGCAAACACGACATCAGCACTAAAAACTTCCGCGAGCTGGCCTCGGAAATCGCCCGTCTGCTCACCTATGAGGCCACCAAGGACTTCCAGACCGAAAAGCGCCTCATCCAAGGCTGGGCCGGACCAGTGGAAGTGGACGTCATTAAGGGAAAAAAGGTCACCGTCGTCCCGATCCTGCGTGCAGGTCTTGGCATGCTCGACGGCGTCCTGGACCTTATCCCGGGGGCAAAGGTGAGCGTTGTCGGTCTGTACCGCAACGAAGCGACCCTCGAGCCCGTGGAGTACTACGTCAAACTGGCCAAAAACATCCAGGACCGCATGGCCATTATCCTCGACCCCATGCTCGCCACTGGCGGGACCCTCGATGCCACCGTGCGTTGCCTCAAGAAGGCAGGATGCACGAGTATCCGTGGCCTTTTTCTCGTCGCCGCCCCCGAGGGCATCGCGCGCATCACGAGAGCCCACCCGGAGGTGGACATCTACGTGGCCGCCATTGACGAACGCCTCAATGACCACGGCTACATCTTACCTGGGTTGGGCGATGCAGGGGATAAAATCTTCGGCACCAAGTAGGAGGACCGCCGCCACCAGGCGGCATTGTCATACCACCTTCCGCTCTTGAGAGGTCAGTTATGCCAACCGATCGCACGGAGTATTCCTTTCGGTTCCGCGATGCCCTCCTTGGGGCGCAGATGCTCTTTGTCGCCTTTGGCGCCCTGGTGCTCGTGCCCCTGCTCACCGGCCTTGACCCCAACGTGGCCTTGTTCACTGCCGGTGCCGGGACGCTTCTCTTCCAACTGCTGACCGGCGGCAAAGTCCCGGTCTTTCTGGCTTCTTCCTTTGCCTTCATCGCCCCTATCCTCTACGGCGTCCAAACCTGGGGCATTCCCCAGACCCTAAGCGGCCTTACTGCCGCCGGCATCGTCTACGTCCTACTGGCCGTCTTGATCCGCCTGCGCGGGGTGGAAATCCTCCACCGCCTCCTGCCGCCGGTCGTCACCGGGCCGGTCATCATGGTCATCGGCCTGATCCTGGCCAAAGTGGCGGTGTTCATGGCCGTAGGCAAGACCGGAGACGGCGCGGCCGAGCTCTTTCCCCGCGCCCAGGCCCTCACCGTATCCATGATCGCCCTCGGGGCAACCATCGCGGCTTCCATCCTCGGCCGTGGCCTCCTGCGCCTGGTGCCCATCCTCGTGGGCATTGCCGCCGGTTATCTCGCCAGCCTGGCCTTTGGTATGGTCCATTTGAAAACAGTTGCTGCCGCCCCTTGGATCGCCGTCCCCCGGTTCACCTTTCCTCAATGGAACCTCGAGGCCGTGCTCTTTATCCTCCCGGTGGCCATCGCCCCGGCCATCGAGCACTTTGGCGACATCCTCGCCATCAGCTCGGTGACTGGGAAAAATTTCCTCAAAGACCCAGGCGTGGACCGCACCTTGCTTGGCGACGGCCTGGCCACGAGCTTGGCCGCCTGTCTCGGTGGACCGCCGAACACGACGTACTCGGAAGTCACCGGCGCCGTTGCCCTCACCCGCGCCTTTAATCCCGCCATCATGACATGGGCCGCCATTACGGCCATCATCCTCGCCTTTGTGGGCAAACTGGGGGCGCTCCTCCAGAGCATCCCGGCTCCGGTCATGGGGGGCATCATGATCCTCCTCTTTGGGGCCATCACCGTCGTCGGCATCAATACCCTTGTACGCGCCGGCGAAGACCTCCTCCAAGCACGCAATCTGACCATTGTCGCGGTCATTCTCGTCTTCGGTATTGGCGGGATGAGCTTTGGTGTGAGCGAACTCACGGTGAGCGGCATTGGTCTTGCCGGCATAACGGGGGTAGTCCTCAACCTCCTACTCCCTCGATCCACGACTTAACGCCTATGCCCCGCGCCCTGCGCACAGGATGGACAACAGGCACGACAGCAGCTGCCGCGGCCAAGGCTGCGGCCCTGCTCCTGGCAGGCCAGGGCAAAAGCAGCGCTGTAGAAGTGCCCTTGCCCGCTGGGGGACGCCTCGAAGTGCCGGTCCATGCCGTGTGGGCTCTGCCCTCTGGTGCCGAGGCCGTGGCCATCAAAGATGCCGGCGATGACCCGGACGTCACCCACGGGGCCCGCATCCACGCCCAAGTCCTTTGGGAAGAAACAGGGGCAGCGGTTCGCATTGAAGGCGGTCCAGGGGTAGGCCGGGTCACCCGCCCAGGGCTTGGACTCCCTGTGGGTGAAGCGGCCATTAACCCTGGGCCGCAGACCCAGATCGCGGCCGCAGTGCGTGAGGTCTTGCCGACGGGCGGGATTCGGATCGTCATCAGCGTAGAGGATGGCGAAGCCCTCGCCCAACGCACCTTGAACCCCCGTTTGGGGATTGTCGGAGGCATCTCCATCCTCGGTACCCGCGGCACGGTCCTCCCCCTGAGCCACGCCGCCTGGCGGGGGACCATCCGAGCCGAACTAGCCGTTTTCCGCGCTGCTGGTCACCAGCGCGTCCTCTTCACCACCGGTGGCCGCTCCGAGGCCTTTTTCCGCCACCACATGGGCGATGACCTCCCTGCCATCCAGGTGGCAGACCATGTGGCCTTCGCCCTGCGGGAGGCTGCCCGCCAGGGATACGGTGCCGTCACTTGGGCCGTCTTCTTGGGCAAACTCCTCAAGCAGGCCCAGGGCATGGCCTGTACCCACGCCCGCTTTGGCTCAGCCAACCTCGCCTGGCTCACCACCCTGGCCCAGGCCCATGACATTGACCTTCCCCTTGCGAGCTGCCCCACCGCCCTCGCGGCCCAGGAGCTCCTGCGCCGCCATCCCAAGGCCCCGGCCCTCTACCATGACCTCATGGCCCACGCAGCTCGCCATGCCCGCCGTCTCGCCCGCGCCCCCCTTCAGCTTGGCTACCTCCTCTTCCATCGAGACGGCACCCTCCTTGCCCAATGGAGCATGCCGTGATCCATATCCTCGGCCTTGATCCTGTGGGCGACCTGCCGCCCTGCACCGCCACCCTCCTCGCTGATGCCCAGTACGTGGTAGGCGCAGCCACAGTCCTCGAATCCCTCGACATCCCCCAGGAGCGACGGCTGCCCATGGGCCGGGATATGGCAGACCTAGCCGCGATCATCCGCCAGCACCACGCCACAGGCGCTACGGTAGTGGTCCTGGGGAGCGGCGATCCGCTGTTTTTCGGCATCGGGGCCTCGCTTGTGCCACAGCTCGGCGACCTCCCCCTCATGGTCCACCCCTCCACAAGCTCCCTGCAGCTCCTGGCCGCCCGCCTCCACCGCCCCTGGCATAACTGGCGCGTCGTCAGCCTCCATGGCCGTGACGATACGACCGGCCTGCTTGCTGCCCTCACCCACGCCGCCGAGACCCTCATCCTCACCGACCCCGGGCACGACCCGGCCTGGATCGCCCGTCTGCTGCTTGCGCGCGGCGCTGGCGAGGCCTTCTGCCTTCACGTGGGAGAGTGCCTTGGTCGTCCTGGCGAGCGCCTGCGTTCGCTGTCCTTAGCCAAGGCAGCGGGAACCGTCTTCCAACATCCCAACCTCGTCCTCGCTGAGCGCCTAGGGCCTGGGCCAACGCCCGCCATGGACGAAGCCTGGGTCCACGGCCAAGGTCCGGTCTCCAAGCCCGCCACCCGCGCCCTGGCCCTGACCCTCCTTGCCCCAGGTCCGGAGGCCACCTTTTGGGATGTCGGTGCAGGCAGCGGTGCCGTGGCCTTTGAGGCCGCAGCGCATATCCCCCAGGGTGCTGTCTTTGCCCTGGAGCGCGACCCTACCCGCTTAGCTGCCCTTCATGCCAACCGGGCCCGAGCCCGAGCCTGGATGGTGGAGATCATCCCTGGTGACCTGGCCACCACCGCACCGAACCTGCCTAGACCAAGCCACATCTTCTGGGGCGGCGGCACCCATGCCACTCACCTGCGTCTGCTGGCCGATTGCCTCGCCCCTGGTGGACGCCTCGTGGTGAGCTTCGTTCGCCTCGAGGTCTTCGAAATCCTCCGTCAGCACGCCCCCCAACTGGGCCTTACCTTCTCCCTCCATCACCTCCAACACAGTGTGGGGCAAGCCTTGGCCGATGGACTGCGCCTTGTGCCCCACAACCCTGTCTTTCTGGCCCTCTTGGAGAAGCCCCAGTGACGAACTCCCCCTGGCCAAGCAACGAACGCCCCGAGCGACCTCCCGCTGCCCCGCCCCTGGGCACAGTCATCTTTGTTGGCGCTGGCCCTGGGGCACCGGACCTGCTCACAGTGCGCGCCGCCCAAGTCATCGCAGCCGCAGACCTCATTGTCTATGCCGGCTCCCTCGTGCCCCCGGAGGTCCTTGCCATGGCCAAGCCTAAAGCGCGTCTGGTGGACTCAGCGCCCCTTACCCTCGAAGAGACCCATGCCCTTATGGCCAAGGCCGCCCGCGCCGGCCAACTCGTGGCCCGGGTGCACACCGGCGACCCGAGCCTCTACGGAACGGTCCCAGAACAAGCGCGGCTACTCGACGCCGAAGGCATCCCCTGGGAGATCGTGCCCGGTGTCTCAGCGGCCTTTGCCGCGGCGGCAGCGGCCAAAGTCGCCTTTACCCTCCCCCAAGGCCCGCAGACCCTTGTCCTTACCCGCCTGCCAGGCCGCACTCCCATCCCGAAGACCGAGGACCTCACAAGCTTTGCCCGCACTGGCGCCTCGCTGGCGGTGTATCTTTCCGGCGACAAGACGAAACTTCTGGCCGCCAAACTCCAAAACGCCGGTCTTGCACCTTCCACTCCCATCCTCATCGCCCAGCGCATCGGCCACCCAGACGAGACCATAACCTCGATCCCCCTTGCCCATCTTGCGGACCTTATCCTCACCGATGCCCGACAAACGCTCTTTTTGGTCCTCCCTGGACAAGAGCGCCCCACCACGGCCCGCTCCTGCCTCTACCACCCAGGATTTTCCCACGGCAGCCGCCCAGGGCCCCACGCTGCTCCCGCCGCAGCTCCTTTGGCCCCATTGGCCGTGTATGCCTTTTGCCTTCACGGCATTGCCACTGCCCAGCGCCTGGCACAGGCCCTGCCCGCCACGGTATTTGTCCCCCACCGCCTTGAAGGACCAGGAACAACAGGCTTCTCAGACCTCGGCCAGCAGATGGCCCATACTTGGGGGGCCTTTGCAGGCCACATCTTTATCGGGGCCACAGGCCTTGCAGTGCGGGCCATTGCCCCCCATCTTCGCCACAAGACCAAAGACCCCGCAGTCGTGGTCTGCGATGCCAGCGGAAGCGTAGCCATCAGCCTCCTCTCCGGCCACCTCGGCGGGGCCAATGCCCTCACCCGCCAGGTGGCCGAGATCCTCGGCGCTTCCCCCATTATCACAACGGCCTCGGACTGCCTCAATGTCCCGGCCCTCGACCTCCTGGCCCAGGAAAGCGGCCTTTGCCTCGGCAATCCCGAGGCCCTGGCCCGCCTCCAAGGGGCCTGGCTCGAGGGCACCCCCATACGCCTCTGGGACCCGGAAGGCTGGCTCCAAGTGCCCCCTGAGGCCCAAGAGCTCCTGCAACCTGCCTTGTCCCCAGACATAGCCCAAGTCATTGTTAGCCCAGAGCGTCCTCAACCACCGGCGCTTTTTCTCCATCCGCCTTGTTTGGCCGTTGGCATCGGTTGCCGCCGCGGGGCAAGCGCGCAGGCGATCCAAGCCGCCATCAAGGCCACGCTCACCCACCACAACCTGGCCCCTGCCGCCGTGGCCGTACTGGCAAGCATCGAGACCAAAAAAGACGAGCCAGGGCTGCTGCAGGCCGCCCGCCAGCTCGGCCTGCCTGTGCGCTGGCTGCCTTCGGCTACCCTTGCCGCCCAAACAGTGCCCCACCCCTCCCCCCGCGTCCTCCACCACATGGGAGTTCCCAGCGTATGCGAAGCTGCCGCCCTTTCCCTCCATCCCCAGGCGGTCCTCCGTGTCCCCAAGACCATCCACGGCCCGGTAACGGTGGCTGTGGCCCAGCTCCCCTCTGGGTGGTGGGCCTTGGGCCCGGAGACAGTGGGCTGTTGCCCCCCCTCGCCTGGCAGGCCCTTGCCCGCGCCCGAAGCATAGTGGGCTATGGCACCTACCTCGCCCTGATCCCGCCCGAGCTCTTGGCAGGCAAACAGCTCGTCGAGACCCCCATGCGCCATGAGCGACAACGGGCCGAAGCCGCTGTGAACCTGGCAGTGCAGGGCCAGGCAGTGGCCGTCGTGTCCTCGGGAGATGCCGGCATTTACGGCATGGCCGGCCTTCTCCTCGAAACCTTGGAGCGCCGTGGCCTCACCGAGACCATCCCCTGGGAGGTCATCCCCGGCATCCCGGCCCTGGCCGCAGCCGCTGCCAGACTCGGCGCCCCGCTTACCCATGACTTTGCCGTCATCTCCCTCTCGGATCTCCTCACCCCAGCGGACACCATCCGGCGCCGTCTTCAGGCTGCCGCTGAAGGGGATTTTGTCACCGTACTCTACAATCCGTGCTCCACCCGCCGCACCACGCTCCTCCCCGAGGCCCTCGCCCTCCTGGCCGCCCACCGTCCCTCCGACACCCCAGTGGGATTTGTGCGCAACGCCTTTCGAGACCAAGAAACCATTTGGATCCAACCCTTGGCCCAAGCCACGACCGAGGGGGTAGATATGCGCACCATTGTGATTGTAGGCAGCTCCACAACCCGTCGTATCGGCAGGGCCATGTTTACCCCACGTGGCTATTATCCTCCTGATAACGTTTAGGAAAAAATCCGTTGACAGCAAATCTCCCGCTCTATAGACACCGACCTCCGTTGAGCGGGAGTAACTCAGTGGTAGAGTGCAACCTTGCCAAGGTTGAAGTCGCGGGTTCAAATCCCGTTTCCCGCTCCAACTGGCGGCATAGCCAAGTGGTAAGGCAGAGGTCTGCAAAACCTCCATTCTCCAGTTCAAATCTGGATGCCGCCTCCACCCCGAGCGGGAGTAACTCAGTGGTAGAGTGCAACCTTGCCAAGGTTGAAGTCGCGGGTTCAAATCCCGTTTCCCGCTCCAGGACAACCCAAAAGATGCCGGCGTTGCCGGCTTTTTTTATAACCTTCTCGCAAAGCAGAGCCTCATGATCCATCTTCAGCCCTGCCCCAAGGTCTTCACTGCTGACCTCGATAAGACCCGTGACCCCGCGACTACTGTTGCCATGGCCCGTGAAGCCTTGGCGAAGAGCGGTCTTGACATCTTGGCCGAAACCCAGCGGGTGGACACGGGCCGCTTGGGAATCCCGGTTTTCCTGTCGGTGTGCGGCGCCGATGCCCGAGCGGTTATGCCTACCCGCAAGCAGATGGGCAAAGGGTCCTCCCCAGCGCAAGCGGAAGCCTCGGCCCTGATGGAACTCATCGAGCGCTTTAGCTTTTTTAGCTTCTGGGAGACCGAGGATTTTCCTCGCCTGACCTGGTCCGAGGCTGAGGCCCGCTTTGGCCAAGACCTCATCCCCGTGGAATGGATCCGAACTTCGGTGGCCGAATCGGCCAACCCTCAAATCGTGCGTCAGGCCCTGGACCTCGTGCCGTGGCGCTTTGCCGCGGCCACAGACCTCGCGGCTGAGCGTGTCGTGGTGGTGCCGGTGGATTGGTTCAAAAAGCTCAACGAATTCAATGGGTCTTGTGCTGGCAACACCATTGAAGAGGCCCTCCTCCAGGGGCTGTGTGAGCTGGTAGAGCGCCACGTCTGCTGCCTGTGGGACCGCCGACGGCCAGTCACCCCCACCATTGCCCCGGAAAGCGCCACGGACCCGACCCTGCGCCACTTGCTCGCCGCCTTCGCGGCTGCCGGTATCCGGGTGTGGCTCAAAGACTTTTCCTTCGGCATGCCCGTGCCCACGGTAGCGGCCCTGGCCTATGACCCGGTGACCTTCCCCTCCAAGAGCGAAATCGTCTTTACGGCAGGCACCGCAAGCTCGCCGGAGAAGGCAGCCATCCGCGCCCTCACCGAGGTGGCCCAGCTCGCCGGCGACTTTGAGACCGGTAGCATCTACGAGGCCTCAGGCCTGCCCAAGTTCCTGCGCCTTGAGGACCTTCATTGGGTAGAAGACGGCCCTACCATTCCCTTCCAGGATCTTCCCAGCATCCTCCACCCTGACATCACCCAAGAGCTGCGCACCCTGGCCCGCGGTCTTGCCCAGCTTGGTCACCCTCCCCTGGCCCTGGCCACGACCCACCCACGCCTTGGCATCCCCACGGCCTATACCTTTGCCCCGGGCCTACTCTTTCGTGAACGCACCCCCCAGGCTTCAGTGGGCTTATTTGTAGGCCGCATCCTGGCCGAAGAAGCAGACCTGCACCAGGCCCATGCCGGGCTCCAGGTTTTGCAGCACCTATGGCCCCAGGCCCCGTATCTTACCTTTTTCCAGGGACTACTGGCCCTCCGCGAGGGCGATATCCAAAACGCTGCCGACCTCTTTGCCCTGGCCGAGCCACGGCAAGTGAACATTGAAGACCGTGGTCTTGCGGCCTTCTACCAGGCCTATGCCCGCACCCAAGAAGGCCGCTGGACCGAGGCCATCCCGCTCCTCGACCGGGCCATTGCCTGCTGTCCGGAAGTCAAAGAGTACTACAACCTCCGCGGCGTGGCCTACTTCAAACAAGGCCAGTACGTGGCCGCTGCGGCGAATTTTGAGATGGCCTTAAGCCTTGACAAGGGCTCGGCCACCGATTTGGCCAATCTTGGCATCTGCCATAAATTTCTCGGTCATCCTGACCTAGCACGGCAGATCCTGGAGCAGGCCCTGGCCATGGACCCAAGCCTTGAATTTGCCCGCCAGCATCTAAGCGAACTCTAACTCTGGAGGAGCCATGGACATTTCCCAGACCATTGCCCAGCTCAAGAAGGAGCCTGGATTTGCCGAACATGTGGGCATGATCTTGGTCCACAACGGCGTCGTCCGCGCCTGGTCCCGTAAAGACGGGGCCACGGTCACTGCCGTGGAAGTGCGGCCCGATTATGCGAAGATCGAGGCCATCCGCCAGGAAATCGAGTCCCGCCCGGGGATCTTCCGCGTCCTGGTCGAGGCCCGAGAAGGCATACTCCAGCAAGGTGATGACGTCCTCTTTCTCATCGTTGCTGGTGACCTGCGGGAAAACGTCAAACCCGCCCTCGCGGAACTGCTCGACCGCATCAAGGCCGAGGCCGTGACGAAGCGGGAGATCCTGGCCGAACTCGAATCCTGACCATCCCCTCCCCTTAGGCCAGGTACAAGAGGGCTTATTCCCCTCACTGCGCATTTTCAGTCGGTCCGCAGCCCGATTGTCCCTCACTGAAAGCCCCTCCTTTCTCATCGTGCGGCTCAGCCCCCGCCAAGCGGGGGATTTTTGCTTTCTCTCGCTTCAAAGGCACATCCCTTCCCAACAAGCCGCACCCAAGCGTTCACGTTCTCATCTACCTATGCACCCATGACGGCTGATGTTGTTCAAGGGGGATGCATGCCTCCAGACCCAATGCCTTGGCGCACCACGACCGCCCCTTGTCCGCTGCCAAGGACAATGGCATGAGTTCCAAAGACAAGAGACAAGCGAGGAGTGCTTATGCCTGTCCACCTGCGAGACCTGCGTGAATCCAACGCCTTTCTTAACCTCCTCCTGGAACAAATGCCCGCTGTCGTCCTGCTGACGGATGCGGACCTCCACATCCTGGAGCTCAACGACGCCTACACTGCCCTCTTTGGCCAGTCCCGACAGCAGGCAATAGGTCAGCGTTGTGGCAATGCCCTGGGGTGTGCCTTTGCGGTCAGTGAAGAAGCCCTCTGCGGGGAAACGAGCCAATGCCACCGCTGCCAGCTGCGCCAAGCAGCGCAAACAGCCCTCCAGCACGGCGTGCCCGCGGATCGCATCCCCCTCTCCCACACCTTTTGGGTCCATGGTCAGCCGCAAAAACGCCATCTTGAGTTCAGTACCCGCCTTATTTCCTTTGAAGGCCGCTCGCTGGTGGCCCTTATCCTCTATGACGTCACCGAACTGACCTGCGCCAACCGCGAACTCCAACGGCAACAGGCTGAAATCACTGCCAGCCTGCGGGCAGCAGGCGCTATCCAGCAGGCCCTTTTGCCCAAGACCATTCCCCACTCCCATCATCTCGCCGTGGCCTGGCATTGTCAGCCCTGCCAGGGGCTTGGTGGCGATCTCCTCAACGTCATGGCCCTGGGCGACGACCATCTGGGCTTTTATCTCCTTGATGTGGCTGGCCATGGTCCGGCCTCGGCCATGATTTCCTTGCTTGCCCACCAAACTCTCCATCCCCATACCGGCATCCTCGTGGACCACAGCAGCCAATCACCGCGTATCCGCCCACCCGAAGAGGTCCTCCAGCTCCTCAACCGCGAATTTCCCTTCGAGCGCTTTGAACGCCATCTCACGATAGTCTATGGCGTCGTGGACCGAGCTGCCGGCACCCTTACCCTAAGCAATGCTGGCCATTGCCGCCCTGTGATCTTCTTGCAGGGAAATATCCTCGAAATAGAGACCTGTGGCACTATCATCGGCCTTGAGGGGGTCCCCTTTGGTCAGGAAACCTTCTCTTTCTTGCCAGGAGATCGCCTCCTGCTTGTGAGCGACGGCCTCCTCGAGGCCATGGACCCGCAGCGGCGCATGTTCGGCGATCTGCGCTGGCCCGAGCTCCTGCCAGCCCTGGCCCAGGCCTCGGCCCAAGAGATGGTCCAAACCCTCCTCCAGGAACTGGGGACGTTCACGGCCCACGCCCCCCTGGCCGATGACGTCAGCCTTCTTGCTCTTGAGCGTCTCGCACATTGACACCGCAAGGCAGCGAGGGCTATGGCGCGGCCTCGCACGGGGCGTAGCGCAGTTTGGTAGCGCATCGGTTTTGGGAACCGAGGGCCGCTGGTTCGAGTCCAGTCGCCCCGACCACGGCACCCACAGGCCTGGAGTTCGCTCCAGGCCTGTTTGCGGAAAAAGGGATGGCTGGAGGCCGCAAAAAAGGCGCTCCCTTTCTTGCGGAGCGTCCGTCATGGACATCCCCGTCCTTGGGGAAGTTGTCTCTGCGAACCATGACCCCCCTCTTCCGTCCTGATTTTCTGGCCGATCCCTTGTCAGCTCGCCGTGCCCCCACTAGGGGAGAGGCAATGCGCCACCCAGTCTTGCTATGCCTTGTCCTCTTCGCCCTTTGTCCTTCTGGGGCGTGGTCACGTTCCCTCGAGCTCCATGGCGTCCCGGCCGAGGTGGAAACCGCCTTTCGGACGGAGAGCACCCTCCTCGACCCAGCCCTTTCCCAGAATGCCACAGCCCTCGTCATCGAGCGCCGCATCGCCGACGACACCGCTTCCCTCCAGGAGATCCTGCGCAGCTTTGGTTACTTCCAAGCCAACGTCACTACCAGCACGACGACCACGGCCATCTCCTTCACCGTGGAACCCGGGGAGCGGTTCTCCTTTGCGCCACCGCACCTTGAAGCCGAAGGAGTCGGCTCTCCCCTCCTGGACCAGCTCTCTGCGATCACCCACGCCGTGGCCCCACCCCAACCGTATTGGGCTGGTGCGGTCCTGGAGACGGAGGCCGCCCTTCTCCAGTTCCTACGCCATAACGGCTATCCGCAGCCTCGAGCCGAGCGCCGCGTCATCGCAGACCATGGCAGCCGCACGGTCCAGGTCCTCTGGCATATCGTTACTGGGCCGTGGCGCTCCTTCGGCGACACGTATATCGCCCTCTCTCCGGGCCTCCACCCGGACTATGTCTCCCGCCGCCTGCACTGGCAGCCTGGCCAAGCCTACGACGCCCGCCTCGTCGATGCCACCAAAGTCCAGCTCTTGCGGACCGGACTCTTTTCCTCCCTGCGTATCGAGGAGGCGCACGACGCCCCCGGACCGGGGCTGCCCATGCGCATTCACGGCGACATCGCCCCGCTGCGCACGGTCCGCGCCGGGCTCTGGTACTATACCGAGGCAGGTCCGGGCCTTGAGACTGGTTGGGAACACCGCTCCATCTTCGGGGCGGGCGAGCGTCTCGCCACAGCGCTCACCCTGTCAGAGCCCCGATCGCACCTCGGGGCCGAACTGACCCTCCCTGACGTCTTCGGGCGCGACCGCCGCCTCATCCTCTCCGGCCAAGTCCTCGATGAAACCACCCGGGGCTATGCCACCCGTGCCCTCCTCCTCGGGGCCCGCGCTCGCATCGAAGGTGACGACCGCGTGGCCGTGGAAGGAGGCCTCGCTTACCGCCTCGCCCGTGTCACCGGGACATGGGACCAAACCCACCACCTCTTCTCCACCCCGCTCCAACTGACCCTCTCCACGGTAGATTCCCCTCTCGACCCGCGCCAAGGGCTACGCCTTGCCCTCGCCGCCGAGCCTTTTACCTCCCTCGAGGACCCCAGCCGCTCGTTTCTCCTCACCTCCGCGGCTGCTTGGGCCTATTTGCCCCTCACCCCGCGCCTCATCCTCGCCCTCCGTGGCCGCAGCGCGGCTATCACCGGCACAAGCCGCGACCGTATTCCTCAGGATATCCGCCTCTACGCCGGTGGTCCCCAGTCCATTCGGGGGTATGCCTTCCAAAGTGCCGGTCCCCTCGATGCCGATGACGACCCAGAAGGCGGCCTTGCCGCAGTGGACGGGGCCGTGGAGCTGCGTTGGTGGATAAACGATACCTGGGGGATAGCCGCCTTTGTGGATGGCGGCGGCGCCTTTGCGCGCCAAATCCCTGAAAGCCTCGGGGACCTCTTTTGGGGGGCTGGCCTTGGTCTGCGCTACGCAACACCCATCGGGCCCTTGCGTCTAGATTTGGCCGTGCCGACCCTGGGCAAACGCGAGACCGATGCCCCCTTCCAACTCTACCTCAGCTTTGGACAGCCCTTCTAATGCGTCGTACCCTGGCCCTCTTTGTTCTTCTCGCCGCCCTCCTCGCCGGGGGAGCGGCCCTCCTGCTGACCGCTCCAGGCCGCCACCTCCTTGCCCAGGGGCTCGGCTGGCTGGCGAGCTCCCCAGGCTTGACCGTGGAGATCCATGGCCTCGGTCCCGGGTTGCCGGGGACAATCCGCATCGCCCATCTCGCCTTGGCTGATGCCCAAGGGCCCTGGCTCAGTGCCCAAGATATTGAGATACGATGGCAGTGGCAGGCACTTTTCTCCGGTACCATCGTCTCTCCCCGCGCCATCGCAAGCCATGTTGCCGTCCACCGTCTCCCCCAGCCACACGGAAACGAGAACGAACCTTCTCCTTCCCTTCCCCTTGGGTTCCACCTCCAGGCCATCCAAATCGACGAAATCACCTTTGCCCCGGCAATTGCCCACACCCAATTGCGTGCCCATCTTCAAGGTCAGTTCCATCTTACCGCCACTGCATGGGACGTCGCCTGCACGATGCAAGAGCTGCCCTCTGGCATGGGCATCAACGCCTCTGCTGCCGGCGATAGCCACCAGCTTCGCCTAACAGTGCAGCTCACCACGCCCGGAAGCGGCTGGCTCCACCACGCCTTGGGCCTGGGCAGCCTGCCGGTGAGCATGACCCTTTCCGGTGAAGGACCCTGGGAGCGCTGGTTTGGTGCGGTGGAGATCGAGCTCGCGGACCTCCTCCAAGGAAAGGCGCTTATGCAAGGCACTGGGAGCCAACTCCACCTCACCGGGACATTTCAGGGAGGACCGCTTGTGCCTGCTGCAGCCCAAGAGCCCACCCAGATAGACGCCCTCTTGCAGTGGAAGGAAGCTGGGCTTGCCGTGCCGCAGCTCCAGCTTCTCCACCGCTTGGCCATGCTCACGGCCTCTGGCCATGTGAACCAAAGCGGCCACGGTACCTGGATAGCTGCCCTAGCCGCCCCACTTTCCCCCAATGAGATGGCCAGCTGGAATGGCACCCTCACGCACGACCTCCAGGGGCTGACCGCAGCGGGCACCCTTCAGCTGCTGACCCAGGAAGGCTCGCTTGATGCCCCAGGGAAGATAACGCTTGCCTGGAATGGAGCCTGGGAGAGCGCCTTTGACCTCACCCTCTCCCACTCCCGACTTTCTGCTCCCCTGGCAACCCATCTCGTCGTGGCGGGAAGCGCCCTCCGACCTCAGGGCAGCCTCAGCCTCGCCAGCCATGCCCCACCTCCCCTCCCAGAGCCACTACCCCGGCTTTTGGGGCCTGCCCCCCGTCTGGAGGCCCAATGGCGGGTAGAAGGCGCCACCCTCATCCTCGACCCCCTCCACTTGGAGGCACCGCTTACCGCCTACGGGAAGCTTACAGCCAATGCCACCACCATCGCCGCTGCCCTGAGGCTGCGCCTCGCCCCAAGGGTGTGGGACCTGGCCCCTGCTGGTGCCGAAGGCCAGCTCCAGGGGGACTGGAGGGCCCAGCAGCTGCAGGCCGAACTCCGCTTGCCGCAGCTCATCCTCGCCGGCATCCCCCTCGAGAAGGTCATGGCAACAGGCGCCTGGCAGGGCACCACCGCCACCGCTACGGCCGCGGCCCAAGCCCAAGGCCTTGCCCTCCAGCTGGAGGCCCACGGCAGCGTCACGCCGACGGAATTCCAGCTGCGCCGCGCCGAGCTCAAGGCAGGAGCGGCCCGGTGCACGGCAAGCGGGAGCCTGCGTCGGGATAAGAGCGCCGGCTCGGCCACCCTGCGCCTGCAGGCCCCAGAGGTGGCAGCCTTTGCTCCGCTACTCGGCCATGGGCTTGGAGGGAACATGGACGCGAACGCCACCCTCGCCCAGGATCGCCGCGGCTGGAGAGCAAGCCTCGAAGCTCACGGGCAACTCACCGGCCCGACGTGGTCCAGCGGCATGGCAAACCTCCGTGCCACCCTCTCGCCGCAACGCCAGGAATGGAACTTCACGGCGCATCGACCACGGCTTGGATCGTGGCCCTTGGGTCGTGTCTCCCTCGAACTTGCCGGCCCAGCCGCTGCCCTTGACGGCACGCTCGCTGCCACCGGGGACCAAGGGCAAATCACGGCCCAACTGCGCCTCACCGACCAGCACCGACTCTCCGTGACAGGCCTTACCGGAACCCTTCTGAACTTTCCTTTGCGCCAGGGGGATCCCCTCCAGCTGCGATGGGAAGCCCCCTTCCTCATCTGGGCCCCATGGCAGCTTGCCTTGGGTCCAGTGAGGCTCACCACCGAGGGACGCTGGGGGCCAGCGATCGCTGCCTCCTTTCGCCTACAGGGCAATCTCCATCCCCTTGTTGCGCTCGCTGGGCTTGCAGGCCAGCGCCTCGAGGGCGAGATAGATGCCCACCTGCACCTCCAAGGGAGCAGTAGTGCGCCGCAAATGACAGGCCAGGGGCAAATATCCGCCTTGCGCTACACCCACGTGGGCTTGGGTCTGATTGTGGAAGAGGGCAGGGCAACCCTCCTGCCTGTATCCCATTGGCAAGGACTACGCGCTGTGGCCTCAGGCCAAGACCCCTTAGGAGGAAAAGTGGAGCTGGAAGGAGAGTGGCGCTTCCCCCTTGAAGGACGGCTTACAGCCCAGTTCCATCGGTTTCGTCTCGCCCACACCGACCGCCTCCACGTCATTGCGTCCGGGCCAATGCAGCTGCATCTGAAAAATTCCCCTCATCTCAGCGCGGATCTGGCCCTTAGCGGACTTTTTCTGCGCCTCCCGCGGCAACTCAGCGCTATCCCCCGGGTGGAGGTGGAGGAAATTCCCAGCCCTGCCACACGGCCAGGTCCTCTCTTGCCAGCGCTCAGTCTCGACGTGCGCCTGCACACCGAGGAACCCGCACGGCTCATTGGCCATGGGCTCGATAGCCTCTGGCAGGCCACCATCACTGCCCGTGGTCCGGCCACGGCCCCCACCCTAGAGGGCGAACTCACCCTAGAGCGCGGCACATGGCAGTTTCTTGGTCGGCGCTTTGTGCTCACTCAAGGCCAGATCGCCTTTCCTGAGCCCGGCCGCTCTTTCGTGGACCTCACGGCCCAAGCCACTGCCCCGGGGATCCAAACTACTGCCCGTCTCCTGGGACCGATGGATGCCCTGCGCCTAGACCTTGCCTCTACCCCCCCGCTGCCCACCGAAGAAATCCTCGCCCGCACCCTCTTTGGCCGCTCCATGCGCCAAATCGCCCCCTTCCAGGCCCTGCGTCTTGCGCAAGCGGCAGCATCCCTCGGGGCTTCCAGAACAGCCAATGGACTTACAGACCTAACTCGCCTTGATGCCCTGGAAGAGCGCCTCGGTCTCCAAGGGTTCTCCCTTGGCATGGATGAACAAGATAATCCTGCGCTCCAGCTCGATGGAGAAATTGGTGGGACCCAAGTGCGCGCCGAGCGCAGCCTCGGCAGCGGCGACCGCACGAGCATCGAGGTCCAAATCACCCCCAATCTCGGGGTACGGACCGAGATTGGCGCCGACTCTCGTCAGGGGGCTGGCATCCAATGGAGCCTCGACTACTAAACCGGCCAAGGCTTCTCCATCCACCCTCAGCCCGCAATTTCCTCGCCGACCCCATGCGCCATTCATGACCACATCTGCAGGACCAACCTGAGCCGCGGCTGGCACGGAAGCGATGGCCGCCCTTGCCTCCCATGACAACGCCTCCTGACCAACCTGGATTACCCGATAATTCGTCCACAGCGCCCACCTGCTGCCGCCGGCGATACTCCACCACGCCTTAGGGAAACGTGAGGAGAGCCTTTGCAGCCCATGGTCGTCACGAGTTAAACGCTTGGCTCCACGTGTCTCCGAGCGCCTGCACGGCTATCGGCGCGCCTTGGCCAATTTGTATTCTTTCGTCACCAGCGGGTGTCCGAGTGTCTCCTGAGCCCCCGCAAGGGGAGGCTATCCAGCTCATGAATGGGACGGTCAGGGTGAGGATGCCTTGGCGCAGGCTAGCGCGCACCCCGCAAAGGGAGGCTATCCAGCTCATGGATGGGACGAGGGCAAGCGGCTTACTTTTTGGTGAGCTTGCGTACTTCGCCGCTGGCGATGTCCTCGATCACGCTTGGCCCTTGGGCCAGGCGCTCCACCGCATAGATGCCCACGGGCTGGTCCTTGCCTTTGACCGCCACCCGCTCCAGGCCACGGATGCGCACAGGCCCCAGGGCCTCGGCGTGGACTGCCGCACGGATACGCTCCAAAGTCCCTTCGGTGATGAGCAGCGGGGTGTCGTAGAGGCGGGTAAGGCCCTCGACCCGCGAACCCAGGTTCACCTCGTCACCGATAACCGTGTAGTCCATCTTCTTGCCCTCGGCACCGATGTTGCCGACGACGACAACTCCCGAGTTGATGCCAATGCCGCAGGTCAGCCCAGGCTTACCTGCGGCCTGCCAAGCCGCGGAAAGCTCCTCCAGACGGTGGAGCATGGCAAGCCCGCAGGCCACGGCACGCAGGGCGTGATCTGGCTGATCCACCGGCGCCCCCCAAAAGGCAAGAATGGCGTCGCCAATAAATTTGTCGAGAGTGCCGTCATGGGCAAAGACGACCTCGGTCATGGCCCCGAGGTACTCGTTGAGAATGGCGACGACTTCTTCCGGCGGATGGCGCTCGGAAAAGGTGGTAAAGCCTTTGACATCAGAGAAGAGAACCGTGATCTCCCGCCGCGAGCCCCCCAACCGGGCGGCATCCGGATTGCGCACGAGCTCTTCCACGACCTTCTCCGTGACATAGGAAGCGAACATGCGTCGGATTTCCCGCGCCTGCCGCGCTTCCACGGCATAGGCATAGGCCGTCGTCGCGCCGGCCGTCAGCACGAGGGTGAGGGTCGGCAGGGCGGCAGGCAACCACAATCCCCAATGGACAAAGGCCACGTACCCGCCCAGGACGACCGCCAACGCGCCGAGGGCGACCACACCAGTAGAGACCGCGGCAGGCAACCAGGTCAGGGCCGCAGCGGCGACGATCCCCATCCCGCCGATGGCAAGGGGTTCCACCCATGGCGGGACCTCCCGCAGGACACGCCCCTCGAGAAGGGCAGCGAGCACCGTGGCATGTTTTTCAATCCCAGGCATGGCAGGAGAGGTGGGGGTAACCCGCAGGTCGTAGATCCCCACCGCCGTGGCCCCCACCAGGGCCACACAGCCCCTCAAGTCCACGGCGCCATCGAGGACGTCGGCAACACTCACCTGCCGAAAGCTCCCCTCTGGCCCGTAGTAGGGGATGCGCATGCGGCCCCAGGGATCCAACGGAATGAAGCGCTCGCCCAGCACCAACCCATGCCCAGCGATATAGAGCAGCTTGGTATCAGGAATCCCCAAAAAAAGCGCCGCTGCCCGCACCGCCACCGAGGGCTGGAAATGCCCCTCCCAAGCCACGGCCACTGGCTCGCGCCGCAAGACCCCATCGCCATCAGGGATCATATTGATATGGCCAAGGGCCATGGCCTGATCCACGAACTCGGGCCGGGGCACGAGGACTCCTTGGGCCGTGAGGGGCGCATAGCGCTGGAAATGTTCTGGATTGCGGACCGTTAGCGAGCCCACCTGGGCCACTACGGCCTCGTCTTGCTCCTCATAGACGGCTTCAAAATCAAAAACGATCGGCAAGATAGCGTTGCCCGAGCGCCCCAAGGCTGCCGCCAGGAGACTATCTCCCTCAGAAGCCTCACTCCAGATGATATCGTAGACAACGAGTTCTGCCCCAGCCGCGGCCAAGGCGTCCACGAGCTGGGCAAGGACGGCCCGCGGCCAGGGCCAGCGTCCCAGGCCCTGGATGCTCTTTTCGTCAATGGCGACAACCACGACGGAAGACGGCGTCGGCAGCTGTCCCTGCCAGCGGAAACGAAAGTCGCTGAGCCACTCCTCCAGGTTGGCCACGGCCTGCGGCCGCTCTAAGGCGGCCACCACCCCAAGGGCCACTACCACCAATCCCACCAGCATCCGTCGCCACCGTCCCATGGCCACCTCCTGACGCTCCGCCTTCCTTGCTCCGAAACGACTTTTGACCTTCTCAATTGCCCTCGATACACAAGGTGCGGGAGCACAACCGCGCGCCTACCCTCCTGCCAGCAAACGCCCAATGAAGGCAACACGGAAAGGCCAAAACCCGCCTCGCCCAAGTCCTAATTCCCCAAAAAGACCTCCTGGGGAGGACCAGGGAGCTGGGCTGGCATCCCCGAGCAGAACAAAAGGGCCAAGACAGGGAGGCGCCCCTTGGAAGAGAGGACGTTTTTTTCCCTCCTTCCTTGGGTGATGGGTGTCGTGAGTGATGGCGGCTTCGACCCAAGCATGCGCCACCGCTATTATGCCCAACAAGGGGAGATGGGTGTGGGGAGTTATCTTCGCCCGCCCTGCGGGGATTGGAGAGAATGGAAAAAACAAAAGGAGTCGCTTCCCATTGGCCACGACTCCCGAAAAAATCTGGTGCGCAATGCAGGAATCGAACCTGCGACCTTTAGCTCCGGAGGCTAACGCTCTATCCAACTGAGCTAATTGCGCACGGGACGTCCCCCTTAGAAAGGAGAAATAAACCTTGTCAAGCTCATCTCCGCGCCGCATCCTCCTTGCCCTGACAGGAGCCAGCGCCATGCCCTATGCCCTTGCTTTGGCCGAGGCGCTAGGCCAGCATCCGGAAGTGGAACTCCACGGCATCGTCTCCCAAGGGGCCCGGTTGGTGCTGCACCACGAAGGACCACCAGAGGACGTCCTTCTGGCCCATTTTGCAGTCCTTCACGACCCCTCCAACCTCGCCGCCCCGCCTGCCAGCGGTTCGTGGCTCCATAGTGGCATGATCATCTGTCCCTGCTCCATGGCCACGCTCGGGGCCATTGCCTGCGGGGCAGGGAGCCATCTCGTCCACCGCGCCGCGGACGTCACCCTCAAGGAAGGTCGGCCGCTGATCCTCGTGCCTCGAGAAACGCCGCTCACCGAAATCCACCTCCGCAATCTCCTGCGTGTCCGCCGCGCCGGGGCCATCATCATGCCTCCCTGTCCGGGATTTTACCAACATCCCCGCACCATCGCCGATCTGACAGCCATCTTTGCCCGCCGGGTCCTCGACCAATTGGGCCTTTCTCTGCCGGACTCAAGCCGCTGGGGCGAGGCTGGACTTGCCGCTTTGTCTTCTTCCTGCTAGCCCCACCCCGCCATGGAACACCTCGCCGCCACCATCCAGCACCTCGCCATCATGGCCGTGCCCTTCCTCCTCGGCATTACTTGCCACGAACTGGCTCATGGTTGGGTCTCCGCCAAGCTCGGTGACCCCACGCCCCAGCTTGCGGGTCGGCTGACTTTCAACCCCTTGCGCCACCTCGATCCCTGGGGAACCTTGGTTTTAATCCTCACCCAAACCATCGGCTGGGCCAAACCCGTGCCGGTTGACCCCCGCTTCTACCGCCATCCCCGCCGCGACCTGGTCCTCGTGGCGGCCGCCGGCCCAGCGGCCAACATCCTCCTTGCCCTTGGGTTTGCCCTTTTCTTGTGGGCCTTAGGGCTTTTGCCCATCGATTGGACAGCCCCGCGCGCGGCCTTCTGGGGAAGGCCCCTGGCCCGCATCGCAGCCGCCGGGGTCTCCATCAATGTGGCCTTGGCGGTGTTCAATCTCCTACCCATCCCGCCGCTCGACGGCAGCAAGATCGTGGCCTGGGTCCTGCCACCGCGCATCGCCACCGCGTATCTTGATCTGGAGCGCTACGGCGCTTTCGCCATTCTTCTTTTAGCGCTCACCGGTGCTCTGTCCTTCATCATCCGCCCTGTACTGCGTCTCGCACAGGCTATCCTTCTGGCATAAGGGAACATCATGCAAACCGTCCTTACAGGCATTACCACCACGGGCACTCCCCATCTTGGCAATTACGTGGGGGCTATCCGACCTGCCATTGCCGAAAGCCTTACCCCGAATACCCGCTCATTTTTCTTTTTAGCGGACCTCCATGCCCTCATCAAATGCCATGACCCCAAACAGGTGCACCAATCCACGCTGGAAGTGGCGGCCACCTGGCTCGCCCTGGGCCTGGACCCCGAGCGTACGGTCTTCTACCGCCAATCGGATATCCCGGAAATTCCGCAGCTCACCTGGATCCTCACCTGCATGACGTCCAAGGGACTCATGAACCGTGCCCACGCCTACAAGGCCGCGGTGCAGGCCAATGAAGAAGAACGCAGCGCTGACCCGGATGCAGGCATTACCATGGGCCTTTATTGCTATCCCATCTTAATGGCTGCAGATATCCTGATGTTCAATGCCCATATCGTGCCTGTGGGGAAAGACCAAGTACAACATATTGAGATGACAAGAGATATTGCTCAACGCTTTAACCATCACTATGGTGAACATTTTGTGCTTCCAGAAGCTCGCGTGGATGAATCGACTGCCATACTTGTCGGCCTTGATGGTCGAAAAATGAGCAAAAGTTATAACAATTATATACCACTTTTTGTCCCACAAAAGACTCTACGCAAGATGATCATGCGCATCGTAACCAATTCCCAAGGACCAGAAGAACCTAAAGATACCGATTGTCCTCTTTTTCAAATGTACAGCGCGTTTGCTACTCCGGAGCAAACGGAGACGATGCGTCAGCGATTCGCCCAAGGCATTGCATGGGGAATAGTAAAAGAAGAGCTCTTTGAACTTATCGACGCCCAATTGGCAACGCCTCGACACCGCTATGAGGAACTTATGCGGCATCCCGAGCATATCGAGGCCATTTTGCGCACCGGGGCTGCCAAAGCGCGTGCCATCAGCGCCCCGTTTTTAGAGCGCATCAAACGGGCCGTGGGGATTTCTGCCTTAGGCTAAACGTGTCCCCAAACGCCAACAGCATAAAGCAGACCACAACGCTACGGAGGCCATTATGAACCTGGCAGAACAATTGGAGAAGGACACTCCCTCCCGCGAACCTCGGCGGCTCTTTTTGACCATCGCCCCGCGAGCGGAAGACGTAGAAGAAGACCTCGCGGCCCTGGCGCGGCAGATTTCCCCCCAACGCCTGACGGACGCGGAAGTGGAATCTCTTCTTGCCGCGGCGGCTCCCAACGACGCCGAACCCAAAGAAACGCACAACCCCCCCGCTTCCTCGCCTCAAGAGGAAAAAAGCTTCCCCTGGAGCAAGGCCGCGCTATTTGCTTCTATCACCTTTATTCTCCTTCTGGCCGTGGCCTACTTCCACCTCCAGACGGGAGTCGAGCGCCTCACCAAGGAACTCCATGACCTGGCAGGCATCAAAAGCCAGGTAAGCCGCCTCGACACCAAGATAGGGATTCTCGAGACCAAAATGGCCGACTTGGAGACCTTACCTGCCAAGACACGGGCGGCCCTGCTGGCCTCCATTCTCCAAGAACTGGCGCACAAGACCGGCTATCTTGCCGAGCAGGTGGGTTCGGCAGAGCAACAGGAAAAACTCCAACGTGCCAAGGAGCTCGTGCAGCAAGTGCATACCGAGCTGGGCGCTGCGGCACATTAAGACGCCGACCTCTCTTCGCGGGTGCGCGGCGGAAGGCAACGCGCAGACTTTTTTTCAAGTATAGGCCTCGCGGGGCAGGTGAAGGGATGTGGAGCGTGCGCCAAAGCTATTGTGCATTGCTTTACCACATCTACGGCCTCGCAGGGCAGGAGAAGGTATGGAACGTGCGATGGGGACGCCAACGTCCAGACTTTTTTAAGAGCATATGCCATCGATTCAATGGTTTCCTGGCCACATGCACCGCGCCCGGCAGCAGCTCGCCAAGCTCCTGCCCAAGACCGACGTGGTCATTGAACTCCTTGATGCCCGGCTGCCGCAAGCAAGCCGCAATCCGTTGCTCCACGAACTCCGTGGCCATCGCCCCTGCCTCACGGTGCTCTCCAAAAGCGATCTGGCAGACCCCGAGGCCACTCAGGCCTGGGTGGCCTCGCTGCGCTCCCAAGGACAACCGACAATGCCGGCCGTCGCGACTGCTCCACACGCTGGACGCCGTATCCTCCAGGCGGCCCGCCAGCTCGTGCCACCTCGCAACTTCCGCCTACGGCCGCTCATGCTCCTCATCGTTGGGATCCCCAATGTGGGCAAATCGACGCTCTTCAACACCTTGGTCGGCCGCACGGTCTCCCAGGCGGCGGACAAGGCCGCCATCACCCGCGCCCCCAAGCGCATCTTTCTCGATGACGAGACGACCCTCTTTGATACCCCCGGCGTGCTTTGGCCCAAGTTGGAGGACCAAGAGGGGGCGCTGCTCCTCGCTGCCACGGGGGCGATCCGGGAAACAGCCCTCGATTTATGGACAATCGCCGTCGGGGCCCTTGCCCTCCTGGAGCGCCACTACGCGGAGCGCCTTCGGCAGCGCTACGGCGTCACCTGTGCGCCCGCCCCGGAGGAGACCCTTCTTGCCATCGGCCGACAGCGGGGATGTCTACGCAGCAAAGGAGAAGTGGATATGGAGAAAACCGCCCGTATTTTTCTCAGCGACCTTCGCGAGGGCAAACTGGGACGGATCAGCTTGCAATGGCCCAACCACTAGCCACGGCGGTTGAGCAAGTCGATCAGACGATACGAATCCAACGTTTGCATCAGGACATTACTGGCCTCAATCCAAATGAATTGGGTGACACATTCCCCAGCTCGAGTGCACTGACCGCAAAGGGGGTTGCCGTCCGAACATGTCGATAAGAGCACTTGCTCCTCTAAAGCGCGAACAACATCGCCTACCGTGATTTCCTCTGGTGGTTTGGCGAGTTTATGGCCTCCCAACGGCCCGCGCTTACTTTGGATCAAGCCATGCTGCCGCAGGCTAATCACCAACTTTTCAAGGTATTTTTGCGAGATGTTTTGGCGAGAAGCAATGTCCGAAGTAGTCACCCACCCATTATCTTGGTGCAACGCAATATCTAAGAGCAAACGAGTTCCATAGCGACTTCGGGTCGTCAACCGCATACGCGCTTCTCGTCATGCCATTTGTGCTGGTTGAGGACGTGGTTCACGCGGCACCAAGACCTGAAATTCTGTTCCTTCTCCCAACGTTGATTGGACTTCGATACGACCACCGTGTTGTTGGACTACTTCATTGGCAATATACAATCCAAGTCCAGTGCCTCGACTGCCCTTAGAAGAGAAAAACAAAGAAAACATCTTTTCCTGAGTTTGCCGATCCATACCCGTCCCATTGTCACGCACTGTAAAACAAAGTTCCTGATCCGTAGCAGTCACAGCAAAAACAACCGTATGCGAGGGTTTAGCTTCGTCTTCGATACAGGCATCCACGGCATTTTCCAGAATATTGACCAACCCCGAGGAAATGACTTCTGGATCCAGGGACGCTTGCCCTAGAGATGAGGCAAATTCCCGTACAAAGGCCACCCCGTGCTTTTCGGCCTTAGGTTCCACAAATTTGGCCACACTTTCTGCAAACGAGAAGACATCGATCTGTTGGATATTGAGCTCGCGATCTTTGGAATAATAGAGCATCTCCAGGACCGAATTACGAATCCGCGCCACCATAAGCTTGACCAGCTCTGCACCGTTGCGGATCCGGTCCATATCCCCCTGCTCAATGCCTTTTTCGAGACGATACATGCCACCGTCGAGGGCAGTCAACATACCGCGCACACCATGGGAAATCGAGCCAATGAAAAGACCCAGCGACGTCAAACGGCTTTGCAGCTCACGAATTTGAGAAATGTCTGTAGAGAGCTCCATAACCTCGACGATGTCTCCTTGTTCATCGCGAATAGGAGCCGTCATGGTCAATACAATCTTCTGTTGACCACTGCGTGTAGTGACAACCTCTTCTGTCTGATGCATCATCCCATCATAAAAGGTGGCTTCCACAGGACAATTGGGACATGGATGGGTGCGATGTTTGTAAATCTCATAGCAATGCTCACCGAGACAATCGCCAAAATCTTCTTTGAAATGACGATTTGCCCGAACGATACGCCAATCTTTATTCTGTACCGAGATATAACAGGGGACCTCATCAAACAGCTGACGGCACAATTGCTGGCTCATGCGCAAAATTTTATTTTTTTCACGCACGATATCGCATTGTTCCTGAATGTCTAAAATATCGAGGGCGCGTTTTACCGCAACGATAAGTGCCCGTTCTCCGACGGGTTTCGTCAGGACATCCGATGCACCGAGCTCAAGGAGGTCAAGCCCACGGTCTCCATCTCTAGTCTCCAAAAGGGCAATGACCCGCACACGGGGAAATTGCTGGAGGATCTGGCGCAGCAATGTCTCACCATCGGCCTGACAATGCCCAAGAATAAGAATGCGCGGCCGAACTTCGTGGAGGGTCCGCGCGACCTCGGTGCAACAACAGTGGACCGGCCGAAAACCATGTTCGGCCAACACCCGGGCAAGCACCTGGCCATGTTCCACGTCCACGGTGGCTACGACAATGGGCTCTGCTGCAACGATCATAACTCTATCCCAAACAAGCAGCCCTCGCCCCGAACGGCGAGGGCTGCTCCTCCATTAGCCGATGGTTTCCTTGACCACTTTCAGGAGTTCATCTCGATCAAAAGGTTTGGTGAACGAGGCCACCGCCTTAGGGATGGCATATTTGTTGCCCGCCAATCCACTGATGACGATAACTGGAATGTGACTAAACTCTTCGTCTTGAGTCAAGGCGCGATAAAAACGTGGCCCCCACTCCTTGGGCATTTCCAGGTCCAAGGTAATGAGATCCGGACGCTCGCTCCGCACCACATCCATAGCGTCCGCCCCATCCGTGGCTTTACACGTGGCGTAGCCATTGTCCTGGAAGATGTCTTCCAGATAAGTGACGATGTTGGGATCGTCATCGATGATCAGAATCTTCTTGGCCATAGTCTCCCCCTCTTAGTCGTTGTCCACCACCTTGTCCGGTCGGTTTACCGAAACCACCGGACAAGACGCCCGCAACAGCACCTGCTCTAGGGTTCGGCCTAATGCCCCATCTGAAGTCACCCGAGAGTGGTGCGCCATAACAATGAGATCCGCCTGGCGCTCCCGCGCATATTTCACGATCTCCACATAGGGAATACCTTCCCACACATCGGCGCTGACATCTTTATAGCCCTTGGCCTGAAGTAAATACTTGCGGCGGATGCGGTCTCGGGCCTCAAGCATCCGATCGTCGATTTCCTGCTGGGAGATAAGGCCATGCTGGGACTCGATATCCACCGCATGAAACACATACAGTTTTGCCCCGAGCTCGCGAGCGGTTTTGAGGGCAAATTGAAATGCATACTCAGAAGCACGGGAGAAGTCCGCACCAAAAACGATGGTCGAGAACCCGCCCCAAAACGACGCCGCAGGACGATTCACCACCAACACTGGCGCTTTCGAGGCCTTTGCGACTTGTTGCAGCGTCGAACCAGCGAAATGCTTGGGATAAGCTTCTGAATCGCCTTCACAGCCGGTCGTGCTTGCCCCCATGACGATGATATCCACGTCCTCCTGACGGGCCTTGCGGAGGATTTCCCGGTGCGGCAACCCCACCACCGCTTCAATGGTGCAGCGAGCTCCGGATCGAAGCTGGCGCTCATAGGTGTTTTTCAACTCCTCTTGAACCCAGGCGATATAATCGGCATCAAGCTCCACTTTTTCTCCAGTGCGGACATCGACCACGACATGGCTGAAACCACGACTGGGCACCCCAAGCACATGGAAGACGAAAAGTTCCGCATTGTAGCGCACCGCCATGTCAAAAGCGACTCGAGCCGCAGCGTCACAGCAAGGCGATCCAGATGTGGCGAACAAAATCTTCTTGAACATCGGTCAACTCCGTCGGGTTGCGACGCGCACAAAGCGCGCCGAGACTTACTCCTCGGGCCGCAAATGCGGAGGCACTTCCACCATCTTGATGAGGAGAGGCTTGAGGAACGTCCATTTGATGCCGATTTGATACTCTTCTTCCAAATCCCGGATAGCATCCCAACAGTTATGGCATGGCGCTACAACTAACTTTGCGCCGGTAGCCAGGATTTGTTCCCGCTTCATCTTGAGTGCAATATTGCGCTGTTTCCGATAGCGACCGATGCCATTAAAGCCACCGCCGCCGCCACAGCAATAGTTATGCTCTTTACACGGCGTCATCTCTCGAAAATCTTCAGCGATATGCTTCATAATAATGCGTGTACATTCCCGAAGTCCTGCGTTACGCACATAGTTACAGGAATCTTGCACCGTAACAGGTTCTTTGATTTTCTTGCTTGGGTCGATCTTGAGCTTCCCAGTTTCTAAGGCTTCTGCCACCCATTCTACATAATGAATACACTCGACCGGCGGCTTGCCATCCGGGCGCCCCGCCCAATAGGGGCCTTCGATAACCGTCGCGCGGTAGGCATGGCCGCACTCCGTCGCCACCATGCGTTTAGGCCGCAGCCGTTCCATCGCACTATAGATGGTCTCAACCTGCATCTTACAGGCCTCCCAGTCGCCGGCGAACATGGCAAGACTCGTCATCTCCCAGCCGACACTCGGCATGGTCCAATTCTCGCCCGCAATATGAAACAGAATCGCGGCTTCCACAATATCTTCAGGATAATGCTTAGCTTCGCGGGCATTGATCATATATACGATGTCTGCATCTTCCTTATCGATGGGGATTTCTAGACACGGCCACTCGTCCTGCGCTTCTTCCACCATCCACTGGCATGTATCCACAAAATCTTCCACCGTCACATCCATCTGCGCTCGAAAGAGACGATGCATGCCGGAACCAATCTTGAGCTCCCAAGGAACGAACCCTTGCGAATGGAGAAGACCACGTAAATAGCTAAACATGACCCCCATGTCGATGCCATACGGACAATAGGTCCCGCAACGATTACAGCATGTGCATTTGGACCACGCCGTATCCATGCACATTCGCATAAATTCATTGGAGACTTTGCCCTTCCGCCGAACTATCTCGCCTAAGGTAGACTGGATTTTGTACGAAGGAACCTGAGTCGGATCCTTTTGATTGACTGTATACAAAAAACAGCTGTCGGCGCAAAGACCACAATGGGCACAAATTTCCAACCATGTCTTGAGTCGAGATTTCATACTTTTTTGGATGGTAGCCCATAAGGCATCGGCATCCACATCCAATTGTTCCATTTCCGCATAATACTGTCGTCCATTGGTATCTGCGAGCAATGCATCGAGCTCTTCACGAGTGGAGACAGGCTTTTTATTGCAGAGCTTTCCTTCGGGCATGGTCAATCCTCGCTTACCAGTCAAAATTGGTCTTCATTCCACCGCGTTTGATACCAAAATCCATTCCCAACTGGATACGCGTACAGAAGAAGAGGGCAATATGCGCCAACTTGGTGAATGGAGCAGCCAACAACACGATGTGGCCGCACAAGACATGCACGGTGAGCCACGTCATATAACTTTCCGTATGCCGGGCCGCCATGATGCCCGAAGCAAGCAAGGCGAGGGTGAGGAGGAGCAAGGCCACATCTTTGGCATCCGTGAGAATGCGCACCTCGGGCAAGGCAAACCGACGGATACCGATGCCCACTCCAGCTAAAAAAGCGGCAATGGCGAGAAAATCAGCCAATCCTTGCGGCAGCGTCGGCCATGACACACCGATCCCGTTGCGAATCATGACGACATGGCCTTCGAGGAAAATGGGGACAATTACCAATCCAATATGGAAGACAAAGAAGATGAGGGTAAATACAGGCTTCTCCCTCCAGCTATGCGTGCCAAAGGGAATGAGCCACTTATACACTGAACGCCACGCGCCTTTCAGTCCATAGGGCAACTGGGTCGTATAGGCCACTCGATCGAGGCGCCAATCCAAGCCCTGAAAATAGAACCAGACGCGTACGCCGAGACCAATGAAAAACACCGCAAAAGAAAACCACAGCAGTGGCCCAGTCAACAGTTCATACATAGATTGTCTCCTTGGCCGAGGCCTATTCTTCTTCCTTGTCCGCGAAGCGATCATCTTCACGGGTTGTCAGAAAATTCCAAAACACGATGAATCCGACCAAGGCCAGTCCCATGCCCACGTAGGCCATGCCCTTGGTCCAGAACATGAAGTCGTGATAGGTCATGAACTCCATCGCGAACCTCCTAGTGGGCATCCCGGAATTGGGGATGCTGGTATAAAATCGGGAGCTTGTTGAGGCAAATACGCAAAATCGTGATTTCCAGCGTTACGATAAATACCGTGATGAGAAATTCCTCCACTGAGGGGAAATACCGGGCCTCTGCAGGCAAGCGCCAATTGAAAGCAATAATGGAGACATTGAGGCGATTGAGGATGATACCTGCCACCGTCATGACCGAAGCCCAAAAAGCGAGGCGTTCGTTCTTCTCACGTGCAGCCATGGCATAGAGGAGGCACGGCAGCAGAACAAAGCCGAGGACTTCCACTAAAAACCACCATCCCCATCCAGTGCTCAGATGACTCCAGTTATTGTCCATAGCCACACCGATCCACTTCATGCAAAAATATGCAAAGAGTACCACAGAAGCTGCTTTGGAGAAACCTAGCACCACATGAGAGAATCCATGATGGTGTTCATCATCCATTTTATGAGCAAGATACTTGTGCGACAATGAACCTTCTAAAATAACCATGGAAAGACCAGCAGGGATACTCGAAATAAAGAAAAAGAGCGGCAGATAGATAGAGTACCATAACGGATGAAGCTTAGATGGCGCGATGAGATAAAGCCCACCTAAGGAAGATTGATGTAAAGTGGAAAGGATGACACCAAAGATGGTCAATGCCAATGTCAGCTTATGAACCAAATGACGGATTTTGGCCCAACCAATCACCTCCCACAAAAAGGGAGAGAATTCAATGGCCAAAACAGTCAAATAGAGTGCGACACACAGACCGACTTCAAAAAGAAAGGAGGTGGGTCCAGGATAAATCGTTAGCGGATACGGGAGCCGGTAGTAGCGGCCCAAGTCATAGAGGAGCGCAAAGACCACGAAGGCGTAGCCCAAAAAGGCCGTGGTGATGGCGGGACGGACTGCGGAGTGAAACTTCTTCATTCCAAACAGATAAACTGCTGCCGTTGTTGTATACCCACCCGCCGCAAGGGCCACACCACAGAGAAGGTCAAAGCCGATCCAAATGCCCCAAGGATTGTCATCAGAAAGGTTCGAAACCGATCCAATCCCCATAGTAAAACGCTTCACAGTCAGCACAATTCCTACCACCAAAATGATGGCGGTCAGGATATTAGCTGGCGTCCAAAATTTCGTGCTCGGTGCTCCAACATGCGCCATACGCCCTCCTTACTCCTCGCCTTCCGATGCAGCCTCAGCCTTTTTGCGGGCTTCTTCTGCTTCTTTGAGCGCCTTTTTCACTTCTCGATCAATCGCCGCCTGCTTGTCCCGCTCCGCCTTTTCCAGGGCAGCAGCCAGTTTTTTAGCAGCTTCAGCCTCGGCTTCCGCCACGGCGCGGTGCACTGTCTGCTCTCGCTCTTCGGCAGCAATTTGCTCCTTCCGTTTCGTGATGGCATAGGCCCCAGTCAGAAACAGCGGCCATAGCCCCACCACCGCCGGGACGACCGAGAGCGCGCCGGTTGTCAGCTGAGGTGCCGGAGTAATGCCAAGATCTTCTCGCATGCCGATGGCCTCAAACGGCACACCAGAGATGTAGAGCCAATTCGTCCCTCCCATCTCTTGTTCCCCATAGATATGATTCACATAGCGCTCCGGATGCTTCCGGATACGCTCCCGAGCAATGCGAAGGAGCTCGTCACGACGGCCAAAGACAAGCGCTCCTTTTGGACACGATTCTACACATCCAGGCAATTTCCCTTCAAGAATACGCGGCTGACAGAAAGTACATTTGCGAACCCGCGGTGTTATAGGATCGTGATATTCATAGGTTGGGATCTCAAAAGGACAAGCAATCATACAGTACCGACAGCCAACACAACGAGATGCATCATAGCTAACCGCACCAGTTGGCTCTTTTTTAAATGCACCAACAAAACACGCAGAAGCACAGGCAGGTTCTTGACAATGATTGCATTGAATTTTTCGAAATACTGGTTTGCCATCATATTCATATTTATTCACTACTGTATACGTATCATGATGGGTACGGCGTCGATTTTCCAACACGGAAAGGTCATCAAAAGGGAGCTGCGGCTTAGGTAGTTCATTCACCGCATTACATGCAGCCTCACATTTTCGGCACCCAATACACTTCGTGCTGTCAAAAAGAACGCCGTAACTATCGGGATATCCAGTAAAATGATGTGTTCCACCGGCAGTCGCCGAGCCCGCGAGCAAAGAAGCCCCGGCTCCAGTCAGCATGCCAATGAATGTTCTCCGTTTCATGGTGCTCTCGCTCCTTTCGCCCTTGGGGTTACTCTTTCTTGGCGTGACACTCGATACAAGCCGTGTCCGCTGGCTTTTGGATACCCATCTGTTGATGGCACCCCATGCACTGCTGGTGATAGGCCGTCTTCAACGACGGTTTCGTCCCATCAACGTCCTGGAACTCTTTACTATGACAGGTTGCACAAGCCGGAGGATTGGCAGATGCCGGTGCATTATGGTGGCATCCAACACACATGGCATTGGGTGAACTGTGGAAGTACGTCGCCAAGGTGCTGTTTTCCATGCCAGCGGCAATCTTTTGCACAATTTTGCGGTGCGGGAATTTACTCGGCTGGTATTCCTTGGACAGGATACCAATCTCCACAACTTCCGGGATCTCGTTGATGCGGATAACTGTATCTTTTTTCGGCATAGCATCGAAAAGTTCCCGGGCAAGCGCCTCACGAGCCGCCTTGTTTTGTTCTATACCATCAGAAAGCTGGACCTCTACATGGCACTTAGCACATGCTCCTTCCTGACTCTTTGTAGTTCGCCCTAAAAATTCATGACAACCAGCACACTGTGGAGTTGCCTTTTTCGCATTGTGACAGCCGATACAGCTCTCCATAGCCCGAGGACGATGCATAGCCTGCTCGATGGTAATAAACTTACCGTCCTTCGTCCCGCCAGCTGTATGACACTGCGTGCAAGCAGGAACGCCATACGCACGCGCATCGTGATGGCATGCCGAACAGCGATCGACTTTCGCTTCATGGCCTTTGTGGTCAAAGGGGACTACGGAACGACGCGTATTTTGAGGTGTGGCGGACTTGGATACTGGCGCAATGAGGAGCATCGCCGCCGACTGCCCGGCTTCCAAACGAGGCACATCAGGCACGACCTTGTAGGTAGCACGCTTGGCCGCGTCATGACATCCAGCGCATTCCATCGGCCCCGATGGCTGTTTGGCCTTGGTGACTTCCAAGTGGCAGGCAAGGCACTTCGTATGGGCCTCCGCCTTATCCTTGGCAAACGAAAGGTTTCGCTTCTCGGGCGTATCCTGCGCGTGGCACTTGGAGCAATTGTCACGCTGCCCTGGCGCAGGCTGGACCATCTTGGACGAGGCATGCCGGTAGTGCAGCGACTTATCAAACGGGATTACCTCGCGTACTGAAGGCTGGGGTCCAGCATGACAAGTGCGGCATTCCCCACTGCCAGGACCACTCTTTTTACCTGTCTGTACCGTTTGCTGATGGCAACCGATACAGTTGTCGTGGTAGATGGCTTTGATACGCTCCGGTTCTTCCTGCCCTTGACGCTTAAAAAGCGGTGTCACCTTGCTGCCTTCGGCGATGGCATGACAGGAGTCACATTTGTTCTCCAGCGCTTTGGAGTGCTTGTCATGATCGAAGCGCACCACTGGGTAGGAGAGCTTGCCAGATGCAGCAAGGGTGTCGATGACAATGAGCCCTGCCCCTCCTGGTTCAGGGGCGCGCTCCTGTTTGCTCCCCAGGGCGTTGAAACCAAATCCGGCAACCCCCAAACTCAGGCACAGGATGCCGACCCATCGCATTGGTCTTCCCTTCTCCATGGGCACAATCCTTTGTTGAAAATCCTCCCCGGAACAATCCGGCAACCTTGGCCTCGGACATCCAAGGCCCAGCCTAACCCGCAAAAAACAAACATCCTCATCCCCACTTTCTTCTCAAATCCGTGGGGCATGATTTTTTCCGACCCGGTTGGTATAGAATTGCGCCCTACCCGTCAAGAGCAAATCCATTCTTTCACAAGCCCCAGGATCCTGCTGAAATAACACTCTGATTTTTATATTAGAGTACTTTTGAATTATATTTTTTACGCATGAAGCATGATATAAAAAGCACAAAAAAAAGAACTAACATGCTACACTTACCATATGAAAAACAGATTAAAAAATTCAAAATAGTTATCGACCAAATCAATCTGATTCGTCAAATCTATTTACAGGCCAAAATTTTCAGGATATCCGCCCGAACAATCATCGGGTTTCCCATACTAAAAATATCCTGGAGATCCGAACACATTTTGCGAGCCGACATCCAAAACAAGGAGATTGGCATGACACCACAAGCACAATGGGATTGGAGCATTGGGTCGAAAACGGTCTTCGATCTTGCTGTAAACAATGACGAGATCGCATGGCGCGAGGAAAATGAAGCAAGTCCAGATGGAGAACAAATTGCTGCTATTGTACGCACCCAGGATGAGACCTTCACCGTCCAAGTGAACGACGAACTGTGGCCAAACCAATTCGATCGAGTGTGGTACCTGCGTTATAGCCCAGATGGCAGACTCACCGCACTCGTCAATGACGGAGACTGGAAGTTATGCATCGACGGTGAACCTTGGGAGGAGGGATATGGCTTTGTGTGGAATACGCTCTTCTCCCAAGATGGTTCCGTCATTGCTTGCTGCGTGAGCGATTCCATGCAGTATGGGATGATCAAAGATGGAGAAATTTGGCCGAATCTCTTCATCAATGCAAACAACTTTGTCCTCAGTACTGACGGTTCTCATACTGCCGCTGCAGTCCAAACCATTCCTTTGGGACAAGCAGAAATTTTCAAATTCAAACAAGGTGTCTTTTCTGTTGCTGTAGATGGAGAGGCTTGGGACAGAAATTTTGTTAACGTCTGGACTCCAGTTATCAGCCCTGATGGCACGCATGTCGCTGCCCAAGTACGGCTAAATCTATTCGATTATACCATTGCCTGCAACGGCAACACATGGAACGAAACTTTTGCTCAAGTATGGGAACCCTGTTTCCATCCTAAAACCAATGCCATTGCTGCCCCAGTGCGTTTAGGTGGTAAATGGGGACTTGCCGTGGATGGTCAAGTTGTTTGGAAGCCCCATTTCTTCCAGGTGTGGCACCAGCGCTACACTCCAGATGGAAACCATATTGTTGCTATTGTATGTCCTCAATATGGACGATGGACCGTGGCAAAAGATGGCATTTCATGGAAAAATACTTTTGGCGACATGCTCCTCGATCTCACCCTAAGCTCCAATGGCCAACGAATTGCTGCCGTTGGAAAGGAAAACGAACGTTGGACTATTATTGTGGATGATAAAATATGGCCAAATAACTACGATATGTGCTGGAAACCTGTATTTTCTCCAAACGGAGAACATGTTGCATGCAAGGTCGAGCGATCAAAAAAATATACTATTATCATCGATGGCGCTCCATACAATAGAGATTTTTCTCATTGTTGGAATCCAGTATTCAATCAAGATGGAACACTCATCCTTATTCGTGGAATCATAGACAACAAATATATTCGTATTGTAGAAAAGGTATCAAATATATTGAAATAGGAGGCTTTATGGAAAGAATTTACATACTTGTTTCTGGGCCATTGGCTTGGATTGCTTGGTCTGTACTTATACTTGGAAGTATATATCGACTATGGCAAGTCTTTTCTTTAGCAAAACAAAAAGAGCAAGTTCTTTTCTCTTACATATCGTTAAAATATGCCTTACGGTCAATAATTAATTGGTCTATCCCATGGAATACAACCAATATGCGTCTTCACCCTATTTTCACTGGAGTCGCTTTTCTTTTTCACATCGGTTTTTTTGTAATTTTGATTTTTCTCTCCGCCCATGTCATCATGATTGAAGAAGGTTTTGGCCTTAGCTGGCCCACGATCCCAGATGCCCTCGCCGACGTAATGGCTTTTTTGGTCGTTGGTGCATGTATCTTCTTTGGTGTACGTCGGATTGTGCGTCCAGAAGTTGCTTTTGTTACTGATTGGACGGATTTTGCCCTATTAGGGCTCGTGGCTGCACCGTTTTTGACTGGCATTCTCGCCTACCATCAATGGGGAGACCCCCTTCTCATGACAATTCTGCATATGCTTTCTGCAGAAATTCTACTAATCAGTATCCCGTTCACTCGTCTCGTCCACATGCTTTTTGCACCATTTACCCGTGGGTATATTGGTTCTGAATTTGGCATGGTGCGCCACGTCAAAGATTGGTAAAAGGAGAATTTTCCATGAAAGAACGAGTCTGGATCAAAGACGAAGGCATCGAGCGCGGGGCCGAGGCCCTCACCCCTGAGCGCATCGAGCGCACCATCAACGCGGTTCTCGGCAATGAAACCGGAGCGCGCCTCATGGCCTACGTGGAAACTTGTGTCCATTGTGGGTTGTGCTCTGAAGCCTGCCATTTCTATCTCTCTCGAGATAAAGACCCAAGCTACGCTCCTGTGGGCAAGGTGAAGCAAACGATCTGGCCTATGCTCAAACATAAAGGCAAAGTATCTGTCGAATTCATGAAGCAAGCCACGCAGATTGCCCAAACTGAATGCAATCTCTGTCGTCGCTGTGTGCAATATTGTCCTTTTGGCATTGATATTGCCTATATGATGTCACTTGTTCGTCGTATTGTTCATAAGCTGGAACTCACACCGCTTTACATCCAAGATACGGCCCACTCTCACTCTGCTACGCTCAACCAGATGTGGGTCAAAGACGACGAGTGGATCGATGCCCTCCATTGGCAAGAAGATGAAATTCGGGAGGAGATTCCCAATGCACGTATCCCCTTGGAAAAAGAAGGGGCGGATATCATGTATTCGGTCATCGGTCCTGAACCAAAATTCCGCACCCAGCTCATCTATCAGGCAGCAGTCATCATGAATGTGGCCGGCCTCAACTGGACCATGCCTGCCACCCCAGGATGGGACAATTCCGATATGGCCATGTTCACCGGGGATAGCGAAATCATGGCCCGTCTCAAGCGGGCCCATTTCGAAACCGCGGCTCGACTGCGGGTCAAAAAGATCGTTATGGGAGAATGTGGCCATGCCTTCCGCTCTGTCTACGATACCGGCAATCGCGTTCTTGGCTGGCGCATGCCTCCTATTCCCGTCATCCACGCCCTGGAATTTTACTGGGACCTCCTCAACGAAGGTCGCATCAAGGTAGCCAAACAAATCGAAGAACCCGTTACGTTCCACGATCCGTGTAACGTCGTGCGTGGTCGAGGCCTGCATGAAAAGGCCAGGGAAGTCGTTCGAGCTTTCTGCAAAAACCTCGTTGAGATGCATCCTAACCGAGAACATAACCTGTGCTGTGCTGCAGGAGGTGGGGTTATCAACTGTGGTCCGCCTTTTAAAAATGCCCGTGTAGAAAGCAATAGCGCCAAAGCAGAACAGCTCAAAGCCACGGGAGTCAAACTTTGCATTGCTCCATGCCATAATTGCCATGGAGGACTTGACGATATCATCCACAAATACGGACTGGACATGGAGCTCAAATTTTTGGGCGAAATCATCTATGAATGCATGGAAAAACCGGAGGCCTAAACGCATGACCCCACGTCGATTCTCGTTCTTGCTCGGTGCATCGTTCATCGTGGCGTTGTCCGTTCTTGGAGCTATCCCGGCCTGGACCCAAGACACTGTCCTTAAAACTCAAGCCTTTGGTACATTGACTCGGCCTGTGGCCCTCTTTGACCACGACACCCACAACGAAAAAGCCGGCCTCGACGATTGTGCCATCTGCCACCACGTCTACCGCAACGGCAAGCTGGTGGCCGGCGAGAGCTCGGAGGATAAAGCCTGCAGTGACTGCCATACGCTCCAAGGACAAGGACGTCAGCCCGGGTTGCGGGTTGCCTATCATACCGCCTGTGCCGGATGCCATACAACCAAGGCGAAAGGACCATTGGCTTGTGGCCAATGCCATCGACGGTAGCAGGCACATTCTTGTAGGCCCTTGAGGCCAGTGGTATCCAAAGCCCCTGCGTATGGACCTCCAGCGGGGGCTTTGGCATGCTAAACCCATCTATCGCTCTCCTTTGGGATGAATCCCACCTTTGGGGCCTTCTGGCCTGGCGGGGGCTACGTGCCCTTGGCCTTTCTCCCTGGCTTGTGCGAAGCCATGCCATCGCTGCCGGGGTCCTCCAGCAGCGACCTCCGGACTTTCTTATAGTCCCAGGAGGGTGGGCAGGTCATAAAGCGGCTGCCCTCGGAGAGCGCGGCCGGAGCGCCATCCGCCAGTATGTTGCCCAAGGCGGTCGCTATCTTGGATTGTGTGGCGGGGCAGGCCTTGCGCTGCGGGGACAGACCACCGCTCCGCTCCTTGATTTATGCCACCTTCAGCGCAAACCGGCCTCCCAGCGTCTCCCTAATTGTAGCGGGCATGTGGCCTGCCACATTACCCTCGCTGGAGCTCCAAAGCCAACGGCCTTGCTGCCCATTTGGTGGCCATCGCAATTCCAAACGCCTGATGCGCCGATGGAGGTCCTGGCTCGCTACAAAACTCCAGGCCCAGACTTTTGGGTGGCGGATCTCCCCCTGGCGGATCTTGCCGAAGAAGACATCCCAGCCTGGGAGGCCCTCTATGGCATCAATCTCCATCCCCGCTGGCTTGTGGAGGACCCCTGTATCCTTGCCATGCCTTTTGGCGCCGGCACGGTCCTTTTAAGCTATGCCCACCTGGAGAGCCCCGCCTCCAGCGAGGCCAACGCCCTCCTCGCGACCCTTCTTGGCGTCCCCGCGGCCACAGTCCCCCAATGGGATCTCCGTATCCTTCCTCAGGAATGGAGCGACCCCCAGCTCCAAACGATGCGCCTTGCGCTGCTCGAGCTCATCGAACTAGGACAGCGCCATTTTCTCCTGAACTGGCGCACCCCGTGGCTCCTTGGCTGGCGGCGCGGCATCCCAGCCGCTCACCTCACTACCCTGCTGGCCATGACAGTATACACCATGGACATACGGCCCACGCAAGATGGCCTCCAGTGGTGGGAAAACCACGGAGCCCTCTGCCTCAAGTTATGCTTGAAGTTATGCCAAGAAACCAAAGCCTACCTCATCCGCGAACGCTACAGCATGGCCTCTGCCCCAAGCTCCCCCGAATACGCAGGTTCGGCTGGGCTGCAAGCGACCCGGCACCAGCTTTTTGGCTCATTTCCCGGCTATGGCGGCCTCTATGGTCAAATGGTTCACCTTTTCGAGGAGCTCCTAGCCCGCCTTCTCGAAGCGCAAGGGCCAAGCAGCAACTCGCTCAGACAAAGGCCTCCGCTTTGCGCCAAGCTGCAAACAGTGCATCGAGGACCGGCTGGTCAGGAGGAAGCAAGGCCCGCAGCCGAGCAAGATAGCCACGGGCAGCAAACATGCGACGGCTGGCTGGATAATGGAGACCTTGGCTCCAGGCCGCCAGAAAGAGCGTAAAATCATCCACCGAGGCAAGCTGCCCATAGTCTGGGGCCTCCCCCCGCTCCAGGCTTGCCACCACGCCCGGACTGACACCGGGTTCTGTCCGCAGCCCGAGTGTAATCGTCGGGTCCACGGAACCGCCTTCCAAAGCCGCCAGCACCACCCGCACAATGTCGAGCTTATCAGCATCCCGTACAACGTGGGCCAGCGCCTCGCATCCCGGGTCCAGGGGCGGCAGCTGGCGGCGGTTATGCACCGCTACAATCTGCCGAATCATCTCCTGCTCGTGGGGGGCAAAGGCCTCCAGGAGATGGGAGTTTGCCAGCATGTTCGCTCCCTCGGCCCCATGATCGAGGGAGTCCGCATCACGAAACGTCCGAAAGCGCTCAAACTGCGGGAACCGTCCCACATCGTGGAGCAAGGCCGCCACGAGCCCCAACTCATAGGGCACTATGCCATGGGCCAGGAGGATGCCATGAGCGATGGCCATGACCCGTAAACTGTGGTTGCGCTTGAGCTCGATGAGATGTCGGTCCGGCCCCACGCGATGGGCGCTTGCGTGGGCAAGAGCAAGGAACTTGCGGCGCACTCGGGGCAGACGAGGGGCGAGGTGGACAAGAGAAGGCATACTGCTGCTTCGGGGGAAATGGTTCACTGGCGCGGCCAGGGGGTGCAGGTGCGGCAGGGGGAAAACCCCGCGGCGAACGCCGCACGCAGCGAAGAAAAGAAGACCCGATTGTGCGGGCTGATGCGCGAGGCATAGGGACAAGCGAGACGATGGAAGCGTTTGGAGCTTCGAGTCCCCACATAGGGGTCCCGGGCCTCGGGCAGACGAAGGATACGCGGCCAAAAGCCCACCCCCCGATCCATGGCCTGCTGCTGTGCCCGAAGGAGGCGTTCCATCAGCGAACCACTGCCGGCATCGTCTGCATGAGGAAAGACAAAGGCTGCCCCCAGTGCCACCATCTGTTCGTTGACCATCGTCCCATCCCGACGCCAGAGCGCACCGAGCACGCGGTGGTAGCGATCCCGGCCCAGGACTTCCAGGCGAACCTCCTGCCCTTCCACAAGCCGCACCAACTCTGCACGAGCCTGTGGACCATAGTATTGCCCTGGTCCTTTGTGCCCAAGTTCCGGGGCATCGATGCCTACCAGCCGCACGGTCTGGCCACTGGCAAGCTCGAGGGTATCGCCATCCACCACCGCGCGCACCCGCTCCCAGGCCATAGCGGTGCCCGGCAAAAAACCGAGCACCACCGCCCACAACAGCCCCCAAAAGGTGAGAAGCCAACGCGCCTGTGGCCTAGGACTCATAAAACGTCCGCAAAAGTTGGCTGCGCACTGGATGACGGAGCTTGCGCAGGGCCTTGGCCTCGATTTGACGAATACGTTCCCGGGTGACGTTAAAGAGTTTGCCCACCTCTTCCAGGGTATGGTCGCTTTTCTCGCCAATGCCGAAGCGTTTGCGCAGCACCTGCTCCTCGCGTGGGGTAAGGTCAGAGAGGACCAAATTGATCTGCTCCGCCAGCTTGGTGTTGACCACTTCGTCCGCCGGAGCCACGGCCTTCTTGTCCTCAATAAAGTCGCCAAGGGACGAATCCTCTTCATCCCCGATGGGCGTTTCCAAAGAAATAGGCTCCTTGGCAATTTTGAGGACCTTTTTGACCTTATCCACAGGATAGTCCATGCGTTCGGCAATTTCTTCTGGCGATGGATCGCGGCCAAGTTCCTGCACTAAATAGCGAGAAGTCCGCACCAATTTATTGATAGTCTCGATCATGTGCACCGGAATGCGGATGGTACGCGCCTGATCGGCAATAGCCCGGGTAATGGCCTGACGGATCCACCACGTGGCATAGGTGGAAAACTTATAGCCACGCTGGTATTCGAACTTATCCACTGCCTTCATCAGGCCGATGTTGCCCTCTTGAATGAGATCGAGAAACTGCAGCCCTCGATTGGTATATTTTTTCGCAATGGATACAACAAGACGCAGGTTGGCCCGAATAAGCTCTTGTTTCGCGTCCAAGGCATCGGCGTTGCCTTTCCGGATACGCCACAAAATTTCTTCCAGGTCGTCCACATCGTGCATGGCGTTTTCCCGGAGCTTCTTGAGGATCTCGATCTTCCCATTGACCATTTCTTTAAACGAGAAAAGCTCTTCCACGGTCATGTTCAGCTCTTGGGCCGCAGCCACGGGATTGATGCGCCGCTCTTCCAACTGTCGAAAGATAGAGAAAATTTCCTCTTGCGATTTTCCCAAAGAAAGAATGTATGCCGCAATATCCCTCTCATAGTTATGCATTTGACGGACATAATCATTGATCGTCTCAATAATTCTATCCACCAATGTCTTCTCTAATTTGATATCACGAAGGCACTGTACTACACTATCTTTATATTCTATGATCTTTTTTTGGATTCCATACACACGCTTGTCAAGCGTGGCGCATTCATCAAGCTTTTCATAAATGCTTTTTTTCTTGCGATAAATATTCTTGACTTCCTCTAACAGTTTAATGACCCGATCCCGTTGGTTCATCTCTTCCTCGGAAGGATCGTCCTCTTCAATTGTCTTGACGACATCTTTGAGCTTAATAGAACCTCTTTTGAGATCTTCACCAACGCGAATAAACTCTTCTACCGCTACAGGAACCTCCACCAAGGCATAGAGGACTTCCATCTCTCCGGCCTCGATCTTTTTGGCAATATATACCTCGCCCTCACGGTCAAGGAGTCCTACAGCGCCCATTTCCCGAAGATACATCCGCACCGGGTCGTTGCTGCGGAAAGAATAATCGGCAGCTTCTTCATCTTCCACAAGCTCGATCTTCTCAAGTTTGACGTCATCGTCGAGATCATCTTCAAGGTCTGCCGCAGCAAGTTTTTCGTCCACAATATCGATATCCAGTTGACCAAAGATCGTGACGATCTCGTCCAACTGTTCTGGAGAATTGACGTCGGCAGGAAGGGCTTTGCTGAGCTCTTGGAAGGTCAAAAAGCCCTTTTTCTTGCCTTCGGCAATGAGAGCCTGAATCTGCTGCACGTCTTTGATGGTACTCATGGGTTCGCCCCTTTGCTGGAAGATATCACTGCAATTGCAAACGACTCAAAATGGCGAGCAGACGCAACTCTTCCGATCGGTCGCCACGCTGCTGGGCTGCAGCCAAGGCGCTCTGGACCTCGGCGAAGGTCTGCTGCTGCCGCCGACGCCGCAGCCAAGCACAGACAGACTCCCAGCTCGCCTCGATGTCCACGTGGGTGGCCTGCATCTGCGTCTGCACATAAAAGGCCTTTTCCCCTGCATCGAGCCGCGGCAGGACGGTCTCGGCCGGCTGGCCACAAAGTTTGCGCCACAATGCCCGGCCACGCTCGGTGCCAAGGGCCGCTTCAAAATCCAATGCCTCCAAGTCCTTGTGGCGCTGCGGGAACCAAATCGCCACGGCTAAGAGCTCTCGATCCCGCTGGGAGGTCACAGAGGGGGCATGCGTGCGAGCGGCAGCTCCTCGCCCCCCCCCCGAGGCCACGGCCTGCCGCAGCTCCTGTTCCGCAAGGCCCAAGGCCCCAGCGATGCGAGGCAAAAAATAGGCCTGCAAATCCAACCGCTTTATTCCCCGCAAAAACCCTACAGCCCAGGCCACAGCCTCGGCAGGATGATGCTGCGCCCGGACCCACGCAGCACAATAGTCCACCCCATCCACAGCCCGAGTGCGTATGTCCTCCAAGGCGGCAGCCCCATAACGCCGCAGGAACGAATCCACATCTTCGCCATCAGGGAGCTCCATCACCGCGCAGGAAAGCCCTTGGGCGAGGAGCATTTCGGCGCTGCGGCAAGCTGCCTTGCGCCCCGCGGCATCCCCATCGAGCACGAGATCCACATGGCGAGTAAAGCCAGCCAAACGGTGCACCTGTTCCGGGGTAAGCGCTGTGCCCAAGACCCCGCAACTGGCGGGAAAACCAAATTGGTGCAAGGTAAGGACGTCCACATATCCCTCGGTAAGCAGCACCCGACCTTCCGCCCCCACCGCACGCCGGGCCTGAAAGAGGCCATAGAGATGATCGCCCTTCGTAAAAAGCGGTGTCTCCGGTGAATTGAGGTACTTGGGGCCGCCGTCCTCGCCCAATGCACGGCCACCAAAGGCAATGACCTGTCCGGTGAGGTTCCAGATGGGAAACATCAGCCGCCCCCGGAAGCGATCATAGACTCCCCCCTTGGGGGTGGGAGTCACCAGTCCCCCCTGGACCGCCTCTTCCGCAGAAAATCCTGCCCGCCGCAGCGCCCGCCACAAAAAATCCCAGCGTGCCGGGGCAAAGCCAAGGGCAAAGGCATCCGCCACCGCACGGCTGATGCCCCGTTGCTCCATATACTCCCGTGCCGCTGTCCCGGCTGACCCGGCCAGGGCCTCCCGAAAGGCTTGCACAGCAAGCAGTTGCATCTCGAGAAGGCGTTTGCGCGACGACCCCTTGGCTCTGCCGGATGCCAAAGTGAGGTTAACCCCCGCCTCTTCCGCCAAAGCGACCACCGCGTCCATAAAATCGAGACCATGGAAGGCGCGGTAAAATTCGATAATATCCCCCGCTGCCTGGCAGCCAAAGCAATAGTACAACCCCTGCTCGGGATTCACAGAAAAAGACGGTTTAGTCTCCTGATGAAAGGGACATGGGCCAACAAGCCGCTGCCCCACCCGACGCAGCCGCACGTAGCGGCCCACAAGGTCCTCAATGCGCAGCCGAGCCTTGATCTCGGCCACCACCGCTGGATCCACCCGGGCCATCGTCCCTCCAGCCGCCGAAGGGCGTCACGCTCCCATTTGCACAGTTGTGACCCCATCGCCGCCGTGATCGGCTGGGGCCAACGCGAAAGCGCGCACCGCCGCATTGCGGCCCAAGGCATCATGGATGGCCCGCCGCAAGGCCCCGGTTCCGGTACCATGAAGGATGTCCACTTGCTCGTAGCCGCCAAGTAGCGCACGATCGATAAACCGCTCCACCTCGAGTACCGCCTCTTCGGCGCGCAACCCCCGGACATCAAGCCGCAAGGCCGAACCTTCCGCAGGTGCAACATGCACGACCACCCCGCCCCGTCCTTTGCGGGATCTACCGGCCGCTGGGGCCAATTGCGTCGGGTCCACCGGTTGCACCTGATCCACCGGGGCCCAAAGTGTCACGCCGTCCACCGCCAACTGGACTCGACCCTTCCGGTGATCGATGGCCAGCACCTGACCGGTCCGTTTCCATGGCACATAAAGCAGGTTTTGCCCCGGGGCAATGGCATCCACGGACAACGCGAATGTCTTTTCCGGCGCAGGACGCGCACGGAGTGCCGCTAATCGACGCAAAGCCTCCTTGCGCCCCATGCGTTCGGTTCGCCAAGCGTGCACGATCTCCTGGGCTTGGGCCCGGATCTCTTGGGCAAGGCGTTCTCGCTCGTGGACAAGGCGTTCCCGTTCTCGCTGGAGCTCCTGACGCAACCGGGCCTCTTCCTCCCGCCAACTCGTCAGCTCCGCTTCTTTCTGCGCCGCCAGGGCGTTGAGGCGAGCAAAGACCGCTTCCACATCTCCGGCATCCAAATAGAGATACTCTCGAGCTCGAGCGAGAATAACCTCCGGAAGTCCATGCTCGTGGGCCACGTCCAGGGCGCGGCTTGCGCCCACCTGGTCATAGGCCAGACGGTAGAGCGGTCGGCCAGTCTCGGGACAAAAAAGCACCGAGGCCGCGCGCACACCTTCACGCGACAACCCGTAGGCCTTGAGGGCCGGAAAATGCGTTGCCGCCCCCACCCAAGCCCCTCGGGCCATGAGCTCATCCACCAAGGCTTGGGCCAAGGCCGCACCTTGGCTCGGGTCAGTTCCCACCCCAAACTCATCTAAGAGCACCAAGCTGCGAGGACCAATCGTCGGCCAGGCCTCGGCCAAAACATGAATCTGACCGGTAAAGGTGGAAAGACTGCGCTCCAGCGACTGCTCATCGCCCATGGACACGACAATCTGTTCCCAGTGCGGCAAGGTACTTTCGGGGGCTGCTGGCACAGGAATGGCAGCATGGGCAAGGACTGCCGCCAGACCCAAGGTCTTGAGGGCCACAGTCTTGCCGCCGGCATTGCCCCCGGTGATGATAAGGACGTGCTCTTCCGGTCGCAGCACAAGGTCCACTGGCACAACCGCCGCACCATGTTGGGCCACAAGGAGTGGATGGCGGGCCTGACGCAGGTTGAGGGGAGCACCGGCATTTACCTCCACGAGATGGGCATCCACATGGATGGCAAAAGAGCGCAAGGCGAAGAGCACGTCCATCTGGACAAGGGCATCGAAAAAACGGCGCAGCAGAGGATGCTCTTGGCGCACGATGTTGGTTAGAAACTCCAGGACAGCCCGCACATGCTGGCGCTCTTCATGAAAAAGCTCTTGCAACGTGTTGTTCAAATCAACAAGGAAAAACGGCTCGATGTAACAGGTTTCTCCGGTTTGCGAATAATGATGGACAATGCCCCGCATCTGCCCTTTGAAGTTTGTTTTCACCGCCAGGACATAGCGATCTCCCGAAATGGTGAGATACTCGTTCTGAAGTACATAGGCCATGTTCGGGTCAAGAAGCGCTTCCTGCACTTTGCGGGTGCACAGCTGATGGATGCGGCGAATCTCTTGACGCACAGAAAAAAGCTCTGGCGATGCCTCGTCGCGGAGGGAACCATCCGCAGCCAGGCAGCGGCGGAGAGCAGACCACGTGCCAGGGGGGAGCGCAAGGCCCTCGGTCAAAGCGCTCAGATGCGGATGCCGCGCCGTATCCAGGGCAGCCAAGGCCGTCCGTAATGCCTGGCCTGCCCGCAAGACATCGAGCACCGCCAGCAAATCGCCCCCCTCAAGGACAACATGCGGGGCCGCCACGGCCTCCAACACCTCGTCCAACTCCGGAAAGGCGACCAACGGCAATGCCTGGTGGCGTGCCGCATCCAGCACTTCCCGCATCAGGGCCGTGGCTGCGGGCAGATGTGCCGCATCGAGGGGCCCTCGCCGCAAACACGCGGCTGCGCCGGATTGGCTCACGGCATAGGTGGCAATGTGCTGGAGCACCTTAGGAAACTCCAGCAGCTCAAGGGTTCGCTGATCCATGAGATTACGCAGAAAGACGCGCTCGTACTAACGAACTTACGGCCTTACCATCCACCCGACCCGCATGGGCAGAAAGAATGGCCTGCATGACCTGTCCCATGTCCTTCATCCCCGAGGCACCGAGGGCTTGGATGGTGTCATCAACGACCGCCACCAGCTCTGCCTCAGTCAAGGGTTGAGGGAGATACTTGTGGAGGATATGGAGTTCACGCTCTTCGGTGTCCGCCAGGTCACTGCGCCCACCTGCACGAAATTGTTCGATGGACTCCTGACGCTGCTTGACCTGCTTGGCCACCACCTCCAGGATTTCCGTGTCCGTCAGGGCACGCCGCAAGTCCACTTCTTTATTCTTGATGGCTGCCTTGAGCATCCTCAAGACAGCCACCTCTTCGGCCCGTTTGGCCTTGAACGCCGCAAGGAAGTCCCTTTCAATGCGTTGAAAAAGGCTCATTACATCCCCTGCATTTTGCGCAGCTTTTTGAGCAGCCGTTTGCGGGCAGCCGCTTCTTTTTTCTTCTTTTGAATACTGGGTTTCTCAAAATGCTGGCGTTTTTTGAGTTCCGAAAGCACGCCCGCCTTTTCCACCTGCTTTTTGAATTTGCGCAGGGCATAGTCAAAGGAATCCGCATCGGTGACAAACACTCCCGGCACCGTCATCACCTCCCCATCGTCAACTTCCCATTACAGGATGAAAAAGCGATTATTAGCTCGCCCACGAATGTATGGCAAGCGCAAAAAAAGGCGCCACATGGCGCCTTAAAAGAAAATCATTCTGAGCTGTTAGTGTCCTTAAGGGTATCTGCAATGGACTTCAGGAAGACGACACCCAAACCCGAGGCGATGATAAACAGCACCGCATACAAGACGCCGAAAAAGATAGCATGATCTGGCATCCACCAAGGCAAATCCTGGGGCAATGGGCTATGGACGGTTTCGCCAGGGAGCATCGCGATCCTCCTTACTGAATAGCGTCCTTAAGTTCTTTGCCTGGACGAAATTTGATGACCTTGCACGCGGGGATTTGAATCTCTTCGCCTGTGCGTGGATTGCGCCCGGTACGGGCCTGGCGCTCTTCTACGGCAAAGGTCCCAAAGCCCGTCAGCGTAAGCTTGCCCTCGGCAGCGAGCGTCTCCTGCGTCGCTTCCATGAAGCCTTTTAGGGCACGCTCAGCCACGGCTTTACTGATTTCAGCTTTTTCCGCCATTTTGGCGACCAATTCAGCTTTCGTCATCCGTCTTCCTCCTTTGCGATTGCACCACACACACAGGCAGGACCTCTGCCCACTCCTAAAAACACAACGCGCCAAAAGGGCGCGACATCGAACAAGCCCAAAAATCCAGGAATAGGGCCGCTTCCCAAGCCAGAGGCAAACCGAAATTCAAAGGCGAAGTCAAGCAGATTTTCCCATGCCCCAGCGCTCGGCCATGGCCTGGGCCAGCCCATCCATCTGCTCCGGCGTGAGTTCCTCAGGCCGCATCGTGCGCACCACCCCCAGGAGGTCCACCCAAGCCTCAAGGCGGTCATCCCACCATGGGCGCAAAATGGTCCCGAGTTGTTTGCGCCGCTTCTGGAAAAGGACATGAAGTAAGTGGTTCAGCGACGCCGGGTGGCGCGGCGCCTTGCCCAAAGGCCACAAACGCACGATGGCCGAATCCACCTTGGGCCGCGGACGAAACACCTGCGGCGGGATGATGGCGACGAGCTCCGCCCGGCACCACGACTGCACCCATGCCCCAAGGGCACCATATTGGGGGGTTCGCGGAGCGGCCACAAGACGCTGGCCTACCTCCTTTTGGACGAGAAACACCATCCGCTCCCACCGCTGCACCCGCGCCACCAGCTCCCAGATGAGGGGGGAGGCGATATTGTACGGAAGATTGCCCGCCACCCGTATCCCGGGTAACCGGACGAGCCCCTCCCAGGCCAGACGCAGGGCATCGCCATACACCATCCCTACCTCGGGAAACTCGGCCCGAAGAGCCCACGCCAAACGCTGATCCTTTTCCACCGCAAAGACCCGGGCCCCACGCGCCACCAATGCTCGAGTCAACGCCCCTCGACCTGGGCCAATCTCCAGGACCACGTCACCAGGACCGGCAGCGATGGTCTCGGCAATACGCCGCACCACCCCCGTATCACAGAGAAAATGCTGCCCCAAACTTCGCTTGGGAAAAGGCCAGCTAGTCGTCATGATGGAGCTTCCTGCGACGTCGCTCCGCGAGACGAGCCGAACGTAAATTGTGATAGGCTCGCACCATGCGGAGCCCGATATGATATGCCACTACAGAAGCGGGTAATGTAACAAAAAAACCGCCAAAAGCGGTAAGGAAAAACCAATCCCATCCCACTCGAAACATCTCGAAAACATCAACTTGAAGTACCTGTTCCCAAGATATCGTTGGAACATCTACGCCTAGAATTGTCTTGCCAATATAGAAAAAAAGAGGAAAAACAATGGCAAAATTGAGAGGATTGGTTACCCATGTCCCTAAAGCTGCGGCGATGGCATTACAGCGCATCAACCATGCAACCAGCATCGCAACGGGCATTTGACCAACAGGAATGGCCGAACAAAAAACACCAACCGCAAGTCCAAGAGCAATAGATTCTGCTGGAGCTTTAATGCGAACAATCCGAAGATAATAATACCGCAATGACCGGCGAATGCTCTCTGCCAACCCCATGAGTTATCCCATTCTTGAAGCCATAAAGAAAGGAGCGGAACCCTCCGCCCCCTTCTTTGAAAAATAGGAGAGGTCCTTACTGCGCAGGAGGCGTAAACACTCGAGTGGCCAAATCCCGATCCATCAAATACAATGCCCCGCCATCAGCACCAATAAGTTTGAGTCGCTGCACTAATGTCTGCACACTATCTTCTTCTTCCACCTGCTCATCCACAAACCATTGCAGAAAACTCACCGCTGCGTGGTCTTTTTGGGCAATCGCCACATCCATCAGACTGTTGATTCGTGCCGTGACGGTAGCCTCGTGCTCCTGAGTAGCCAAAAGCACCGCCAGCGGCCCATCCCAAGAGACCGGCGGCTTGGCAATCGCCTCCAAAACGACACGACCACCCCGTTCTACTAGATATCTATAGAATTTCATGGCGTGAAACAACTCTTCCTGGGCCTGGATGGTCATCCAATGGGCAAATCCAGGTAAGTTGGCCTCTTGGAAATAAGCTGCCATAGCCAAGTAAAGGTAACTGGAATACAATTCAGCATTAATCTGTTCATTAAATGCCGATTCCATTTGCGATGTGATCATACTTCACCCCTCTTCTAAAGAAGTGTACGAAGAGCATTGAGGATAGCAGCATAGTCTGGCTCATTGGTAAGCTCAGGGACGATCTGGATATAACGCAGCGTCCCCTGCCTATCGACAATAAACACCGCCCGGGCGAGGAGCCGTAGCCCTTCGATGAGCACTCCATACGCCATGCCAAAAGAAGCGGTCTGATAATCCGATACAGTACGCACATTGTGGACACCAGCTTGGCCACACCACCGCTTCTGGGCAAAAGGGAGATCCATACTGATCGTCACAATCTGAACAGCATCTCCCAGCTGCTGGGCCTCGACATTAAAGCGCCTCGTCTCCATATCACAGACTGGCGTATCCAACGAAGGGACTGAAGACAGCACCACGATCTTGCCTGCAAAATCCGCCAAAGTGACAGGTTTGAGTTCAATATCCACTGCCTGAAATTGAGGCGCTTTATCACCGACGCGAAGTTCTGGACCCAGCAACGTAAGTGGACTTCCATGAAACGTCACGACACCTGTCCGTTTTTCCATGACGATACTCCTTATCTGTTCCGTTGCGCCTCGTTGAAGAGGCATGTCCTCTTACTGCGCCCCTGGCCGGTCCGGCAGCCGTTGCAGGCCCCGGCACAACGGGACAAAATCTTCTGGCATGGCAAATACTGTGGACGGTGCGCCGTCCATGGCATGGCACAGGACTTCGTCCATACTTTCTACGAACACAATAGTTAATTCATCGCGAATCTGCTGCGGCACCTCTTCCAGGTCGCGAGCATTTTCCCGAGGCAGAATTACAGTACGCATCAAGGCCCGATGGGCGGCAAGGAGCTTTTCCCGCACCCCGCCAATGGGCAGAACCCGGCCACGCAGGGTGATCTCGCCCGTCATGGCCACGTCATGGCGCACTGGAATATCCAACAGCGCCGAGGCAAGGCATGTGGCCAAGGTGATGCCCGCAGAAGGCCCATCCTTCGGCGTGGCTCCTTCGGGCACATGCATGTGGATGTCGATCTCTTGATAGAAGTCTCGGCGTAAACCCAAGAGTTCGGCACGAGAGCGGATGTAACTTAAAGCCGCTTTCGCCGATTCTTGCATGACATCCCCGAGTTTCCCCGTGATGACGATCTTTCCCGACCCTGGCATGAGCGCTACCTCCACCAACAAAAGCTCGCCGCCCATCTGCGTCCATGCCAAGCCATTGGCGACTCCTACCAAGGAACGATCTTCGCGCCGCTCGTGACGCACTTTGGGTACGCCAAGAAGGTCTCCAACTTCTTTAGCGCCCACCTCAACACACAAGTCCCGGTTCCCTTCTTCTACCACCCGACGCGCTACTTTGCGGCAAATGGCAGCAATCTCCCGTTCTAGATTCCGTACTCCCGCTTCCCGCGTATAATGACGGATAATCTCAAGCACTGCAGCATCGTCAAGACGGAGATTTGTCTCAGTGAGCCCATGCTGTTCGCGCTGCTTGGGCAAGAGGTACTGTTTGGCTATAGCCTCTTTCTCGGTTTCTAAATAGCCAGCAATAGAAATAATCTCCATGCGATCTTGCAATGGAAGTGGAATATTTTGGATATAATTAGCGGTTGTTATGAAAAAAATGGAAGAAAGGTCGTAGTCTAAATCCAAATAATGGTCGTTGAAGGCAACATTCTGCTCTGGATCGAGGACTTCCAGTAAAGCAGCAGACGGATCTCCACGAAAGTCCATGCTCATCTTATCCACTTCATCCAAACAAAATACAGGATTCCCTGACTGGACCTTCTTGAGGGACTGGATAATTTTTCCTGGCAAGGCCCCCACATACGTGCGACGATGGCCGCGAATTTCGGCCTCGTCCCGCACCCCACCCAAAGACAGCCGAACAAACTCCCGCCCTGTGGCCTTGGCAATGGACTTGGCAAGGGAGGTCTTGCCAACTCCCGGCGGGCCAACAAGGCAAAGAATAGGACCACGTAGACGATCTACGAGCGACTGCACCGCCAAGTATTCAAGAATACGCTCTTTAGGTTTTTCAAGCCCGTAATGATCAGCATCAAGAATGCGCTGGGCCTCGGCCAAGTCCACGCGAACCTCACGGCGGACATTCCAAGGGAGATCCAGAATCCAGTCCACATAATTCCGAAGCACTACATACTCTGCTGCTGCCGGCGGGATCTGGCGCAACTTTTTGATCTCAGCCAGACCTTTTTCCCTCGCTGCATCCGGCATATCTTTGGCCCGCAACCGCTCTTCCAACTCATCGAGCTCCGCTCGTGGGTCTTCTTCCTCCCGGCCCATCTCTTTTCGCAAGGCCTTCATTTGCTCTGCTAGATAATATTCCCGCTGGCTCTCTTCCATCTGCTTCTTGACCCGAGTCTTGATCTTCCGCTCCAGATGTTGAATCTGGATTTCCTCCTCTATCATCTCATAGACCCGCTCCAAGCGCTTTACTGGATTCGGCATCTCCAGAACTTCTTGTTTGCGAACGAAATCACCGCGCAGATGGGGAATAATAGCATCAGCCAACCGCCCCGGATGATTAATGCTGGCAATGGCCAGTTGGGCTTCTTTGGGAAATTTACGATTTACCTGAGCATATTCTTCCATGGCATCATGCACTGTCCGCACCATGGCCTCAGCCTCAAGCGAGGAATACGGTGTGTCCTCCACGATTCGCACCGCCACCACTGGCGCCCCTTCCTCCACGGGCACTCCCTGTTCAGGACTCCAGGCAGCACGGACCACACCTTCAAAAAGGACCTTAATGGTCCCATCGGGCAAGCGGAGCATTTGGAGCACCTTGGCCACTGTTCCCAACGTATACAAATCCTGCGGCTGGGGTTGTTCTTCAGCAGGATCCCGCTGGGCCACTAAAAACAACTGTTTATCATACCGCCGCAGGGCCAGTTCCACGGCGCGGATGGACACATCACGACCCACAAAAAGTGGCACGATGGACTTTGGAAATACGACGACCTCCCGCAACGGCATCAACGGCAGGGTCAGGGTCGAAGAGAAAGAGAACAAGCCAGGCGATTCGGACATAGGACCTCCTCGGCATCAGGCAGACTTGGCCTGTTCGCGGGACACATAAATGGGCTCAGCTCCTTCTTCCACTACCGCACGATTGATGATGCACTTTTGCACTTGACCACGAATGGAAGGAAGACGGTACATAATATCGAGCATGATGGATTCTAAAATGGAACGCAGTCCTCGGGCTCCAGTCTGAAGCTGGATAGATTTTGCAGCAATAGCCCGAACAGCATTGTCTGTGAACTCTAAATCAACCCCTTCCATCTCAAACATCTTTTTGTATTGTTTGATGATGGCATTCTTCGGCTCCAAAAGGACGCGAACAAGATCATCCACATCGAGTTCCGTTAAGGTCGTAATAACGGAAATCCTGCCAACGAATTCAGGAATCAGTCCAAAATGAATGAGGTCTGAGGGGTGGACTTGCCGCAAGAGCCCTGCAACTGTTTCTTCTTTCTTGTTGCCTAAGGCAACACCAAACCCCATCCCTGTCCCTTGAATCCGACGACGCACGACATCTTCAAGGCCAATAAAGGCACCACCAACGATAAACAAAATATTCGAGGTGTCGATGCGAATGTATTCTTGTTGGGGATGTTTGCGCCCTCCCTTGGGCGGGATACTGGCGATTGTCCCCTCGATAATCTTGAGCAAGGCCTGCTGCACGCCCTCGCCCGAGACGTCCCGGGTAATTGAGGGGCCTTCTGATTTTCGGCTAATCTTGTCGATCTCATCGATATAAATAATACCCTTCGAGGCCGACTCGATGTCATAATCGGCATTGTGGAGTAATTGCACCAAAATGTTCTCGACATCTTCCCCAACATAGCCAGCTTCAGTCAGGGTCGTGGCATCAGCAATGGCAAAGGGCACCTTGAGGATGCGGGCCAAGGTGCGGGCCATCAAGGTCTTCCCAGAGCCCGTAGGACCAATGAGTAAAATATTACTCTTGTCGATTTCGACCTCATCCCCTAAAGTATGGTACTTAATTCGCTTATAGTGGTTATAAACCGCCACGGAAAGAGTTTTTTTCGCTTCTTCTTGGCCAATGACATAGTCATCAAGCGATTTTTTGATATCTTGAGGAAGGGGAATATCGTCTTTGTTAATATGTTCTTGACGCTGTTCTTTACGCAAGAACTCATTACACGCACTAATACACTCATTACATATAAATACATTGGGCCCAGCGAGGAGACGTTCTACCTCATCTTGGCTCTTCCCACAGAAGCTACAATGAAAAGTCCGTATCTTTCGTGTTGCCACAGAAATAACCTCAATTGGCAGTCATTGATTTGCGAGAAACCAAAACCTGATCAATTACCCCATAGTTTTTTGCTTCTTCAGCTGTCATAAAGTAATCCCGCTCCGTGTCTTGTTCCACCCGCTCCACATTCTGGCCGGTATGGTGCGCCAAAATGGTGTTGAGCCGAGAGCGCAGACGAATAATCTCCCGAGCTTGGATATCAATATCCGTAGCCTGACCATGAAAACCTCCCATGGGCTGGTGGATGAGGACTCGGGAGTTAGGGAGACAATACCGCATCCCTGGAGCGCCAGCAGCAAGCAGCACAGCGGCCATGCTCGCTGCCTGGCCGATACAAAGAGTTGCCACTGGGGCCGAAATGTATTGCATCGTATCATAGATGGCCAATCCTGCAGTGACCGAACCGCCTGGAGAGTTGATATACAGATTAATCTGTTTATCGGGCTGTTCCGACTCGAGAAAGAGGAGTTGGGCGCAGACCAAATTGGCCACATGATCGTCAATGGGGGTCCCCAAGAGGATGATGCGATCTTTGAGAAGCCGCGAATAGATATCGTACATGCGCTCACCGCGGCTCGTGTTTTCAATGACAAAAACCGAATCGTAGACCATGGATGCTCCTTAGCAAGAATGAGGAACGTGCAATGCTCAATAGCCAACCCCTCAAGGGAGTCAATAGCGGCATAAAAAAAGCTGAAGGGCTGTTCCCAGCGCCTTCAGCCGAGGACAGCCATGCGCCAACGGTTATGCTGCGGTCTTCGGGGGTACCTTGGTGATAACAGCGCTTTTGTACACGAGGTCCATCGCCTTATCCGCAAGCACTCGATCCTTGAGGGGAATCATGAGGTTATGCCGCTCATAGTAGTCTTTGAGGGCATGAAAGTCTTGCCCAGAGGCAATGGCCATTTTTTGGAGGACGACATCTACCTCCGCAGGCTCTACCGTGAGAGCCTCCGCCTGGGCAATGGCCAAAAGGACCAGCGACGACTTCACCGTATCCTCGGCTTCAGGCCGTAGCTCAGCCCGCAATTCCTCAGGAGTCTTGCCCAGCGAGGCCAAGGACTTGCCCTGTCGCTCCAGCCGGCGTTTCAGGTCGGCAAAACGCGAATCAATCTCCTCCTCCACAAGGGACTGGGGGAGCTGAACCGCGACCTGGTTCTTGATCTGATCCAAAAGCCGCTTCTGGGCATCGCCCCGCGCTAAATCCGTACGGGTCTCCAGATAAGCCTTCTCCACGCTCCGGCGCAAATCATCCACCGACTCATATCCTAACTGCGTGGCAAATTCATCATCGAGAGGCGGCAACTCCTTGCGCTTAATGGCGTGCAGCTCCACACGCATGGTAATCCTGCGTCCTGCCAGCTGCTCGTTGAGAAAATCTTCCGGAAAAGCCATCTCCCCTTCCCCAGTGGACCCTGGAGTAAGCGAACCGACAAGCTCCTCGAACGCTGGCAAGGCTGCTCCTTGTCCAATGACCATCTCAAACTTACTCGCCGCCAAACCCTCCTTGGCCTCTCCGTCCTCAAAGCCTTGGAAGTCGATGACAGCGACCTCACCTGCTTGTGGCGGACGGTCCTCCTTCACGATCACCCATTGGGCCATACGATCCCGCAGACGTTCGATGACTTGGTCCACCGCCGCTGCATCGAGGACAACCTCTTCCTCCTCCACCGCTAGGCCTTTGTATTCGGGCAGGTCAATGGGAGGAGCCACCTCAAAGGTAAACGAATACGAAAAGGGCGTGCTGCGCTCCATTTCCTTGGCATCCACATCGATACGCGACAAGGGTGCCAAGTTCAGTTCATTCATGATCTCGTTGATATGGTAGTTGATCAGGTCAGTGGTCGCTTCCCCATAAATCTGTTTTTTGTACTTGGCCTCAATAATGGAGGAAGGAACTTTGCCCCTCCGGAATCCTTTGATCTCCACTCCGCCACGATACAACGCCACTGTCGCAGAAATAGCCGCATCCACTTCTTCGGCATCCACCCGAACGTGGACTCTGCGTTTGACGGGGGAAAGCTCTTCCATCGTGTATTCCATGAATCCTGATCCTCCTTTGGATTTAGTCGTGGTGCGAGAGGGGGGATTCGAACCCCCACGGTTGCCCGCTAGATCCTAAGTCTAGTGCGTCTCCCTATTTCGCCACTCTCGCCTCTCCGACAAGGGGTCGTTTGTAGTGGCGGCGTCCTACGGTGTCAAATCAGTGGCAACGATGCCCTAGACCGCCAGGCCATCGTCAGAGCAACCGGGCGCTCACGCCTCCGGGCGCATTCCACACGACCCCAGGCATGGAAAGGGGCATGACGACCACCCATGCATCCAGGTTCCATGCCCACAAGATGCACCCGCTTTGCGGCGCTCTCGGCGTCTTTCGCGCGCAATTCCTCCCACGCTGGCTCCAGATCCTCCCCCCGCGATGGAGTCCTCCCGGTATGGCGGCAGCAAATCCACGCTCGCCCCCCGTTGCCAAGCCTTTGCCTCGCCAGTATGCGATCTTTCCCACATCTCGTTGGCGAGGCGTCCCATGGCTTCTCTCCCCTCTACCCTCCTTGTCGAGGCATGCACCCAGTATCGGAACCGCTCTGCTTGTATCTACCGCGCCAATGGACGTCAGGTCGCCGTGTCCTACGCCAAACTGGCCGATGATGTCCTCATCCTCGCCAAGGCCCTGCACCACCATGGGATCCACCCCCAATCCACGGTCTTTTTCCTTTCCGATAACCGCTACGAGTGGCTGGTCACGGACCTCGCCCTCCAAACCCTCGGGGCGGTGAGCGTTCCTCGTGGCGCAGACACCCCCCTGCCGGAAATCGAATACATCATCTCCCACAGCGAGGCCCAATTCGCCATCATCGAAACCGACGGCCTCGCGGAAACAATCCGTCCCCTGTGGGAAAAATTGGGTCTACGCCGCATCTTCGTCATCGCCGGCAACAAACCCCACCATTGGGGGGATCGCGTGTTCTCGTACACCCACCTCCTTGGCGAACGCCACATTACCCCACGCGATCACACCTGGTTCCACGAACAGATCGCTGCCCGCCACGAAGAGGATATCTTCACTATCATCTATACTTCCGGCACCACTGGCGTCCCCAAGGGGGTGCCGCTTACCCACAGCAACGTGCTCCATAACGTCCGCAATCTCGCCGATCCACTGTGCCTCAACTCCCAGGACGTCTGGCTCTCCATTTTGCCCACCTGGCACATCTTCGAGCGGACGACCGAATACATTGCATTGTCTCGCGGCTCCTGTCTGGTGTACTCTTCCCTTCGCACCTTTACCGCGGACCTTATGGAATTTCGCCCCACCCTGCTCGCCACAGTACCGCGCATCTGGGAAAATATCGCCAAAAGAATCACCACGGCTTTGACAAAAGAAAGCAAAACCAAAGCGCGCCTCTTTCACCTTTTAGTCTGCGCCTGCATTACCTGGCGCCGGGCCGTGCGCACCCTGCGCGGCGAACTCCCCGTATTTGTCCCCATGTCTTGGGGCACACGGGTGCGGCAATGGCTCGCAGCGACTGCCATCACCGCTGTCCTCTGGCCCCTCCACGCCCTGGCCCAACGGCGCTTCGCGGCCATCCGCCAACGCTTCGGCGGTCGTCTCAAGGCCGCGGTCAGTGGTGGCGGCAGCCTCCCCGCCTATCTGGAAGAATGGCTCGATGCCATAGGCATCCGGATCATCAACGCCTATGGCATGACGGAATGCTCTCCTGGCATCGCCGGCCGCGGCTTTAATTGCCCGGTCTTCCGCACCCTTGGTCCGCCCTTCGCCGAGACCGAGATCCGCATCGCCGACACTCAGGACCAAGCCCTCCCCCCAGGACAAGAAGGGGAAATCCAAGTGCGTGGTCCGCAGGTGTTCCATGGGTACTTCAAAAACGAGGCCGCCACGGCCGCTGCCTTCACCCCTGATGGGTTTTTCCGCACCGGCGATCTGGGCCGCATGACGCGCCGTGGCGAGCTCGTCCTCACTGGCCGGGCCAAAGACATCATTGTCCTTGCCAGCGGAGAAAACATCGACCCCACGGCCATCGAGGCCACCATCGCGGTCTTTCCCTTTGTGCACGATGCCGTGCTCGTCGGCCAAGACAAAAAGGGCCTCGGCGCCCTCATCGTCCCGGATTGGGACAAACTCCGAGAGTTCGTCCGTGAGCGCTTCCAGCATGCCTATGGCGAACTGCGCGAAGACTTCGAGCAGCTCCGGGATCGCCATCTGCTGGAGCACATCCGCGCGGAAATCAACGCCCGTCTCTCCCCCAAAAACGGCTTCAAACCGTACGAAAAACTCCACAACATCCACTTCTTGGAGCAGGAATTCACCATAGGCGAGGAGCTCACCAACACCCTCAAAAAGAAACGCCACGTTATCGAACGCAAGTACCGCGAGCTCATTGACCGGCTCTTGCAATAAGCCCCCAAGCCTACGGCAAGAGAAACTCCCGCACCACCTGACTTCCCGTGACAACTTGCACCGCAGCGATGGCCAGGGCCAAGAGATTAACCACCCCATGCACAAGGGGCAAATAGCGGCGGGGTTTCTTCTCCCGGTCCATCATCACGCCGGTAATGTATCCTCCAGCAATGCACGGCATGATAAGCTGGCCAATCCAATAATGATTGCCCGTTGCCCCGCTGCCACCCCAAGAACGGGCCACCACCGCCACCCCAATGACCGTACCAGCCATCCATAGGATATGCGCCCACTTGCCCCAGCGCACATGCTCGTTCCAGGCAAAGGTTGTGCGCTGGCCCCAATGGTTGCGCAAAACCCGCGGCCAAGCGAGCCACAAGGCATAGGCCGCCATGGCTGTGGCCACCAACTGGATGATGGGATGAATCCAAAAAAGCAGTTTGGGCATGCCTCCTCCTTAGGGCCTTAAGGGACACCACGGCTGGCGGTGCGCCGGATCCGCCAACCACGCCGCCATGGCCGGGATCTCTTCAGGAGCAAGCAATCCCTCGTCGTACCACAGCATGCGTGCTACCGCGCGTTCCCACCAGGCAACATCCGTTGTCTCCACACACAGTTTTTCTGCACCATGGCAATGCAAACACTGGGATCGCACCCGCGCCTCCATGTCAGAAGCCACAGCAGCGACCACCGCAAGCAGAATCACGATGCTGGCGAGCCATTTCCCAAACATACAGACCTCCCTCCTGCAAGAGTAGTCCACTCTCTACCCTGCCGCACCCACAAGGCACTGCGACCCGGAGCCACCGGCCGCACCAGGATCTGGCACCCCAAACGCTCCCGTAAGGCGGGTACATGGGAGATGAGTCCCACAAGACGGTCCTCTTGCCCAAGGGCAAACAGGCTGTCGAGGACCAGGTCCAAACTCTCTTCGTCCAACGAACCGAATCCTTCATCAATAAACAAGCACCCCAAACGCTCGCCGCGGCTCACAAGGGCCGACAGGGCCAGAGCCAGAGCCAAACTAACCATAAACGTCTCGCCACCCGAGAGATTGCGCACGGATCGGCGCTCGCCAGCGCGGTAGCCATCGAGGACCATGATGTCTAACCCTTCTGCATCCCGCACCAGCTGGTAGCGATCGTGCATGGCGCGAAGCCGCGTATTGGCGAGGGCAAGCAAGAGGTCCAAGGTCAGACCCTGGGCAAAGTTCCGTAGCTTTTTGCCATCACTGGCGCCAATGAGCTCCCGCAGCCGTTCCCACACCCGGGAGACCGCAGCCTGAGCCGCCATTTCGTGGAGGAGCCGCTCTGCCTCACGCTGGCGTCGCTCTCCTTCCGCTAAGGCAGCGGCAACGGCAGCCCGTTTTTCCAGGAGGCTGCGCTGCTCGGCCTGGGCAGCCTGGAGTTCCAACGTAAGACTCTCCTCGAGAGGAAGCCCAGCTACGGCCTGCCGCGCCTCGCGAAGACGCTGGGAGGCCCTTTGCATGCTCTGCTCCAACGACGCCAGGCGCGCCTCGGTCTCCCGTCCTTGGGTAAGCACAGCATCAATCCAGCCCTGTTCCCGCCGTGCGGCCTGCCACACCCCAAGACTCGCAAATCCAACCTCAACCAATCGCCGTTCCATCTGTGCCTTTGCCTGGGCCAAGTCCTCGTCAAGTGCTGCCTGACGCTGCCTCCAGGCTTCTTCCTGCGCCGCCAGCCCGGCCACATGGGCAGCCTTTGCCGCCCGCTGCTGGCGCACGACCTCGAGGGCCTGTCTGGCAGCCGCCACGGCCTGCTGAAGCCGCTGTTCCACTGCCGCTGGCGAGGCGCCCCCAAGGACTTCCTGACGCTGGGCCTGAAGAGAAGCATGTTCCTTGGCCGCAACGGTCCAGCGGGCCGTGGCCTTGTCCAGGGCCTGCTGCGCTTCCTCTCTCCCCCGGGCATGCTCATGTTCAGCCGCCACCATGGGCACCAATTGAGACCAAATTCCATCCAGCTCCTGCAGGCGCTGCCCAATAGCCTCCACCTCAGCAGCGAGCCCAGCGCAGCGCTCATGCGCTGCCGCCACTGCGGCCTCCACTGGCCGAAGCTGTGGCCGCTTAGCGGCAAAGGGATGCTCCAGGCTCCCACAGAGAGGGCACGGCGCTCCTGGGCGCAAGGCCTGGCGTTTTGCCTCCAACGATTCGATTTCTTTGACCAAAGCAAGCTCTGCCTGCAGCGCTTCCAACTCCGTGCGGGCCTGTTTGAGGGCCTGGGTGGACTGCGCCTCCTGTTCTTCCCAAGCGCTTCGATGGGAGGAAACCTGTTCTGGGTCCGTGATTCCCCACACCGCCAGCCGCTGGAGCAAGGCATTCTTTGCAGCACAGGTACGGGTATACCGGGCGTGAACTTCGGCCAGGCGCTGCTCTGCTTCCTGCATACTGGCGTGAGCCTGCTGGGAGAGGGCAGCTGCTGCCATAAGCTGGGCATCGAGCGTTTGGGCCCGCACCAAGAGGGGACGCAGGGCCTCAAGCTCGGCCTCACTGGCCCGCAGCTGCTCCTCGGCCCGGACCTCAGCCCTTTCGAGATGGGCTCTTTCCTGTTCGGCCTGCGCCATGGCTTGAGCCAAACGTTTGCACGACATCGCTGCCTCCGCTGCCTCCTTCTGGAGGCGCTCCACTTCCGCCACAAGAGGAGACACTTCCTCAGCCCGTTGGGCGAGGGTGGCCTCGTGCAGGGCTGGACCCAGGGCGGCAAGTTCGCGCAGGACCTTTCCTCGGGCTGCCTCTAAGCCATGGAGCTCCTCCTCCCAGCGCCGCACCGCGGCCCAGCGCTGCTGGAAAGAGCTAAGCTCCTGCAACCTGCCCTCTACCCGGCGCAGCGCCTCTTCAAGCTCAACGAATCGCTGCTGGTCTCGGGCAAGAGCTTCCGGGTCCTGGAGGGCGAGGGCAGCCAAGCGCATTTCCAAGGCTTCGCGGCGCTCCCGCTCTTCCTTGGCCCGGAGGTGGGCAGCCATGGAGAGCTGGGAGTAAAGCACCGTGCCGGTGATGCGCTCCAATAGCGGGGCTCGCTCATCCGGAGCGGCGAGGAGAAAGGCGGCAAAACCATTTTGCGCCAGAAGGACGGCACGGGTGAACTGCGCAAAATCGAGCCCCAAAACCTCCACCACCGCCCGCTCGGTGTCGCGTAGGCCGGAAGCAAGCACCCGCCCTGCCTGGAGATCAAAAAGTTCATGGCGCGGGGCCTGCAGCCGGCCAGCACGCTGCCCCCGGGCGCGGCGCTGGCTGAAAATTGCCCCATAGCGCCGGCCTCGAACCATGAAGGTTACCTCCGCGAACATCTGCGCCTCGCCCCGGGTCAGAACCTCATTCTGGGTTTCGGTAATCCTTCCCACCCGAGGGGTGCGGCCATAGAGGGCCAAGGTGATGGCATCGAGGATGGTCGTCTTGCCGGCCCCTGTGGGGCCAGTCATGAGCACCACGCCCTCGCCCGCAATCTCAGGCCGGGTAAAGTCGATCTCCCAGCTCCCGGCCAGGGCGTTGAGGTTGGCAAAACGCAAGCACTCAAGACGCATGGACTGTCTCCCCATGGGGATCGGCCTCGAGCACCTGGCGCAGCAGGACATCGAAGGCTGCTGTCAGCTCCTGCCGTTCGTTGTCCGCAACTCCATGGGCCGCCAGGAGACGGGCAAACACCTCGTGGGGAGAGAGCTCCTCCAGGCGCTCTCCCGGGGTGCTCCAAGCGAGCACCGGCGGCCGAGGCACCCGCACGCAGAGCACTTCCACGTCGCTGCCTTGGACTACGCCCTCAATCTGCCGGCGGATGGTCTCCGCTGGCACAGCCGCTTGCACCTCCACCTCCACCCACACCCGCTGGTGAGCAGCCACCAACGCCTTGAGCCTGGCCACCACGGCATCAAGACCTCCATGGACTCGCGCCAAAGGCTGAAGGCATGGCGCCGGCAGCTCTGTGAAGTCCGCTTTCTCCTCGCTGTGAAGGGTTACCAGGGTAACTGATTTGGAGCGTCCTGCATCGGCAAACCCCAAGGCCAGCGGCGCCCCGCTGTAGCGCACCTGGGCTTGCCCTCCCGCGCTCTGGGCCCGATGCACATGACCCAAGGCCGTGTACGCACACGCCGGCAGCACCCCAGCCGGGACCTGGTCAAGACCGCCCACCGAGGCCCGCATGCCCTCGCCTTCCACCACCCGGCTGCCGGCCACGAAAAGATGCCCAGTGGCCACAAGCGGCACTCCCGGGGCCCGATCCCGAGCATGAGCAGCTCCCTCGGCATACACCCTGGCCACCCCCTGGACCCATGCCGCCGCCTTCTCCTCAAGACTCGCCCCGGCCATAGCCTGGCGCACATCCCGCTCTCGCAGATAGGGCACCGCAAGAACGGCCAACTCCGCTTGCCCTTGGCCGTCTTGGAGCACCACAACCTCTGGCTCCACCACCACATGCACCCCCAATGGCCGCAGCAGGGCCTGCGGCGCGGCCAACAACGAGGGCGAATCATGGTTGCCAGCAAGGATGACCGTATGCCGCACCCCGGCCTGGCGCAGGGCGTGGAGAAAGCCAAAGTACTGCTCCTGGGCCGTGGCAGACGGCGCGGCCGTGTCAAAGACATCGCCGCACACGAACACGGCGTCCACCGCGTGCTCAACAGCAGCCGCCACAAGCCACGCCAACACTGCGGCCTGTTCTTCTTCCCGGCGCCGACCGTAGAGGCGATGACCCAAATGGAGGTCCGAGGTATGCAGGATGCGCAAGGCCATAGCACGCGGGGCCTCCTTGAGGAGGCCCACTGGTTTAGCGCTGGCTGTCGCGGGCGCGGATCTCCGCCCGCTTGATCTTACCACTAATGGTCTTGGGGAGTTCCGCCACGTATTCGATAATCCGAGGGTATTTATACGGCGCGGTGACCGTCTTGACGTGGTTCTGGAGCTCCCGGGTAAGCGCTGGGGACGGGGTGTAGCCCGGGGCGAGGACCACCGTCGCTTTGACAGCCTGGCCGCGATCCGGGTCCGGCACGCCTGTAACCGCGGCCTCCACCACCGCGGGATGGGAGACCAGGGCGCTTTCCACCTCAAATGGACCGATGCGGTAGCCCGAGCTCTTGATGAGGTCATCCACCCTGCCCAAAAACCAAAAGTAGCCATCCTCATCCACCCAGGCCTTGTCACCGGTATGGTACACCCCGCCTTCCATGACGCTCGCCGTCTTGGCCTCGTCTTTCCAGTATCCGCTAAAAAGACCCACCGGACGGGGATTGAGACGCACGCAGATCTCCCCCTCGACCCCTGGGGGGCAGACCTCTCCGGTTTCGTCGAGCAGCACGATATCCCATCCTGGCGCCGGTTTGCCGATGGATCCGGGTTTGGGCGTCATGCACGGAAAGGTGGCGATCTGCAGGGTCGTCTCGGTTTGGCCATAGCCCTCGAAAATGGGCAAGCCCAAGCGCTCCTTCCACTCGTGGAACACACTGTCATTGAGGAGCTCGCCGGCAGTCGTACAATGGCGCAAGGCTGAGAGGTCAACGCGGGCGAGGTCCTCGCGCACCAAAAAGCGATAGATGGTGGGCGGGGCACAGAAGGTCGTCACCCGGTGCTCGGCCATGACTGCAAGTAACCGACCGGGATCAAACTTGCCGCGGTAGTCCCAGACAAACACCGTGGCCCCAGCTAACCATTGCCCATAAAATTTCCCCCATACCGATTTGGCCCAACCCGTATCGGCCACGGTGAGGTGGACATCCCCTGGCCGCAGGTCATGCCAAAGCCTCCCGGTGGCCAGATGGCCAAGCGGATAGGTAAAGGTGTGCAGGACCATCTTGGGATAGCCTGTTGTGCCAGAGGAAAAAAAGACCGTCGCCGGGTCGTCTCCTCCAGGGGCATCGGCAGGCCGAGGATAGCTGGGCGAGGCCTTGGCAAGGGCATCTTCAAAAAGGACCCAGGGGGCCTGGGCCGCTTTGGCGCCGGTGAGGAGAAAGACGGACAGACTTGGGCACTCGGGCCAGGCTGCCTCCACCGTGGCCTGCACCGAGGCGTCGGCGACAATGCCGCGGATGCCTGCGGTCTGGACGCGGTAGATGATATCCTTGGCGGTAAGCAGGGCTGGAGAAGGCACGCCCAAAGCGCCAAGCTTGTGGAGGGCGAGCATGGTGACCCAAAACTCCACCCGCCGATGGACGATGATCATGACCGTGTCGCCGCGGGCAATTCCCATGGCGGCCAAGGCATTGGCAAGGCGGCTCGAACTCTCAGCAAAATAAGCCATAGAGTATTCGCGCCGCACCCCGGCATCATCCACATGGATCATGGCCAGACGCTGAGGGTCTTGGGAAGCCGTCAGGTCAACAAAGTCAAAGGCGAAATTATATCGGGCCGGGACCTCCAGACGCCAGGTCTGTAGGAGCTCGGCATACGATGCAAAACGATGGTGCGACATAGCGTTCTCCCAACAACAAATACAGATTAGATGGCCACATCGAGAAATTCCGCCGGGCCACCGATGCCGCGCAGGGCGTGGGGCGTGCGGGAGGTAAAATAGAGGCTATCGCCTGGCTCAAGGACATAGACCTGATCGCCAATGGTGATCTCCAAGGTCCCCGAGAGCATGTAGATAAACTCCTGGCCGGGGTGCTCATTAAAGGTCAAGGCATCGCGCTCCTTGGCCGGGACAGTGACGAGAAAAGGCTCCATCTTGCGGCCCACAAAACGGTAGGCCAGGCTCTTGTAGTCATAGTCCTTGCGCCGCTCCACACTCATGCCTTTGCCGTGGCGCACAAGACAAACACGGTGGAGGTGGGCCTCAGAGCCGGACACAAGGACCGTGAGGTCCACCCCCAGATGCTTGGCCACGGCAACGAGATATCCCGCAGGAATTTCCCCCTCTCCAGACTCATAGTGGGCCACCGTTTCCGGCGCGACTTCAAGGCGGGCGGCCATGTCTTCGATGCTCATGTCCAAGGCCTCCCGCAGGCCACGCAGCCGAGCCGCGATTTCGGTGTACGCTTCTTCCATAAGACACTCTCCTTGGGTAACGACCTTATCCTCCCGCCACATCGAAGCGGGCAAAGGTCATGGTGAAAAAGGCTTTACCGCGCGTTGCCGAACGCAGTTCCGTGGAAAAACCGAAGAGGGCTCGCAGCGGGGCAAGGGCCCGCAGGACCGTCTCTGCTCCCCCACCCTCCATGGCCTCGATGCGTGCCCCTTTGGCGCCAAGCAAGCTGACCACTTCGCCCACGAACTCGGCCGGCACCGTGACGACACACTCCATAATCGGCTCCAAAACCACGCTACCAGCCTCGACCATGGCCCGTTCCATGGCCTCTAAGACGGCCATGCGCACCCCCAAATCCGTCAGGCCACCATCCACCGGGGCAACCTCCTGGAGCACGGCTTCGGTGTCCGTCACCACAAACCCTTGGCGGCCGGCGTGCAGGGCGTCCTCTACAGCCTGAAGGGCCACGGTCTGTTGGGGATGGCTGCCCTCAGCGCGTACGAGATTGCCCGCTCCCCGCGGGCGCGGGGCCACCGCCACGGCCACGGCCCCGCGATGGAGGACATCGCCCAACAGGCGCGCCACCTGGGCCCGACCGTGCGCGGGGCGGGCGATGGTCTCTTGCAAGATCACTTGAGGATTGCCGGCACGAAACTGGAGGTGGCTTTCCCGCCGCAGGCGCTCCAAGGCCACCTCGAGATGGAGCTCGCCAAGACCGGACAAAACCAGCTGCTCTGTATCCGGATCCGTGGCCACCCGTAGGGTTGGGTCCTCCATGGCAAATCGCTCCAAAAGCTGACGCAGTCGATCCGTGTCGCTGGCACTGCTTGGCACAATGGCCTGGGTGATGACCGGTTCGTGGAGGTCAATGCGCTCCAAACGTAAGTTCCCGCGCTCGCCCAAGAGGGTATCGCCGGTCACGGCGTCGCGCAGCCCCAGGGCAAGGACAATGTCGCCGGCCTGGGCCTCGGATGTCGGTTCAAGGAGATCCGCATGGGGGGTAAACAATTTGTTGGCCTTTTCAAAGCGGCCTGTCCGGGTGTTGAATAGGTTGGAATTCTCCCGCAGGATGCCGTCATACAAACGCAAAAAGACGCGCTTGTGGGCACCCTCGAATTGGACCTTAAAGGCATAGGCTATGGGCGTCCCGGGATGGAGTCCACTTTGGCGCGCCTGTTCGATGACTTGCCGATGACCGATGGAGTCCGTAGGCCCAGGGAGATAGAGCCCAACACCGTCCAAAAGGGGTTGGACCCCCCAATTGCGCAGGGCACTGCCCGCGAATACAGGGACCGCGCGGCACTCCCGTGTTGCCTGGGCCAGGGCCGCAAGGGCCAAGGACTCCTCCACTGGTGCTTCGGCCAGGTAGCGCTCCAGGACCCGGTCATCCACCTCGGCCAAACGCTCCACGGCGAGGCGCTGCCAGCCTTCCAGGAGGGCTGGGGCGGCAGGCTCGACGTGGAACGTGCGGCCCTGGGACTCGGAGTCAAAGACGATACGCGTCCCTGACCATAGGTGGAGTACTGCCTGTTCGCCTGCCGGGTCCGGGACGGTCACCGGCACTGGGACGACCCCAAAACGCGCAGCGATCTCTGCCACCACCCGGCCATAATCGGCCCCAGGCCGGTCTAACTTGTTGATGAACACCAATTTGGGGAGGTGGTATTTTGCAGCCTGGCGCCAAACCGTTTCGCTTTGGGGCTCCACTCCGGCCACGCCACAAAAGACGACAATGGCGCCATCGCACACCCTCACTGCCCGCTCCACCTCCACGTTGAAGTCCACATGGCCTGGGGTGTCGATGAGATGGATATGGCAGTTTGCCCAATTCACCGTAGTGCAAGCAGCCGTAATGGTAATGCCTCGTTTCTGTTCTTCTTCGAGATAGTCCATAGTGGCATTGCCATCGTGGACCTCGCCCATGCGGTGGATCTTGCGGGTGTAGTAGAGGATGCGCTCGGTAAGGGTCGTCTTTCCGGCGTCAATGTGGGCGATAATGCCCACAATACGAGAGTCCCGATGAGCAGCCATAGCGAACCTCAGGCAAAGCTGGTGGTGCGCAGAAGAAAATCCTCGGGCGAGAGTCGGTCCCATGGCCAGCCACCCAGGAGGCGGGCGGCCAGGCGATAGCGCGCTGGCACCTCGGCGTCGTCCCCATAGGCAAGGTACCACTGGGGTCGGCAGCGTGGATCGGTATGGCGCAAGGGGCCCAGGATGCGGGCATAAGCCGTAGTCTGCGGGGAGGGGGGCAAGGTGTCCACCACCGCGTAGTCCTCGGGTGCAAAGGCCAGCGGCGTGGCAACTCCCCCAAGACCCAAGTCCACGACTTGGCCAGGTCCTGCGTGCTCGGCCAAGGCGCCATGAAGGCGGGAAAGATCAAGGTCCTCGGCGCGGTAGAGCAAAGGCACAGAGAGGAAATCACAAGCAAAAAGCAAGGCCCGATCCCAGGGCCCCGGGGCGACAACGGCGAGATGCGCAACTCGCGCCACCACCGCCAGGGTGAGGGCTGCGGCCAAGGCGGGCAATGGGAAGCGTTGGGGGTGGTACAAAAAGAGGGCATAGCCCATGGGCTGAGCCACCTCATGCATGGTAACACTCCCCAGGCGCAGCCCGCGCTCTGTGGGGATGGCCCAGCCCCGCCATTGGGCATGGGCCAAGGCCACCGCGTTCTTAACAACTCCCTTTTCTGGGGCAGGAGTATCCGCATAGGCCTGGGCCAGGTCCGCATCGCCCACATGGGGGGCCAGACCCAGGCGCAGGAGATGGTCATCCATAGGGCCTCCTTGGCGAAGCAAAGAGGCCCTTTCCACATTCCAGGGCCATCAGCAAGCCGCAAGGGCTGCCACAACAGCTTCACCCATGGCCGTGCACCCGACCACGGTACTTCCCTCCGTGGCAATGTCGCGGGTGCGCAGCCCCTGACGAAGGGCTATTCGCACAGCCCTTTCCACGGCCGCGGCCTCGGCCTCAAGGCCAAAACCATGGCGCAGGAGCATGGCCACGGAAAGGACTGTCGCCAATGGGTTGGCCACGTCCTGCCCAGCGATATCCGGGGCCGAACCATGGATGGGTTCAAAAAGGCCAGGACTTGAGGCCCCAAGGGAGGCGGACGGCAGCATGCCGAGGCTGCCCGTAATGGCCGCGGCCTCATCGGAGAGGATATCCCCAAAGAGGTTCTCGGTGACGAGGACGTCGAAGAGGTGGGGGGCACGCACCAATTGCATGGCCGCGTTATCGACGTACATGTGGGTGAGCTCCACGTCGGGGTACTCCAGGGCCACGCGGGTGGCCACCTCCCGCCACAGCCGGGAGACTTCAAGGACGTTGGCCTTGTCGACAGAGCACACCTGTTTACGCCGCTGCCGCGCCGCCGCAAAGGCCACGTGCAGGATGCGGGCGATCTCCTTTTCGCGGTAGATCATCGTGTTAAAGGCCGCGCGCTCGCCGTCCACCACGGTCTCGCCTCGAGGCTCGCCAAAATAAAGGCCGCCAGTCAGCTCCCGCACCACGAGGACATCGACCCCTGCGGCAGCGATATCCGGCCGCAGGAGGGACGCTGCGGCCAATTCAGGGAACAAGGTCGCTGGCCGGAGATTGGCAAAAAGGCCAAGGGCCTTGCGGATGCCCAGCAACCCTTTTTCTGGCCGCAAGGCTGGCTCCAGGTCATCCCATTTGGGACCACCCACGGCACCCAACAAAACGGCCCCACTTTGCCGACAAGCCGCCACCGTGGCCTCGGGCAAGGGCGTGCCCGTGGCATCGATGGCCGCTCCGCCAATAAGCCCGTGGGCAAGCTCCACGGTGTGACCAAAACGGGCTGCAACGGCCTGAAGGACTTTTTCGGCCACTGCCGTAATCTCCGGCCCAATGCCATCGCCAGGGAGCACGCAGACAGACAGCTTCATGCCCCACCTCCCAGGCGCTGCCGCACATAGCCCACGAGACCGCCCGCCTGGAGCATCTCCAGCATAAAGGCGGGCACAGGCTGGACATGGATCTGTGCCCCGGTGCTGTGGTTCTCCACCACGCCCTGGGTCACATCCACCGTGAGGCGATGCCCGTCGGCAATGGTGTCCACCGCCTCCCCCAGCTCGAGGAGGGGCAATCCCATGTTGAAGCCATTGCGATAAAAGATGCGGGCGAAACTCTTGGCCAAGACGACGGGGATGCCGGCGCCTAGAATGGCCAGCGGCGCGTGCTCGCGAGAGGAGCCACAGCCAAAATTTTCCCCGGCCACCAGGATATCCCCCCGCTGGACACGTTGCACCCAGCCCGGGGTAAGTCCTTCCATACAGTGCTTCCCGAGCTCCTGGGGGTCAGTGGTCACGAGAAACCGCGCCGGGATGATGGCATCGGTATCGATATGATCGCCCACGAGGTGGACGGTGCCAGTCACAACCATGACGTTCTCCTTATGCTGCCACCTGGGCGGGGTGGATAATGGTGCCGGCCACGGCAGACGCCGCCGCCACGGCCGGGCTCGCCAAATAGACTTCGGAATCCAGACTCCCCATGCGGCCACGGAAGTTGCGGTTGGTGGTGGCAATGCAGCGCTCGCCTGCGGCCAAGATGCCCATGTGCCCACCCAAACACGGGCCACACGTTGGCGGTCCGACGACCGCGCCAGCATCAAGGAAGGTGGCGAGAAGCCCCTCGTCCAGGGCCTGGCGGTAGGCCTTGGGCGAGGCCGGCAGGATGATAAGCCGCACCCCTTTGGCCACCCGCTGGCCCCGCAGCACGTGGGCGGCAGCGCGCAAGTCCTCAATGCGGCCATTGGTGCACGAGCCAATAACGACTTGGTCCACCGGTATCCCAGCCACCTCCTCCACGGGGCGAACGTTCTCGGGCAGATGGGGGCAAGCTACCCGCGGGCTCATGCCTGTGGCGTCGATGGAAAGACGCCGGGCATATTGAGCATCGGCATCTGGGGCGATGGGACTATCTCCCTGGCGACCGTGGGCCTCGGTGTAGGCGAGGGTAGCGCTGTCCGCAGCAAACAACCCTGCCTTTGCCCCGGCCTCGATGGCCATATTGGCCATGGTCATCCGCCCCTCCACACTCATGGCCTCCACCACCGGGCCAGCAAACTCCAGGGCCTGATACAACGCCCCGGCGACGCCAATCCGGCCAATGACCTCGAGAATAAAATCCTTCGCCCCGACATAAGGGGGCACCATGCCGGTGATATCGACGCGGATCGTCGCCGGGACCTTGAACCAGGTCTCGCCCAAGGCCATGGCCGCGGCCACGTCCGTGCTCCCGAGCCCGGTGGCAAAGGCCCCCAGGCCGCCATAGGTACAGGTATGGGAGTCTGCGCCCACGACTACATCCCCTGGCCCTACCAGGCCAAGCTCTGGCAGCAGGGCATGCTCCACCCCCACGTCTCCGCCTTCATAGTAATGGACAATCCCCATCTGGCGGGCAAACTCCCGCACCGTTTTCACCTGCTCGGCAGAGTCAATGTCCTTGTTGGGGGTGAAATGATCGCATACCAAGACCACCCGCTGCGGGTCAAAAACCCGCGTTACCCCCATGGCGCGCAGCGACTTGATGGCCAGCGGGGCCGTAATGTCGTTGGCCAAGGCCAGGGAGATTCGGCAGCGGACAATCTGCCCTGGCCCATCCACGGCCGTATCCGTGTGCCGTTCAAGTATCTTTTCGGCTAAAGTCTGGCCCATACAGTTTCCTCCTCACGTTTGGCCAGCCGGTTCAAGGCATTGATATAGGCCTTGGCGCTGGCCACAATGATATCGGCATCGGCAGCGCGTCCCACCGCTGATTTACCGTTTTCCTCGATACGCACAGTAACTTCTCCTTGCGCGTCTGTGCCCCCAGTGATGGCATTGACCGCATACCGTACCAGCCGGGGGCTGCGGCCCACTGTCTTGCTGATGGTGTTGAACACCGCATCCACCGGACCAGTCCCAAAATCCGAGACAATGCGTTCTTCGTTGTCCACAAACATTTTCACCACCGCATTGGGAATGGCCATATTGCCGCTGATAGCGCTCAAGTACTCAAGCCGATACTTGTCTGGAATACGGAAGATCTCATCCAGAACAACCGCCTCCAAGTCTTCGATGAAAATCTCCTTTTTGCGATCCGCTAGCTTTTTCATGGCCGCAAACACGATGTCGATCTGCTCTTCGCTCAGGGCATAGCCCAGGTTCTCCAGCCGGCTTTTGAGGGCCGCCCGACCCGAATGCTTGCCGAGGACCATATCTTCCGCGCTGCGTCCCACCGATTCTGGGGTCATGATCTCGTAAGTCTGGCGGTGCTTGAGGACTCCGTCTTGGTGGATGCCGGACTCGTGGGCAAAGGCGTTAGAACCGATAATCGATTTGTACGGCGGGATAGGTTGGCCAATAATGAGGGAGAGCAGGCGTGTCGAGGGATAAATCTGCTCCTTCACGATGCCCGTTTCCAGCCCATAGAAGTCCTTACGCACCTCCATAGCCATGACGACCTCTTCGAGGGCGGCGTTGCCAGCGCGCTCGCCAATCCCAGCGAGGGTCACCTCCGCTTGCCGGGCGCCTGCCCGCAAGGCAGCTAAGGTGTTCGCCGTGGCCAGACCGAGGTCGTTATGGCAGTGCACAGAAAAGACCGCCTTATGGGCATTGGGAATGCGCTCGAGAAGAAAGCGCATCAGTTCTGCAAATTCCTGCGGCTGGATATAACCCACTGTATCCGGCACATTGATGGTAGTAGCGCCCGCGTCAATGGCCCGAGTAAAGACGTGGACAAGGAAATTGGGGTCAGAGCGCGAGGCATCTTCAGCAGAAAACTCCACATTGGAGGTTTTAGCAGCAGCATAGCGTACTGCGGCATCCACCATTTCCAGGACCTGTTCCCGGGTCTTGCGCAGTTTGTACTCCATGTGGATGTCCGAAGTGGCCAAAAAGGTGTGGATTCGGCCGTGTTCACCCTCGCGCACGGCATCCCAGGCCCGGTCGATGTCTGCGGGGATGGCGCGACAGAGGGCGGCTATCTGGCAGCCACGCACGGTGCGGGCAATGTCGCGCACGGCTTCGAAATCCCCCTGGCTGGCCGCAGGAAAGCCTGCTTCGATAATATCCACGCCAAGAGATTCCAATTGACGGGCGAGGCGGAGTTTTTCTTCACGGTTCATCGTCGCCCCTGGCGACTGTTCGCCATCACGCAGGGTCGTATCGAAGATCAGTACCCGTTGGGACATGGTCGTCTCCTTAGTGTTGTTGAAGTTGCACATAACCAACGGCACCCGGTACCTGGGGTGCATTTTTGGGGGGTTCCACCAACCGAAAGCGAAAAGAGGGAAGAAGTTACGAGACGCGGGGGACGTCCCGTAGGAGGAGGCTGCGCCGACGCAGCGGAAGCAGGACAAAGGAATAGAGAAGGCCGGAGAGAAGATAACCCATGCCAAAGAGAAAGAGGAGCAATTTGGGTTCTGAAGCGATGAGGGCACACAGGAGCAATGCGGTGACTGTGGTGCTAAAGCGGTGGGTCCGCAGGGCTTCCACCTCTTTGAAGGAAAAGTAGCGCACCGCGCTCACCATGAGGAGAGAAACCGCCAAGGACAAAACAAGCAGGACATGGGCGGCCAGGGGGGTTGAGGCAATGTCCACATGGTGGGCAAAGAGGACAAAGGCAGCCACGAGACAAGCTGCTGCCGGAATGGGCAGCCCGATAAAGAACTTCTTGCTGATCTTTCCGCTCTGGACGTTGAAACGCGCCAAACGCAGAGCGCCGCAGGCGATGAGGAGAAAAGCCGCCACTATTCCCAGGCGACCAAAGGCATGGAGGTGCCATTGGTAGGCAAGCAAGGCTGGGGCAACACCAAAGGCTACGAGATCGGCCAGGGAGTCGAGCTGCACCCCAAAGTCCGAAGTTGCATTGGTGAGGCGAGCCAACTTGCCGTCCAGACCATCAAAGAGACAGCTCGCCATAATGGCCACCGCCGCCATTTCGAACCGTCCCTCCAGCGACCACAGCATGCCCACAAACCCCACAAACAGGCTGGCCATGGTCATCATGTTGGGCAACAGGTAGTAGCCGCGGTGCTTGGGTTTGGCGTAATCCATGTTGGTTCCTGGCTGCGGTTGCGGGCATACCAAGGCTCATCCTTTGGCAGCTCCCCGTGATACTGGGCGCTTTACCTGCTCTCCATGCGCTTTGGGTTAGAGCGTTTTGGCATGGGTGCTGGTGTCGTCATCATGGGGCGTTCACCTGCTCTCCATGCGCTTACGGGCTACCACCGATTGGCCAGCCACGGTCCGCTCGCCCACCTGGATGGTAGGTGCATAGTCGGGTGGCAGATAGAGGTCAACCCTCGAGCCAAAGCGGATCATGCCAAAACGTGCTCCCCGCGGCAATTGGTCCCCTGGGGCGATCCAATGGACGATACGTCGAGCAATGAGACCGGCAATGGGCACCACGGTCCAGCGGTTTCCGTCCCTATCCTCGAACTCCACAATGAGGCGTTCGTTATCTGTGGAGGCCTTGTCGAGGGTGGCATTGAAAAATGCCCCAGGGATGTAGCGCATCTGGCGCACGACCCCAGCCACTGGGGCGCGGTTCACGTGGACGTTGAAGACGTTCATGAAGATACACACCGCGGTGCGCAGCTCACCACTTGCCGGGTCCAACAAGGGCCCGACGCGCACCACCGTGCCGTCAGCCGGGGCCACAGCAATACCCTCTTCTTGGGGGATCACCCGTTCGGGGTCGCGGAAAAAGTTGAGTACAAAGGCCACGGTGCCAAGACCAAGGATGCTGAGCACCTCCCAACCCGCCAGGGCGAAGACCACTGTGGCCAAGGTCGTAAGCAGGATAAACGGAGCCCCTTCTGGGGCGATTCCACAACAGGGTTTGCGCATACCTCCTCCTTCCGCGGGATGCTGCCGTGCCATGACGGCCATGCGTTATGCTGCTGCCGGGGCGCCGCGGCCATACTGCCGGCGCCATTCATCGAGAAAAAGCACTGTGGTTTCCATGGGGTCCAACGTTCCCTGGCGGGCACGTACCGCGGCCACCACGTCGTCGAAGGAGGCGTCCTGGCGCAAACCAAGGCGTCTGGCAAGGTCGGACACCGCCGCGGCAAGCTCTGGGTCGAGATGCCCCATAGCCGGGGTCTCTGCCCGCCACCCAAGCCTCTTGCCTACGAGGTGCAGTAGGGTCTCCATGCGTCGGGTGTAGGTATGCTCGGCCAGGACCCGCTGCCGTGCTCGCTTGGCCATGGCTTGGCGTTCGTCCTCGTGGCGGAGAAAATAGTGGGTGGCAGCCACCATGGCCTCGAGGCTGTCCACCACGGCCAGTTCTTCTTCGGCAAAGAGTTCTGGCAACAAGGCACGCTGATCCACCACTTGAAAGGCACCGCAGGCTGCAATTTCAAAGGTTCGGGGGTTGACGAAGTCTCCACCGGCCACCGTGACGTCGGGCCGCACGCTGGAGTGGAGGTTGAGGTTCACCCGCGTGGCACAGAAAATCTTGACGATCTCCTCGGTGTCGATGCGCGCCCCACCCCGCTGCAGGTAGGGGGCGAGGATTTCTTCGCCATCCCAGTCATTGCCCCAAATGCGGAGATCCATCCCGGCAAAGGCCCGGAAGGCCAAGCGGCGATTGGGATATCCTGCCCCGACGAAGGCCACATCACTTCCATAGATCCGGCGCTCCGCCGGGGTGAGTTCCAGCGGCCGATGGACCGCAGGGTCTGCTGCCAGCGGCAGATACCAGGCCTGCTGTTGGCCTATGGCGGCCAATCGCGAAAGAAAAGGCTCCCGCTGGATGGTAAAGAAAAAATCGTAGGCAGGGGCAAAGGCCTGCCAGTAGGTAAACACAGCATAGTCTTCCACAAACCACATGGCGGTGGGGATGCCTTGGCGGGAGAGCTCGCGCAGGGCCTGGCGGGAGAGCGGGGCTTGGGCCACGGCGAGCACAAGATGGGGGGCAAAGCGTTCCACTTGAGCCAAAATGGCCTGGGAGACGAGTTGGAGATAGCCGTTCTCCAGGGCATCGAGCGCAGCTTGGGAAATGCGCAGGTGGCGCAAATTCTGGAATGCAGGATACAGGAGGGGGGCATCGAAGGTCTCTACCACATGCCCCAAGGCCGCCAACGCGCGGGCGCAGCTACGACCAACAGGCAACGAGCCTCCATACAACGGTAAAACAACGAGAATCCGCCGCACGCCCACCTCAACCATATTCCTCACTCCTTCGGCCTGGCAGCATCCAGTCCCGTTCTTCCATCCACTCCACGGCACCGCTTTGCGGCGCGGCCATCCCCCACAGCGCAGCCACTTGGGAACGAAAGCTCGCCCGAAGAACCGCCGTGGGGTCTTCTCCAGCCACGGGCACATACCACGTCCCCAGGGCGTCAAGTTGGCTCTTCAAAGCCACAACCCCTTCTGGCAACTCTCCTTCCTCTCGGGCGATCCAGCGCAGCGTCGCAGGATGCGCCAGCGGCCGGACACATGCCCCGGGGGTGGTACAGGGTGCAGTCTCCAAACACGGCGCACAGGGAAGGACAGTCTGCAGTACGGCATGGCCTTCTCCGTATGGGCCGGTCTCATGCACCCAGGCCGAGGCCAGATAAGCGCCCAGCACCGGCACCCCCACGTGCGCCGCCAGATGCGCCACGCCGGTGTCTGGCGAGAGGACGAGACCGCACCCGGCCACCGTCTCCCAAAGTTCTTGCCACGAGGTCCGTCCCACGAGGTTGCGGGTGGATCGAGCTAGGGCTGGCGGCAACGCAGCCAGGAGTTCAGCAGCGAGCCGTTCTTGGCCAGGGGCACCGAGCAGCACCGCCGTTGTGCCACCCAAGCGGTGGAGGGCGGCCCCCATCCACGCCGCTAGCACCGGCACGGGCAGGGAGCGTCGTGGATTCTGGCCAGCCAGTACCACCCCCAGTATTGAACCTTGGGCGCGGGCCGGCGGATGGACAGCTGCAGGTACCGTTGGCCGAGGGGCCAGCAGCCCCCAGACGTCCACAAGATTGAGTCCTGCTTGGCGTCGCCGCGCAGCCCAGCGGATGGCCAGGGCAAGCCACGGCGGCACCCGCAAACTGCCGCCCCAAACCGCATAGCCCCGGTGTCGATCCTCTGCAAAGGCTGCCGCCAGGGCGGCGGACAATCCCGAATAGTTGAGCAGATAGACTGCCTCTGGATTCAGGGTTTGCAGCCCGGCAATGGTCTCCTGCCAGCGTTGCCACTGCCCCCCTACTTTGCCGTGCACCGGCAATCCCCGGACCTGGACCTGGGGATAGGCGAGACGGGCCAAGGTGGTCAGCCCCTCATCCACCAGGAGCACCGCCTTGGGCCCAAGACTCGCCATGAGCCGCACCGTTTGGAGGATATCGCCAAAGCGCGCCAGCTGCACCACGAGGGCTGGCCCAGACACCGCCGGCTACCTCTCCATGGAAAAGAGTTTGGGGTTGCCGGTCACTTTGCGCACCAGGGCGCGGTAGTCCTGAGCGCCGTGGGATCCAGGGGCGTACTCATAGACTGTTTTGCCATACGCCGGGCACTCGGAGAGGCGCACATTGTAGCGGATGGGCTCACAGACGAGATCGCCGTAAAGCTCCTGGAGGCGGTTGAGGAGGGTCTCCGGATTCTTAACGCGTTTGTCGAAGAAGGTGGGAAGGATGTACTTGAGGGCCACCTCGCTGCGGTACTTTTGGATGGCACTCAAGCTCTTCAAAAATTCCACCAACCCCTGCAGGGTCATGACCTCGAGGCTGACCGGAGTAAGGACCTCGGTGACATAAAACAGGACATTGACCGTCAGCGGATCCCAGCCTGGCGAGGTATCCACCACGACATACTCGTAGGCCGACTCCACTGGCTCCAAGGCCTCGGCCAGGGTGAGCTCGCCGCCAAAATCCTTGCGATCGATGAGGCGTTTTACCCCGGCCAGGGCACGGCCACCCGCAAGGAGCCACAGGTTTTCCCGTGCCTTGACCACGGTCTCCGCCACCCCCAGCTCACCGGTAACGAGCTCAGTGAGTCCGGCCTTGGGTTTGAGCCCCAGGGAGTAGGCGTCTTGACCTTGGGTGTCGGTATCCACCAAGAGCACGCGAGCGCCTGCCAGGGCAAGTCCAGCGGCCAGATGGACCGCTGTCGTGGTTTTGCCTACCCCGCCCTTGCTAAGGCACACGCCGATGCGCCGAGGTACTGGCCGGGGGGGAGTCTCGAGCCCTGAAGTTCCTGCCTCGGCCAGGGGAAACCGATGGCCGCAGGCCCGGCATTGGGCCATTTTGACTCCAGCCGGAATCTTGGATGCATCCAGCCGGTGTTCCTTGCCACAGCGCGGGCAGACCACGCGCACGGGTTCTGTTGTCATGATTTGTCCTCCAAAAGACGGGCAACTGCCCCGGCATCGCCCGAGCGTCGAACTTCTTCCAAAAATTGCTCCAACGCCATATTGACGAGACGCGATTTACTCACCTTGCTCCCCTGCGGAAGGAGTTTGCGCAAGGCCAGATGCGTTGTCTCGAGGCGCTCATAGACCTCGGCACGCAAATAGTGGGTCGTTTTACGGGTCCGAGTCAGGTGACTCACCTGCCGCTTGACCCCAGAGGGCACCGCCTGCTTGGGGGCCGCACATTGCTGGATCAGGCGATGGAGTTCTTCAAATCCCTGCAGGCCTTCGCCACTGTCGTTGGCAAAAAGCTCGCCGAGGATGTCGCGGGGGCTCATATCTTCTCCGGGTGAAGGAGCTGGGTCTTACGCTGCGCCACAAAGTTTTCCACAAAGTCCCCATAGCCTTGCGGGGCATGGCGTACCGTCAAGCCACAGCGCAGGGCGTCCTCCACATCCGCAGAGACGTGGACCACTTCCAGGTCAAGGACAAACGACTCACCAGCCAACGTAAGCTGGGCGCCTTCTTTCCTCGTCCCCGGCTCCCAACCGTCCACGCTCTCCACCGCGACCCCTAGCCCCGAAGCCGCCACATCAAGCACCGGGACGTCTTGCTCCCCCACACGCAGCCATCCCTCACCAGGGGCCACGGGCACGCGGTAGGCGCTGCGCACCGCCCCCACCGCTGCCTGGTCTTCCCACAGGAGCAATTCCTGCCCTTCGGTTCCACCCTCTCCCACTAACGCGGCCACCATAGTATCCTCCATACCTCCTCCCCAAGCTTACCCAATTATCCCCCACGGCCTTTAGAAGGGGGGTTCCTTATGAAAAAGGAAGACGTAGGAATCCCCACCAAGCTTGCCCCATTATCCCCACGGCCTCTAGCCCTCCTTCTGGTCTTTCGTTCCTGACCCTAAGGCTTGCCAAGAACCTGGAGCCCGCCTAGCCCACACGGCCATGCGTCCCGTCACACTCCTTGCCGTTGGCAGTATCAAAAAGCCCTTTTGGCACGAAGCCGCCGAGCATTACCGCCGCTGCCTGCGTCCTCGCCTGCGGCTTACCCATCTCGCTTTGCCCGACGGCCGCGGCACGCCAAAGCACGCTCGTGAGGCAGAAGCCAGCCGTATCCTTAGCGCCCTCAAGCCCCGCCACCGCCTCATCGCCCTCCACGAAACCGGGGAAGGCCGCACCTCGGTTCAGCTGGCCGCCCTTTTGGAGGAACTGTGGGACCACGGGGCAGAACCCTGTTTTGTCATTGGCGGCCCTTTTGGGCTTGCCCCGCTTGTCCTCCAGAAGGCCTGGCTGCAGCTAAGCCTCGGCCCGCTGACCCTACCCCACGAACTGGTGCAGGTCATCCTCCTCGAACAGCTCTACCGCGCCGCCACGCTCCTCGCCGGCACTCCCTACCATTACTGATCGTTCCATTCGAGGAGTGTGTCCAATTGGGAGATCCGGGAGCGCACAGCCAGCTTATCTGCCTCAGAGACGCTCTTCTCCATCGCCTCATACTGGGCGATGGCCTGACGGTAATTGGCCACAAGCTCCGGCTTCATGCCCGCCGGGACCGAGGGGTCCTTTTCCAATTCCGCAAGACTCCTTCGCAGCTGCGCCGCCGGCGACCCGCCGCCCTCGCTCATCTTGAGTACCATATAGGTGGCCAGGACCCGCGAGGCCACATCGGTCCACTGAGGGATATCGAAACCGTACTTGGAGAGCACCCCCTTGGCGTGGGCATCCCGTGCGAGGGCCTTACCCCACCCAGCGGCCAGAGCGCCGGGGTCCTCTCCCCCAGCCTCACCGGTATCATCGGCATCGAAAAGGGGCTTAAGCTCAGTGTACGATTGGACAAATCGCTCCACATCCTTCACGGTCAATGGACCCGCTGCCCACACCATCCCGCCCAGGACCACCCAGGCCACCCCAGCCAAAAGCAGCACGACTCCACGCATGCCCATCCCTTTACTCCTTATCCCGCAGTGTTTGGAATCCCATAGATTGCCCTTTGTGGGCGATACCGATATGCACCGCCAAATTCAAGGCATAACCCGCGCATCAAAGGAGGCTCCTATGATTCCTCAGGACCTGCGCTACACGGCATCCCATGAATGGGTCCGCATCGATGGCGACGACGCAATCGTTGGCATCACCCACTTTGCCCAACAGCAGCTCGGTGACCTCACCTTCGTGGAGACCCCCGCGGTGGGGACACGGCTGGCCCCCGGTCAAGAGGCCGGTACCGTGGAATCCGTCAAAGCGGCCAGTGAAATCTACTGTCCCGTGGCGGGCGAAGTTGTGGCGGTCAATACCGAGCTGGAGACTTCCCCTGAAATCGTCAACCGTGACCCTTACGGCGCTGGGTGGCTCTTTCGCGTCCGCCTCACCGCACCTCCCGAAGGCCTCATGGACAGCGCGGCCTACACCGCCCATATCGCTGGCCAAGGCCACTAGGAGGCGACCATGCCTTACATCCCGCATACTCCGGCGGACCAAGAGGCGATGCTGGCCGCCATCGGGGTGGAGTCGCTGGACGAGCTCTTTGCCGACATCCCCCCCACCTTGCGCGCCTCGCGGCTCGATTTGCCTCCAGGAAAAAGCGAAGACGCAGTCCTGCGCCATCTTGCCGCTCTGGCAGCCAAAAACCGCACCGACCTCCTCTCTTTTCTCGGTGCAGGCTTCTATGACCACGCCATCCCTGCGGCCGTGGATGCCCTGGCAGGACGCAGCGAGTTCGTCACCGCCTACACCCCGTACCAGGCCGAGGCCTCCCAAGGGCTCCTCCAGGCCATTTTCGAATACCAAACCGCCATGGCTCGGCTCCTGGACATGGAGGTGGCCAATGCCTCTCTCTACGATGGCGGCACAGCCCTCTATGAAGCCATCATGATGGCGGTGCGCCTCACCAAACGTACCCGCATTGTCATCTCCGAGTGCGTCAACCCCATCTACCGGGTCATGCTCACCAGCTACACCACCAACCTCAACCTCACCCTGGTCACCGTGCCCCAACGCGGTGGGGCGCCGGATATCGCGGCGCTCATGCGGGCCCTGGATGGGAACACCGCGGCCATCATCGTGCAAAATCCCAATTTCTTTGGCACCATTGAAGATTACACCGCCCTCTTTGCCACGGCCCACCGCCACGACGCCCTCGCTATCCTCTCTGTCTATCCCATCCTGCAGAGCATCCTGCGCACTCCGGGGGCCATGGGGGCGGACATCGCCGTGGCCGAGGGCCAAAGTTTGGGACTGCCCCTGTCCTTCGGCGGGCCGTATCTCGGCATCATGACCTGCCGCAAGGCCCTGGTACGCCAGATGCCCGGCCGGATCGTAGGCCGCACCGTGGACAGCACGGGAAAAACCGGTTTCGTCCTCACCCTCCAGGCACGCGAACAGCACATCCGCCGCGACAAGGCCACTTCCAATATCTGCTCCAACCAGGCCCTGTGCGCCTTGCGTGCCTTGATCTATATCTGTCTTCTTGGACCCGAAGGCCTGCAGCGCACCGCCCAGCTCGCCATGGAACGGGCCCATTATGCCGCCCGACGCCTTGGCGCCCTGCCAGGCGTGCGGGTCTATAACACTGGCCCCTTTGGCAACGAATTTGCCCTCCAACTGCCGGTGCGTGCCTACGCCGTCATCGACGCCTTGCTGGCCAAAAATATCGTGCCTGGCTTCCCCCTGGGTCGCTACTACCCTGGGCTCGATAATCATCTGCTGGTGGCCTGTACCGAAAAGACTTCCCGCGAAGACATCGGCATCTTGGCAGAATACATCGGAGGTTGTCTGTGAAAACAGTGTTCGCCACGTCCCGCCCTGGCCGTGCTGGAGTCTGGCCCCCCGCCCCTCAGACCGAACCAGCGGCACTTATCGAACCTCGGCTCTTGCGTGAAAAACGTCCCTGCCTTCCCGAGCTCTCGGAACTCGATGTCGTTCGGCACTTCACGGGCCTCTCCCGCCTCAACTTCAGTGTGGATGGCAATTTCTATCCCCTGGGGTCGTGTACCATGAAGTACAACCCCAAGTTCACCGAGGCGGTTGCCGCCCATCCAGGATTTACAGCCCTCCATCCCCTCATCCCGCAACTGCGCGGGGCCGGACACTTCACCCAAGGAGCCTTGGAGGTCCTCTACGAAACTGAACGCTTTTTGTGTGCCATCACAGGCATGCATGCCTTCACCCTCCAGCCCTTGGCAGGCGCCCATGGCGAGCTCACCGGCGTCATGCTCATGGCCGCCTACCACCGCGATAAGGGCAATCGAAAGACCACGATCCTCGTCCCGGACTCGGCCCACGGCACCAACCCGGCCTCTGCCGCTATCGCGGGCTACCAGGTCGTCTCCATACCCTCCCACGAGGGCATCATCGACCCCGCGGCCATGGAAAAGGTCCTCAACGAGGACGTGGCCGGCCTCATGATGACCTGCCCCAATACCCTCGGCCTCTTTGAGCGCCACCTGCCGCGGATCGTGGAGCTCGTGCATAGCGTCGACGGTCTCCTCTACTACGACGGGGCCAACCTCAATGCCATCATGGGCAAGATGCGCGTGGGCGATGCCGGCTTTGACATCGTGCATATCAACCTCCACAAGACCTTTGCCACGCCCCACGGCGGGGGCGGCCCTGGCGCTGGACCGGTAGGAGTTAGCGCCCGCCTTGAACCCTATCTCCCCATTTCCCGTGTCGTGAAGCTCGAAGATGGCCAATACTACCTGAATTATGACTATCCGAAGAGTATCGGCTACATCGCGCCCTTTTACGGCAACTTCGGCGTCATTCTCAAAGCCTATGCCTATCTCCTGCGCTTAGGCCGCGAAGGGGTCGTGCGGGTGGCAGAAAACGCCGTTCTCGCCGCCAACTACCTCCGCGCCCGTCTGCGGGGACATCTCGAAATCCCCTATGATCGCACCTGTATGCATGAGTTTGTCGCCTCAGTGGCCGAGCTGGCGGCCAGCCATGGGGTCCGCGCCCTGGATATCGCCAAGGCCCTCCTGGACCGCGGCCATTATGCCCCAACCATCTACTTTCCTCTCATCGTCAAAGAATGCCTCATGATAGAGCCCACCGAGACAGAGAGCAAAGAAACCCTCGACGGCTTTGTGGACGATCTCGTGGATATCGTGAAGACGGCCCGCATCAACCCCGCAGCCATCCAGGCCGCCCCGCATCATTTGCCGGTGGCCCGCCTCGACGAAGTACGCGCTGCCCGAGCCATGGAGCTTACCGACGATGCCGGCCTGTCTGAAGTGATGGAAATCACTGCTGAGAGCGACACACATGCCTAAGCCAGCCCAACCACCGAGCCGCTTTCTGCCGGCCTTGCGCCTACGCGAGGATCTCCTCCTCCTGTGGCGGGAGATCCTGCCGCGCTACCGAGACCTGCGCCTCATGAACCTCCTTGAGACCCCATGGGCCATCCTCTCGGAAACCCGCCAAATCCTCTTGGCAAACGCAAGCTTCCAGGCCTTAACGGCATCCCCCAAAGAGACGATCATCGGCAAACGACCAGGCGAAGTCCTCGCCTGTCTCCACGCCCTCGGGGCAGGGGACTGTGGCACGACCGAGGCCTGCAGGACCTGCGGCGCAGCCCAGGCCATCCACCACGCCCTGGAAAAGGGCACACCCACCTTTGTATCCACAAGCTTTTTGCGCCGCCAAAAGAACCAGCTCCAAGGCATGAATGCCCAAATCACCGCCGCCCCTTTCCAAGTGGGCTTCACCCCATTTCTCTTGTTTTCTCTCTCGCCAACGACGGAGGCCACGCAACACGAAGTCCTCGAACGCCTCTTCTACCACGACCTGCTCAACGGCATGAACAGCATCATCGGCGCCCTCAACGTCCTCCGCGACTACCGCCTCCCGGGCGAGATCCAGGACTTTCTCCAGGTAGTTTTGGATCGCGCATGGGGCATGGCCCGGGAAATCCAGAACTACAAGACCATCAGTGCCGTTGAACGCGGCACGTTCTCTGCCACGCTGATGCGCTTTGACATCGCGGCCCTCTGCCAGCAATTGGCCTCTCTTTACCGGGCCCACCCTCTGGCCAAAGACAAAACCATCGCTGCCGAGCTGCCCCCAACCCTCTCCATGATCTCGGACCCCCAGCTGGTGACCCGCATCGTCGAAAACCTCCTCAAAAATGCCCTCGAGGCGAGCAACCCAAAGGATACCGTTTCTCTCTGCCTCCGCCAGGAAGGGAACCAGGCTGTGCTCACGATGGCCAACCCAGCGGTCATGCCAGATGAAGTGCAAGGACGGATATTCCAGCGCGGCCACTCCACCAAGGGCACCGGCCGGGGCTTTGGCACCTACGGGGTACGGTTATTCGTAGAAAACTACTTGGCAGGGACAGTGTCTTTTCAATCCACCCCAGCAACAGGCACTGTCTTCACCGTGCGTCTGCCGCTGCGCCATCCCCTCGGAGGAGATGACACTTCCAATGAACCATCCGAGGCCTTGTAGAAAACGCCCTTTTCTCCTAGGAGGGTCTTCATGATCCCAACCAACAGGAGGGGGAGCATGAAGATTATTCATGGCGATCTCATCGCTTTGGCCTTGCAAGGCGCCTTCGATGTCATCGTGCACGGCTGCAATTGTATGTGCATGATGGAGGCCGGCATCGCCAAGGCTATTCGCGATACCTTTCCCGAGGCCTATCTCGCCGATAGCCGCACCATCAGTGGGGACCGCAAGAAACTTGGTTCCATCTCTACAGCAACAGTCCAAACCCGCCATGGCGAACTTACCATTGTCAACGCCTACACCCAATACCATTGGTATGGCGATAGCCCGCTCGTGGATTATGACGCCGTGGCCAGCGCCTTTCGGCAAATCAAACGGCGCTTCTCGGGCAAACGCATCGGCTATCCCAAAATCGGCGCCGGATTTGGTGGGGGAGATTGGGAACGCATCGCCGCCATCATCGACCAGGAACTCGCCGGAGAAGACCACACCCTGGTGGTCTTCCGCCACAATCCAACCCCTTCGGAGGACGCATGAACCGCATCACCTGGCTCGGCCATGCCGCCTTTGTCCTCGAAACTCCAAACCACATCATCGCAATTGACCCGTGGTTGGAAAACCCCTCGGCCCCCAAAGGGCAGATGGACCTGAATCCCGACCTCGTTCTTGTGACCCATGACCATGCCGACCATGTAGGCCAGGCCCTGGAGTTGTGCCGCCGCAGCGGCGCCAAGTTAGGGGCCATTGTTGAACTCGCTGGTGCACTCATGGAGCAAGGTCTGCCTCAGACCCAAGTCCTCAATGGCATTGGCTTCAACATGGGAGGCACTGTGAGCCATGGAGGGATCCGCATCACCATGACCCAGGCCTTCCACTCCTGTCAGGTAGGGCATCCGGTAGGCTATATCCTCCAATTGGAAGATGGCACCACGGTGTACCATGCCGGTGACACAG
>CALKRN010000015.1 GCA_937989665.1 uncultured Desulfomicrobiaceae bacterium | reverse complement strand
TACCGCATAACGACCACAAGTCCACAAACGACTGCTTCCCGAGTGGAGTTGGCGGGCAGATGGCGCTGATGCACGAGCGCACGGCGAGCACCACCTCATGGCGTTGCCTCCGGCACCAGGACCTCGAGGTCAAGACGCCGTCTTCGACGAGCACCACCTCATGGCGTTGCCCCCAACCCTTCGTCCGCCCAACAAGGAAAAAATACCCCTCCTGCCGCGCACCCCATGAGGGATTACCCATAGCTGTCTGGGCGTTGTCGATCCAACACAGAAGCCAACATCTAAAGGCGCACCCCATAAGGGATTGCCCATAGCTGTCTGGGGGCTACCTCCTGCCCTTAGCGCACCCAGCGGGTGCTCCAAACTCCTGCGGGTCTCCCCCCAGGGCTGACGACACGCGTCAGGGCCCGTGCCCCTCGCCGTGCGCCCGGGCCACGCCTGCCGATTCAAAGGTGGCCATATCGGTAAAGATGGCGGCGGCACATCGCAGCACAAAGATGGCCATGGCCGCGCCCGTGCCCTCGCCAAGGCGCAGACCCAAGTGGATGAGTCCCTGGTCGCCCACGGCCTCGAGGACAGCTCGGTGTCCGGGCTCTGCCGAGGCATGGGCAAAAAAGGCATAGTCTTGCACCCGGGGCTCCATGGCCCGGGCGGCCACAAAGGCGGCCGTAGCAATAAACCCATCCACGACAACGCAAAGCCGCCGCGCCGCGGCCCCAAGGATGAGACCGGTGAGGGTGGCGATTTCGAACCCCCCGAGAGCGGCGAGGATGGCCAAGGCATCGCCTGCGGCAATGACCTCCTGATGGTGCCTGAGTCCGGCTTCGATAACCGCGACCTTGTGCCGCACCCGCTCTGGAGAAAGTCCGGTCCCCGGCCCGGTGATCGCCTGTGGCGCAAACCCCAAATAGGCGCAGTAGAGGGCCGTGGCCGGGGTCGTATTGCCAATGCCCATCTCGCCCGTACCCACGGTGGCATAGCCTTCCGCCGCCGCGGCTTCCGCTAGGCGGATACCATTTTCCACGGCCTGTTCGCATTGCGCACGAGTCATGGCTGGGCCCTGGGTAAAATCCGCGGTCCCGGGGCCCACTTTGAGTTGGATGAGGTGAGGATGTTCTGGGAACGGTCCGCCGGCACAGCCAGCGTCCACTACCCGCAAATCTACCCCAGCCACACGAGTCAGGACGTTAATAGCAGCCCCGCCAGCGAGAAAATTGAGGACCATCTGCCGGGTAACTTCCTGCGGAAAAAGGCTCACCCCCTGGGCGGCCACGCCGTGATCCCCAGCACAGGTGTAGATCCGCGCCGGGTCTACCCGCGGGGTGCCATCACCGATGGCCGCCAGGCGCGCGGCCAATGCCTCCAGACGCCCGAGGCTCCCCTGGGGCTTGGTGAGGGAGTCAAGGTGCTTTTGCGCCAGGGCAATCCGCACCGGATCCACAGAGACGACCGATGGAAGGACAACGGGCATGGTGGCTTCTCCATACAGCACGAGGTTCCACACCAAGGCCTTGGCACCCACAGTAACGGGATGCTGGCATGGTGGCTTCTTATCCAGCACAAGGTTCCACCCTCCGGCCATTCTCCAGGAGGGCCCCAATGGTCACGCGGTGCTCCTGCGCACCGGGCGGAAAGGCTCCGACGCTTCAGCGGGGCGAGGGCATGCCAACGTCCTCCCCGGACGACCTACGCAGCCCCCTGTCTCGGCGAGGCCCATCCACGGAGCCCCACGGCCTCTCCAATACAAGCGCCACGTGCCCTCAGCCGTTTTTCGCGCCCTTGCCTGAAGCAACGCCGCAGCCTGAAGACCCGTAGCACACTCCAACGCCGGCCCCGCACGCCGGGCTGCAGACGATTGGAGGGGGGGGCGCCAGCGGCACGCCCTTGCCCAAACAAAAAAGAGCCACAGCCGTGCGCTCACCAAAGCTACAGCCACGTTGTGGCTGTAACCCCAGACCTTGCCCAAACGAAAAAGAGCCACAGCCGTGCGCTCACGGGGTAAGGGTGCCTTCGAGGGCAGCTGCCGCATGTTCCATGCGCTGGGCCAACGGCGCAAGGAGCGCCACATCAAGGCCATGGGCGGCCCGACGCGCCGTCCAGCTGGCCAGGTACACGGCATCCTCCTCACCCAAAGGCAGACGCTTGAGGTTTGCGGCAAGCTGGCGCCGGACCTGGGCCTCTTGGCGCAGGGCCTCGTCCACCTTCTGGGTCGCCTGGGCGAGGGCATTCATGTCACCGCGGGCCTGAACGTTCCAGACCTCGATCTGGGCTGCGGTCACCGCCTGCTGCTGCTTCTGCCAGGCAGCCACCAGGGGAAGATGGCTTTGGTCTGCGGCAAGAGAGGCCAAGGCTGCGGCAACCTGGCGCAGGCTCTGAGCCACGAGTGCCTTGGCCTCGCGGCGATGTTCAGGAGCAAGCGGCATGGCGCGCTCCGCACCATCCACGAGAAAAATCCGCGTGCTCCCGGCCAAGGCCGCGTCCAAGGCCTCCAGAAAGACCGGCACATAGGCCCGCTCGAGACGTTCCAGGACCTCAGGCCGCAGGAGGTAGGCCATGAGGGCCCGCCGTGCTTGGAAAGGGTCCTTTGTATCCAGGGCAATGCCCGGCAGTTCCGCCAAACGCACCCCCAAGGCCTGAAGACGCAATTCCAAGCGGCCAGTCCCACTCAGATTACGGGTAGTGCGCCCTGGCTGGTAGCGATCAGCCACGGCCTGGGCCACGAGCCGGACCACCGAACGCGGCACCGTGGGGTCATCGGCCAGCGTGGCGTTGTCCGCAGCGTCTCCCGTGGCATTGGCTTCGGCTGGCGCCGTGGCGTTCGTGTCGTTGGCCGTAGGGTTAGCCAGCGCTGGCAGGGCCTCGGTGGCGTTGCCAATACGCCAGCGCTGGGGAGCCACTTCAGTAATAGGCGCTGGTGGGGGAGGGGTAGGCCGGGAAAACCACCACACGGCACCTGCGGCTACGGCCAGAAGCACGAGGAGAATGGCGGTGCGCATGCGGCCTCTTTTAGAAAGAGCACTTGAACATGTCGAGGGGCTGGCCTGTCGTCTCAAGGACCGAACGCCAATAGTTGGAGGTGATGTCCAGTTTGCGGCGTTTGGCGGTCACCAACGGTAGCGGCAGGTAGATGTAGCGCTCCTGGAGTTTGGAAACCACCATACCCGTTTTGCCGGCCATGGCGGCGTGCACGGCATGTTGACCGAGGAAGCCGCAATAGATGCGGTCATTGGAGTTGGCTGGCACCGAGCGGATGATGTAGCTCGGGTCAATGTATTTGAGGGTGTAGGGGAAACCGAGCTTCTCGAAATACGCTTTAATCTCCTGGCGCAGAAGGGCACAGATGTCGCCGAGGATGGGATTGCCCGAGGCGTCTTTGCGGCCATCGGTTTGACAGAGGTCTTGGCCGGCCCCTTCCGCAACCACGATGACCGCATGGCCGCGGCGCTTAAGACGCTCATGGAGCAAGGTGAGCAGACCATTGGGGCCATGGAGCTCAAAGGGAGCCTCGGGGACGAGGACAAAATTGACCTCCTTGAGGGCTAGGCTGGCTTGGGCGGCGATAAAGCCGGACTCCCGGCCCATGAGCTTCACCATGCCAATGCCATTGGGGGCCCCCACGGCCTCCACGTGGGCACAGCGGATGGCCTCGGTGGCCTTGTCAACCGCAGTATCAAAACCAAAGGACTTGGTGACAAAGTTGATGTCATTGTCGATGGTCTTGGGGATGCCCACCACCGCAATCTTGAGTCCCCGCCGACCAATCTCCTCGGTGACCCCGCGAGCGGCCTTCATCGTCCCATCGCCACCGATCATAAAGAGCACCGAGATGTTCATCCGCTCCAAGGCGTCCACGATCTCCTCCGGGGGTTGGTGGCCGCGGGACGAGGCAAGGACCGTGCCGCCGAATTCATGGATCTCGCTCACACTCTCTGGGGTCAGCTCCCAGACTTCATGGCGGAATTTGGGAATAAATCCCTGCAGGCCATAGCGGATGCCAATGACCCCAGCCACACCGTAGTTGTGGTGGGCACTCATGACAATGGCGCGGATGACGTCGTTAATGCCCGGACACAATCCGCCACAGGTCACAATGGCACATTTGGTCTTCGGGGGATCGAAGTAGATCTTACGCCGAGGCCCCGCCACTTCGAACTCGTAATGGGTCTCTTCGGCAGCGTCTTCGATGACCTCTTTGGAAAGATAGAGACGCGCCCGTTCGCTCTCTTCGACAAAATGGCAATACGGCAAGGGTGTATCTACCTTGCAAGGGCCAAGCGTGGGGATGATGGTGTCGATGGTCATGGCATCTCCTCAGGGAGTTGGAGTGGAATGAACAGCGTGGCGCAAGGCCCCGGCCAAGTTCGGATAGCTAAATTGGAAGCCTGCTTCTTCTAACCGCCGAGGGATACAGCGCTGGCTTGCCAAAAGCATCGCCGCAGCTTCTCCAAAGGCAAGGCGCAGCACTAAGGCAGGCACTGGCAAAAACGCAGGCCGACCTACGACCTCGGCCAGCGTTGCCGTAAAGCGGGCACTCGTCACTGGCTCTGGGGCCACCACATTGATGGGGCCAGTAAGCCCTGGCTGCTCAAGCAGGAAGCGGAGGGCGTCGGCCAGATCCTGGATGTGAACCCACGAGAACCATTGGCAACCAGAGCCCAATCGCCCACCCAAGCCCCAGCGAAAGACCGGCAGCATCTTGGCCAAGACCCCGCCACCAGGACCAAGCACCACCCCAAATCGAGGGATGACTACCCGATGCCCGGCGGGGGCAGCGGCCATGGCCGCCTCCTGCCAGGCGATACACACCTCGGCGAGGAACCCTGTCCCTGCTGGGGCATGGTCATCGAGGATCGTATCCCCGCAGTCACCAAAATAGCCCACGGCATTGGCGCATACCAAGACCTTGGCCGGTGCCCCCTGCAGGGCTTCCACCACGAGTTCGGTGGAGCGCACCCGAGAGCTGCGGATACGCTCTTTCGTCGCGCTATCCCAACGGCCAGCAATGGAAGCACCCGTAAGATTGATCACCGCGTCGTGCTGCGCCACTTCCTCCTGCCATGCCCCGGGAAGGAGCGGATCGCCAGCAACCGTGCGCAGCCGAGGATGCGGGGCAAAGGGAGAGTGACGCCGCACCAGGGCCGTGACCTCGTGTCCAGCCCGCAGGAGATGGGGCACAAGGGTCTGCCCCACAAACCCGGTTGCTCCTAAGGCAAAAATACGCATGGCCATTCTTCCTCCCATGCCGCCTCAGGCGCGGCCTGAAAGCCCAAAATGCTTCTCCACCAAGGTGGCGAGGACCTGGCGGGCCTCGTCCTGGCATTCGCCGCAGCCTGTGCCCACCTTGGTACGTTCCTGGAGTTCCTCAAAACTGCGTGCGCCCTCGAGCACCGCCTCTTCGATGTCCGCCTCCGTGACGTTGAGGCAATGGCACACCACTCGTGGGCCCAGGGCCTGGAGCCGGTCTTCCAGCCCATGGCGGCGGTAGTAGTCTTCGATGGCAGCCCGCAGGGCCTTGTCTCCCAAGACCGAGCAATGGACCTTGTTGTCCGGAAGCCCGCCAAGGGCAGAAAAAATGTCCTTGGGGGTGATGCGGGCAGCATCTTCCAACGACATGCCCCGCACCATCTCCGACAGCATCGACGTGCTGGCAATGGCGCTGGCACAACCATAGGTCTGCCATTTGCAATCCGTGATGACGAGGCGCTCCGGGTCCACCTTGAGATAAACGACCATCTCGTCGCCACACTTGACGTTGCCCGTGCGGCCCACGGCATCGAAGGATTCCGGGTCCTCGTCGCGCAGGACGTTGCGTGGGTTGAGGAAATGGTCCCGCACCGTCTCAGAATATACCCATTTGGTCATGGCTTCCTCCGGTAGGCGCTGGAGATCGCGCGTAGCTTAGCGATGATGGGGGGCAGTTCCACGAGCATCCGTTCGATATCTTTCTCCGTGGTCTCACGGCCCAGGGAGATGCGGATGGAACCATGAGCATACTCCACTGGTACGCCCAGGGCCATGATGACGTGCGACGGCTCAAGGGAGCCCGAGGCGCAGGCCGAGCCCGTGGACACGGCAATGCCCACGGCATCGAGATAGAGAAGGATGGCCTCGCCCTCGACGCCAAGAAAGGATACGTTGAGGGTGCCCGGAAGGGTGTGCTCAGGGTGGCCGTTGACGATGACATCCGGGATATTCTCCAGGATGCCGCGGCGCAGGCCATCGCGCAGGGCCGCCAGGCGGGGGGCCTCAGCCGCCATTTCGAGCTGGCGCTGGCGGGCAGCCTCGCCCATGGCCACGATGCCGATGGTATTTTCCGTGCCTGCCCGCCGCCCAGCTTCCTGATGGCCGCCAAGAATGAGTGGACAAATAGGCATATTGCCCCGCACCACGAGGGCCCCCACCCCTTTGGGGCCATAAATCTTGTGCGCCGAAAGGGTGAGGAAATCCACCTCCCAGGCCGCCACATCCACTGGGATCTTGCCTGCTGCTTGGACGGCATCGGTGTGGAATAGGGCGCCGACTTCGTGGGCAAGGCGAGCCGCGGCCAGGATGTCCTGGATGGTGCCGATCTCATTATTAGCCGTCATGATGGAAACAAGCCCCACCTCTGGGGTCAAGGCAGCCCGCAACGCCTCAAGGTCAATGCGGCCCTGGCGGTCCACGCCAAGGAAGGTCACCGGATGGCCAAGGCGGCGCAAAAACTTGGCGGTCTCTAGGACGCAAGGGTGCTCGATGGCCGTGGTCACCAGGCCGCGACGGCTGCCCAAGACGCAGCGGCAGGTCTCCTTGGTACAGCGCAGAAGCGAGAGCACGGTATTGTTCGCCTCCGAGCCAGACCCGGTGAAAACAACCTCCTCGGGCCTGGCATGAACCAGGGCCGCCACCTTAGCCCGGGCCGCATCTACCCGCTCCCGGGCCTCACGGCCAAAGGTATGGAGGCTCGAGGGATTGCCGAAGACCTCAAGCATCTCCACCACCACCCGTTTGACCTCTGGGTGAAGAGGGGTGGTGGCGTTATGATCCAAATAGATGGGCTGCGGCATAGGACCTCCGTCTTTGACAATGTGCGTCTGTCTGGCCTCTTCCCTATCCCAGGGAAGGCATTGCTGTCCACCCATGGTCTATTTTTGGGGCTCGCAAATGGACTATCCTGCCCCTTGCCTCCCACGCGATGCTTCATGCGGCAACGCACACCCGCCAACGCCCCCTATTCCTCGCCCACGCCGCCTCGCCGATGCCAAGCCGCCTCTGCCTGGCGCGGCACAACTCCGATGTGGCCGCTGGTTTTCCGCAACACACCGCGGCGGCTTCATTGAATCGCGACGAGATTATCGCCGCGGTCTGCCCCTCTTCTTTATCCCTGCCGCCGTTGCACCCACTTTCACGGCATGCTAGCGGTTTCCACACCCAAGGAGGTCCCCATGGAGATCATTCGCATCGATCCGCCAATGCTTCCCTGTCCGCGAGGACGGACCGCTCAGATTACGATCAAAAGCTTCAAAGGACGCAAAAATGTGGATGTCCACCTCTTCCGTCCCCAGGGGGACGATGCGGAGGACAGCGCCGCCTGGCCGTGGGAGGCACTCATTGAGCCCGGGGACCCGCAGTCCGTAGCCCAAACCCGGGAGGTCATTCTTGAATCCTTTACGGAGGAGGAGCTTGAGGCGATCGTGGAGTATATCGCAAACCGATATGGCGAACGCCTCACGGCCCTGCGGACCAATGCCCTGCCGTTCCCCTTGCCTCCCGGCATCCGCCCCTTGCGATCCATCCCCGAGGGCAAAGACATCGGCCGCATTCGCTTCGAGCAGGTACCAGGCTATCGCTTAGCCTTCCCGGTGCATGGACTCTACAACCTCGCCCAACACGAGCCCTTGGAGGTCCCAAGCGCCGAGTAGGCGAACGATGGCGGCGATGGTCTCTGGAGACAGTTGGCGCATGAGGGCGCCAATGTACTGGAGCTGACGGCGACGGGCCTCCCGGGTGCGCATCCCGGGGTAGGCCTTCAAGGCCGCGAGAAGGTCTTCAGGAAGGTCTAAGGTCGCCCATCGAACAGCTGGCATGGTGGCAAGCCGCTCCCCGAGGCGTTGCAAGCCCTCTACCGCCCGTTTGCACTGCGAACGGCTAGGCCGCAGCGTTTTCCTAAGTGTGGGTGCAGTGCTCATGACCACCTCGACCGCCCGTTTGTATTGAGAACGACTGGACCACTGGGACTCCAAATTGGCAAACCAGTTCTCCCTCCACAAGCGACCACTGTCCACGGTGGGTCGGCGCCTGGAGGGCCTTCTCCAGACGGCGCATGAATTCTTCCCGAGACACCTCAAATCCCCCGAGCCGCACCATGTGCGGGGTGGTTTGCTGGCAGTCGATGAGCGTGTACCCAGCCTGCGCCAAAGCCCGTGCTAGGGTGACAAAACCCACCTTGGAGGCATCGGGCTCAAAATGGAACATCGATTCCCCAAAAAAAACCTGTCCCAAGGCCACACCATAGAGCCCGCCCACAAGGCGTCCTTCGCGCCAAACCTCGATGCTATGGGCATAGCCAAGTTCATGGAGGCGCCGGTAGGCCGTTTCCATGGCCGGGACGATCCACGTTCCCTGGCCATTGGGCCGCGGCACCGTGGCACAGTGACGGATGACCGCAGCAAAGGCCGTATCAGCCGTTATCTTAAAGCGCTCGTTTCGGATCACCCGGGCCAAACGCCGTGGGACGTGGACATATCGGGGTTCGAGGATGAGCCGGGGATGGGGACTCCACCAGAGCACGGGCATCCCTTCGCCATACCAAGGGAAGATTCCCTGCCGGTAGGCGGCAAGAAGGCATGCCGGCGAGAGGTCCCCGCCCACAGCAAGGAGCCCATCGGGCTCAGCACACGCTGGATCCGGAAAGGGAGCACCTGGGAGGAGGAAGGCTACGGCCATGGCTTACGCCGAATACCGAAAGACGAGCCCCTCTCCCTCCACATCCACGGTGACCTGCCCCCCTGCGACCAGCGGCCCAAAGAGCAGGGCATCGGCAAGGGGGTCCTTGATCTCTTTTTGCACGAGGCGCCCCAGGGGGCGAGCTCCAAAAGCAGGATCAAACCCCCGTTTGGCAAGCCACGTGCGGGCTGCATCCGTGAGTTGAAGGTGGACCTTTTTAGGGGCCAGTTGCGCCGAAAGCTCGGCCACAAATTTATCCACAATACGCTCCATGATGTCCTGAGAGAGGCCATGGAAGGGTACAATGGCATCGAGGCGGTTACGGAACTCTGGGCTAAAGAGCCGCTCCACGGCCTGCATCCCGCGATGGAGACGTTCTGCATCGCCGCTCTCTCCAAAGCCAATGACCGCACTTTGCATCTCCCGCGCTCCGGCGTTGGAGGTCATGAGCAGAACCACATTGCGGAAATCTGCCTTACGGCCGTTATTGTCTGTCAACGTGGCATGATCCATGACTTGGAGGAGGATGCTGAACATATCCTCATGGGCCTTTTCGATCTCGTCTAAGAGCAGCACCGAATGCGGGTTCTTACGCACGGCATCGGTGAGCAGCCCCCCTTGCTCAAACCCAACATAGCCTGGAGGCGCCCCAATAAGCCGGGCTACAGCGTGCTTTTCCATGTACTCGCTCATATCAAAGCGCAGCAGCGGGACGCCCAAGGCCTCGGCGAGCTGGCGGGCGAGTTCGGTCTTGCCCACCCCTGTCGGGCCGATGAGGAGAAACGAGCCTACCGGACGGTGCTCCGGTCCAAGGCCGGCCCGGGAGCGCTTGATGGCCTGGACCACGATGCCCACGGCCTCGTCCTGGCCAAAGACCTGTTGCCGCAACCGCGATTCCAACTCGGCCAGGCGGTTGCGCTCCGAGGCCTCGAGGCGGTCGCTGGGGATGCGGGCCATGCGGGCCACGATGCGCTCGATATCGGCCCGGGTGACCGTGCGCCGCCGGCCACCGGAGAGGGCAAAGGCCGCCCCTGCCTCATCGAGGACATCAATGGCCTTGTCCGGGAGGAAGCGCTCCGTCAGATACCGGGCCGAGAGCTCGGCCGCGGCCCGAATCGCTGAGGGCTGGTAGCGAACCCCATGGTGGGTTTCGTAGCGTTCGCGCAGGCCCAGGAGAATTTTTTCTGTCTCCTCCACGCTGGGCTCAAGGATTTCCACCTTCTGGAAGCGACGCGACAGGGCACGATCCTTCTCAAAGTGGTTCTTGTATTCTTCGTAGGTCGTGGTGCCGATGCAACGGATCTCGCCGGAGGAAAGGACCGGCTTGAGGATATTGGAGGCATCCAGGGTCCCGCCACTCGTCGCCCCGGCGCCAACGATGGTGTGGATTTCGTCCACACACAAGATGGCCCCCGGGATGGCGGTAAGCTCGGTGAGGATACCTTTGAGGCGGGCTTCGAAGTCCCCCCGGTACTTCGTCCCTGCCAACAGCGCCCCCATGTCCAGGGCAAAAAGGCGGGTTTTGCGGAACATGGCCGGCACCTCCCTGCGGGCAATACGCAAGGCCAGGCCTTCCACAACGGCGGTTTTACCGACCCCCGGCTCTCCCACGAACACCGGATTGTTCTTTTTGCGCCGGGCGAGGATACGCAGCGTCCGTTCAATCTCGGCCTCTCGACCAATGAGGGGGTCAATGCGGCCTTCTTGGGCCTTGCGCACCAGGTCCACAGTGTACTTTTCCAGAAACGTTGGCTGCGCCGTCTCAAGTGGACGTGTACTCCCTTCATGCTCTGGTTGGACATGGGAAATGTATTCCAACACTGCGAGTCGAGTAAGCCCCTGCGACTTAAGAAAGTACACAGCAAACGTGTCTTCTTCCTCGAGCATGGAAGCCAGCAAGTCCCCGGGTTGGATCCGCCGTTTGCCCGCCGATTGGATGTGAAGGACGGCCCGTTGCATCGCCCGCTGCACACTGGCGGTCTGAACAATCTCGTATTCCGGTCGGTTGGTGATCTCCATGTGTTCAAAAAAGAAACGCTGGAGTTGTTCTTCGAGCCGGTCCACATCGATCCCGCATCCTTGCAAGAGCTGCTTGCCATATTCGTCTTGAACATAGCCATACAAGACATGTTCCAGCGTCAAAAGTTCGTGCTGGCGAATTTTAACCTCACGCACCGCCCTCGCTACGATACGTTCTAACTCAGGACTGAGCATCATACTACACTTCCTCCATGGAAGCACGAAGAGGAAAAGAATGTTTTCTCGCCATGGAATGGACAAGCTGCACCTTCGTTTCGGCAATCTCTGCGGTGTAAATACCGCATTCGCCAACTCCTTCTCGGTGCACACGCATCATGATAGCATGAGCCTCTGCTTCGTTTTTGCCGAACACCGTCTGCAGGACATGTACCACAAAATCCATGGTCGTATAATCATCGTTGTGCAGCAGCACCCGAAAGAGGCGAGGTTCTTGAACCTCCTCCTCTGCCACGGGGGATCTGCCTGGCAGGGTAAGCGGTTCTGTCATCGCCTTATTCCTCCTGTGCGCCAAAGTCTTCAGCCCATCGGGCCAAGGTGGCGGCCACCAGCTGCGCCTGTTTTACCGAAGAAAAGGTAAATTTGGACTGGGGCACGAAGCGTCCTCCGCGCTTTTGGTACCGAACCACACGAAACTTGGTCGGACCCCAGGACTCGCCATCACGCTCCAGTTCCTGATAGGCAAAAAGGATCGTTGTCCAGGCTCCACGGGAAAGGATTTCCTTCTGCAATTGGCGCACCCGCTGCACCCCACCTTCATCCCACCAGTCCAAGCTGATGGCGTCAATGGTCTCGGCCATGTCCTGCCCCTCATCGTTCTTCAAATGATGATTTGGAGGATAAGAACGACTCCTTCCCTGGTCAAATGCAGAGCAGCCACCGCAAACCCGAGACTCCTGGTCCACATAGCCCAGTGCACCTTCCCTCTACCCTGGACAACGGTTTTCCGCTAGAGGCATCCCCGCTGTTGCTTTCACGTTCAAACTCCGGAGGAGCATCGTATCATGAACGTCGTTGTTATTGGTGGCGTAGCCCTCGGCCCCAAGGTGGCCTGCCGCGTCAAACGCGTGAATCCCAAGGCACAGGTGACCCTTGTGGACGCCGGGACCCTCATTTCCTACGGCGGCTGTGGCATCCCGTACTACGTATCCGGCGATGTGGCGGACCATACCCAGCTCCAAGAGACCAGCTTCCATATGGTGCGCAACGTCGACTTCTTCCGCGATTGCAAGGATTTTACCGTGCGCACGCAAACCCGCGCCCTGGCCATTGACCGCAAGGCCAAGACCGTGCGCATCCAAGGCCCAGATGGCCAAGAAGAAGACCTCCCTTATGACAAACTCGTCCTTGCCACAGGGAGCTCGCCGCGCCTTCTGCCCATCCCAGGACGGGAACTCCCCGGGGTGTTTTCAGTGTCCAACCTCGAAGCGGCCATCCACATCAAACAGGCCGTCTCCAGCGGGCAAGTGCAGACGGCGGTTATTGTCGGTGCCGGCTTTATTGGCCTGGAGATGGCCGAAGCCCTTGCCGACATGTGGGGCATCGAGACCGCTGTGGTGGAGGTCATGGACCAGGTCTTGCCTGGTTTTCTTAGCCCCACCCTTGCGGGCATCGCCGAGCACCACCTCAAAGAGAAAGGCGTCGCTGTGTACACGAGCGAGAAGGTCCTCGCCATCGAGGGCAATGGCCGTGTCTCCCGGGTACGCACGGATAAACGGGAGCTCTCCGCAGACCTCGTCATCCTCGCCGTGGGGGTAACCCCCAACGACGAACTGGCTCGCCAGGCTGGCATCACCTGCCATGAGCGCGGCGGCATCATCGTTTCCAAGACGATGCAGACCTCGGACCCGAGTATCTATGCTGGTGGCGATTGTGTCGTGGTGGAAAATCTCATCACCGGCAAGCCAGGATACTACCCGCTTGGTTCCCTCGCCAACCGCCAAGGCCGGGTCATCGGCACCAATGTCGCTGGCGGCCGCGCCACCTTCGACGGCGCAGTGGGGACCTTCATTCTTAAGCTCTTTGACTTTGCCTTTGCTGGCACCGGCCTCTCCCTGCCCGTGGCCCTCCGGGAGGGCTTCGACGCCATAAGCACCCAAGTGGTCCAATTCGACCACGCCCACTTTTTTCCCAAAAAAGACCTCGTTACCTTGGAGATCGTGGCAGAACGCGGCTCTGGCCGCATCCTTGGTCTGCAGGGGGTTTGTGCCAACGGAGACTCCCTGAAGGCACGCATTGACGCTGTGGCGGCCATGCTCAAATTCCGGCCTACCCTGGCCGATCTCAGTAATGCCGAAGTGGCCTACTCGCCCCCCTATGCCGCGGCCATGGATGTCCTCAACGCCGCGGCCAATGCCGCAGATAACATCCTCGCAGGCCGATGCGAACCCATCTCTCCTGAAGAATTCATGAAGCTTTGGAATAACCGCGCAACGGAAGATATCCTTTGCATTGATTGCCGCGAATGGGGGAACGCCGCGCCGTATGTGGAACGCTACCCTGAATTCTGGAAAAATATCCCTCAAGGCCAGTTGCGCCATCGCCTCCATGAAGTGCCCCAAGACAAAAAGATCCTTCTCATCTGCAATACGGGCGGGCGGTCGTACGAGGCGCAATGTATTCTCAAGGCCGCGGGGAGAAACGACACCCTCGATGTCCCTGGCGGCATGGGGCTCTTGCGCCAATGTGGTTTTGACCCTGCCCAGGAATAGCCCAACGCCCCAGGAGGTGCCTGCCCGAGCAGAGGCAATCCTTGGGACTTCCGCTGGAGACCTCGTCACTGCCACCCAAGACGCCCCTTGGGGGCGTCTTGGGTGCAAGGCCACGAGCCTCCACGGTCCCCTCCCAAACCTGGCGTGGTTGGAGCGGGCATATCGGGATCAGTCTCGACCTTCCCCAACATGAAGCGATGTCCACGGAAAAGAGGGCGGTCTCCGTCAGGCGCCTCCTGGCGCTGAAATAACGGCCCCTGCCCGAGGTTGGACGGGAGGAAGGAGAGGTCTGCGGCGCATCCCCCAGCGGCGAAGGCTTGAGCGCCCATGGGAGGCATGGCCGGAGGTGAGCGAGGCATGTCCTAGCGGCGAAGATTTGAGCGCCCACGGGAGACATGGCCAGGGGGTGAGGGGCCTTGCACGGCGTACGGCGAGGACTAAAGCCCCATAACCGTCTTTTAGGCCAACCAGCGCGGGTGAAGGGACTTGCACGGCGTGCAGCGTGGATCGCGTCCACCTGCAGGTGCAGGGGCCAGGCCGTCAAGCGACTCGGGCCAAGCGATCCAGGGCAAGGGCGAGGGCCGTGGTGAGTTTGACCACCTCACGGTTGGCGCGGCGCACGGTGCCGGCCAAACGCTCGGCCACGGCGAGAAGCAAACGAAAGGCCAAGGCAGGATTGCGCCGGGCAAGGTCGAGAAAGTGCTCCCGGTCTGTGGCCAAAAAATGGGCATCTTCCTCCACGAAGACCGTGGCGGAGCGCACATCGCGGTCAATGAGGGCAATTTCCCCAATGAGCGGGAACTGAGACCCATCGAGCACTGCCAACACCTTGCGCGGGTTGTCCATGGCGAGCGCCGGTAAGCTGACCTTGCCAATGAGCATGGACTTACTCACCCGCACCTTGCCCTGGGTCATGATGTACATCTCTGTCCCCACCTCGCCCTCGGTGATGAGGTTCTTGCCTGCAGGCACAAATACCGGCCAAAAAACCTCCTCAAGTTCCAACAAATCGGCGTCCGAGAGGTCGTGAAAGAGGGGGATACGGTTCCAATCAGCCATGCGCGTTAGGGCTCCTGGGGGCGCAAGAACACCACTGCGTCAAAGCCATCAAGGAAGATTGTATCGCCAGGATTGGTGACGACCTGGGGACCGCTCATGCCGAGCGCCGTCTTCTGACCAGAAGAGCGGAAGAGTTCCAAGATAAATTGATCGAGGGCCGAACCTTCATCGAGTACGTTTTCCAGGCACAGGGAGCGGCTCATCCGGCACAGGCCCAAGGGGAGCTCCCCGCGATGGCGGGCTGTGGCTAAAAACTCACCCCACGTCATGGACTTTTCCTCCGGGGTCAGGCCCCGATAGCCCAGCAGTGGCTGGCCCTCCAGACCCACCACCTGCTCCAGTACCGCGCCCAGGGCGGCATGAGACCCCATGATGCCCAGAATGCGCGTTTCGAGCTCCCCTCGCACCAGAACATGGGAGACACCGGCGCGCACCATATTTTTACGCCCTTCCGGGGTCATGGCCTCGGCGTACAGCGGCACTGACGGGGCCAGTTCCCGAACCGCAAGGGCCGCACACAAGGTGTGTTGGTCCGCCTCGGCCGGCGAGACATCATCGCGCGCGAGTAAATAAACGAGTTTGGCCCGCGCGGGTCGGGCCTTGTGGACGATTCCCTCGTGGGCCGCACTGCCGTACACGAAGTGGAGCGCGTCCCCCAAATCCAATTGGAAGGCAATGGCCTCCCGCTCTTCTTGGGGCAAGGTCGTAACGATGACGACCTCCCCTTGGCCTCGGCCAACCACATTGCTTGTGCGCAAGGCACGGATCAACTCCGCCCCGAAGGCATTCCATCCAATGAGCACGACATGCTGGCTGAGTTCCACCGAGAGCAACCCTTTGCGCTTGCGGGCGCGGTATTCCATAAGCAAGGAGGCCAACTGGCCAGTCATGACACTGAGCAACCCAACGCCCCCGACCATCACAACCGCCGCCAGGAGTCGACCGCCAGGAGTGACCGGGACGACGTCGCCATAGCCCACCGTAGACAAGGTGACAACCGCCCACCACAAAGAATCGGCCCACGTAAGCTGCGGGTGGCGCTCCACCCAATAAAAAGCCACCGACACGAGAAGGACCAAGGCCCCCACCGCGGCAACGACCCGCACCCCAGTCCATCCCTGCCGACAGCGTTCCCACCAGATATCCATCCATCTGCCCATGGCCTGCGTCCTTGCCCTGTCGTTTCTTTTGTCTATGGCGAAAAAACGACTTTCCCGCAAGGACAAAAGCCACCGGCAGCACCTAACGCCCCTTTACGCTGACGTGGCCAAGACCTCTGGCAATCGTGCGACAAATTGGCGGATTTCATCGCGTACCCGCCGGTATACCGCTAAGACCTCCTCTTCGTTCATGGTCGGGGTCACAAGCTGGGGCGGGTCGTCGAACCCCTGATGAAGACGCCGCACCTGTCCAGGGAAGAAGGGGCACGTCTCGTGTGCATGACTGCACAGGGTGATGACCACATCGAATTCCTGAACCGGAAGCTCCTCCACGGTCTTGGACACCAAACCAGAGGTGTCAAGCCCGGCCTCCGCAAGCACCCGCACCGCCCATGGATTGAGGCCGTGTTTTTCTACCCCTGCGGACCAGACTTCAATTTCTGGGTGAAATTTCTTCGCCCAGGCCTCGGCCATCTGACTGCGACAGGAGTTGCCTGTACACAAAAAGAGCACACGCATCATCATCTCCTAGGGTTTGCAGGTTACGTGACACACTCCGGTAGGAGTCTCTACCGCATACGGGAAATACCGTTTCTTGAGCCACAGCGCCACGTTGACCAACCCAATGAGCACCGGGACCTCAACCAATGGACCAATAACTGCGGCAAAAGCCTCTCCAGAATTAATACCAAACACAGCAATAGCCACAGCAATAGCGAGTTCAAAATTATTAGAAGCTGCTGTAAAACTTAAAGTTACCGTTTGTTCATATGTAGCTCCAACTTTCATTGAAACAAAAAAAGAGACAAGAAACATAAAGAAAAAATATATAGAAAGGGGTATTGCTACACGGACAACATCAAAAGGCAGCGCAATAATATATTCTCCTTTGAAAGAAAACATAACTACAATAGTGAACAAGAGAAAAATCAATGTCAACGGGCTAATCCGCGGCAAAACGACCTTTTCGAGCCACTCCCTTCCCTTCCAAGTGATACCAATGTATCGTGTAAGAATTCCCATAATAAAAGGAATCCCAAGATAAATAAAAACACTTTTTGCTATTTCAGCCATAGACACATTAACCTTCATCCCTCCAAGGCCAAGAAGATCCGGCAACACAGAGATAAAAATATAAGCATATACCGAGAAAAAAAGAACCTGAAAGATTGAATTGAACGCAACCAGTCCAGCACAATACTCTCGATCGCCACTTGCGAGATCATTCCAGACAATAACCATTGCAATGCATCGTGCCAGTCCGATGAGGATAAGGCCAACCATATACTCATGATGTCCGGATAAAAACAGGATCGCCAGCACAAACATCAATATAGGACCAATAATCCAATTCTGGACTAACGAAAGCAACAGCACTTTACCATTGCGAAAGACCTGGCCAAGCTGCTCATAGCGAACTTTAGCCAATGGAGGATACATCATGAGAATAAGACCAATGGCAATGGGAATATTCGTTGCCCCCACCTGAAGCGCTTGGACAACATCCTTCACTCCAGGGATGGCATAGCCTATGAATACCCCAACAAACATGGCTAAAAAAATCCACACGGTGAGAAACCGATCTAAGAACGACAACCGTTCGCTCACACCAGCCATAACAACCCTCCTTCCAATTCACTCATTTGCTTTTCTTGCCAAATTTTTTGGTGCACCGCAGTCTCCCTGTCAAGAGAACAGATGGCTACAGTCCACTTCTACAGTCCACTACCCTGCAACGGCCTAGCCGCACAAGCTCCTCCCTTTACCACAAGGTGTTCCTGGGATAAGAAGGGCTATCTCTCCACCGACAACCTTTTTGGAGGTGTCATGTTTCGGACCATTCTCTACCCTGTCGACCTCTCTGATGATGACGCTGGGGTCACCCAGATGGTGCGAGAGCTTGCCCGCACCTTAGGGGCCCGAGTCGTCACCCTCTATGTGGCCCCGTCCATGATCCAATATGAAATCTTCGACCTCCCCACAGCTTCACTTCCACAACTAGTGGGAGACATTGTCAGCGGCGCCCAGAAAGTCATGGCTGAGTTCGTCGCGAAGCACTTTGCTGGGAGCGATGCCGAGGGTGTTGTCGTCAGTGGCGACGCCGCCGAAGAGATCGTCCGCCAAGCCGAAGCGCACGGGGCAGAACTCATCGTCATGGCCACCCATGGCCGCCGTGGGCTTAACCGCTTGCTCTTTGGCTCTGTAGCTGAAAAAGTGGTCAAAACCGCCCCAGTACCGGTGCTCACGGTCCGTCCTACGCGTTGACATCACCGACGACCACCACTAGATGGCTCCGTCACAAAGAGGGCTTGTGCCCTCTTTTTTGCCTTGAATGGTGACTCCATGTACGTTCACGACCTCTTCCAGCACATCGAGCGCACGGCGCCTCTCCAATACGCCTCGGCATGGGACCGTGCAGGCGTCCAAGTGGCAGCGCGCACCGACTTCATCCACCGCCTCGCCGTTGCGCTGGATGCTACCCCTGAAATCGTCTCCCAGGCCGTGGCGCAAGGCTGCCAGATGCTCCTCGCCCACCACCCCCTCACCCTGACCCCCCAGCTTCCCAACCAGATTGATGCCTTCTGGCAGGTGCTCCACACTGCCTTAGGTGCAGGGCTGTGGATCTACGCCGCTCACACGAGCCTTGATACTAACCTCCATGGCCCAGCTGCGTGGTTGGCGCGCGCCTTGGGCCTTCGCTCCCTGGATGTCTTGGAGGAACACCCGAGCGGTGCAGCCGGCGTGGGGTTTGGACAAATCGGAGATCTCCCCCATCCCGTCGCCTGGCCCCAACTTCGCGAGCGCCTCGAACAACATGGAGTGCCGTGCCATCGACAAGTAGGCAGCGCCCCAGCGTGCATCCGCCGGGTAGCCATTTGCCCTGGGTCCGGGGCAAGTCTTGGCAGGACGGCCTTTGCCAACGGCGCACATGTCTACATCACGGGAGATATCAAGTACCATGAGGCCCAGAGCCTCTCCTCGCTGGGGCTCACGGTGGATGCCGGCCATTTTGTTCTCGAAGAAGCTATGATGCGGACCTGGAGCGACGCCTTGACTGAAGAGCTCGCCCCTCAGGGTGTTGCTGTCCATTTCTTCCCTGGCCACGACCCGTTCGTGTCCAGGCTATAAAGGAGGAATAGCATTGAGTCTCTACATGGAACAAATTAAACAGCTCGTCGTTCTGCAACGGGTAGATTCTGAAATTCTATCTTTGAAGATGGCTCTGGAACAAGCCCCGGCACAATTACAGGACCTGCAAAAAAAGCTGGAATATTTGGAACACCAAGCGCAGATTATTCAAGACAAGATAGATATTATTGTCGAACAAAAAAATAAACTAGAAGCTGAAATCAATGCGGACGACCATCTTCTCAAGAAACATAAAAACAAGCTCCTGCAAGTGGAAAATCCGAAAGAACATCACGCAATCGTGCGGGAGATGGACACAATCGAGAAGAATAACCGCCAGCGCAAAGAAGAGCTGAGTACTGTTCTCAGCGATCTTCGGGATCTTGAAGACCGGAAAGCATCCCTCGATCACGACACAGAAGAGATCCGCCAGCGCATCGCCGCCCAGCAGGATCAACTCGACGACAAGCTGCGGGAAAAGCGGGAACGGTTGGAAATTCTCCTCAAGGAGAAGGAGCGCGCCACCCAAGCTATTCCAGCCCCTATTTTAACGCGGTATACTTTTATTCGCGAGCGGCTCGAGGGTGCGGTCATTGTCCCGGTCACCGAAGGAGTCTGCCAGGGATGCCACATCGTCATCCCACCGCAAAACTACATTGATTTGCAAAAAGGAGAGCAGATCTTAAGCTGTCCCTACTGCCAACGCATCATGTATTGGGACAAACACTTTGCGCCGCAGGAAGAAGAACCTCCAACCGTTGCTGCATAACGCGGAGTCGGACAGGCCGTCGCTCTTGGCATGTCCAAGGGAGGAAAGTCCGGACACCACAGGGCAGGATGCTGGATAACGTCCAGCGGGGGTGACCCCGGGAGAAGGGCCACAGAAACAGACCGCCCGCACCCTGTGCGGGTAAGGGTGAAAAGGTGGGGTAAGAGCCCACCAGATGCCGTGGCGACACGGCATGCTCGGCAACCCCCATCCGGTGCAAAACCAAATAGGAAGGCGGCTGGCCCGGCCAATGCCTTCGGGTAGGTTGCTTGAGGCGGCGGGCAACCGCCGTCCTAGAGAAATGACGGCCACCCGCCCATGCGGGGACAGAATCCGGCTTATCGTCCGACTCCGTTCTTTTTTTGAGATGGGCACCGGCACCAGCCAGCCGAAGGGGTTGTTATCCGACGTATCGTCCAACTCCGTTCTTTTCTGGAGAGCATGCCAGTCATGGAATTGTGGTGTGTCCTTGTGGCTGCAGGCCAAGGCAGCCGTCTTGCCGAGGCCACGGATGGGGTGGCGAAGCAGTTCCTCCCCTTTTGTGGAGAGCCACTCCTTCTGTATGCCGCCAGAAGATTAGCCGCGATCCCCAAGCTGCGCGGGATGGTGATCGTGCTTCCTGTCGATGGTTTTGCCGCCCATGACGCCGCGATTGCGGCCTGTCTTCAGGCCCAACCCCTAGGCATCATGGTGCACACAACACCAGGAGGAAGGCAGCGGCAAGAGTCTGTGGCCTGCGGACTCGCCAGCTTGCCCCCCACCGCCTCCCATGTCTTGGTCCATGACGCGGCTCGCCCCTTCGTCACTGCCGGCCTCGTGAACCGACTCCTCGATGCCTGGAGCGCCGACTTTGGCGCAGTAATCCCAGGACTACCGGTATCTGATACCATCAAGGCCTGCGCAGGAGACAGGGTCATGCACACCCTTGATCGAGCATGCCTCATGGCAATCCAGACGCCCCAGCTCTTTGCCGTGGAGACCTTGCGCCGTGCCCATGCCCTGGCCCAAACCACCGCCACCACCGCCACGGATGACGCAAGCCTTGTGGAAGCCCTCGGCCTGCCGGTGCGCGTAGTGCCCGGGGACCCAGCCAACCGTAAACTCACCCACCCAGAAGACCTCGCCATGCTCAAGTCCCCCTCCCCCCCACGCCGTCCCGTTGTAGGCTTTGGTTACGACGTCCATGCCTTTGGCGGCCACCGCCCCATGGTCCTTGGCGGGATACCCATCCCTGGCGCCCCGGCCCTTCGCGCCCATTCGGATGGCGATATCCTCCTCCATGCCCTGACCGACGCCCTCCTTGGCTGTCTTGGAACAGGAGACATCGGCGATCACTTCCCGGATACGGACCCGCGTTTTGCTGGCATTCCCTCCAGCGTGCTCCTCGACCAGGTGCTCGAACTCGGCCGGCAGCAGGGGCTGACCATCGACCACGTGGACCTGACCCTCGTGGCGCAAACTCCGCGCCTTACGCCCCACAAGGCCGCCATCCGCGCCAACGTCGCCCGCCTCCTCGAGCTGGACCTACGGCAGGTGAATCTCAAGGCCACCACCGAGGAGCGGCTTGGCTTTACGGGCCGCAACGAAGGCCTCAAGGCCATGGCCGCGGTTATCGGGAGCGTGCCATGGTCGATGTAACCCGCCCGTGCACCGTGCGCTTTGCCCCTAGCCCCACCGGCAGTCTCCACCTCGGCAATGCCCGCACGGCGATCCTCAATCTCCTTCTGGCCCGCCGCAGCGGTGGTCGCTTTCTTTTGCGCATCGAAGACACGGACACCGAACGCTCAAGTTTTGCCGCTGAGGCGGAACTCCTCTTTGCTCTGGCCTGGCTCGGGGTCTGCCCCGATGGCCCAGTGGTACGCCAAAGTACGCGCCTCGTCCGCTACCAGGAGGTTGCCCGCCAGCTCGTGGACATGGGGCGGGCCTATCCGTGCTTCTGCCCTGAGGATCGCCTGGAAGCCGAGCGCGCCCAGGCACTGGCTCAGGGTGAAGCCCCCCGTTACTTAGGCCGCTGCCGCCATCTCCCCCAGGCCGAGGCCCTCGCCCGCATGGAGGCCGGCGAGCCCCACACCCTGCGCCTTGCCGTCGCTCCGGGCACAGTCGTCTTCACCGACGCCATCAAGGGCGAGGTGGAGGTCCCGACCTCGGCCTTCGGCGACTTCGTCCTCCTGCGCTCCACTGGGTGGCCGAGCTACAACTTCGCCGTGGTTGTGGACGACTGGGACATGGGGGTCACGGTGGTGCTGCGCGGCGAGGACCACCTCACCAACACCGCCCGCCAACTCCTGCTCTACCAGGCCCTGGGGGCGCCGGCCCCCCAATTTGCCCACCACGGCCTGCTCGTGGATCGCGAAGGCAAAAAGCTCTCCAAGCGTAGTGGGGCGACCACGGTCCTGGAGGCCAAGGAAGCCGGCATCCCCCCCCTTGTCCTTGCCCAGTATCTCGCCGCCATCTCCGGGGCCATTGGCGGCAAGGAACCTGCCACAAGCCTCGAGGACCTCGCCCGGCGCTTTGACCCTACCCACCTAGGCCGCGGCAATGCCGTCTTCCTCCCCGAAGACCTCGAGCATTTGGCCGTACGCGCCTTCCGCGCCCAAGACCCAGCCACCCTTTGCCAGCGCCTCGATGCCGCCCTTCCTCCTGATGACCCCTGGCACCATCTCCCCCAGGCCGAGCGCCATACGCTCGTGGCCGCCCTGCTCCCCGAATGTGCCCACTTTGAAGCGCTGCGCCACACACTGCCCATTGTCACCCATCCTGCGCCGACCTACAGCGCCGAGGCCGTGCGCACCGCCCATGGCGCCCAGGCGGTCCTTGCCGCCGTCCTCCATCTCCTTGCCCCGCTCCCAACCACCGCCCGCCTCACCCCCGCTGAAGCAACCACCCTCCTCCAGCAGGCCATGGCCACCAGCGGGACCAAAGGCCGCGCCTTCTACCACCCCCTACGCCTGGCCCTCACCGGCACGGACCGCGGCCCGGAACTGGCCCTTGTCTTTGGCCTCATCCCGGTGGGCACCCTGCGCCACCGCCTTGCCCTCTTTGTCCACCCCCACCACGAGGAGCCTCCATGCAACTCTATAACACCTTAACCCACAAAAAAGAGCCTTTTTCTCCCCTCCGCGATAGTCACGTCGGCATGTATGTCTGTGGAATCACGGCATATGATTATTGCCATATCGGGCATGCTCGTTCTGCAGTCGTTTTTGACGTTCTCGTGCGATACTTACGTGCCAACGGCTATAAAGTAACTTTTGTTCGTAACTTTACCGATGTAGATGATAAAATTATTGCCCGTGCTGCAAAAGAAGGCACAGATGAAGCCACTATCGCCAAACGCTACATCGATGCCTTTCACGAAGATATGGAACGTCTTGGCGTACTCCGTGCCGATGTAGAACCCAAGGCTACCGAACATATTGGGGATATGATTGCCCTGTGCCAAAAACTCATTGCAAATGGCCATGCTTATGTCACGGCGGATGGGAGCGTCTATTTTCGCGTGCGATCGTTCCCTCGCTACGGGCAACTTTCTGGCCACAACCTCAATGACTTACGCAGCGGCGCCCGAGTGGAACCTGGTGAAACCAAAGAGGACCCCCTGGACTTTGCCCTGTGGAAGGGAGCCAAACCCGGCGAGCCGAGCTGGGAGAGCCCCTGGGGCCTGGGACGGCCTGGCTGGCACATCGAGTGCTCCGCCATGAGCGAACGCTACTTGCCCCTGCCCCTGGACATCCACGGCGGCGGCCAGGACCTCATCTTCCCCCATCATGAAAACGAGGCCGCTCAAACCGAAGCCGCCACCGGCAAACCCCTCGCCCGTTTTTGGGTGCACAATGGCTTCGTGCAAATCGATACGGAAAAGATGTCCAAATCCCTCGGCAATTTCGTCACCATCCGCGACATCCTTGCCCAACACCACCCCGAAACCTTGCGCCTTTTTCTCCTCACTAAGCACTACCGCAGCCCCCTTGATTACACCCGGACGGCCATGGACGAGACGGAAACCGCCCTGCGCCGCGCCTATCTCACCAAGGCCGCCATGGAAGAAGCCCTGGCGAACACCAAGGGCTGGGATCCAGGCAACCTCCCGCCAGAGGTGGTCGTGGAGATCACAGCCATCGAGACCAAATGGGACGAGGCCATGGACGATGACCTCAATACCGCTGCCGCCCTTGGCCATTCCTTTGCCCTGTTGCGGGTCATCTCGCGCCTCCTCGAAGACAAAAAACTGCGCCGCCTTGCTGGCACACGCGACCTCTTGCGCCACGCCCTCGAGCGCCTTGATGCCTGGGGAGGGGTCCTTGGCCTGCTCCAACGACCTGCCCGAGAGGTCCTCGCTGAATTGCGGGCCGTGCGCATCCAGCGCCGGGGCATCAATACCGAGGCGATAGAGGCCCTCGTCGCTGCTCGCCAGCAGGCGCGCCAAGCCAAAGACTTTGCCCGCGCCGACGCACTGCGTGAAGAACTCGCCGCCATGGGCGTCTCTGTCCAAGATACCCCCTCCGGGCCAACCTGGGACGTGGAATAACCCCGCCCGAGCACGCACTGTTCCTCTCCCGCCAGCAGAGCGTTCAAGCCATCTCGAGCTCACCCACTAGACGATGCCTCCAACCCGCCATTGGGCTCCAACGCGAGAAGGGACTTCGGGGTACGCCCCGAGGTCTCTTCCCATCGCCAGCACTCGGGAAGCATACGAAAGGCAAACGCCCCTCTTTCCCAGATTCCCCTCCTCTCCCCAGCAGTATCCTTAGACTCGAGGGGTAAAACGACGTGCCCCTGACCAGAGGGGCATCGGCCCTGCGGCCTTCCTCCTTGCGGGACAAGCGACAGCTGGTAGGTTCACGCCCTTGCCGGCGGCAGGCGCCAGCGCCACTCCTCCAGCCACAGTCCCATGACCTCGGCTAAGGACACGGGCCGCCCCAGCTCCTCGCTGAGGGAGGTCATGCGCACCCCACCCAGACCGCAAGGGTCAATGAGGGCAAAAAAGCGCAGGTCTGTGGTCACGTTGAGGGCTAGGCCATGGAAACTCACCCCCCGCCGCACCGCAACCCCCACCGAGGCAAGTTTGGCCCCAGCCACTGTCCATACCCCGGGCCGACCGGGCTGGCACAGGGCAGGGACACCGAAACGCTCCGCCACGGCCATGGTCGTCTCTTCCAAGAGACCCACGAACTGGCGCACTCCCAGCCCTCGCGAAGGCAGGTGCACCACCGGATAGACGACGAGCTGCCCCGGGCCGTGGTAGGTCACGAGCCCGCCCCGTTCAGTGCGACGCACGATGACGCCTAGAGCGGCCAAGCGCTCGGGCGTGGCAACGATCAATCCTGGGACATGGCGCCGGCCCCACGTAATGACATGAGGATGCTCCACCCAAATGACGGCATCGTCCACCTGGCCCGCGATGCGTGCCTCCACCTGCTGCCGCATCCGCTGGTGGGCGGTGTCAAAGTCAAGCAGGCCCCACTGGAGTATGTCCATAGCGTCCCTCCTCAAGGGGCCTGCTGAGCCGCAACGCTAGGCGGGCGTCAAGGGGCGATTTACCCTATCCGGGCGTGGGACACCATTAAAGCCAGCCCAACATACCGTTCAAAGAACGTGGCGATCCTCTCCAGCACCCCCTGCTTCTTCATCGCATGATGGCCTTTTATCAAAAATACATCGCTAACAAGACTCGCATCTACTCTACCACTACGCCATAAAAAAAGGGGCCGCAGCCCCGATTTCATGTCCTCGTACGACGAGTTAATGGCTGTTACATCCCCCTTTACAAGTATTCTGTGGAGAAAACTGCGGCAGCCGACCAGCCCACCAATCCTCTACTATCGCCCCTACATTGGGGGCGTCTGCCCCATAATAGACCTGGATCCCCGCCTGCTGGAAACCCATAAGCGGCCGTAAGCCCATGCCCCCAGCCACCAAAGCCGACACCCCATGACCAGCCAAATAGTCCACCAGGGCCAGACATCCCAGCTGCTCATGGTCGAGGTTGGCAATGGTATCCACCGCCACCACCTTACCTTCTTCCACATCCACGACAGTAAAGACTTCACAATGCCCAAAATGGGAGCTTATCGCGGCCTCCAGACCGCCAGGCCGTTCTGAGGGAACAGCCACGCGCATGCGACGACGCATCGTAGTCCTCCTTTTCTGTTGTGTTTTTACCAGGGATTCTAAACCAGCGGCCACCAATCCTATGGCCTGGCCCCTGCCAGGGGGCCTCCGCCCACTAAGGCGCAACAAATACCCTTCTACGGTAGGGCGGAAGACACCCCTGTGCTGTGCCGCTGCAGCCAACGAGAATCCTTGCACGTCCACCAACCATAAGGCCGCACAACCATCTAGAAAAACGGCCTCTTGCAACTGCCGCACCGGGGACCCCTACCACTTGAAGACACGAGCGCGGCCCCCTCTGCCCATCGGTATTTAAAGGACGCGACATGGATCCTTTCGCGCACGAAGGCGTTCCTTTATTCTTCTGCCGTTACTGGCTGCTCGACGGCCGCTCCAGGCTGCTTTCCTTCCCGTGAGTTGCCTTGGGTGGTGCGGGCACAGGATCCATCTCGACGGCAGATCCCCCGTCCTCGGCCCCGTCCTTGACCTCTACCTCTTTCTGTCCCGGGACATTGGCCTCTTGTTTCAAAGCCACTTCTTCTTCGCATAAACGCCTCCATCGGCAGCACCCGTTTCCTTTCTGGGCACGGAGGGGCGCTGCGTTTGCTCCGTTCCCAATCTGCTCCACACTGCCAATGCCAATCGCCATACCCTCCGTCAGCGCCCGCACAATCTGAGCGCGGGCCATGCCCACCATGCGGCATATTGTGGCCTTGGACACCCCCAATTGCTGCGCCGCCGCCTCTTGGGTCAGCCCCAGACCATCGACCAAACGCATGGCCTCCAGGTCCTCAGCCAGCACCATCACCCCGCGCAGCACATGTTCTGGTACACCGCATGGCTTAAACAGCCGCACCGCAAAATCAGTCTGTACCTTTCGGCAACACCGCCGACGTCCCACCTCTCCCTCCATTTTTTTGAAACATGTTTCTTTTTTATTCCCTGCCTCGTTCTTGTCAACCCCTATTCCAACCAGAAAAGGCCGGGATATCCCGGCCTTTTCTGGTACCACGCAGGCGTTGTCTTGTCTCTTAACCGCAACTCCCCCCGCAGGAAGAACATCCTCCTCCCTGGGGAAGTTTGAGGTTCGACTGCACCACAAAACCCCATTGGTCGTTAAAATCTACCTCCACAGGCTTGGCGGCATCAAAGAGGCCTTGTTCCATGAGGAAAGAGTAACCACCCTGCTCAAAGGTGGCGTCTCCAGGCTTGGCGTCATCCAAGGCCAAAGCCAACCGCGGCCCGCCGCAGCCGGCGGCCAAGTAGACCCGAATAGGCTCTTTTGTTTTGCCGTCAAAATGAAGGTCCAGTTGCCGCTGGGCCGCAGGAGTAAGGGAAAACATAGCAACCTCCACTGAGTAAAACTGAGTAAAAACGAAGACCGGTGGTCTTCTAGGGCCTCTCCAAGGGAAGTCAACGGGGCGAGTCTAGATTTTTCCTCACCCTCGGATTATAGAAAAGGGTTCAACCGTCATCCCTTTCGCTTACAGGGAGGAAGACATGATCGAAGCCCACCAACTGTCCATGACGCACGGCAGCATCCTTGCCCTGCGCGACGCCTCTCTTACCGTCACCCCAGGGACCATCGTCGCCCTACTTGGCCCCAATGGCGCTGGCAAGACCACATTCTTGCGTATCCTCGCCACTGCCCTCATCCCCCGGTCGGGATGGGCGCGGATCTGTGGCTTTGACACCGTGCGCCATCCCCTCGAGGTCCGTCGCCGCATCGGCTATCTCCCCGAGCACCCGCCCTTGGACCCAACCATGGAAGTGGAGGCCTTTATTGATTTCGTGGGCCGGGCCCACGGTCTGCGCGGAGAACGCCTCCGCCAACGCCGAACGTGGGTGATGGAACGCACCGAGCTGGGGCCGCGTCGCGCCCAGCCCATCGGCCAGCTCTCTAAAGGCTACCGCCAACGCGTGGCCCTCGCCCAAGCCCTCATCCACGACCCGCAAGTCCTGCTCCTCGACGAGCCAACCACCGGCCTTGACCCAGTCCAAATTCGCCATATTCGCAGTCTTATTCGTGAGTTAGCCCAGACAAAAACCGTGCTCTTCTCCACCCATATCCTCCAAGAAGCCGAGGCATTGGCCGACCGCATCGCCATCATTGCCGCAGGGAGCATCCAAGCCGAGGGCACACGGGCAGAGCTGGCGGTACAGACCGGTTTACCCAGTCAAATTTTCGCCACCTTACAGGCCTCTATGGAAACGGTAACCGAACTCATCGCCCCCATCCTTGGACTCACCGACCCCCAATTCGTGCCAGCGCCCAACGGCACGCAGGTTGTGGCGAGCGCCGCCGACCCCAAAACAGTCTGCCAAGCCATTGGTGCCGCCGCCTGCCAGCGAGGCATTGCCCTCTCCCAGCTTGAGGCGCGGCTCCCTGACCTCGAAACCATTTTTATCCACAGCATGAACCAACGCCCTGCGGAGGCTTTCCATGCGTAATTTCCTTACCATCCTGGACCGAGAACTGACTGCCACCACAGCGACCCCCATGGGGACCATTGTGCTCATCGCCTTTTATCTGGTGACCGTTGGGCTCTTTGCCCCTGACTTTTTCCTTGTCCCTTCGGCCGATATGCGCGGCTTTTTTACGATCCTTCCCTTTGTCCTCTGCGCGGTGGTCCCGGCGGTCACCATGCGCCTATGGGCCGAGGAACGGGCCCACGGCACGCTGGAACTCTTGCGCGTCCTGCCCGTGCACCCAGCTGCCGTGGTCCTTGGGAAGTGGAGCGGGGCCGTTCTCTTCCTTGTCGCTGCCCTGGCCAGCACAGGGATCATCCCCCTTATGCTCGGCATCCTCGGTTCCCCAGATTGGGGACAGATAGCGGCCTCGTATTGTGGGGCGATCCTCCTCACTGGCCTCTTCGTTGCCCTGGGGCAGCTCGCCTCAGGCTTTGCGGCGGATCAAACCTCGGCCTTTATCCTTGGGTTGGTGGCTTGCTTTGGCGTGTACCTCGCTGGTTCGGATTTCGCGGCCACGGCCCTCGACGGCTGGTCCCCCGGGCTGGGGGCATTGGTTCGACGCACCATCGGCGCGGCCAGCGCCTATGCCCCCTTTCCCCGCGGCCTCGTAGAGACCCGCGGCGTTTTCTTTTTCCTCGTGTGGACAGCCCTCCTCCTTTTTCTCAATACCCTGGCCATGGAGCACCGAGGCCGGCAAGGATTCCGGTTTCGCTTTGGCCTTGCGGTGGTCCTCGGCCTCTTTATTGGAGGGCTCGCTGGTCATCTCCTCTACGGGCTTCGGCTGCCGCGCCTTGACCTCACCGACGGTCGCGTCCACTCCATCTCCCCTGCCACAGCCCAGATCCTCAACGGCCTGCCAGCTCCCCTCCAAGTGACCTATTACGTCACCCCAGCCAACCAAATGCCCACCGAGCTCAAGTCCCTTGAGCGCGACGTCCTGGACCGCCTCGAGGCCATCCGGGATCAAGCACCGGAGAAGGTGCAGCTGCAGCGAGTCTATCTCCAAGCCGCCAATGTCCTCGAGCGCGACTCCAGTGACGAGCTGGAGCGCCGCATGCTCGCCAAAGGGATTCGCCCCCTTTCGGTGGCCGCCGTGCGCCAGACCGGCACGGTCAGCGAACTTGTCTACACCAGTCTTGGTCTCGCCTTTCAAGACAAACCAGAGGAAATCCTTCCTGCTATCCTGCCCGACTCGTTAGGCGAGCTCGAATACCGCCTCGCGGCCACGGCCCTGCGCCTAGCGCGCCCCAACCCACCCACGGTGACCCTCATCACCGGTCCTGGCCAGTTCGATACCCTCCGGCAGATGCTCACCCAGGAAGGATACCGTGTCCGGTCTGCCTTTCTCTCCCCAAGCGATCCTCTGCCATGGAGCGATGCCCTCCTTCTCCTCCAGCCCACCCTTTCCCCGCGCCAAAGTTGGGAACTCTCCCGTTTTCTTGCCGCCGGCGGGCGGGCCATCCTCGCCTTGCAGCGAGAAGCCTGGGACTATGCCCAGACCCAGGGACGATTGACCGTCATCCGCGAGCCCTTGCCTCTGGATGGCGACAACTGGCTCGCCGCGTACGGCGTGCGCCTTGTCCCCGGCATCCTCATGGACGAACACCACCTCACCTTGCGCGTGGCCACCAATCCCCTCGAACAGCTCACCGGCGGGGGCATGAGTTTGCGGCTGCCGATCCATATCCTCCTCACCCGCCACCACCTTGCCCCAGAGCCGCTGCTCTCCCGCGTGGACAACCTGGTGTATCTCTGGGGCAGTGCCCTCCAACGTACCGCGACCAACGCCACCGGCCTCACCCATACGCCCCTTGCCTGGACCAGCCCCCAGGCCTGGATTCTCCCTGACACAGAAGAACTTACTCCTTTGTCCATTACTCCACCAGCCCAAGGACGCCAGGCCTATCCTGTCCTTATGCGCATCACAGGGCAGTTCCCCATGCCCGAGGCCCCTCCTCCCTCTTGGGGGGAAACCAATGCCACTGAAACACCACTCGAGCCCATCACCCCCGCCCCAGGGGAACTCCTTGTGGTGGGGAGCTCCAGCATGTTCACCGATGGCCTGCTTGCCACCAATGCCGAACTCCTCTTTTCTTCCCTTGACTCCCTTATCTTTGGCGAGGCCTTGCTCCAGATTCGGCCCAAAAGCGTTCCGTCGCGCCTCCTGCCGCCCCTAAGCCCCTCCACGGCCCTCCTGTGGAAAGTCCTCCTCCATACCGCTTTCCCGGTGGGTATCATCGGCCTCGCCATGACCATCAGCCTGCGGCGTCGTGCCCGACGCCGGCAGCTCGTCTAAGGAGACTCCCATGCCCCTCCGTCCCCTTCTCTTTCTTGCTGCCCTTGGAGCGATCCTCCTTGCCGCTACGTTCTGGAGAGGCCACAGCCCCCATGAAGCAGTCATCCAACCCCACCTCGTCTCCCTCATGCCGGCGGACATCCCCTCCACGGCGCAGGACATTGTCCTCCACCAGAGCAACGCCACGCTACGCCTCCACAGGCACGATACCACCTGGCACCTCTCTGCCTCCAACACCACCGTAAGTACCGCCACAGTGGAGGCGTTGCTGCGCACCCTCGCCCATCTACGTGGTGAGCTGCGCCCCGGCCCTCCTGAGGCCTTTGGCTTTGGCGCAGACGCCCTGCGCATCACGGTCACAGATACCCACGGACAATCCTATCTCCTTGAAATCGGTCGCCTTGACTTCCGGATAGGCTTTGTGCGCCGCCCCAACGAGACCCAAGTCTTTGCCGTAGGCGGCGAACTCTACGGGGCCTTAGGCGGCGGTCGAGCCATCGATCCCCTTTTCTGGGGCAAACCAGCACCAGAGCAGCCCTAAGGAAGAAAAAATGGCCTTCTTGACCTTTACAAAATGCCTAGCCGCGTTATTGCGAGGTCACCTTTTTCTCTGAAAATCCATGCTCGAGGAGAACGATATGGGGAAGATCATCGGTATCGACCTGGGGACAACCAATAGCTGTGTCTATGTCATGGAGGGCAAAGACGCCAAGTGCATCACCAATCCAGAAGGCGGCCGCACGACGCCTTCCATCGTCGCGTTTACCGACAAGGAACGGCTCGTGGGCGAAATCGCCAAACGTCAAGCCATTACCAATCCGGAAAAGACCATCTTTGCGGTCAAACGCCTTATGGGCCGTAAGATCGACGACCCCCAACTCAAAACCTGGATCGCCAAAAGCCCGTATAAAATCGTGGCTGGTCCCAATGGCGACGCCCATATCCAAATCGGCGACAAAAAATACAGTCCGCCGGAAATCTCGGCCATGATCCTCCAAAAACTCAAGGCCGACGCCGAGGCATACCTGGGAGAAAAGGTCACCGAAGCCGTCATCACCGTGCCGGCATACTTCAACGACTCCCAGCGCCAAGCCACCAAAGATGCCGGTCGCATTGCCGGCCTCGACGTCAAACGCATTATCAACGAGCCCACAGCGGCTTCGTTGGCGTACGGCTCAGACAAGAAGAAAAACGAGAAGATCGCGGTTTTTGACCTGGGCGGTGGGACCTTCGATATCTCCATCCTGGAAGTGGGCGACAACGTCGTCGAAGTCCGCGCCACCAATGGCGATACCTTCCTTGGCGGCGAAGACTTTGACCACGAGATCATCACCTACCTCGTCAACGAGTTCAAACGAGAAAATGGTATTGACCTTTCCCAGGACAAGATGGCCCTCCAGCGCCTTAAGGAAGCTGCAGAAAAGGCGAAAAAGGAGCTGTCGTCATCCCTGGAGACGGACATCAACCTGCCGTTTATCACCGCAGATCAGACCGGGCCAAAGCACCTCATGATGAAGCTCACCCGGGCCAAGGTGGAATCCCTGTGCGAGCATCTGGTGCGTCGCACCATTGAGCCCTGCAAAAAGGCCCTTGCCGATGCGGGCCTCAAGCCCAGCGACATCGACGAGGTCATCCTCGTGGGCGGCATGACCCGCATGCCGCTCGTGCAAAAGACCGTGGCCGACTTTTTTGGCAAGGAGCCCAACAAGAGCGTCAACCCAGACGAGGTGGTGGCCATGGGGGCGGCCATCCAGGGGGGCATCCTGGCTGGTGACGTCAAAGATGTCCTGTTGCTCGACGTAACGCCCCTTTCCCTTGGCATCGAAACCCTCGGCGGGGTGTTCACCAAGCTCATCGAGCGCAACACCACCATCCCCACCCGCAAGAGCCAGGTATTCACGACTGCCGCCGACAACCAGCCTTCGGTATCCATCCATGTGCTCCAGGGCGAGCGCCCCATGGCCGCCGACAACATGACCCTGGGCCGCTTCGAACTCACTGGTATTCCGCCGGCGCCTCGCGGCGTGCCGCAAATTGAAGTCACCTTCGACATCGACGCCAACGGCATCGTCAATGTCTCGGCCAAGGACATGGGCACGGGCAAAGAACAATCTATCCGCATTACGGCCTCTTCGGGCCTGTCAGAGGAGCAGATCAACCGCCTCATCAAGGAGGCCGAGGCCCACGCCGAGGAAGACAAGCGCAAGCAGAAACTCATTGAGACTCGCAACCAAGCGGATACCCTCATCTATACCACGGAAAAGAGCCTGCGCGACCTTGGCGATAAGGTGGATGCGGCCCTGCGGGCGGACATTGAGACCAAGATCGAAGCCCTCAAGAAGGTCATGCAAAACGATGACGCGGAAGCCATCAGCCGAGCGGCAGATGACCTGGCCCGAGCCTCCCACAAGCTCGCCGAGCAACTCTACGCCCAAAAGGCGGGAGGAGCGACAGGGGACACGAGCTCCAATGCGGGCCCCGGCAGTGCGGCAGGTGGCAAAAAGGACGATGATGACGTCGTGGATGCCGACTACACCGAAGTCAAATAAAAGCTTTTCGTCCTCCTCTCCCTCCTCCCCCCCCCGTGCCCCGGGAAACCGGGGCACGGGCGTTGTTTCCTTCCCACAAAAACCACCGTACCGTGGCAGCCATCGTCGATTGCTCAGTCGAATCCCTGCCAGGGGCACAGTCGAAGCGTTCGGTTGCTTCCTGAACCGTGACCGTTGCGGCCACTGCCCACTCGATTCCCCAACGTCGCCGCGCGCGTTCTTCGTCTTTATGCCGACGGGTGCTCCTGTCTGGGGGCCATCAGCATCGTCCCGCTCGGGGGCCATGGCATTGCCCAGGAGCACCGAACAAGCGGCTCCTCGACATCCTAGGGGACGTTGTATATCCAAGAAACATCCTTCGACTAAGCAACCTGACCGGGAAGACCAACGGCAAGGAGAATTCCCATGAGTGAACCCCAGTTTCCCCCCACTGAGACAGCCTTCCGCCGCGCTGTTCTCATTGTCGCTGTGCTCAATTTTGTCTATTTCTGCATCGAATCCGGGGTTGCACTCGCCATCGGCTCAGTGTCGCTCTTTGCCGATGCCATCGACTTTTTTGAAGACGCCGCCGTCAACACCCTCATCGTCTTCGCCCTGGGTTGGAGCCCGGCCCGCCGCACCCAGGTGAGCATCCTTTTGGCCGCAGTCCTCTTTTTCCCTGGCATTGCTACCCTGTGGACCGCATGGGAGAAATTCCTCTCCCCCATCCCGCCCGCGGCCATTCCCCTTTCGCTCACCGGTCTTGGCGCCTTGGCCGTCAACCTCTACTGCGCCGGGCTGCTCGTGCGCTTCCGTGCCCATAGCGGCAGCCTTGCCAAGGCAGCCTTCCTCTCTGCCCGCAATGACGCCCTAGCCAATATTGCCATTGTCCTTGCCGGGCTCATCACCAGAGTCATCCCTTCTGCCTGGCCGGACCTGCTGGTGGGCATCGGCATCTTTTTCATGAATCTTGATGCTGCCCGCGAAATTTTAAGCGCGGCCCGACAAGAACGCGCCATCCACGCGGCCCAGCCCTAACCGCGCATAGCCCCGCGCTGATGGCGGGGCCGTCCCTCCCTACCTGGTCCGCCGCAGGAGGCAAGACATCGGAGGAAAAGGCGTTGCCTTGTGGGGCAACGCCGAACGTCCTCCTTGCCCTGGGGCATTTACTTGGCCTTCCCTTGGGCGGCCACCGCTGCTTGTGCCGCACGGATGGTCTCTTCGTCGGCCAAATAGCGGCTCCCCAAAGGCCGGCAACTCTCGTCAAGTTCGTACACAAGTGGCTGACCGGTGGGGATATTGAGGCTCACAATGGCCTCATCGGAGATGCCATCGAGATACTTGATGAGCGCACGCAGGCTATTGCCATGGGCCACGACAAGCAGACGCTCCCCCGCAAGGATGCGCGGCACCATGACCGTTTGCCAATAAGGGACGACCCGAGCCACGGTATCCTTGAGGCACTCGGTGCGCGGGAACTCTGCCTTGGGCAGGTCGGCATAACGCGGGTCGGCCATCATGGTGGTAAGCCGCGGGTCATCTTCGGCGAGGGCCGGCGGCCGCACGTCGTATGAACGCCGCCAAATGAGGACCTGATCATCCCCGTACTGGGCCGCCATCTCCGCCTTGTTGAGTCCCTGCAGCCCGCCATAGTGACGCTCGTTGAGCCGCCAGGAGTGCTCCACCGGCAACCACAACAGGTCAAGTTCCTCGAGGATCACGTTAAGGGTTTTATTGGCCCGCTTGAGCACGGAAGTGAAGGCCCGATCAAAAGAAAACCCCTCGGCGCGCAGCATCCGCCCCGCCTCTCGGGCCTCGGCCAAGCCTTTGTTCGTGAGATCCACGTCCGTCCAGCCAGTGAACCGGTTCTCCTGGTTCCAGGTGGACTCACCATGACGCACCAACACGATGGTATGCATAGCATGCTCCTTACTGAGGGCCTTACAAAAAGAGAGGTTTTTAATAGAGGGCTTTCCTTGGGCAAGCAATGCCTGCCTGCCCAGGACCCCCATGGGCGGGGGACCACCTGGCAAAAGCCACGCCGTCTTGCGCAGGGCAGCAGGCCTTCCCCCATCGCCCTCGTCTCAAAAAACAGCGCCGCGTCCACCAAAATTGCTTACATAAAGCCACAGGGAGGGATCCTTCCCGTTGTCACAAAAAAACACGAAACGCTGCTCGCTCAAAAAATACGCTCCCTTGGGATGTCGCTCCAACGATAGCCTATTAAACCTGATTAAACCTATGGGACTCCGATTATTGACGATTGGACTGTTTTCGAACTAGAATCAGAAAAAATAAGGAAAATAATTATGCTCGACGCAATTGACATCGAAATTTTGAATATTCTCCAAGAAAATGCCAAAATCACCAACGCCGAACTGGCACGGCGTATCCAAATGGCCCCTTCCGGGACCCTGGAGCGGGTGCGCAAACTCGAGGCCAAAGGTATCATCACCGGATCCTCTATCCGCCTCAACCCCCAGCGTCTCGGCCTCACCCTGGCCACGTTTATCCTTGTGAAGACGAACGAGCCAGTGGGCTCATCGGCCATCGGCCATGCCCTGGCCGCCATCCCTGAAATCCTTGAAGTCCATTGGACTGCTGGCGAGTACAACTACCTGGTCAAGGCGCGGGTCCGCGACACCGAGGCTCAGGTGGCGCTCATGAAGAAGCTCGGCGCCATCCCTGGGGTGCAGGATAGCCGCACGACCCTGGTCCTCGAAACCATCAAAGAGACTCAGGCCCTGTGCCTTAGCGACGTCCCGGCCAAAAGCAGTCGGAAGCATCCCACTACCGGAGGGGAGCATGCACGCACATCTTGATGTCCGTATCGCCAACCGCGGCAAGGAGTTTTTTGCCAGCATTGCTGGTGAGGCCCCATCGGTCTTCAACAAAGGCTGGTGGATGGGTAAGGTCATGGACTGGGCCATGCGCAACGAAGACTTCAAGGTCCAGCTCTTCCGCTTTGTCGATGTCCTGCCATACCTTAACACCTCGGAATCCCTCTCTCGGCACATCGAAGAATATTTCGCTGGCGCGGATCAGGATATCCCAAAAGTCCTCAAGTGGGGGGCTGGCGCCATGGGCGGCCTGGGCGGGAAGCTGGCGGCAGGCCTGGTGGCCAAGACCATCCGCGCCAACATCGAGGCCATGGCGAAGCAGTTTATCATCGGCGAAACAGCTGCCGAGGCGATAAAAACCCTGCGCCGGCTGCGGAAGGACGGCTTTGCCTTTACCGTGGACCTCTTAGGTGAGGCCACGGTGAGCGAAGCCGAGGCCGACGCCTACCAACGCGGCTACCTCGAGCTCCTCCATGCCCTGGCCAGCGAACTTCCCCAATGGCCAGCCCTCGGTGGCAGTGGCCGCCTTGACTGGGGGACGACGCCCATCCTCAATGTCTCGGTAAAACCATCGGCCTTGTTCTCCCAGGCATCACCAAGGGACTTCGAAGGCTCGGTGGCAGGCATCCTGTGGCGGCTTATCCCCATCTACCGCCAGGTGCGCACGCTGGACGGCTGGCTCACCATCGACATGGAGCAGTACAAATTCAAGGACATCACCCTGGAGGTCTTCCGCCGCCTGCGGGAACATCCGGAGTTTCGCGACTCCCCGGGCCTAAGCATCGTCCTCCAGGCCTATCTCAAGGACACGGACCGCGATCTCGCCGAGCTCCTCGCCTGGGCCCGCAGCAAGCAGCTCCCCATTGGCATCCGCCTTGTCAAAGGCGCCTACTGGGACTACGAGACCGTCATTGCGAAGCAAAACGGCTGGGAAGTGCCCGTGTGGACCATCAAAGCCGAATCCGACGCGGCCTTTGAACGCCAGGCCCGGAGCATCCTCGAGCACCACGACATCTGCCACTTTGCCTGTGCCTCCCACAACATCCGCTCCATCGCCGCGGTCATGGAAATGGCGGCGGAATTGGGCGTGCCAGAGGACCGCTACGAGTTTCAGGTGCTCTACGGCATGGCCGAACCGGTGCGCAAAGGCCTGCTCCACGTGGCCCGGCGGGTGCGGCTCTACGCCCCCTACGGCGACCTCCTGCCAGGGATGGCCTATCTCGTGCGACGGCTTTTGGAAAATACCGCCAACGAGTCCTTCCTCCGCCAATCCTTTGCCGAGGATGCTGACCAGGAACGACTGCTCGAAAACCCGCTCCTGGCCGTGGAGCGAGAACGCAGCCGCCGGGCACGACGCCCCAGCCCAACCGCCCCAGACTCTATCCCGCCCTTTGCCAACGAACCCATGGCCGACTTCACCCGATCCGAGACCCGAACCGCCTTCCACAAGGCCATTGCCGAAGTGCGCTCCCAACTGGGCCGGGTCTATCCACTGCGCATCAACGGCCAGGAGGTCCTCACCGAAGACCGCCTCGCCTCGGTCAACCCCGCCAACCCTGATGAAATCATCGGCACGGTCTGCCAGGCCAGCCGGGAGCACATCCATCAGGCCATCGCGGCCGCGCAAGCGGCCTTTCCCCTATGGCGCGACACCAGCCCCGCAGACCGCGCCAATATCCTCTTCAAGGCCGCGGCAATTGCCCGCCGGGACATCTACCAGCTTGCTGCCTGGCAGGTCCTCGAAGTGGGCAAGCAATGGGATCAGGCCTATGCCGACGTGGCCGAGGCCATCGACTTCTTCGAATATTATGGCCGCGAGATGCTACGCCTTGGCACTCCCCGCCGCATGGGCAAAGCACCCGGGGAACTGAGCCATCTCCTCTACCAGCCGAAAGGGGTCGCTGCCGTTATCGCCCCGTGGAACTTCCCCTTGGCCATCAGTGCCGGCATGACCGCAGCCGCCCTCGTGACCGGCAATCCCGTCCTCTATAAACCTGCTGGGCCATCCTCTGTCGTCGGGGCGACCCTAGCGCGCATCTACCGCGAGGCCGGAGTCCCAGATGGGGTCTTCCACTTTGTACCTGGCCGCAGTGCCGTGATGGGCGACTTTCTCGTGGAGCATCCGGATATCGCGCTCATCGCCTTTACTGGCTCCATGGAAGTAGGTCTGCGCATCCTCGAAAAGGCGGCCCGAGTCCAGCCAGGACAGACCCAGGTGAAACGGGTTGTCGCCGAGATGGGCGGCAAAAACGCCATCCTCATCGACGACGATGCGGACCTCGATGAAGCAGTGCGCGAGGTCCTCACCTCGGCCTTCGGGTTTCAGGGGCAAAAATGCTCGGCCTGCTCCCGGGTCATTGTCGTGGATTCCATCTATAGCCGCTTTGTAGAGCGGCTCGTGGAAGGAGCCCGTTCCCTCACCATTGGTCCAGCCGAAGACCCGGCCTTTTTCATGGGCCCGGTGGTCGACGCCCGGGCGCAACAAACCATCCTTCACTACGTGGAGCTGGCGCGCCAAGAAGGCCGCATCCTCCTTTGCCAAGAGGTCCCCAACCACGGCTTTTACGTCCCGCTTACCATTGTCGAGGGCATTACCCCCGAACACCGCATTGCTCAGGAAGAGGTCTTCGGGCCGGTGCTGGCCGTCATGCGGGTCAAGGACTTTAGCCAGGCCCTCCAATGGGCCAACAGCACCCGCTTTGCCCTTACCGGCGCCGTGTTCTCCCGCAGCCCTCGACACTTGGAACGGGCACGGCGGGAGTTTAACGTCGGCAATCTTTACCTCAACCGCGGCTCCACCGGCGCCTTGGTGGAACGCCATCCTTTCGGCGGCTACAAGATGTCCGGCGTGGGCTCCAAGGCCGGCGGCCCGGACTACCTCCTGCAATTCCTCGATCCTCGTACCGTGTGCGAGAACACCATGCGCCGTGGCTTTGCCCCGCTAAGCCACGACGACGATTGGGTGGCATAGTCCGTCCCTCTGCCAGGCCGCAGCCCATGCGGCCTGATTTTTTGGGGGCTATCTCCGTTGTGAGGGAATTCTTTTGCCCATCTCCAGAATATTATTCGACAACTTAGGCTCTTTTCTGCAGAAACGCCAAAGCCACCCCTTTTTCTCCTGGGAGAGTTCCCATTTTTGGAAAACAAATTGATTTTTTCCCCCAAGGCCAGTATCTGCATGCGCCAACAACGTGGAGGGTGAGGGCATTCCCGGAGTATTCCGGCGTAATACAATGGCGGAATTTTTCCACCCAACCTCAAGGAGGTCTGCATGAAACGGTGTCGCATCTGGTGGAGCTGCCTCGTTCTGCTCCTCGTTCTCGGCGCAGGACCGGCCCTGGCCAAAACCATCCGCCTTGGCCTCATGTGCCCCCTCACTGGCTCGTGGGCAAGTGAAGGCCAAGACATGAAACAGATTGTTGAGCTCCTCGCCAAAGAGACCAACAAGGCCGGTGGTCTTGGCGGCATGGAGGTGGAGATCATCACCGAAGATGACGGCGGCGACCCCCGCCAGGCGGCCTCGGCGGCGAACAAACTGGTGACCAAAGGTGTCGTCGCGGTCATCGGCACCTATGGCTCGTCCGTGACTGAAGCCACGCAAAGCATCTACGACGAAGCGGGCATCGTCCAAATTGCCACGGGCTCCACGGCCATTCGCCTCACCGAAAAGGGGCTACCGCTCTTTCTGCGCACCAGCCCCCGCGATGACGAACAAGGTAAGGTCGCGGCCAAGACCATCCAGGCCAAGGGGGCGCAAAAGGTTGCCATCCTGCACGACAATACATCCTACGCCAAAGGGCTGGCCGATGAAACCAAGGCCCTCCTGAGCGCCACAGGAATCAAGGTCGTGTTCTTCGACGCGCTTACCCCAGGAGAGCGGGACTACAACGCCATCCTCACCAAGATGAAAGGGGCTGGCCCGGACTTTATCTTTTTCACCGGCTACTATCCCGAAGCAGGCCTTCTTCTCAAACAAAAGAAGGAAATGGGATGGAACGTGCCGATGATGGGCGGCGATGCCACCAACAACCCAGATTTAGTGAAAATCGCTGGCCCCCAGGCCGCCGCAGGGTTCCTCTTCCTCTCTCCTCCGGTGCCTGCGGACCTGAATACCCCTGAAGCCAAGGCCTTCCTTGCTGCCTACCAGCAGGCCTATGGCTCCCAGCCCGGATCGGTGTGGGCAGTGCTGGCTGGCGATGCCTACCGTGTGCTGGTGGAGGCCATCGCCAAAGGAGGAAGCACGAAAGGGGCGGACATCGCCGCCTACCTCAAGACGAAGCTCACCAACTTCCCTGGCCTGACCGGCCCCATTTCCTTCAATGCCAAAGGCGACCGGGTGGGGGACCTGTACCGTGTCTATCAAGTCGATGCCACTGGGGCCTTCACGCTGTTGCCCTAACGCCCTGTTATCCTAACGCCGACCCGGGGCGGGAATCCCCCGCCCCGGCAAGAGCATTTGTCAAAAATATAATAGGCGGGAATCCCCCGCCCCACCAAGAGCCCTCCCATGGAAGAATTCATCCAACAACTCACCAATGGATTGGCCGTCGGCGGCATCTACGCCCTCGTCGCCCTCGGCTATACCATGGTCTACGGCGTCCTCAAACTCATCAATTTCGCCCACGGCGACCTCTTTACCATCGGCGCCTATCTTGGCCTCACCGTCCTTACCGCCCTGGGGCTCAAGGAGCACCTCGGGCCAGTGGCGGGCATCGGAGTCCTCGTGATCTTTGTCATGGGCCTTGTAGCCATCATCGGCGCCCTCCTGGAGCGCGTGGCCTACAAACCCCTGCGCCACGCCCCGCGGCTCTCGGCCGTGGTATCCGCCTTAGGGGCCTCCATCTTTTTCCAAAACGCAGTCATGCTCGTCTATGGGGCCCGCTTTCAGGTCTACCCCCACGACCTTCTCCCCAAAGTCGTGGTCAACCTCTTCGGCCTGGAGATCCCCTTGCTACGCATCGCCCTCTTTGTCTCCTCCCTTGTCCTTATGGCTGGGCTCTATCTCTTTATCCACAAGACGAAGATCGGCACCGCCATTCGAGCAGCGGCCATTGATCAAGGCGCTGCCCGGCTCATGGGCATTAATGTGGACCGCGTCATCCTGCTTGTGTTTTGCATCGGACCAGCCCTGGGCGGGGCGGCAGGGCTGATGGTGGGCCTCTACTACGGCCAAATCAACTTCACCATGGGCTGGGTGTATGGCCTTAAGGCCTTCACTGCGGCCATCCTCGGTGGTATCGGTAACATCCCCGGGGCAATGCTCGGCGGACTCCTCCTTGGCGTCATCGAGGCCCTGGGCGCGGCCTATCTCTCCATTGCCTGGAAGGACGCCTTTGCCTTTGGCGTGCTCATCCTCATCCTCATCGTTCGCCCCACCGGCATCCTCGGCGAACGCGTGGCGGAGAAAGTATGAACCGGCTGCTTCCGTGGGGGCTCACCCTCCTTTTGGCCATCTCTCCGGTGGTGCTCGATACGTACTGGACCGACGTCCTCAACAACGTCGGCCTTTACGCCGTCTTGGCCCTCAGCCTCAACGTCATCCTCGGACTGGCTGGCCTCTTTCATATGGGACACGCCGCCTTCTACGCGGTGGGGGCCTATACCACGGCAATACTCAATACTGTCTATGGCATACCAGTACTCTGGACCATGCCGCTGGCCGGATTGTTGGCTGGACTGTTTGCGGCCCTCGTCGCTAGGCCTATTATCCATCTGCGGGGAGACTACCTTCTCATCGTCACCATCGGCATGGTGGAGATCGTCCGCATCGCCCTCATCAACAACATCTTTGGCATCACCGGCGGGGCCAACGGGATCTTCGGCATCTCCCGTCCCATACTGTTCGAATTCAAGCTCACCAAGCCGATACACTTTTTTTATCTCATTTGGGCCGTTGTGGGGATCAGCGCCGTGCTCTTCCGGTGCCTCGAACATTCCCGTTTTGGCCGTGCCCTGCGCTACATCAAAGAAGACGAAACCGCAGCTGCCGGCAGCGGCATCGACGTCGCCCACCACAAACTTCTAGCCTTTACCATCGGGGCCGTCTGGGCCGGGATGACCGGCACGCTGTTTGCCGCCAAAATGACGATTATCTCCCCCGAGTCATTCACCTTCTGGGAATCGGTCTTGCTCTTTACCATCGTCATCCTGGGCGGTGCAGGAAACATCCTCGGCGTTCTCCTGGGGGCCTTTCTCCTCATTGGTTTGCCGGAACTCTTCCGCGACTTTGCCCAGTACCGCCTGCTCGTCTTCGGAGCGGCCATGGTGGCGATGATGATCTTCCGTGGCGGCGGCCTGCTCCCGCCGCAGCCGCCTCGCTATCCGCAGGCCAAGGTATCACTGGAGGAGAGGCCATGAGTCTTTTGGACGTGGTAGGGGTCTCCAAAAGCTTCGGCGGTCTGATGGCGGTGAGTGACGTCTCGTTTGACGTCGAGGAAGGGAGCATCGTTGGCCTCATCGGCCCCAATGGCGCAGGCAAGACCACCGTATTCAACCTCATCACTGGGAACTCCGTCCCGGACTCCGGCAGCATTCGCTTCCAAGAACAAGAACTCGTAGGCAAACCCACCCATGCCATTGTTGCCGCAGGGATTGCCCGGACCTTCCAGACCATCCGGCTCTTCCCACGCATGAGTGTGCTCGAAAACGTCCTTGCGGGCCGCCATTGCCGCATGAAGGCGGGCGTGCTTGCGGCCATGTTGCGGCCACCGCGCCAGCGCAGGGAGGAAGAAGCCGCCATTGCCCGGGCGATGGCCGAACTCCGGTTCGTGGGTTTGGAGCGAGAATATGCCCAGTTAGCCGGGGGACTTTCCTATGGGAACCAGCGTCTCCTTGAGATTGCCCGGGCCCTGGCTTCAGACCCTCGTCTCATCATTCTTGATGAGCCCGCCGGCGGGATGAACGACGCCGAGACCCAAGCCTTGATGCACCTCATTCATGCCATCCAAAAGCGTGGCATCACCATCCTCCTTATTGAGCACGATATGAGCCTCGTCATGCGAGTATGCCACAAACTCGTCGTCCTGGAACATGGTATCTGTATCGCCACAGGCACCCCGGCAGAGATCCAAGCCAATCCCCGGGTTATCGAAGCCTACCTTGGGGCGGAGGACGATCATGCTCCGTATTGAACGCTTGCGAGTGCGCTATGGCAGCGTCGAGGCCCTCCACGGCATCGACCTCACGGTGGAAGAGGGAGAAATTGTGACCATCCTTGGTGCCAATGGGGCTGGCAAGACCACGACCCTCAATGCCATCTGCGGGCTGGTCCCGGTGGCCGAGGGCAGCATTTGGCTGCGGGATACTCCCCTCCACACCCTGCCTGCCCATGCCATCGTGCGCCAAGGGGTTACCCAAAGCCCGGAAGGTCGCCGCGTCTTCACCACCCTCACCGTGGAAGAAAACCTCTCCCTTGGCGCCTTCACCGCCACAGACTCCAAGCGAGTTGCCGCTACCCAGGCGTGGATCTACCGGCTTTTTCCTCGCCTGCACGAGCGACGCCACCAGCTCGCCGGCACTCTCTCTGGTGGGGAGCAGCAGATGCTGGCCATCGGCAGGGCGCTTATGGCTGCGCCCAAACTCCTCCTCTTGGATGAACCAAGCCTCGGCCTTGCACCAATCCTCGTCCAGTCCATTTTTGCCACTATCCGCGAAATCAACCAAAGCGGTGTGACCATTATTCTCGTGGAACAAAATGCTCGCGCGGCCCTCAAACTTGCCCACCGGGGTTATGTCCTTGAGGTCGGCCGGGTGGCCCTCGCTGATACTGCTGCCAATCTCCTCGCCAACCCCGAGGTACAGAGGGCCTATCTTGGCGGCGGACATTAGCCTGCGGGCGGTACCCCCTGCCTTTTTGGCTGGCCTCTCCCACGCAACGGAGGATTTGCCCCATGGTACCATTGCCTCGATTGCTCGCCCTTGCCCTCCTGGTGGCCATCGCTGGGGTTGGTCTCTTGTTCTCCATCCCCTGGCTCTCTGCCATGGCTCTTGCCGCTGCCTTCCTCCTCCTGAGTGCAATGGCCTGGCAGTACCGCCGAAGCCAGGCCGTGCTCCAAGACACCCTCACCGCTTTAACCAGAGGGGCCTCGCCACCTCCTGCCCAAGGGATTCTCTCGCCCGCCATCCACCAGGCCATCGAGGCCCTCGCCACCCACATGGACCGCGAAATCGCTTTCCGCGAGAGTATGATCCATGGCCTCCCCATGCCTTTTCTCCTGGTGGATACCAAGGAGCGAGCCCTGGCCACCAACGCCGCCACCCTCCAAATGCTCGAGATTGACGCCACGCCCGAAAGCGTCCTGGGACGAACGCTCGCCGATATCTTCTACAACGACCCCTCCCGGGCCACTGCGGTGGGCAAGGCCATGGCTACCGGTGAAGTCTTTCGCAACCTAGAGGTTACCATCCGCGGCCACAAAGGCGGCGAGCGGCACGTGCTCGCCAATGTGTATCCGCTCCAGGACCGCCGCGGGAACGTCCTCGGCGGGATGTGCATCTACCTCGACATGACCGAGGCAAAAGCCAACGCCACCCGCCTCGAACGCCAGTATCAGGCACTAACGGAGCTCATCGCGGCGTCTACGGACGTGGCTACGGCCCTGGCTTCAGCCGCTGAAGAACTCTCGGCCCAAATCGAAGAGTCCTTCGCCGTGTCCCGCAACCAACAGTCGAGCACGGAATCCCTGGCCCTCTCCAGCCAACGCCTCGCCGCTTCTGCCAAGACCGTGGAGACGAATGCCCGTCAAGCCGAAGCCCTCGGGGGGTACACTTGCGGCAAGGCTCAGGCCTGCGCCACGAGCATTGACGGCGCCCACAAGGCCATGGATGGCGTCCTCACCCAAGCCGATGCCCTGCGTCGCGGCATGCAGGACCTGCGGCAACAGGCCATGACCATCGGCTCCGTAATCCAAGTCATTGAAGATATTGCTGACCAGACGAACCTGCTCGCCCTCAACGCCGCCATCGAGGCGGCCCGAGCCGGAGAAGCTGGACGCGGCTTTGCCGTCGTTGCGGACGAGGTGCGCAAGCTCGCGGAGAGAACGGTCCAAGCGACCACCGAGGTGCGGACCTCCATTGCCACCGTCCAGCAAGGGGTGCTCGCCAACCAAGAGGCCACTGAACAAGCTGCCGCCGCCATTGCTCGCGGCAGCCACCACCTCGCCGAGAGCCAGAGTCTGCTTAGCGACCTAGCGAAACAGATCGAAACCATGGCCGAACATCTCCAGGGCATCGCGGCAGCGGCTAGTGAGCAGGCCCAAGCGACGGCCCAGATGGACACTATCGGCCAGCAGCTGGCTGGCGCCGCCCAGCAAAATGCCATCACCATGGAAGAATCCGCCAAGGCGGTCTCCAGTTTGGCGGAACTTGCCACCCGTATCCACACCATCATCGACCGCATGCAGACCATCGCCGCAAAGGCATAAGACGGAGAAAATGGCTCATCATTGACTCCCCGGCTGACTTGCTTATGCTCAAGGTATCCTCGTTCTCCCCTCAGCAAGGAGGTTCGTATGCCCTATGTCTTGGCCCTTGCCCTCAGTCTCCTGTGGGCGGTCGTGGCGTTCGGGGCGGAAGGCCCTGAGACCGCCCCAGGCCGCATCTTGGCCCGTCAGGCAGTCAAAGACGACAAACGCGCATGGATCACTGCGGACCACTCCCAACACCCCATCCTCAAACAGCCTTTCTCCAAGCCCGAAGACGTCACCCGAGCCTGCCTCTCCTGCCACAACCAAGCGGCGATCCAATTTCACCAAACCATCCACTGGACGTGGGCAGACCCCGCTGACTCTCGCGGCATCACAGGAAAAGGACGTCTTACCGTGAACAACTTTTGCATCGCCGTGGGCTCCAATGAGCCGCGGTGCACCTCCTGCCACGCTGGCTACGGCTGGATGAACAAAAACTTTGACTTCTCCAAAGCCGAGAGCATCGATTGCCTTGTGTGCCACGAACAAACAGGGACCTACGTCAAATTCCCCACCAAAGGCGGCTATCCGCCCTCCGAGCCCACGCCCTTCGAAGGCAAAGAGATCCTCCCTCCGGATTATACCAAAGTGGCCCAGTCCGTCGGGAAGCCAAACCGCCATAATTGCGGTTCCTGCCATTTTTACGGAGGAGGAGGCGATGCGGTGAAGCACGGTGACCTCGACTCCTCTATGACGAACCCAAACAAAGCCCTCGACGTCCACATGGGGATAGACGGCCAGAACTTTGCCTGTAGCCGTTGCCACTCGACCCGCGCCCACCACATTGCCGGACGGGTCTATGCCACTCCTGCCTTCACGGAACGCAAAAGCCTTCTGGAAGACGATCTCACGACCAAGATCAGTTGCGAGTCTTGTCATAGCCGTACCCCCCACAAACGCCATGCCAAGGCCAATGACCATACCGACAAAGTAGCCTGCCAAAGCTGCCACATTCCGACCTTTGCCCGGGCCCTTTCCACAAAAATGCACTGGGACTGGTCCCAAGCAGGAGATAAAGAGCGTCCGGTGCACAAGGATGAATTCGGAAAAGCTGACTATGACCCCAAAAAAGGGAGCTTTGTCTGGAAAAAGAACGTCGTTCCCTATTATGCGTGGTATAACGGTTCCATCAAAGGGACCACGGCCAAAGACCCCATCGACCCGACAAAGCCGGTGCGGCTTTCCTGGCCCGAAGGCAGCCCCGATGACCCCAAATCACGTATCTTCCCCTTCAAGGTCCACACTGGACGCACCCCCTATGACACGGTGCACAAGACCATGGTTATCCCCAAACTTTTCGGTCCCAAAGGCTCAGGCGCCTATTGGTCAGATTTCGATTGGGGCAAGGCCATTGCCGTGGGTCAAGAATACAACGAACTTCCCTTCAGTGGTCGGTTTGACTTTGTGGACACCGAATACGTTTTCCCCATCACCCATATGGTCGCCCCAAAGGAAAACGTACTTCCATGCACCGAGTGCCATGCCCAACAAGGACGACTTGCCCACATTGAGGGGGTATATATGCCTGGCCGAGATCGACTCCAAACCTTAGATATGGGCGGTTGGTTATTGGTGGGGCTTTCGCTTGTGGGCGTGCTGACCCATGCCGCGGGACGTATCATTGCCGCGTCCAGACGATAGGAGGCGTAATATTATGCCTAAAATTTATCTCTATACTCGATTTGAGCGCTTCTGGCATTGGTTACAAGCAATTATTATTTTTATCCTTTTATGTACTGGATTTGAAGTGCACGGCGTATATACTCTTATTGGATTCGATAGAGCAGTACAACTTCACAATTTTTTTGGCTTCAGCTGGGTAGTTCTCTTTGTCTTCATCATCTTTTGGGTATTCACCACTGGTGAATGGCGACAATATATCCCAACGACCCAAAAGTTATGGGAAGTTGTTCGCTATTACACATCAGGAATATTCCAAGGGAAGCCCCATCCAGTGCAGAAATCCAAAGAGAGCAAACACAATCCTCTTCAACGCCTAACATATCTAGCTTTAACTGCTGTGCTTCTTACCATACAAATGGGGACAGGACTCCTTTACTATCTCTATAATGACTGGGCAATATGGGGGATTTCCTTTCTTAGTCTGCGAGCTATCGCTTTTATCCATCTTGTCTGCGCCTTTGGTATCTTATCCTTTGTCATAATCCACATCTATATGACTACAACAGGCCATACCATCACGAGCCACATCACTGCTATGATTACGGGATGGGAAGAGGGAGAAGAATCCGATATCCCCGAATGGGAGCGCCCTGCTAAGCGATAACTTCCCCCTTCTTTGTGTACAACAAAGGGACCGCGAGCTATTCACATGCGGTCCCTTATTTCCTCTTATCTGGAGCATGCTAATGTCCCTCTCACGCCGGACGTTTTTAACGTGGATTAGTACTAGCGCTGTGGGCACCCTGCTGCCTGGCACGGCAGCAGCCGCTCAACGCGGAGAAGAATTAGCCACGCTTCTCGACCTCTCCCGTTGTGTTGGCTGCGGCACCTGTGTGGAGGCCTGTCGAGAAGCAAACCAAGCCAAATTTCCTAAACCCATCAAACCGTTTCCAACTATGTACCCCCGGGATCGAACGCAGGTTGCCGATTGGTCGGAAAAGCAGCATGTGGACAACCGGCTCACGCCTTACAATTGGCTCTTCATTCAAACAATTACAGGAACATATAACAACCAGCCTTTTGAAATCCATATCCCACGGCGATGTCTCCATTGTATCAATCCACCATGTGCCAATCTCTGCCCATGGGGTGCTGCTTACAAACAAGCCAATGGGATTGTGCGGATCAATGATCGCATTTGCCTGGGTGGTGGTAAATGCAAAGCAGTCTGTCCATGGCAAATTCCTGAGCGCCAGACGGGCGTTGGCCTTTATCTCCATCTTCTTCCGTCAGTAGCAGGCAATGGAGTAATGTATAAATGCGATCGATGCTGGAATAGAATTGATCAAGGAGAGCTTCCTGCATGTATCGAGGCATGCCCTTATGAAGTTCAAACCATTGGGCCTCGATCACAGATTCTGGAAGCAGCCCATGCCTTAGCACGTTCCATGAACGGCTTTATCTACGGTGAACATGAAAATGGAGGGACAAATACGCTGTACGTTTCTCCTGTTCCATTCGATATTCTCAATAACGTCATCTCTCCAGCCCCAGGGCGGCCGCATCTTGAAGCCGTTCCGAATCCCTTCCTCCAAGAAGAGCGTCTCGCCCGGGCAGTGTTTGCGGCCCCTTTCGCTGGGCTTGCCGCTGGGGCCCTTCATCTTTTGCGCAGCGCCTCGGAGCATGACCATGACTAAGCCGAAATCGTTTCCCACCCCCCCAGCTCCGTCGCCCTGGCAGTGCCGAGTCATGGGCGGTGTCATTTTTGGCCTTGTATTTACGGGGTTAGCACAAATGCCCTTGTTTAAGCGCTACTACCTTGCCGATATCCCTGGTTTTGCCTGGACGGCAGACTTTTATGCCTCCCACCGCATCCACTATATCCTTGCCGCCGTCCTGCTCGCATGGCTCATGTTCCGGGCAATGCTTACCCTTGGTGCCATCTACCGCGGCTGGCGCCCTCCCCTAGCCTTCCTCTTCAAAGGAGGCATATGGATGGGCATCATCTTCACGGGTCTCGCCCGGGTCATTAAAAACAGTCCGGATTTCTTTTTTTCACCAACGACGACAATGGCTATTGATTGGGCCCATCTCCTTTTCATGATGCTCCTCGCCCCAGCAGCCTGGATCGCCCGTCGCTCCCTGGCCTCAAAGTAGTCCAAATATAAAAAACCGCAGGCCCCAGGTAGGGGCCTGCGGTCTGTTCTCTTCCACGAGGAAGCAAATTACCAATTGGCGTCCGAGAACGGGTCTGCCGCCCCGCCTGAGAAACCAAAGTCCGAGCCCGCTTCGGCCTGGGCCGGGGCACCCGCGGCCTCTCCGCCAGCGGCAGAAGCCGCTGCGGTTACGCCAGCGACACCGGCCACCACCACGCCCGTCTTTTTCACTTCTTCCACCTGCTTGAGAAGCTCTTCAAGCTTCCCGGTAAACTCCACAAGACGGGCCTCGGTTGTGACAAAGAGCTTCTCCGCCTCGCCCTTCTTCTCGTTCTCGTATTCTTTCACCTTGGCTTGCAGCTTGGCGATTTCGGCATCCTTGGCCGCCACGACACTATTGAGCTCCGCGACCTTGGCTTCTGCTGCAGCAATCTTAGCACTCATGGCCTCCAGCTTCTCGAAGACCGCATCCACTTCTGCTTTTGCCCGCACCGGCATGGGGGCAACGGAGACCGATTGCCCGAGCTCCACCATCTGGCCTTTGGACATCTTCGTGAGCTCAGGATGCTGCTCATAAATCCACGCCTTGGCCAACGCCGCCGCAAAAGGCGCAAAGTCTGCAGCCAATTCCCGCTGCACGAGATACTCGAGCATCTCATTGACCTGAGCGTTGGCCTCGCCTTTGATGTAGGCCACAAAGGTCTCCATAGGAAAAATCTTCCGCGCTTCCGACATGATGCGTCCTCCTCTCAATTTAAATGACAAAGACTTTCTCGTCCTCGATGAGTTTCTCACCAATGGGCAACCGGCCCACATACCGGGCATAGATCAGGGCTGTGGTCCGGTACACGAGGTGTCCAAGCTTGGACCACGGCAAATAGGCGATGAGCATAAAGATGCTTATCAAGTGCAGATAATAGGTGAAAAACGCCACCGGCGCCACCCCGGCCAAACGGAACACCTCGGAACCAATCCCGGTCAAGGTAACGGCCCAAATGACCCCTAAGAGATACCAGTCATAGTAGTTAGAACGGCTCTTGCGACGGTCCAAATTGAGACGCCGACGAGTGAGCAAGGTAAGTCCAACCAAGAGCAGCACCGCTCCCACGTTGGCAAGAATCTTCACCGGACTCCACAAGGGCATGGGCGTATGTCCGATGGGGGCCAAGAAGGGGATAATCTTGCCCCCCCAATGGGCCACCGCCACAATGGAAGTCACAATAAAACACGCTACGAAGCCATAGAAGAGAAGTAAATGGCCTTTGACTCGCTCCTCATCTGCAGGTTCATCGATGCATTCCTTGAAACGAGTATGTTGTAGCACTTCGTATTTGATGGCATCCACGATGGCTTCTTTGATAGAAGGCTTCTTATAGCCGATGACAAAGGTATCCTTCACCGTGGTCTGGAATCCCTGGATGAGGTTCCGTATGCCCACCAAGAAACAAATGAGCACAAAAATGGCGGTCAAACCAAATACAGGATCAATGGTAAAATCTCCAGGGAAGAGGTTCCCATAAATAATTCTACCATCTTCCGTTACCGGGAAGAACGAACCTACCATGGATGCTCGGATCATCCAGATGATGCCAAAGACTACTGCCGGGATACCTACCAACATAGGGAGGTGTTTGGGGGAACTCATCCACTCCCCAATGATGGCGGGAGGAACGAGCTTGCGGTAGGTCATATTGCGCAGGGCCGCGAGCAAGTCCCCAGGTTTTGCCCCCCGCGGGCACAAATCAGAGCACGTGCCGCAATTATGACATAACCAGATGTCGATGTCATTCAAGAGCTTGTCTTTGAGCCCCCATTGGGCCCAAATCATTTCCTTGCGGGGGTAGGGATTGTCGGCAGGGGCCATGGGACAGGCCACCGAGCAGGTCGCGCATTGGTAGCACTTCTTGAGGTCCTCGCCCCCCACCTCCTGCAATTCTTTGACGAATTGCACATCGGGTTCGATGCGGACAGTTTTGGACATGGACGCCTCCTAGTAGCCCTTGAACGGGTTAGGTCCGAGCTTGATAATATCGTTCACGAACGTGTCGATGAGCTGCGGAACGATCGCATAGTCGTCAATGGCCACCTGGAGCTGCTGCACGCGCTCGGTTTCGATGCCCAGCTTGCCCAAGGTCTCGCCGATATTCGCCATCCGGCGATTACAGAGCTCTGAGCCCTTGACGAAATGACATTGATAGTCCTCACCATACTTACAGCCAAGGAGTAAGCATCCATCCGTACCTTTGGACATAGCATCAGCAATCCAGATGGTATTGACTGAACCCAAACAACGTACGGGGATGATACGCACATAGGGGCTCCACGGCTTGCCCTGCAAAGCGGCAATATCTAGCGCAGGATAAGCGTCGTTCTCGCAGGCCAAAATAAGGAATCGTGGACCACCCACCGCCATATCGTCCGGCACCTCGATCTGTTTGATCATGGAGCCGATCTGGTCGATGTTGTAGTTATCGAAGGAGATAACGCGTTCCGGACAAGCGCCCATACACGTGCCACAGCGCCGACAGCGCGAGGTATTCGGCATGGGATTGCCCTTCTCATCTTCATCGAGGGCACCAAAGGGGCATTCCTCAGTACAGCGCTTGCACTGGGTGCACCGCAACAAGTTGAACTTGGGAAAGGAGAGGTCCCCAGAGCGTGGGTGCACCGCCATCCCGCGATTGGCGGACTCGAGACATTGCACTGCCTTGAGGGCCGCGCCGGCAGCATCGGTCTCGGCGAGGGCGAGTCCCATGGGCTGCCGCACCGCACCAGCCGCATAGATGCCAGTGCGCCGAGTTTCATAGGGAAAGCAGATATAGTTGGAGTCCGCATAGCCACTAAAGAGCTGCAAGTCCGGGAAGGCCGGACCTTGGCGGTATTTGAGGTTGAGGACAGGGTCCAAAGCGGTGGTGGGGACCATGCCCGTGGGCACGACGACCATATCGGCCTCGATTTCCACTTTGGCGCCAAGAAGGGTGTCCTCCAAAACGACGACGACATCGCCGTCCCCGCCATCGCGTACCTCGCGCACAACGCCTTTCGTCATCATGACCCCAGGGTCGTTTTGAGCGGCTTTGTAGTAAAGCTCGTTTATCCCAGGCACCATCATGTGCTCGTACACGATTATCGCCGCGCTCTCTGGCAACTGCTCACGGACATAGCCAGCCTGCTTAAGGGCGGTGAGCGACGTCAGCTCCGAGGTAAAGGGCAAATGTTTGTAAGTAAGCTGCTTGACGAAGTTCGTTTTGGGGGTGTCATCAGCTTCTTTCGTTTGGGCGGCCTTTGCTGCTGCCTCGGCTTCTTCCTGCTCTTTTTGGGCAAAGGGCGCGAGCATCTCTCCAAATCCGAGCACAAACAGGACCTTCTTTGGCTTGGCGCCATCAGACTTGCGCACAATGGCCTTGGCCTTGGCCATGGATTCGAATTCCCAGGCTGTGACAACATTCTTGAGACGACCGTACCCCAAGGGTTTCAAATAGCTACCATCCAAGGGCGTCCACCCCGTCGCCAGGACCACCGAGCCGATCTCTTCGTTCCGTTCCTCGCCTGCCACGGCAATCGTGGCCGTATACTGTCCTGGGGCACCAGCGAGGGAAACGAGCTGCGCATTGAGCAGCACCTGGATCTTCTCGTTTTCTTGGACGGCGGCGATCTTTTTCTCAATGCCCGTGGCCTCAGCCTTGGTGTACGGAGGCTTGAGTGGGATCGTCTTGTACATTTGCGCTGCCGCACCACCAAGATAATCCTGTTTTTCCACAAGGATGACGTCATAGCCCAAGGCCGCTACGTCTAGAGCAGCGGTGAGACCAGTCCACCCACCGCCAACAACAAGCACCCGGCGCACAACATCTATCTCGCCGCCACCCGGAGGCGTGCTTTTCTGGAGCTTCACCACGCCCATGTTGACGTAATCCATCGCCATCTTCTGCAGGAGCTCCGGGCTCGTTCCATCACCGCCAGGCACCCCATCGGGATCGCGATAGCACAAAACACATTGCTCACGCAGATTGACCCGCTCTACCTGAGCACCTTGAAAGCGATAGATATCCCAATCCACACGTGGCGAGGGACCACAAATGCACACACCATCTATCGTGCCCGCATCGATATCCGCCTGAATCATGGCGCGGCCCGCATCTGAAGCGAGCTGCGGATGCGATTTTACCACCGGACATGTGGCTCCCCACTTCGCCCGCACCCCATCCATCAGGGCGGCGAGATCGAGGGCTCCTCCAAGCGAGGCTTCGTCAAAATATACGCCAATCTTTTCAGCCATGGTCTACCTCCCTCTCACCGTCTGGATCGCCTTCATGGCTGCAGCCGTGGCAGACTGGGCCGTCTTCATGACATCCAACGGCTGTTTGGCGCAGCCCGCCACAAAAATTCCCTGCTCTTCACCGCCAACAAGGAAGCCTTCCTCATCCATCGCCACGTTCAACGGCAACTTCTGGGTTGCCAAGCTGGGCTGCATCCCCGTGGCCAGCACCACAAGATCAAAACGTTCCACGGACTTAGCTCCGGACACCGCATCTTCGACAGTCACCCAGACATCGTCACCAGCCTTGTCTTGGGCCACGGCCGCGACCTTCCCTTTGATAGCCTGGACTTTGGGATCTGCTAACACCTTACGAGCAAACGTATCATATCGGCCAGGCGTCCGCAGATCGATGTAATAAATAGTTATTTGCGCATCAGGATACTGCTCTCGCACATATTGAGCCTGCTTCAAAGAAGCAGCACAGCAAATATACGAGCAATACGAAAGATGGTTTTCATCTCGAGAACCAGCACATTGCACAAACGCTACTTTCTTTGGCGCTCGTCCATCCGAAGGCCGAACTATTTTGCCTTGAGTCGGACCATATGGAGAGGCCAGCCGCTCCATTTGCATATTAGAAATACAGTTCTTGATAGTGCCAGCCCCAAGATTTGACAAACGAGTCACGTCGTAGGGCTGCCATCCCGTGGCAACAACAATGGCTCCTACCTGCAAAGGAATCAGCTTTTCCTCTTCTGTCAAATCAATACTCGGGCACGCGGCAAGTTTGGCCTTATCTGCATCGGTCAGGCAGGTCTTATCCACAACGTATCGCTGGGGAAAAGCAAATGGGACGTCTAAATACAGACCTTTCCGGCGAGCCAAACCAAACTCAAACGAACTAACGGTCTCGCCAGTAAGGTCTTTGACCAAGGCACTCAAGTCGACACTGTTCGGGGCCGTATGTCGTGGCCGCACCCGTATTGTAACGGTATAGTTCCCTTTGTTACCGTCTACTTGAACGACTTCCGCCAATGTAAAAAATTTGACCAGCGGATTATTCTTGATACGCTGATACTGAATCTCCAAACCACATGATGGCGGACAGAATTTGGGGAAATACTTATTGAGTTGCATGACCCGTCCGCCTAAGTACGGTGCTTTTTCTACGAGATACACCTCGTGCCCAAGCTCCGCTGCTTCTAAAGCGGCAGTCATCCCCGCGAACCCGCCACCAACCACAAGGATGCTGGTATTCGCCATTACATTCCTCCCAGGACAACGTTGAAGGCCATAAATGAATAGAATGGCCCGCGCATGATCTATAACAACCTCCAAGGACCGTTACAGATCATACAGAGACCATTCTATTGCCGCGGGAAAAAGGCTGCGGGGGACTCCCCCGCAGCCTTTCGTGGCCCATGAACTAGTCAGGGATGATCTGGTAGTAGTGTCTCTTGAAGACAGTGGTTTCACCGGTCTTGGGATCGTACTTGGAGTTGACGAAGCACTTCCACTTGGCGTCATCGATACCCATGAAGTCAGCACGATAGTAGAAGCCCGGGTACCGGCTTTCCTGACGGAAGCGGATGTGCTGCATGTGCAGACGTACGGTCCACAAGCGATGGTACTGCTCCCAACAACGCAAAAGCTCATGCAGGTCACGGGCAGCGAGCTTCTTGGAGTCTTCCTCCAGCATATCCAGCAGAGCAAAACCAGTGTCGAGGAGCTTTTCGGAAGTGGTGTACAGGGTGGCCACACCGCCGCCGTATTCATCGGTGGCTTTGATGAGGCGCATCATGAAGTTATGCGGCGTAATGTAATTGGGGTTGACCACCGGATCCGTAGAAGCACCCTTGTACTGCTCATAGGTATACCAGGGCTGGTAGATTTCCTTCTTCAGCTCCTCGGCGTTGAGCTGCAAAGTGGGCTTGAAATCCTTGTGATCTACGCACCAGCGGACCATCTGCTTGCCCACGATACGGCCCTCGGCATGAGAACCAGAGGAAAACTTATGACCCGAAGCGCCAACGCCATCAGCGCAGGTGAACAAGCCGTTGACCGTGGTCATGCGGTTGTACACCTTGCCGTTATCCGCACGGATCTTGTATTCCTCAGGGACCCACTCCTCGTCCGGACCAGACACCCAAATGCCACAGCAACCAGAGTGCGAGCCCAGCAGATACGGTTCGGTGGGCATAATTTCCGAACCACGCTCCTCAGGCTTAATATTCATAGCCGCCCACAGGTTGGCCTGGCCCACGCACATGTCAAGGAAGTCTTCCCACGCCTCGGACTCCAGATGCTTCTGCTCCTTCGGCGAAAGTTCCTTGAAGGTAGTCTGCAGAGCGGTAGCCGTATCCATGTAAATGGGACCGCGGCCTTCACGCATTTCACGAAGCATCATGTGGTTGCGCAGGCAGGTAGGAATGACCTGGCCCTTAGCGTAGCCACGATCCTCGTAGGGCTTGAGCATGGCGCGGTTGGTAACGCAGTAGTCCTCACCCTTGGCATTGGTAGCCTTGGCTTTGAAGAGCAAGAACCACGCGCCCACAGGGCCGTACCCATCCTTGAAGCGGGCGGGGACGAAGCGGTTTTCCATCATCGTCATCTCAGCACCCACCTGGGCGCACATGGTATAGGTGGAACCAGCATTCCACACCGGATACCAGGCGCGGCCCATACCTTCACCCGTGGAACGAGGACGGTACACGTTCACCGCGCCGCCACAGGCGCAACAAATGGCATTGGCCTTGATGACATACACTTTATTCTCACGCACCGAAAAGCCCACGGCACCGGCGATGCGGTTCTCCTGCTTGGCATCGAGAAGCAGCTTCACGATGAAGACACGCTCCATGTACCGGTCTTCGCCCAAAGCCTTCTTGGCGGCCTCCGCCACGATGCACTTGTAGGACTCACCGTTGATCATAATCTGCCAACGACCAGAACGCACCGGCTCGTCACCATTGCGCAGAGACAGGCCCTGCTTCTTCGCCTCAGCACCGTCGAGGTTCTTGCCATCTTTCTTGATCCAGCAGGGGAGTCCCCACTCCTCGAAGAGATGAACAGAGTCATCCACATGGCGGCCCAGGTCGAAGATCAAGTCTTCCCGCACCAGGCCCATAAGGTCAGTGCGCACCATACGCACATAATCATCAGGCTCATTCTTACCGAGATAGGTGTTGATGGCCGACAAACCCTGGGCCACGGCACCAGAGCGCTCCAAAGCAGCTTTGTCCACCAAAAGCACCTTCACCCCATACTTATCGGCCCAACGGCAGGCCTCAAAGGCCACGCCGCACGCGCCCATACCGCCACCCACGATAAGGGCATCGGTCTCCAGTTCGACAAGCTCGGGCTCGGCCAGGGGCAAACCTTTTACGGCGTCTTTGACAGGAATCTGAGGCATTGTGTTCCTCCTGAATTTCGTATCGTTTTGAACAAAAGGCGCAACTTAGGCAACGGCGGACTTGAAGACCTGCTTCAGATCAGCCTCGGCCACCTCAAACTTCTTGCCGAGTACGGCCTGGGGCTTCTTCAGCGTGGTCTCCGTGAACAACAGCTCATTGTCCAGATCGCCAGGTTCTGGCTTGCCTTCATACGGCTTAATGGAGCCTTCAGGAGTCGTACGGATGGGGAACTTAAAGCGCTTGACCTCTCCCGAGCGGAACTGCACCGTCCACATAATGTCCTCGGCGCTGCGCAGCGGGATGGATGTACCGCCCATAGGAGCAAAGTCCGCATAGGGACGAGCCGTGATGGCGCCTTGAGGACAAATCTTCACACAAGAGTAGCACTCCCAACAGGCCGAGGGCTCCTGATTGTAGGCACGCATTTCCACCGGATCCAAGATCATCAGATCATTGGGGCAGATATACATGCACGCCGTCTTCTCACCGCCCTTGCACCCATCACACTTTGCCGGATCAACAAAGGTTGGCATAATCCCTCCAATCACTGGATTTGGTTAAAACCATATTCCGAAACCACACACCAAACAGACTGCGTTTGTGCTTTTTTAACAACACCACGCACTTTTTGTCAAGGCGATGAAAATTCTCGCGGGCTCAGCAGAAAAATACCAAGCCCGCGTCCACAAAAAAGTTATTTCATCACGCTTCCTTCGGCAGCGCGCTGCATCTTGATTTCCACCTTTTCGGTGAGACCTTCATAGTACTCACGCAGGATGGCCAGAACCTCATCACGCCCGAAGTGGTCCGGCACCGGAGCGCCCTCGGACAAGGCCTTACGCAGCTTCGTCCCGGAAAGGATGACCCGATCTTCCTTGGTGTGCGGGCAGGTCCGCAACGAAGCCATGCCATCGCACTTGTAGCAGTAGAAGGTCCAATCGATCTTCATGGGCTGGGTGATGAGGTCTTTGCCCGGGCCCAAATTCTTGGGAATCCGATCGAAAATCTCCTGCGCCTCGAACATCCCATAAAAATCGCCCACACCAGCATGGTCGCGACCGATGAGCATATCGGACACGCCGTAGTTCTGGCGGAAGGTAGCATGGAGCAAGGCCTCACGGGGACCGGCATACCGCATATCCAACGGATAGCCCCCCTGCACCACATTGGCCTTCACGAAGTACTTATCGATGAGGGTATCGATACACCTGATGCGCACCTCGGCAGGAATATCGCCTGGCTTCAGATTGCCCACCAGGGAATGAATGAACACACCATCGCACACCTCTACGGCAATCTTGGCCAGATATTCATGCGAACGGTGCATGGGGTTTCTAAGCTGCAGGGCAGCCACACGGCTCCACCCCCGTTCTTCGAAGATGGCGCGGGACTCGGCCGGGGTCATGTAGCACCCTGGGAACCGATCCCGATAGTCGCCTTCGGACAGGACCTTCACCGGGCCAGCCACATTGTACTTCTTCTGGGCCATCACCATCTGCACGCCAGGATGATCATTCACCGCGACAGACCAGAATTTGTCATCGGCAGAATCCGGCCCCTGGCCCTTGTAGATCTTCTCGCATTCCCACTTCTTGTCCGCATCGGTCATTTCGTACACTTCGGTGACCTTCATAGTCGCCATGTACACACCCTTCTTGGGGTCGAACAGGGCGATTTCCTCACCGACCTTGACCTCTTCGTCGGTGTCCAAGGTCACCGGCACGGGCCAGAAGGTGCCATCGGCCAAGGTATAGTTCTCGCACACCGACTTCCAATCAGCGCGGGTCATAAAGCCATTGAGAGGGCTAAAACCACCGATGCCCATCATGATGAGATCGCCTTTGACACGAGGGCTGATCTCAATCTTCTTGAGGGTTTTGGCCTTCTCCAGCTCGGCCTGGAGCTCAGCGCCCTGCAGCAAGCAGCAGACCAATCCTTTACCACCATGGGGGGGAACCAGAGCCATAACGCGATTACCTCCTCGGATAATTTGTTTCGAATTTCACAAAATACGGCTGGGCTGCAGTTTTGCTTCGTGCCACCCCAGATGTCAACTCTTTTGTGATTTTTTTATCAACCTCAAAAAAAATCCACCGCCATTGACCCGAACCTCACCCTGGCCTAGCACTGCCATCGCAAAGGAGGCCACATGTCCCCAACCACCGCCGATCTCCAACAATTTGCTGAAATCAAAGAACGGCTGCAAAGCATCCTCCACGCCATGAGTGAGGTTATCCTCTCCCTCTCCCCGGAGGGAGAGGGACGCTACATCACCCCGGCCGCCGAGGCCCTCCTCGGTATCCCCTTGCGCCATTTTACGAGTCTCGACCAGCTCTTTCAGCTCGTTCATCCTGAAGAGGTTTCGACGGTGCGACAATTTTATGCCGACTTAGCCGAAAGTGAGTTCGGCGAAATGGAGTACCGCATCGTCACCCCTTCTGGACACCACAAATGGATCCACGACGAAGGGCATGTCGCGTTCTGTCCTGACCGTTTGGGGCAGCGCATCGACCACGTGCTCCGCGACGTCACCGCCCGCCGCCACGCCATGGAGGCCCTGGCCAACAGCGAAGCCCGATATCGAGACTTTTTCCATTCCACCCAGGACATGGCCTATGCCGTGCACCCCGATGGCACCTTTCTCGATATCAACGAGGCCGGCGCTCGCATGCTCGGTTTTTGTTCCCGGGAAGAGGCCTTGCAGGCCAACATCGTGGACTTCTACGAGCACCCCGAGGAACGGGAGCACTTCCTTGCGGAAATCAACGCCCATGGCGCCATCCGCGGACGCCATCTCCGCATGCGCACCCGAGACGGACGCATCCTGGAAGTGGACCTCACTGCTCGAGCCAAACGCAACGAACACGGCGAGGTCATCGCCTACGAAGGGATCGTCCACAATATTACCCAAACCCTCGAAAACCAGCGGAACCGGGTGCTGCGCCAAGCTGCAGGCAGCGTGTGCCATCACCTCAACACCCACCTAATGCAAATCCTCGCCGCCAAAGATGGTCTAGTGGAAGAACTCGACCACACCCTCGACGATGCGCAACTGCGCCAGGCCATCCGCGCCTATTGCCAAGACATCGCTGATGCCTGCGCTAAAATTACCGCCATCACCCGGGCCTTTAATTCGGCTTTCCTTACCTATAAAGAGGAGCCGTATCTCGATCATGCCATTGTGGCCATTTTCGATTCTCTTCAGCCCGAAACCACATGTCCGTCCCAGAACTCCTCGGAATCGTCCTCTCCGCAGTCATAAGCCTGATTGCCGCAGGCCATGCCCTCCTCTCCAAGCGAGATTCCCGTTCTGCTCTCGGCTGGATTGCGGTGTGCCTCACCTTTCCTATCGCCGGACCAACGCTGTATGCCCTCTTTGGCATCAACCGTATCCGCCGCAGTGCCCGCCGCATGCGCCGGTCCTCTGCCCGTGGTCTTGCCCCATATCCGACTCAAGCCGACCAAGCCCGGATTCCTGAAAAAGTCCTCCACCCCCAACTCCTCCGCCTCGCCCGCGTTGGCGCAGCCCTCCTCGACACCCCTGTGGCCGGGGGAAATTGTCTCCACATCCTGCATAACGGCGATGCGGCCTACCCGGCCATGTTGGCCGCCATTGATGGGGCAGAGCGCTGCGTTTACCTCGCCTCTTATATTTTCGCTACCGACAGCATCGGACATCGCTTTGCCCAATCCCTCATTGATGCCCACCAGCGTGGCGTTGACGTCCGAGTCATCGTCGATGGAGTCGGCGAACTGTATGCTTGGCCCTCTATTCTCCCCGTTTTGCGCCGCCATGGTGTACCTACCGTGCGTTTCCTTCCCCCTCGTCTGCTGCCTCCCCAATTCCACTTCAACCTGCGCAACCACCGCAAAATCCTCTTTATCGACGGCCACACGGCCTTCACTGGGGGGATGAATATCTCGGAACGCAACGTCCATCATCATGGCCAACTCAGCATTAGCGACATCCACTTCCGCATCCACGGCCCCGTCGCCCAGCAATTAGGGCATACTTTTACTCAAGATTGGTTCCTCTCCACCCAAGAACGCATCCCCTTGCCGCCAGCATCCCCAGAAATCGCAGGAGATAGCTTGTGCCGCGCCGTGGTCTCAGGGCCTGACCAGCCCAGGGACATCCTTCTTGAACTTTGGGCTGGTCTCATCAGCGCTGCCCGCCACCGCATTCGCATCATGACGCCCTATTTCTTGCCGCCACGAGAGATCTTCGGGGCATTCCATGCCGCCCGACTCCGCGGAGTCCACATTGAGGTCTTCCTCCCTCGGCGCTGCAATATCCCGATGGTAGCCTGGGCTACCGCCCATATCCTCCACGACCTTCTTGAACGCGGCATCCAATTCTTTCTTGTGCCCGACCCCTTCTGCCATACCAAAGTCTTTCTCATAGACGACGCCTACGCCCACATCGGCTCCGCCAACTGGGATTGCCGCAGCTTGGCCCTCAATTTCGAACTTGGGGTTGAAGTCTTCGACCCCGCCGTCTGTAGCGCCCTCCACAACCACCTGGATACTGTACAACGCTCCTGCCATCAGGTCCTCCCCGAGGATATTGCTACACGTTCCTGGCCTGTGCGCATCCGTGACGCCGTGATGTGGCTCTTTGGCCCCTATCTTTGAACAGAGCACAAAGCTGGTTGACACCCCCAGGCCCAAGCTTCTAGGAGGAGCTATCCTTTGGAATCATCCAACCAAGGCGTACCCATGGCTCTGTCTCCCATTTGCCCGCACTGTGGCCACGTCCAAGACGAAAACCAAATTCCCAGCCCTTCCCACTACGCCGTCGTCTGCAGCCGCTGCCACCACCATTTCCAACCCCTGGAAAACCTGACTTGTGCCCAATGGGACCAGTACTGCCAAGAAACCCCGTTGCCGAGCGAGGTCTAACGCCATGGTACTCGTCATTACCAAATGCCTGGAATGCCCATTTCTCCGCCGCGAAGGAAACGAACGGCTGTGTGTTATTGCCACCCCGCCCATGCGACCCATCCTTGCCGAAGAAAATGACCGGCCGATGTGGTGTAAGCTTCGTAAAGAACAAATTATTGTGCGGGATTTTAAATAACGACCTGCGCAGGAAAATGCATACTGTAAGACAAGTCCATCAGTAGTGTCATTGACAAAAAAAATCCTTCCCTCTAGGGAAGTTGGGAGTACGTCCTTTTCCCAAAGGAACCATCCGTAACATATCAAGGAGGATCGCTATGGCAACAGTGGAATTCAAGGGTAAGACGTTCGAAATCGATGAAGACGGCTTCCTGCTCAAATTTGAGGACTGGTGCCCGGAATGGGTGGAGTACGTGAAGGAGAGCGAAGGTATCTCCGAACTCACTCCAGCCCATCAGGAGATCATCGACTTCCTGCAGGACTACTACAAGAAAAACGGCATTGCCCCCATGGTGCGCATTCTGTCCAAGTCCACGGGCTACAAACTGAAGCAGATCTACGAGCTGTTCCCCTCCGGCCCTGGTAAAGGCGCTTGCAAAATGGCAGGCCTGCCCAAGCCCACGGGTTGTGTATAATCCATCCACATCTTGCCGCTACACGTCCAGCGCCCTGGTTATCCCAGGGCGCTGGTTTTTGTGCGAGAAGACCTCGATCCCTCAACCACCCGATCGTACATCGTAACCATACGGCGCAGGCGCCTGGCCATTGTTGGGTTCCACGCCCCTGCCGTTGCCCGCCACGTCCAATTCCCAGCCCCCTGCCCAGGGACATTGAACCGGGCTTCCGTACCCAAGCCAAGATAGTCCTGCAGCGGAATGACTACCCAGCGGGCGCGACTCATGAGCGCCATCCGAATCATGACCTCGGCAATCTCTTCGGCGGAGAGGGGCCGCCCCAGATAGTCTTCCACATGAGCACGCACAGAAGGACTCGCCTCGTCTTCCCACCACCCCCGGGTCGTATCGTTGTCGTGGGTGCCCGTATACACCACGGTTTGCTCCGGGATGTGATGGGGGAGGTAGGGATTTTTTGCATCTCCACCAAAGGCGAATTGGAGGACGCGCATCCCAGGTAGCCCCAATTCGTCCATAAGCTGGCGGACATCCTCGGTAATCACCCCCAAATCCTCCGCGACGAAGCGCGTCGCGGGTACGCTGCGGGCCACGGCATCGAAGAGCCGCTTCCCAGGCCCCGGCACCCATACGCCGTTCTCTGCCGTGGGTTCACAGGCTGGAACCTGCCAGTAAGCGCAAAACCCACGAAAATGATCCAAACGGATGGCATGGAGCCGCCGCGCTTCATGGGTGAGGCGCGCCACCCACCAGGCAAATCCTGTCGACTCGAGATACTCCCAATCATAGACAGGATTGCCCCACATCTGTCCTGTGGGACTAAAGTAATCGGGCGGGGCCCCGGCGCAGTACAGCGGGCGACCATAGTTATCGAGCTGAAAGAATTTTGGATGGGCCCAGACATCGCAGCTATCAAGGCTCACGTAGATGGGGACATCGCCAAATACAATAATATCACGCTTCTGGGCTTCGTCGAGGATGGTCTGCCATTGTTTCCAGGCTAGATACTGCACAAAACGCTCGCGTTGCATCCAAAAACCAAGTCGCTGCCGAGCGTCGTGGATCGCCTTGGGGTGGCGTTGGCGCAGACCCATCTCCCACGCATACCATGGCGTCCCCCCTTGTTCGCGCTTAAGTGCCGCAAACAACGACCAGTCTTCCAACCAAAACGCCTGCTCCTGACAAAAATCGGCAAAAGCCTTCTCTCGAGAAAGCGAAGACCATGCCGCATCAAAGGCGGCATCGAGCAAGCGATGGCGCCAGGCGTGTTGGGCAATGAAATCGATCGCACCTTCCTCTCCCTGAGGTGCAGCGGCAATATCCCTCGCAGCAAGAAGTCCGTCTTGCGCCAACACCTCTGGCGAAACACAGAGTGGATTGAGGGCAAAGGCTGAATACCCACTATATGGCGAATTGCCAGCACCTGGGTTCGTGGGCGCAAGAGGAAGGATCTGCCAAATCCCTTGGCCAGCCTCGGCTAAAAAATCGAGAAACTCCAAGGTTGCCGGCCCCCAATCCCCCATCCCGAGCCGGCTTGGCAGGGCGGTTACGTGGAGCAACACACCAGCGCGGCGAGACGTATTACAGTCCGGAGCCATGGGCCTCTCCTGGGTTCGCGGCCTCTATCCGTTGGAGACTCTCTAGCCAGTTCGCGGGATAATCATCTTCGTGACAAAGCACGAGCGCCGCCAGCGGCGGGATCGTGAGCCGAAGGCCAAACGGAAATCCCCGCACTGCTTCGGGGTATGTGTGCACCTGACCACCATTGCCCACGTTGGAGCCCCCATAGCAGGCCGCATCAGAATTGAGGACCTCGCGCCATATTCCAGGCCGCGGCACCCCCACAACATAATCATATCTCGGCACAGGGACGGCATTGATTATCACCAGCACCGCTCGTCCCTGCCGATCCCGTCGAAAGAAGCTCAACACGCTTTGGTCCGAATCCCAACAATTCTCCCACTGAAAGCCTGCCGGCTCGAAATCTACTTCATAGAGGGCCGGCACCGAACGATACAGCCAATTGAGATGGCGTACGAAACGTTGGACTCCGCTATGATATGGAAAATCGAGCAAACACCAATCAAGGGCCTCATCGTGATTCCACTCTTTCCACTGGGCAATTTCTCCACCCATAAACAAAAGATTCTTACCGGGAATCGTATACATGTACGCAAAAAGAAGACGAAGTCCTGCCATCTTCTGCCATATATCTCCAGGCAATTTACTAATGAGGGACCCTTTCCCATGCACAACTTCATCATGAGATAATGGCAGGACAAAATTCTCGGTAAACGCATACCAAATGGCAAAAGTCAGCTGATTATGATGGTATTTTCGATAGATTGGGTCTTTTGACATGTAATAGAGGGTATCATGCATCCATCCCATATTCCACTTAAGACCAAAACCGAGACCTCCAAGATAAACCGGACGAGAAACCATCGGCCACGCCGTGGATTCCTCAGCAATGGTCTGAACATCAGGGAATTCTCCATACACCATGGTATTTAGCGTGCGAAGCAACTGAATGGCCTCAAGATTTTCTCGTCCGCCATATCGATTGGGAATCCACTCCCCTTCTTTGCGCGAGTAATCCAAGTAGAGCATGGAGGCGACTCCATCGACCCGCAAGGCATCGATATGGTATTCCCTCAGCCAATACAGGGCGTTAGAGAGCAAAAACCCCGCCACCTCATAACGGCCATAATTAAAAATAGCGCTCTTCCAGTCAGGATGAAACCCCTGACGGGGATCAGCGTGTTCATAAAGGGCCGTACCATCAAAGTAGGCAAGCCCATGCGCATCGGTTGGGAAGTGCCCTGGAACCCAGTCGAGAATGACGCCAATGCCATGTTGGTGGAGGATATCCACAAAATACATGAAATCTTGCGGAGTACCATACCGACTCGTGGGAGCAAAATATCCTGTCGCCTGGTAACCCCACGACCCGTAAAAGGGGTGTTCCGCCACAGGAAGGAGCTCTACATGCGTAAAGCCCATGGAGCGCACATAATCCGCCAGTGCAGGCGCGATCTCTCTGTAGGAAAGCCAGCGACCTCCTGGGCCGCGTTGCCACGAACCCAAATGAACCTCATAGATGGCCCACGGGGCATGGAGGGCATTGGCCTGACGCCGTTCGGCCATCCATTGGTCATCCTGCCAGACATGCCCATGAAGCGGCCAGAGGATGGAGGCCGTTGCCGGGGGGGTCTCCGCATGGACGGCAAAAGGATCGGCGCGCAAGGCCTCGCCTCCTGGCCAGCATATCCGGTATTTGTAGCGTTGTCCTTGCCGGGCTTCCGGCACAAAGCCTTCCCAAATCCCTGTGCCATCGGGACGCAAGGCCAAGGGATGGGCTGCCTTTTCCCAGCCATTGAAGTCCCCCACTACGCCTACCCAGTCGGCATTGGGGGCCCAAACGGCAAAGTGCGCGCCTTGACCATCTGCAGCCAAATGCCCCCCCAAGAGCTCATAAAGCCGCGTATGGCGGCCTTGTTTAAACAAATACACATCTAAATCAGAAAAAGAACGCATCGATGCTCTCCATGCCTTTGGGGATATTGGCCCCATCTAGCTTGAGGGAGCGGCAAGGGCAAGACCAAATAAAAAAGACGGCTCTCGCCGCCTTCTTTTTTGGTGTTTCGCTTCTCACAAAACTAATGGTGATCCAAATGCCCGCCTTCCTGGATACGAAACAATGCTGCCCACACAATAGCGACCAAGTACACTCCAATTGCCGTTACCCCAATAAATCCTGCTACCGTGCTGTGGAGCATGTTCGACACCAACTCTCCAATCATACGCTTCCTCCTCGCATAGAGATGGATGTGCCAAAGCCTGAGTGCAGGCAAAAGTCAAGGGGCAATCGGTCGAAACATCGTATCCCGTTGGACCGGAGTAAATCCCGCCACCCTGATGACAGCGCGGATCTCCGCTACCGTCAGGGCCTCGGGCGAGGAGGCGCCAGCAGCATGTCCGATGCGCTCGCCCAGGATAGTCCCATCGAGATCGTCGGCCCCGGCCCACAAGGCCAGCTGGGCCATCTTGATCCCCATAAAGGCCCAATAGGCCTTGATGTGAGTGATGTTGTCGAGCAGCAAGCGGCAGAGTGCCACAGTGCGGAGGATATCTTCTCCGCTCGGGCCTGGGATGGTAAGTTCCGTATTTTTTGACTGGTATGGCAACGGAATAAAACACATAAAACCAGGGGCCTCGTCTTCCAGTCGACGCAAGGCATCCAAATGAGCAATGCGCTCCTCCCAGCCTTCCAAATGACCGAAAAGCATCGTGGCATTTGTGGGCATGCCTAGGCGATGAGCCAAGGCATGGAGGGCGAGCCAATGGTCCCCGGAAATTTTGTCCGGACACAACTGTTGCCGCAAGCCGGAGTCAAAGACCTCGGCCCCCCCACCAGGAAGCACATCGAGGCCGGCTTCACGCAGCGTCCGAAGGGTGTCCGCCTCGCTCAGCCCCCAGGCCTCCGCAAAAAAAGCAATCTCCACTGCCGTAAAGGCCTTGACCGTGGCTTCAGGTCGCAGCCGTTTGCAGAGCCGGAGCATCTCGAGATAGTACTCTTGGGGAAGCCTGGGATTGAGGCCTCCAACAATGTGAAGCTCTCGAATGGGTTCATGGAGTCGCTCGAGCAAACGAGCCTCCACCTCGTCAAGGGAGAGCGTGTAGCCATCGGGATCGCCTTCCCGTTTAGAATAGGCGCAAAACCGGCACGCATTGCGGCAGATATTCGTGTAGTTGATGTGCTGATTGACGACGAAGTACGCGCGGTCCCCATGGCGGGCCCGGCGCTGGCGCAAGGCCGCTTCTCCTAAATCATGCACCGAAGCATACCGGGCGAGCTCCAGGGCAAAATCCACATCAATCCGCTCCCCCGGTCGAAGCCCCCGAAGCCGGCGCAGGGCCGTTGGCGTAAGAGACATTTTCCCTCCTGATGAAAAAGGCTGCGCCTAGCGACGCAGCCCTAAAACAGGTGGTTCCAACCAAAGTCACGCCTCCGTAGACTCGGCACTCTCCTCCATCTTTTGGCGGATCATATCGCCCACGTTAATTCCTGTCGTACCCCCCACCTGGGTCGTGCGGTACTCCGCACGCGGTTTGCGCTCTTCTTTCAACGAGAGTCCCAGACGCCGCTCATCCGCACTCACATGGATGACCTTGGCTTCAATGGTTTCTCCTTCTTTGAAGACTTCCTTGGGGGTCTTGCCCTTTTTCTTGCTCATCTCACTGACATGGACCAGCCCCTCAATCCCCTCTTCCACCTCAACGAACAAGCCAAAGTCCGTGATGTTGGTGATAGTGCCCGTCACCGTGGTCCCTACCGGATAGCGGGCGGGCACCGTGGACCATGGATCTTCGGAGAGCTGCTTGATCCCCAAGGTGAATTTTTCGTTATCCTTGTCCACGGTAAGGACTTTAGCGCGCACGATATCGCCCACCTTGTAGAGCTCTCCCGGATGCCGAATCTTCTTGGTCCATGAAAGATCCGAGACATGAATAAGGCCGTCGATACCATCCTCAATGCCGATGAAAAGACCAAACTCGGTGATGTTCTTCACCGCAGCCTCAAGTACTGTCCCCTCGGGGTATTTTTCGGCCACCAGATCCCAGGGATTGGGATTGACCTGCTTCATCCCCAAAGAAATCCGCTTGCGCTCCAAATCCACGCCAAGGACTACGACATCCACCTCGTCTCCCACGCGCACCATCTGGGAGGGATGGCGGAGTTTGCGCGTCCAGGACATCTCAGAAATGTGCACCAGGCCTTCCACGCCGGGTTCCAACTCCACAAAGGCCCCGTAATCCACAAGATTCGTCACCCGACCCGAGAGTTTTGTCCCTTCGGGGTACTTTTCCGCAATATTCTGCCACGGGTCCGGCACCAAGTGTTTGAGGCCCAAGGAGACTTTCTTTTCCTCCCGGTCAAAGCTAAGGACCTTGAGTTCCAATTCATCGCCAATCTGCACCATTTCCCGCGGGTGCTTGACACGCTTCCATGCCATATCCGTGATATGCAGCAACCCATCAAGACCACCCAAATCAATGAAGGCCCCGTACTCGGTGATGTTTTTGACAACGCCGCGCACAATCTGGCCTTCCTCCAAGGTAGATAAAAGATCGGCACGCTTACGGTCCCGTTCCTCTTCCAAAATAACCCGACGCGAAACGATGACATTACTACGCCGCCGGTTCACCTTGAGAACGCGGAAGGGGAAATCCCGATCCACTAGGGCGTCCATGTCCGGTACAGGGCGCAAATCAACGTGCGATCCCGGCAAAAAGGCCTCTAAGCCCTGAATATCCACGACGTAACCGCCCTTGATGCGCCGCACGATGCGCCCTGTTACCGTCTCCCCGGTCTCAAGCACCCGTTCCAGCTCATCGAGCACCTGCATCCGTTTGGCTTTTTCCCGAGAAAGGACAATCGTGCCTTCGCGCTCACTCTTACGCACGACATACACATCCACCACATCGCCGACCTTCACAGCGACCTGGCCATTTTCCATAAATTCCGCGAGAGGAATTTGTCCTTCAGATTTAAAATTGACGTCTACCAGCACAACGGCATCGTCAATCTTCACAACCTCACCCTTGACGATCGACCCTTCTTCGATCTCGCCAAAATCAGAATCGAGATAATTCTCGAGCTGAGCAGCGAAATCCATGTCCATGGTTTCCTCGGGCTGGGTTGTGGTTGGTGTGGTGTGCATACGAGTTTACCCCCTAACAACAAAAGAATTTCCTTTGTCCTAGCAAAGGGAATGCGCCTTGACAAGCAAAGGGAGGGGGCACACTTTTCTTCTTTCCTTTCCTGTCAGCCCATTGAAATTTCATTCTTCTTCGTCTTCCTCATGGGCGAGCGCCACCAGGTCGTAGTCATGGACACTATCCACCGCCGCGCGCACCATCCTTCCTGCCTGCACCCCCGGGCCACTCACATACGTCAGGCCATCAACTTCTGGCGCTTGAAACCAGGCCCGTCCCTCAAAAAGCCCCGGCCATTCGGGGGAAGGCCGGTCCACAAGGATGTCGAGTTCTTGTCCCTTCCACCGCGCGAGCCAGTGGCGGCTGATGGGGCGCTGCAGCCGCATGAGGCGCTGGCGCCGCTGCAGGCGGATGCGCCGTGGCACCTGGCCGGGGAGACGAGCTGCGGGGGTCCCTTCCTCGGCAGAAAAAGCAAACACGCCCACATGGGTGAGTTCCATCTCCGCCACAAAGGCCTCGAGGGCGGTGAAATGGGCCTCGGTCTCCCCAGGATAACCGACGATAAGGGCAGTGCGCAGCACCGCTTCTGGAAAAAAGCGTCGAATGCGCTCCACCACCCGCCGCGGGTCTTGGGCCTGAAACGGCCGCCCCATGGCTGCGAGGACCTCAGGGTGGGCATGCTGGAAAGGAACATCGAAATACGGCAGCACCGGCGGGCCTACGTCGCGCAAAAAGGCGAGAAACCTCTCGCTTAACCCCGAAGGATACAGGTACATGAGCCGCAGCCACTGCAGGCCCGGGAGGCGGACGAGGGCCTCGATGAGGGCCGGCAGACCCTCCGATGTCCCCAAATCCCGACCATAGGCCGTCAGGTCTTGCGCCACGAGGACCAACTCCTGCCGGCCGGCAGCAAGGCATTGCCGCGCCTCGGCGATGACCTCGGCCAGGGGACGGCTTCGCAGCGGACCACGGATGGCCGGGATGGTACAAAAGCGGCAGCGGTTGTCGCACCCCTCGGCGATTTTGAGATATGCAAATCCGGGCGCAGTGCTCACAAGCCGCCCTTCCGTGGCCAGCCCCAATCCAAAGTGATCGAGGATACGCTGGGAGAGCCCCTGCTGCCCAGCAATGTCCACCACCACATCCGCCTCTGGCAACTCGTTCGCCAAGACTTGGCTCCCGTAGCGCGCCACCAAACACCCCGTGACCACGAGGAGCGGCCGCTCCCGTTGGCCTGCAGCCACCTGTGCAAGTTCCATGATGGTCTCCAGCGATTCCTCCACTGCGGCCTGGAGAAAACCACAAGTATTGACCACCAAAACCTGAGCTTCTTCTGGATGATCTACGGGTTGGTACGCGGCCCCTAATCCGCCAAGAATACGTTCAGTATCCACCCGGTTTTTAGGGCATCCCAAACTTACGGCATAGACCCGGAGGGTTCCATCCATAGCTCCATTCCTTCGGTATTCTGAAACGTAACACACGACGCCGTCACCCCAAGCCGCGCCAAGGTCGGGACCGAACTACGGCGCCACCCCCACAAGTCCCCTTGCACCCACCACGGCGCCTTAAGGGCCACAACCCGCCGGCTTCCAACGGCCCGACCGATTTGCCGCACCAAGGCAAGCCCCCGCACCTGGTTCCCAAGGGCCGGATGGTGGGGACCAGCCTCCACCACCAACCCCGGCTGGGGTGCTAAACCAATGCGAATAACCCGAATACCCACTGCCCAAAACCGTGGCAGGGCTTCCGCCACGAGGGTTTGGGTGGCCAGCAGGTCCCAGGGACGAAACAAGCCACGGCGAAAGCGCTCGGCCAACGGTGTCCCGGGGAGCAGCAAACACGGATATATCCGCAGCGTCTGCGGGCGAAGGGCAATGACCTGATCCACATCAGCAAGCCAATGTGCCTGACCGTGTCCCGGCAAGCCCGGGAGGAGCTGTACCCCTAAGGCCAAGCCAGCATCCTGCACCATGCGGCAGGCATCCCAGGCCACCGCTCCGGTGGAGTCACGGCCGCTTTGTGCCAAGACAGCCGAGGCAAAAGTCTGTACCCCAAGCTCCACCAAGTCCACCCCCAAGCGCCGCAACCGCACGAGGAGCCGCGGCTGGACCGCATCTGGCCTTGTGGAGAGGCGCAGGTGGATCAACCCGCCGCGAGCCTCGGCGTCTCGGCGGATCGCATTGAGTATCCGTTCTTGCAGCGACCACGGCAACGCCGTAAAACTGCCGCCAAAAAGCCCTACCGCCACCGGCCCCCGCACTGCAGCGAGGGCGGTCTCCACCCGGTGCAGGATCCGCTCTTCCCCCACAGGGAGTACCCCGGTTTGGGCCGCTTGATGGCAATAGATACAACGGTTGCGGCACCCTGCATACGGCACGAAAATAGGGACAAGACGCCACGGTTCAGGCCGCGGCGGAGTCGGGAGCAAAACCGGCGAGCACTCCATTTTTCCCACGAATACCTTGCCAGACACGTTGTTTTCCACTACCTGGAATCTTATCCTACGCAGGAGGTCTCCCCATGCCGACTCTCACCAAGGCCGAAATCATCGACGCCATCTACGAAAAGTCCCGCCGTCACCGCGCGGAAATCAAAAATCATGTGGATAGTCTTGTGGACATCATGAAAGAAGGCATCAAAAAAGACGGCGCCCTGCTCATAAGCGGGTTCGGCAAATTCGACGCCTATGCCAAAAACCCACGCCGTGGCCGCAATCCCCAAACCAACGAGACGATTATCCTCCCCGGCCGCAAAGTGGTTGTATTCCGCATTTCTCGCAAACTGCGCGCAGAGCTCAATCCGCGATGACAAAGCAGTCCGGGCTCTCAGCGAGGAAGCGCTCGCGAGCGGCTTGAGCTTGGGCTACGCTTGGGAAAGTCCCCACCTGGACCCGCCAAAAGCGCACCCCGCCGACGACTCCCTCCGTGACACGAGTGCCGGGGTAGCCCCGGGCAATGAGGCGATCGCGCAGCCGGTAGGCGTTCTCCTGCAAGGTAAACGCCCCGTACTGCACATAAAATGGCCCCTGGAATTCAATAGGCCCGCCTAGAGCGCGCAGATGCACCCGTACGGTCCCAGGCCCCACGGCACCCAGGATCTGGGCTGCTCGGTAGGAAAGGTCCAAAATTCGATTGCCCACAAACGGTCCCCGGTCATTGACCCGCACCTCAGCGGTGCGGCCATTGTCGAGATTAGTGACAAGAAGACGAGTATTCATGGGCAGAATACGGTGGGCAGCGGTCATCTGGTACATGTCATAGATCTCGCCGTTGGCCGTGCGCTTGCCATGGAAATCCGGCCCATACCACGAGGCCACGCCCACTTCCTCAAACCCTTCGGCCGTCTGGAGCGGGTAATAGGTCTGCCCCATCACCGTGTACGGCCGCCCCGTGCCCCCTGCTCCCTTGGGCGGCGGAGCCCCTCCCGGAGACCACGACGGCAGATAACGGCCTCCACCACAGCCCCCCACCAGCAGGAACACGACCAAAAAGCCCCACCACGTGGCACGAGTCATTCTTCCCAGACTACCTGCAAATGCACGACCTCGACCTGCCGCCAGCACGCCATGGCATCCTCCAAACATCCCTCTCCCCCCATGAGCCGACAGGCACCGAGCTCGTCGGCCCGCGCTTCCACATACCGCGCCAGCTCCGCACCCGACACATACACCCCGCGGGCAAGAAGCGGTTGGACGGCCTGCTGGGCAACAAAGTTGAACGGACGCAGAGTTACCATACCCGCCACAGCGGCTGCGGAGCGAAACGGCACGGTGAGGTCGGAGCGAAAGCTGCGCAACGGGCTTTGTCGGCGCAACGCAATCCCCGCCAAACCTGGCATCGTACCACTTAACGCCACTTCGTCTCCTGGCGCGACCAGCGTGTTTTCCCAATCGTCTACGGCTACACCGTTGAGAAACAGCCCAGGGATTTCATGGGTGGCATACCCCAGCTCAAGACCAACCTCCTCCACAAGAAAATCCCGTACTGGCTTTGGGGCAGGGAGCCATACCCCAATCCCCTGACGCAATAAGCCCGCAAAGGCAGGGGCGAGCGTCCTGGGGACAACGACGTGGGCCATGGGGACCTCAGGACCCTGTTTCATGCCAACCTCCTCGCACTGCACCACGGGGTTTGCCTAACGACTCGCACCCGACCGACGTACGTTCACCGACGCAGCCACCCCCGGGCCTGTCCAATTACCAATCCAATTCCCACCAGGACAAAAGGCACACTCAGCAATTGCCCGGTGCTCCACACGCTCGTCGCATCCCACGCTGATTGCGGGGCTTTGAACATCTCCCAGACAATGCGCGATCCAAAAACAAGCACCAAAAACAACCCCAACAAAACGTCTCGATGCCGCGGGTAACGCCAATAGATAAATCCAAGAAGCATCGCGACTGCCGCATAGCTCCCTGCCTCGTAAAGCTGCACGGGATGACGCGGCATGGGGTCCAACCGCACAAAGATCACGGCCCATGGGACCTGGGCCGGTATCCCGACGATCTCCGAGTTACAGAAATTCCCGAGCCGAATGCACGCCCCTCCCACAGCGGCGGGAATAGGGAGGCGGTGGAGTATCCAGCGGACGTCCACTGTCGGGTCTCGCCAGCGGGCCACACCAACACCTGCGATCAACCCCACAGCGCCACCATGGCTCGCAAGCCCCCCTTCCCAAATCTTAACGATATCTAGCGGATGGGCAAGGTACCACCCTGGATCGTAAAAGAGACAATGGCCAAGCCGCGCGCCGACGACGGTACCGAGCACTGCCGCCACGAAAAGCCGCTCCAGAGAGGCGGGGTCCCGCCCCTCGAGACGGCTCATCAACGCCATCAGCTGGTACCCCGTCACAAAGGCAAGGGCAAATAGGACCCCATACCAACGAATGGCCACAGGCCCAATGGTCACGGCAATAGGCTCCATGTCCCAGACAAGCATAGGTCGTCAGCACCCCATGCGGGCAGCAGCAGCTTCCGCCACCATGGCGATAGTCTCTTCGGTGGCCGGAGTCTCTCCTTTGCGCAACCCCAGTTCCTCAAGCTGGAGATGTATAAAGGAGGAAAAACCTGCGGCCTCGAGGGTCTTTTTAGCACACTCCAAGGGGCAGCCATCCAAGACCAGGACCTTCTTTGCTGCCTCGGTGGTGGCCATGATGCCACTTACCCGACCACCAATGCCCGCTAGGCAGTACATCCGACCTTTGCCTTCACGGGCCAATTTGCGCGCCACGGCATCCACCACAGCCCCGACATCTGCGCCCCCCGAACAGGCAAAAAGAAGCGTCGGGGCCCCCTGGCACGCACAGCACGGATTAGCCATGGTGAATCTCCTTTTGGAGTACGGTTTTCATTTCTTCCAATCCGGGGACCTTCCCCACCATAAGCACCTTTCCATTGACCACCAGCCCAGGGGTCATCATCACTCCGAAGGACATAATCTTGTTGATGTCACTAATTTTCTCCAGCTGATACTCCAGCCCTAAAGCCTCGGCAGCAGCCTTTGCTACTTCCATCAACTTTGTACACTTCGGGCACCCCGTTCCAAGGATTTGCATCGTTACCATCAGCATACTCCTTATCATTTCATGTTCTATCCCCATACTGCGCCAAAGACCCATCCGGTCACTGTGGCCATGGCCACGACCAGGGACACGAAAACAATCGTCTTGCGCGCCCCCATGATGCTGTTGATGACCAGCATATTCGGCAAACTCAAGGCCGGTCCGGCCAAAAGGAGCGCCAAGGCCGGCCCCTTCCCCATGCCCGCACCAAGCAGTCCTTGGACAATCGGCACTTCCGTCAGCGTCGCAAAATACATAAAGGCCCCAACAACCGAGGCGAAGAAATTGGCCCCCAGGGAGTTCCCGCCGACAAATCCGGCGACCCATCCCGAGGGGATAATCCCTTCGTGTCCCACCCGACCCAAGAGAAAGCCTGCCACGAGCACACCACCCAAAAGGAGCGGCAGGATCTGCTTGGCAAAGGTCCAGGAGGCCGAAAACCAAGCCCCTCCTTCACCCGGGTCCGTACTTGTCACCCACGACAATCCGATAGTCCCGGCAGTAAAGGCCACCACAGGCTCACGGGGGAAAAAGAGGGCCAAGACCGCGGTCACAAGGACGCTCACGCCCACCTTCCACCACGACGCCCCTAGCCAGGCCACAAGCACTGCTGCCAGCCCCAACGCCGCTCCCGAAGTCAGCCACCACTTGGCTGCAAAAAGGGCTGCCCACAGGCCGCCCTCTTCTTGCGGTCGGCCCCAATTGGCAAACACCAAGATGGCGACCATAAGTGCAAAATAGATGGCCGTCTGCCACAACGGCCGGGCCGGGACCTCCTCGCCCATAACGGGCTGCGCGGCGAGACGCTGGCATTCATCTCGACGAAAAAAAAACGCCATCGCAATGCCCACCACCAGACTAAAAGCCACGGCTCCCACGGCCCGTGCCACACCCAAGTCCGGACCCAAGATCCGAGCCGTGAGCACAATAGCGAGGACATTGATGGCCGGACCAGAATACAAAAAAGCGCACGCCGGCCCCAAGCCAGCCCCCATGCGATAGATGCCGGCAAAAAGAGGAAGCACCGTACAGGAACAGACTGCCAGCACTGTTCCCGACACCGAGGCCACACCATACGCGAGGGCCTTCTTCGCACCAGCGCCCAAATAACGCATCACCGCTGCCTGGCTGACAAACACGCCAATGGCCCCCGCGATAAAAAAAGCAGGCACGAGACAGAGCAAGACATGCTCCTGCGCGTACCATTTGACGAGATGAAAGGCCTCGAGCACTGCAGTGTCAAATCTTGGCGAGCCAACGGGAATATACCAGCAGACGAGAAATATGCCGACCATAAGTATTAATATCTTCCATTCTTCACGCCAATTCATTGGTTTCCTCTCGTTGTTGACATAGCGCACATTCTGAAGTTGTTTCTTCCCGCAACACGGCATCTACACAATGAAAAAAACCTACGACACACGGTGCCTGCAAACGGTAAAACACCTGCTTGCCCCGCCGTTCATCCTCTACGATCCCCACCCGCTTAAGAACAGCTAAATGCTTCGAAATAGTAGAAAAATCTACACCAGCCGCCTCCACAAACTGGCACACACACTCCTCGCCCTGGGCCAAGCGATCCACCATCCACAGCCGGGTAGGGTGGGCCAAGGCCTTCAGAATTTCGGCTCGCTGCCGGTAGGTTTCGTCGTCTTTCATACCGCCCTCCAACTATTGGCGATTTAGCCAAATAATGGCCTAGGACCATCCCGTCAAGAAAAATCGTGTGATATTTGCACCTGCCCAAGCTTTGAAGGAGACTCCTCATTGACATTGCATCGTTTCTTGATAAAGAATGAAACTGTTTCTCTCCCTTCTTGCCCAAGGAGGATCTATGCTCCAGCTCTCTCTCTCCCTTCCCAAAGAAGACCCCCTCATCACCATGCACCGCGATTTAGCGAGGACCAGGAGGGAACAAATTCCTCCCACGTGGGTCATGGTGATCGACTTGAGCAAGTGTATCGGCTGCCATGCGTGCACGCTTGCCTGTGCTACCGAAAACAATCTCCCGCCGGGAGTCGTTTACCGTCCCGTCATTGAGGAAGAAGTAGGGAAATATCCCAATGTAGGAAGAAGATTCCTTCCAAGACCGTGTATGCATTGTCAAAATCCTCCTTGTGTCCCGGTGTGTCCTGTTCATGCCACATGGAAAGATGATGAAGGAACAGTCGTCATCGACTATACGAAATGTATCGGATGTCGTTTTTGCCTCAAGGCCTGTCCATATGGAGCACGGACTTCGGACTTTGGCGAAAACTACGCAAACGGGACACCGGAGTTGCCAGGGACCCTAGTGGGAAGAAACCAAATAGAGCGGGGCTATGCACGAAAAACGGCCCCAGAATATGATAAAGATTGGGGAGATCGACGCCGTGCGTCACCTGTGGGCAATGCCCGCAAATGCCACTTTTGCCTCCATCGCGTCCACAACGGGCAGCTCCCCTCATGTGTGACGTCTTGCATTGGACGCGCCACCTTTTTTGGCAACATCAATGACCCCAAGGCGCTCGTGCATCGCCTCGTAGGTTCGGCGCGAACGACGCGTCTCAAGGAGCATCTCGGCACGGATCCCCACGTCTATTATCTGTCTTAAGGAGGGCGACTCATGGCCGCTGCCGTTGCACCCAACCGAATCGTTGTCATTGTCGCTGTTGGAGGTCTCGTCCTTGGCGCCTGGGGCATCATGGAGGCCCTTCTTTACGGCACGCACGCCACGGGACTTACTTCGTATGTCCCCTGGGGACTCGGCGTAGCTCTTTATCTTACTTTTCTCGGCTTTTCTGCTGGTGGTCTCCCCTTGGCCCTCGCCACAACGGTATTTGAAAAGCATGAGTACGAACCTCTCGCGGGAATGGTGGCCTGGACCGTTGTTGTAACGGAACTATGCGCCGGATTAGCCATTGCGCTGGACTTAGGCCACATGGAGCGGATGTATCGCTTCTTAACTTCCCCAGCGTTTACTTCTCCTATGGCATGGATGTTTGTCTTTTTCAATGCCCTGTTGCTTGTCTATTTTCTTAAAATTTGGGCTATTCTCAAACAAAACGAAAATCATATTCGGTTGTTGACCTATGCTAGCATACCAATCGCCTTACTTTTTTATGGAACAAATGGATATATATTTGGGACACTCACCTATCTCCCCATTTGGGGGGGGCCATTAGTTCCTTTTTACTTTATCGTTGCAGCCCTTATGGCAGGTACAGCCTTGATGTGCTTCCTTTCCTGGGCCTTTAATTATGCACCGAGGCTAACCATTGGGGTTGGCTATGGGGTGCTTGCTCTTATCCTCCTGCTTGTCCTTTTAGAATTCCTAATGGGTATTACCATCATCAACGCCGGGGACTCGGCGAACCATCAAGCCTTGTGGGCTATCCTTTTCGGACGGGATGCCTGGGTATTTTGGGCGCTCCACGGAGGGGTAGGAATTATCCTCCCCATCTTCTTTATCTTGCGCCGCAGCGCGGCCATGGCAGCATGGGGAAGTCTTTGCGTCATGATCTCATTTTTAGCCACGCGATGGATCTTCGTTATCCCGCCTCAGAGCGTGCCCCCGCTTATAGGGCTTGACCATGCCTTTATCCATGAGCGTCTCGCAGTCCACTACACGCCGCTCTTGGGTGAATGGCTCATCGTCCTTTTTGTAGCCTCCCTGGCGATGCTCGCCCTTTCTCTTGGTCCTCGTCTCTTGCCTGGCCTCTTCCACCACGGAGGTTCTCATGTCTAAGCCTCACACTCCCAACCACACACAACCAGAATGCCCCCATCGCCGGACTTTTCTCAAGACCTGTGCTTTGTTGGGCGGTACGGCGGCGGCCATCAGCACCGTCGGCTCCTGGATGGACCAAGAAGCCTCCGCCACCTCTATTCCAGGAGAAGGGGCCTACACCCTCCTGCGACCAGAACACCAAATTCGTTCCGTATGCCAACAGTGCAATACCCAATGTGGGACAACCGTAAAATTTAAGGATGGTCGAGTCGCAAAAATCGATGGAAATCCGTATAATCCATGGAATCTATGCCCACAAATTGCCTATAATACGCCAATTACAGAAGCCGCATCTATTGATGCGCCGCTGTGTCCCAAGGGTTTTGCTGGTATTCAAACGCTATATGATCCATATCGTATTGTCAAAGTTCTAAAAAGAGCAGGAAAACGAGGGGAGAACAAATGGATTTCCATTCCATTTGAGCAAGCAATTCAAGAAATCATTGCTGGAGGGGATCTGTTCGGCGAAGGACATGTGGAAGGGATCTCGGAACTTGCGGCCCTCCGTGATCCAAAAATCCACAAAATGTTGGCAGAAGATGCGAAAAAAGTGGCCGACAAAAAAATGTCTCTAGAAGAGTTTCAGAGTAAATATGCCGAATATCTCAAATATCTCATTGATCCCAACCACCCGGACCTTGGGCCTAAAAACAACCAAATTTGCTATTATTGGGGACGCCAAAAAGGCGGACGCGGCGAACTCATCAAACGCTTCTTCGCTGACGGTCTTGGGACGATCAATACCCACGGACATACCACCGTCTGCCAAGGATCGCTCTATTTTACCTGCAAGGCCATGAGCGACCAATTTGTGGAAGGGAAATTTACCGATGGCAGCAAGTTCTATTGGCAGGCGGATACCGGGAATGCCGAGTTCATTCTCTTTGTGGGAGCAAGCCCCTATGAGGCCAACTATGGACCTCCCATGCGTGCCGGCAAGGTGACACAGAGCATTGTGGATGGCGGTCGCAAAATCGCCGTCGTGGACCCCCGTTGCTCCAAAACAGCTGGTCGGGCCTGGAAATGGATTCCCATCGTCCCAGAGGCCATTGGCGCCCTTGGCCAAGCCATGATCCGCTGGATTATCGAGCAGGAACGCTATGACGCTCGGTATCTGGCGAATGCCAACAAGGCCGCAGCCAAGGCCGCGAACGAACCCACCTGGACCCAGGCCTGCTGGCTGGTGGTCATCAACGACGACGGGACGCCAGGACGCTTTCTCCGTGGTTCAGACCTGGGACACCCCAAAGAGACCCGGCCGTCCAAAAAACATCCTGAACAGACCTGGGAATTCGACGCCTTTGTCACCCTCCGAGGCAATACACCGCAATTCTTTGACCCCAATAGCGAGTCCGAAGCCGTCACGGGCGAGCTTTTCGTCGATACCGAGCTCGGTGGAACGCACGTCAAGAGCGTGCTGCAAATCTACAAAGAAACCGCCTTTTCTCGATCCCTTGGCGAGTGGGCGCAGGTCTGCGGGATTCCTGAGGCAGAGATTGTTGAACTCGCGCAAGAATTTACCAGCTATGGTAAGCGGGCTGTCGCCGATATCCACCGCGGGGCATCGCAGCACACAATCGGCTTTTACAATGTGCTGACCTGGATGACGGTCAACGTGCTCATCGGCAACCACGACTGGGCAGGCGGGCTAACCAAGGCCACGACCTATAATGCCACCGGCGACAAAGAGGGCATGCCCTTCCCGGTGACCAAAAGTCCCAACAAAATAAGCCCTTGGGGAATATCCATTATCCGCCATGGCGTACCTTATGACAAAACGACCCTCTTCGAAGGCTATCCTGCCAAGCGGGTATGGTATCCTTTTGCCAGCGATATCTATCAAGAAGTTATCCCCAGCGCTGGCGACATGTACCCTTACCAAATCAAGTGTCTATTTCTTTACATGGGCACGCCAGTATATGCCTTGCCTGGTGGGCATAAGCTAGTAGAGATCCTCAAAAATCCAAAGAAAATTCCCTTGTTTATCGCCTCCGACATTACTGTAGGCGAGACAAGTATGTATGCTGACTACATCTTCCCAGACCTCACCTATCTTGAGCGCTGGGAATTCGCCGGTTCTCATCCCTCCATGAGTTGCAAGGTGGCACCTATCCGACAGCCCGCTGCCGCCCCAATGACCGAAACGGTCACGGCCTATGGCGAAAAGATGCCCATCTGCCTCGAGTCCACCCTCCTCGCCCTCGCTGAAGCCCTCAACCTCCCCAATTTCGGGCCCAATGCCTGGGGAGAAGGGACCTCCTTTACCCGCATGGAAGACCTTTATTTGCGAATGGTGGCCAATATCGCTTTTGGAGAAAAAGCCGATGGCTCCGATAAAGTCCCGCCTGCCTCACCCGAAGAGGAACGGATATTCCTCCAAGCCCGCGCCCATCTCCCCGAGACGATCTTCCATCCCGAACGCTGGAAAGCCATTGTTGGTCCCGAGCTCTGGCCCCATGTCGTCACGGTGCTCAACCGCGGTGGACGGTTCCAGGAATACGCCAAGGCTTACAACGGCAACCAACTGGCCAATAAGTACGGAAAAATGGTCGGCATCTACATGGAAAATCTTGCTCGAACCAAAAACTCCATGACCGGCAAACCCTATGTTCCCCATGCGCATTGGACTCCAAACCCCATTGATTGCATGGGGAATCGTATCGAAGATGAAAAAAATGGATTCTCTTTCACCCTCATTACGTACAAAACTATTACCCAAACCAAGAGCCGGACGATCGTGGACTATTGGTTGGACGCCGTGCTGCCTGAGGGCTTTCTCGAAATGGCTGCCGAGGATGCCGCCCGTATGGGGCTCCGAACTGGCGATCGCGTGGCCATTATCTCGCCCACAAATCCCGATGGCATGTGGGACCTTGGGCATGGGCAGACCAAACCTATTCATGGCAAGGTCAAGGTCATCCAAGGCCTGCGCCCGGGAGTAGTGGCCTTTCCTCTTGGTTTTGGCCACTGGGCCAATGGCGCTGGAGACATGGTTATCGACGGTGTTTCCATACCCGGAGACCCACGCCGTGCTCGGGGATTCCATGCCAATGCAGCCATGCGCCTTGATCCGGTCCTTGAGAACACCGGGCTGGTGGACACTGTTGGCGGAAGCGCCGTCTTTTATCAAAGTCGAGTCAAAATCGTTAAACTCGCCTGACAGAGAGGGCCCCATCCCTCTTTACGAGCCCGTTATGAACATCGGACCCTACACTTTCGAAGAATTCAAAGCCAAAGCCGCGCAATTTCACGGCTATCCGGCCCCAGGGCTGCTCATTGGCGGCTACATGGTCGAGCGGGCCAAAGCGGCCTTGCCTGAAGGGACGCTTTTTGAGGCCATTGTCGAGACCCCAAAATGCCTCCCCGATGCGATCCAGCTCCTTACCCTCTGCAGCACAGGCAACGGTTGGATGCGCGTCATCAACCTCGGACGCTACGCCCTGGCACTCTACGACAAGTACACTGGCCAGGGCATACGAGTGCATCTCCATGTGCCAGCTTTGGAACAATGGCCCCATATCCGCGGCTGGTTCCTCAAGCGTATCCCCAAGGCCGAACAGGATACCGAGACCCTGTTTCGAGAAATTCAAACCGCAGGGGATACCATCGTCGCGCAACAGCCGATTACAGTCTCCCGTCGCTTTCTCGAACATCGGCCTATGTCCGCCATCGCCGTTTGTCCGCTCTGTCATGAGGCCTATCCAGAACGTGATGGCGCCCTATGCCGTGGCTGCCAAGGAGAGGCCCCTTACGACGAAGAGGCGTGGCCCCTTATTCGCCCCCAGGCAATGCCTCTGGCCGAGGCCATTGGAAAACGCGTGCTCCATGACATGACACAAATTGTCCCGAAAACGAGCAAGGGCCCGGCTTTTCGCGCCGGCGATCGCCTCACTGCCGGCGATGTCTGCCGTCTCCAGCAAATGGGCCGAATGCACATTTATGTCGAAGAAGCAGCTCTCGCCGATGCCGTCCACGAAAACGACGCGGCCCGGGCCTTTGCCGAGCGCATGGCAGGGCCTGGAGTGACCACCAGCCCTCAGCCCAAAGAAGGACGCATGGACTTTTTTGCTGCCCACGCAGGCGTCTTGGCGGTGGACCGAGAACGCCTCCTCCGCTTCAACCTTGTGCCCCAAGTGATGTGCGCTACCCGCCACCACGGCAGCGTGGTCGAGACAGGTCGCATTCTTGGGGGAACCCGCGCCATCCCCCTCTATCTCCCAACCGCCCTTTTCCAGCGCGCCCTCGCCGCCCTTGGTGATGGACCACTGCTTTCGGTACGGCCCTTGCGTCGAGCGCAGGTGGGTGTCCTTGTCACAGGAACCGAAGTCTTTCAGGGCATCATCGAGGACCGCTTTGCCCCCATCATCCGGGGGAAAGTCGAAGCCCTCGGTTCAGAAATCATCGGCATACGCATCACTCCAGACGAACGGGCGGCCATTGCCAACGCCACCCGCGAACTCCTTGATGCCGGGGCCGATCTCCTCATTACCACGGCCGGCCTCTCGGTGGATCCAGACGACGTCACCCTGCCTGCCCTCCAGGACGCCGGCCTCACCGACACCCTCCATGGCGCCCCCATCCTTCCCGGAGCAATGACCCTCATGGGACGCATCGGTCAGGCCCAAGTCCTCGGGGTTCCGGCCTGTGCCCTCTTCTTCAAAACCACAAGCCTTGATCTCCTTCTACCCCGCCTCCTCGCGAACCTGCCCATTACCCGCCACGACCTTGCTCTGTTTGCTGAAGGCGGCCTCTGTCTTGGGTGTGACACCTGCACCTACCCCAAGTGTCCGTTTGGAAAGTAGATGTTTCCCCTTCCTCTCGCCACCCGTTTCTAGGAGCTCGTCATGTTCGTCCCCATTCGTGTCCTCGTCGTCGATGATGAAGAACGATTCCGCCTCCTTATGGCGAAACTCTTTACCACCAAAGGCATCCATGTCGCCACAGCAGCCTCCGGCCCTGAGGCCATCGAACGTCTCCAAAGTGGAGAGGACTACGATGTGATTGTACTCGACATTAAAATGCCAGGGCCAAGCGGTCTTGATATTCTGCCCGATATCCGGGCTCTCGCTCCTCGCAGCCAAGTCATCATCCTGACCGGACATGGCGATATCCAAGCTGCCACTCGGGCCCTCCAGGATGGGGTGGCGGAATTTCTCCTTAAACCGTGCTCCTTCGAAGAGCTCTTGAGCGCAGTCCATCAAGCAGTGGACCGCATACGGACCACTGCGGCTTAGGCATTGCTCGGGGTATTCTCTGCGCAAAACGCAACATCACCCCGAAAAAAGCTCTCCACCATAGCATCGACGCAGGCCTCGCTTACCATGAGCATATCGGCCTGCCGAGTATATTGGAGCAATCGCCCCAGATGGAAGAGGCGATCTGCAATAGCATCAGCATCCGCTTGATGGAAGCGGGCAAAACTTTGGTCTGCAATTGTTTCCACCCGAAAGTGGAGACGTGCCAAAATAGCAGCAATGGCTCGCGCTCGCCGACTGCGCTTGGTGTCATCGGCAGCTCCACCCTTAAACACAAAAGAAATGTAGTTTTTATTGACGGTAGTGCCACAATAACAGTCGAGCACGCTGTAGTGGTAGCCCACTCGGGAGCTAAAATTGAGGTACTTATCCGACACAATAGCGTAACTCTTATCGCCAAAACGCTCCTTCCCAAGCTGGGGAGCAGCCACAAACTGCTCCCGCAGCACCGAGAGCAGTCCGCCCAGATGAATCGGCCGGGGCTGGCGGTGGATTTCATCCCGCAGCACCAACCCTTCAAGCAAAGCGGCAAATGGACGAGAACGTACCGCTTCGGGGCGGACCCAACCCTGAGCCACTGCCTCTGGTGCAAGGGCCCCGCCCAAGTCGATGATATGCAAATCAAGACCTGTCGGAGCATCCAGACGCACCGTCGCCCCATGATGGTCAGCGACCATATCGCTGAAATGGAACATCTCCGTGTACGAACGTTCGTGGATATAGCGCATCAAGTCATGAATGGTCCGGCACCCCGAGGGAGTAAATTCAGGCGACTTGGGATCAACGAGCCGCAGGGGAACGATCATCTCAGAGAGGGTGTGCGCCGCACGATAGACCGGACCAGCGCGATGCGCCGCCAGCTGCCGAGAGGTATCGCGAGCGAGAAGCGTGTCAATGCGTCCCCCGTACACCCGCCGACTGCCCGCATCCACCGTCACCTCCTGTCCTGGAGATAGCCGCTCGAGGGCAGAAGGGACGCCAAGGAGTGCGGGCACATGAAACTCCCGGCACAGCGAGGCCATATGCCCGGTCACGCTGCCGAACTCCGTGACGACGGCTGCCGCCTTGGGTAGGACAAACAGATATTCCGGCGAAGAATGGCTGGCCACGAGCACGGCCCCAGAAGGGAATCCTTCCAAATCCGTGATGTCGCGCACCACGACCACCGGTCCCGCCCCGACCCCTGGATGAGCAGTTTCTCCTCCTTCCACGAGAACTGGGGCATCCACGGCCACAGACACGGCGGCTGGTCGTGCATCACAAACCAAGGGACGCGATTGCACGATGACGATCTCCCCGTCTTCGCGCACCACCCATTCCACGTCCTGGGGGCTATGCCCCAATCCTTCCAGCCCGATACCCAACTCACCAAGTTGAAGGACGGTCTCCGGATCCAAACAAGGGACTTGCTGGAGTTCTCTGGGGACTGGATGCTGCTCCAACCCGTGTTCCCCAACGCCAACGCAAACCGTCTTCTGGCCGGTCTGGTGGCGTACAATGGCGAGTCCTTGTGCGGTGCGTGTCAGGAGCCATCGGTCTGGAATGACCAGACCATCCACGACGGCCACCCCCAACCCCCAGGCCGCATCAAGGACCAAAGAAGCGGCACCCCCATCACGGGGATCCCGCGTAAAGAGCACTCCCCCGGCTCGGGCAGGGATAAGCTCTTGCACGAGCACAGCCATGGCCACTGTTTCCATGCCTAGGAGGGCGCGATAGGCCAGGGCTTCCGGAGAAAATACACTGGCAAGGACCTGCCGATACGCGTCGACCACTCCTGTTCGAGACACCCCGAGTACGGTCTGGTACTGCCCAGCAAACGAATAGGTGCCATCTTCGCCCTCTGCACTGGAACGCACCGCCACTCGCAAGTCACCGGATAACACGCCGCAGGAATTGGCCAGTCTGTCCATGGCCTCCATCATCCCGCGTTCTAGCTCAGGGGGCACCAACAAGGCCCCGATTAGCGCACGGAGTTCTTGCGCAGCCTGGGCGAGACGGTCTGGTTGCTCTGGGTCCACAGCAAGGAGATGACGCTGGATCTCCTCCCAGGCATCGCCATGCCGAAAGACAGCCCTGCATGCCGCCGTCGTCACTACAAATCCCCGCGGCACCGGGAAGCCTGCTCGGGCCAGACCACGAAGGGCCGCGGCCTTGCCGCCCAAAAGGGACTCAGGGATCTCCTCCTCCCCCGGGAGGTCCACGACCCATGGCCCTTCTTCCCCCCATTGGTCACCTGCGCGCAGGACCGCTTCCATGGCCGCTTGAAGGTCCGCCACCCGCTGGCGAAGCTCTGGCTCAGGATGACCGGTCAACGTCTCAAAACTCCCTACCATCCGCAGGGCATGAAAAATAGCACGACTCGCCCAAGTTCGCGGCACTCCTGGGCCCAAGAGTTTGCCAGACAGGAGAGCATCTTCCATCTCTGCGATGATGCGTAACAACTCAGTATTGCTCTCCAACAAACGCAAAAAAGCATCGTATTTGGCCTTAAATCCAGCACCAACTTGATTTGTTTGGCGTTTTTTCCAATTCCCGCGGATCCAATTTACGAATTCTACTAATCCACTAAGAACTGTACCCGACATCTGGAACTACTCCATTATTCGCATTATCCGGTATATCTACAAGGATATATCTCGCTGCTGGTCCTTTTCCTTCTAATACTGCATATCCTTTTCGCACTAATTCTTTGAGATCGTAAAGAGCAGTACGTGGAGCAATACGCTCTTCAAAAAGACCTTCGTATTGCTGACGAGTCATCGTTCCGTGGATGCGGAGGAACTCAAGCCCTCGCTGCTGGCGTGGAGTCAATACTTCTCGTCGACGTACAGTTTTCTGGGGCTGCGGCACGGTGACCACATCAGAGGTAGATTGCTCTCCTCTGGATTCGTGTCCCTGATTGCCCAAATGCAAATCCTCTGCTTGGATCACCCCTCCTTCAATAAAGGCCGCAGCGCGCAAAATACAATTCTTCAGCTCACGGATATTGCCGGGCCAATCATAGGCCATGAGCTTGGCCACAGCCCCCCGACTGAGAAGGGCTGGCGGACGACCCCTGTCGGCAAACGCCAGGCGAAGAAAATGGGTGGCGAGAAGGGGGATATCTTCTTTTCGCTGGCGCAAAGGAGGCGTAGCGATGGTGAGTACTTGAAGCCGGAAATAGAGGTCTTCCCGAAACGTCCCTTGCCGCACCATGTCCTCGAGGTTGGCGTTGGTGGCCGCAATGACCCTGGTATCAAAGGGGATTTCACGATCACTGCCCAGGGGCTGAATTTTTCGCGCCGATAACGCTCGCAATAAAGCCTGCTGCACCCGCATCGAGGCATTGCCCAATTCATCAAGGAGCAACGTTCCGCCACTCGCCGCCAAAAACGCCCCTTGGCGCTCGCCTTTGGCTTCAGAGAAAGCCCCTTTGACGTGACCAAACAAGGCATCCATCAGCAAATTCTCGTCAAGGGCGCCGCAATTAATCGTCAAGTAAGGCCCATCGGCTCGATGACTACATGCATGGATGGCATGGGCCACGAGTTCCTTTCCTGTACCAGTCTCGCCAACGATGAGCACGTCGGCATCCGAGGCCGCAGCTTTGGTGATGCGCCCTCGCAATCGCTCCACCGCCGGGCTCGTCCCCACGAGCCCGACCCCCATGCCTTCACCTGATGGGACATCAAGGACGAACGGCTCCCGTGCCTGGAGGGCCGCCATAGCCTGGTCACGATGAACGATTTCTGCCTCTCGATCGCGCAGCCGACACACGAGGTCGGCAATGGCTTGGCGAAGCAACGCTGTTTCCCGATCCATGATCGGTTCCGCCGGCAAGGCCCCGTTCTCCTGAAGGAGAGCAGTTCGAACGTCCTCGACCAAACGGAAGAGGGGCCGGGTAATGAACGCCCCCAGCGCCCACAGCACGAGCAACAGCACCACTACCGTGACAACACCCACAGCCATCATGAGCCATAATTGCTGCTGTCCTGCCCGGGCCATGAGCAGACTACGATCCACATACACCACGGCGGCCACGACCTGGCCAGGATTGTCTCGCCGAGACGCAAAGCGCACAGGCGCATAGCCCACTACGGTCGGGCCACTGCCCCCTCCTGTTCCTTTGGCCGATAAGGAACGCATGACCCCGTGACCACCTTCCTGAAGGTCTGCGATGATGCGCCAATAGCTCTCATATTCCGGCAATGGACGAAAGGCCACCTCCAACGCGTTCTTGCTTTGAACGCCCTGGAAGGATTGCCGCACGTCGTCCACATCAAGGGGAGCCTCCGGGGGCGTTTCGGCCTTCGCCTCAAAATACATCCATCCCTGCGGATCCACAAATAAACTAAAGCGTAAACCTGGCGTCCGGGTAAAGCCTGCAAGCGGGGAATGCGGACCGTGGAAGCTCCCCAGCAGATTGCGGATCGCCTGAAGACGTATACCAACGACAAGGACCGCACCATCCTCGAGTCCCATCGCCCAGCGCACTACCTCCCAACGTAAGGGGCGATCGTCGGAGCCACGAAGTTCCACTGGATAAACGACATCCATCGCCCCGAGCCACCGCCGTTCTCCCGGGACCATCCCACGGGCGTCCAGGGGAAGCGGACCATTGCGGACATGGGCAGCCAAGCGCAATGGGACGTCGGCAATCTCTCCATGCCCGTCACAGACCGCCAAAAAACTCTCTTGCGGCACAGGGGCCGCCAATGCGGCCTCCACCACAACCCCTGGGCCAAGCACAATTCGCGCATCGCGCAACAATTGCCGCACCGCCTCATGGCGCGATCCAGATCCATCCCTCACCATTGCCCGCTCTGCCAGCCGAGCGCTGGTTTCTAACAACGTCGCAACCGCGTTGGCTTGTGCCAACGTGGACAACAACGTCACGCGCTCCACCGCCAAGCCGACAAACCGCTCTGTACTATGGATGAGTAGCCCCCCGCTCAGGACCAACACGCCCAATACCGTAGGGAAGATCGCGGCCACGAGTTTCTGGCGCACACTCCAATGAGCAAACCGACTAGGGCGACTCGGACGGCGGGAGAACAGATTGGCAACGGAAAAAAGCCGCATAACCACCTCCGACGCGCAAAAAATCGCGCAAAAAGGCCGCCAAGGCAAGTCCACTTTAGAAGAAAAAACCAAATTATTTCAAATAATTAAAAAATCGGCACAAAGCTTGATCCTTTCGGAACAAGCACCCCACCCATAAGGAGGACAAACCATGCAACACGGAGGAACAAAACCATGAAACACATTCTTGTCCCGCTCGACTTCTCCACTCAAGCGCCGCTGGTCTTGGAGGAAGCCATCCGGCAGGCGCGGGTTTCTGGCGCCAGACTCACGGTCCTGATGGTAGCCGAAGATTTTTCGGATATTGGCGACTTCGCGCACGCCGCCCAGATGCAACACAAAATTCTTGAAGAAACCAAGGCAAAAGCAACTCATCATGCCGAGACCGCTCAGGCCGCAGGAGTCCCTGTGGAGACGGTCGTGATCCAAAGTCCCTCTCCTGCTGACGCTATCCTCCAAATCGCAGAAGAAAAAAATGTCGACTTCATCATTATGGGGAGTCGAGCCAAAACAGGCATTGACCGTTTTCTGCTCGGAAGCGTGGCTGGCAAAGTAGTGGCCTATGCCCCATGCTCGGTACTGGTTGTCCGCAAATCTTAAGGAGTGATTATGAAACGCCTTATGCATTTTGCCATGAGTCTTCTCATCATTGCACTACCTTCTTCTTCTTTTTCCGCTGGCGGAGGAGGAGAACCAATCGTTATCGTAGCTGATACAAGATGGACATCTGGCATTTCTCATTGGTGGGCGACACTATATAATGAAAGCCACCTTTATTTCACTATTGTAACATGCATCATAATTCCTGTTGTTGGCGTTATCTTCGGGGTCATCACGGATTTCATCATGGCCCACATCGGCATTGACCTCACCAAGCGCGGCCACGGCGGCCACTAACCAAAAGGAGGACGCATTATGGATTGGCTCTACGTCCACATGCCCATCGCCGGCGTGGATATCTTTTGGCCTGGCCTTATTATCCTCGGCATCGGCGTTGGCATCATTGGTGGCTTCTTTGGAATGGGCGGCGCATGGATGGTCACCCCAGGGCTCAACATCCTTGGATTTCCTATGGCTTTTGCCATTGGCACGGACATCGCCCACATGGCCGGTAAATCCCTGGTATCGACCATGCGGCACGGCAAATTTGGCAACGTGGACTATAAACTTGGTGTCATCATGATCATCGGCACGGTGGGCGGCTTTGAAGTAGGGGCACAGATGATCATGTGGTTGGAGCGCTTGGGCTCAGTAGATAAAGTCGTGCGCTATATTTACCTCGTGCTCCTTGCCTTCATCGCCTGGCTTGTCTTCTATGACGTCCACAAGAAGAAGAAGAAAGAAGAAGAAGCGCGGCGGTTAGGACGCGACCCTGAAGAGGCAGTTGGCGTGGAATGGCATAAAACGCTGCACAAAATTAAAATTCCACCCATGGTTCACCTGAATGTTGCGGGCATTTATTGCTCTGCCTGGCTCCCCATTGCCGTATCCTTCTTTACCGGATGGCTCGCGGGTATCCTTGGCATTGGCGGCGGCCTTATCCGTATGCCCTCGTTGGTCTATCTCTTAGGTTGTCCCACGCATGTGGCTGTAGGAACAGACCTCTTTGAGGTCATGATCTCTGGTTTGTATGGTGCAGCATCCTATACCTACAAGGGACGGACCGAACTGGTCGCGGCGATTATCATGCTCATTGGCGCCTCTATGGGGGCCCAAGTCGGGGCCGTCGCCACCAAGTACATCCACGGCTACGGGATTCGTATCGTCTTCGGTTGGGCAGTCCTCGGGTGTGCGTTGTCGATCGTCTTCAAGCTCATTGGCGCGCAAGTGCCCGCGTACAAGACACTCTTGGACAATGCCTCTACAGTCCTCGTGCTTGGCTTGGTGGCCGCCATGTCTCTCTACATCTTCGTCCGCATGGTGATCGGCGCCCGTGAGGAGATTGCCGCCAAGAAACAGGGCCGTGCCCACTAAAAGGAGGAACGCGTTATGGGTATGTATCGTTCGCTCATCTTGGTACTCATGAGCAGCCTGCTGGCGTTGAGCGGCTGCGTCGATGGAAGTGTCGACCAGGGGCGCACCGTGGCCTTTGACAAGGCCAAAAGGGAAGTAACCTTTATCCGCGACACCTCCCCGGTTCAGGGCAAACCCGACTACAACCACTTGCCTCCGGTAACCTACAAGATCCCAGACGACCCGGCGGAAATGGGCCCCGAACCTCGTCCTGGGGGCCGCATGAAGCTCGATATGGAGAAAAATGAAGTGGTGATTTTTGATCCTGAGCTCCGCAACTTTGTCCACGTTCCCTTCAGGCTCCTGGACAAGCAAGAAAAAATCGCCAAGGATCATCCACTGGTCAAAGACAAAAAGTTTCCGATCATCGATGGGACTAAGCGCACAGTGACCATGTACTCGAGTCGGCAAAAAACCCTCGTGACCATCGAGGTCTCTGACACTGATATTCACCGTCCTGAATACGCATGGATCGCAGGCGACGAGGTGCGGGTGTACTACCGAGAGCCCGGAAAGGCCCTGCGGCTTATGAACATCACCCAAACGGATATCTTCAAGAAGTGAACCGAGAGCGGGTGGGGCTCCCCCACCCGCCTTCCTTCGGAGGTGCCTATGGAACGGAACACAACACCCTGGTGGTTCATTATCACCCTCGACATCCTTGTCCTGGGTTATCTTTTTGCTGCCATGTACCAGGCGCATCACCATCCCGAGGAGTTTACCTCAATATTTCTCAAGACTTTCCTTGGCCTGCTTCTCCCAACCCTCATCGCGGCACTGGGCATCCGTCGTTGGCTGCGTCGAACCCCTGCATAATGAAACGGCTCCCGCTTCTCTTTCAGTGGCGACGCGTTCTGGGAGGCCTTGCCTCCCTCCTTTTTGGCCTTGCGGTGGTCGCGGTTCTTGATGGCATTCAGCATATGGCACGCCACGATCCGTTCCATCTCGTTCTTGTGGCAGGCGAGAGCCACACCGTCTCTGGTTGGATCCCCGCCAATGCCTCGGGCGATCCACGCATCGAGACGGATCCTCCTCTCGAATTCCTGCTCCAGGGGAACCAAACTGGTTACTATCTCGGTGGCGCCCAATGGCTGGGGCGAGTAACAGTACCGGTCCACACTTCTCCAGGACAATTTAACGCCACGGTAGCTTTTCCCGGCCTGCCCCTTCAAACCATTCATATTCAAGTCGTCGCCTCAAAAGCAGCCCAACAGGCCCTCGCCCCAAGCTTCCTGCTTCGGACCCTTGGCGTTCCTCCCTATGCCGCTGCCGCCCTGCTCGCGGTCTTCGGGCTCGCAGCTACCGCTATAATCTTTCGTATCTCTTCCCAAATAGAAGCCATCCTCGAACCCTTCGGGCTTATGGAAACGAACATAAACCGCCATGGCCAACTTTTCTTACCCTGGGGGAGCCGTCACGGCCTTATCCCCGAGAAAACCATCCTCCTCGAAGACCTCTCTGGCCGTTCTCTCGGTAAGGCCCATGTCCAACAAGTCTGGGAGGACCATGCCCAGGCCTGGGCCCCCCGCCATCTTCGCGGTCCTGTCCTTGTCAAACGTCCTGTGGACCTCAAATAACAATGCCTTTCGGGCATCTCGTCCCCTGTCCTAAGCCCCTCTGCTGACTGGCCAGCCCTCCCTCGAAAAAAGATGCCTTGCCGGGCATCTGACCCAGGCAAGGCATCTCTTCTTCGGGGGTGCGAATCCTCACGCTGAACCGAGCCGTACCAAAATCCGGCACGACCCGTGGCAGTTCGGGCATCTGCCACGGGGCCTTGAATCTCTCCAAGGCCCCAGGCGCCTGCTATGCAGCGCGCATCGTGATCACAAGGGTTTGAAGTTCTTGAGCCAATCGGGCCAATTCACTCACCGCCTCCGCGGCTTGGGTCATGGCTTGGGCGGTCTCTCCTGCCACCTGCTGCATCTCTGTTGTGGCGCGGTGGATCTCTTCACTGGAAGCGCTTTGTTCCTCCGCCGCGGTGGCAATGGCGCGAATTTGATCTGAAGTCTTTTGTGCCTGCTCCACGATACGGGCAAGAGCGACCCTTGCCTCTTCAGCCCGACTGGTAGCCGCAGCCACGGCAGCAGCCGTCTCCTCCATCCGGCCAACATTCTCGCGTGTCTTGGCCTGGATGGCGGCGATAGCATTCCCCACTTCCTTTGTCGCGGCCATGGTTTTCTCGGCAAGCTTGCGCACCTCATCCGCCACAACAGCAAAGCCACGCCCGGCATCTCCGGCTCTGGCCGCCTCAATGGCGGCATTGAGCGCCAACAGGTTGGTTTGATCGGCTATATCCGCAATGACATCTACCACCCGGCCAATGCCTTCTGCCTGGCTGCCCAGCTCGCTTAGGCTCACCTTCATCGCCTGGGAGAAGCTTTCCACCGAGCCTACAACTTGCTGTAAAAGCTCCACGCCTTGCTGGCCCGCACCAGCGATAGTCCGCGCCTCTTCCGCAGAAGCCGCGGCCCGAGAGGAGCTCTGCGCCACTTCAAGCACAGAGGCATTCATCTGCTCCATGGACGTGAACACCTGGGTCGCCTGATTCCGCTGCAATTCGGCGCCACGGCTCGACTGCTCGATTTGAGCGGCCAACTCTTGAGAAGCCGAACTCAGACGCTCGACGAACACGCTAATACGTTCAGCCGCATCGAGCATCCCTTGCTGGCGTGCGGCCTCAGCTTGGGCTTGAGCTGCTTGGGCCTGCTTCATGGCTGCTTCAGCTTGGCGGGCTTGTTCCTCGGCTCGTTGGGTCTGCTCTTGCGCTGTATGAATCTGCTTGCGGAGCTGCTCGAGCATGCGGCGTAGGGCATCGGCAAGGATCCCAATCTCATCACCACGCTGGACTCCCAGATGACGGTCCATATCTCCCTCACTTACTGCGACAGCAAAGGCTGTTGTTTCTCCCAAAGGACGCGCGAGACTCCGGGCAAACCATGCCCCGATGGCCAACATCACCACCCCCACCCCCAAAGTGACGAGCAGCATGGCTCGCTCCATCCCTGCGCGAGCCTGAATGACCGCATCCCGCGGTTGGCCAATAAACCACATCCCCACGACCTTACCCAGGGGATCGCGGATCGGCCAATAAGCGGTTTCATAGTCCTTCCCAAGGATGGTGTTTCGCGACAAAAAAATCTCCCCGCGGCTGAGGACGGTCTCCAGCACTTTGGGATTGTCCATCTTTGTCCCGATGGCTCGTTTGCCATCACGCACGATCGTGGTCATTACCCGCGTATCATTTTGAAAGACCGTTGCCTCCAAACCTGTCAGGGCCTTGATGCCATCCACAAACGCCTCGGAGGAAAGGTCCATCCCCACGGTGACCGTACCCACGATACGCCCATCGGCCCGCAGGGGGGCTCCTGCCCGCAGCGAGAACGGCACAACGGTGCCGGACTCCACACCAGCATTCGCCTCGCCGGCTAGGGCGCGGGCCACATTGGTCTGCTGGAGAACGCTATCTCCCCGTTTGTCGGAATGGGCCCGGGCAACCACCATGCCTTTGGCATCAGCCACGGTGATCACCTCTACCCCCATCGTCCGCATGGCCGGGACCACGAGGGCCCGCACGGCCTCGGCATCACCAGCGGCCACCGCCTGAGCAAGGTCTGGACGAGCGGCGAGGAGTTCGGCCTCTTCCCGGTGGGTAACGAGAAGGTCTTCAATACGTTGATGCACTGTCCGCTGAAACGAGGCAATGGAGTCCACCATCAGCCCATCCAAGGCCTCGTTGGCCAGGCGATCGGTGGCCACGAAAATACACGCCCCCGTCACCACCACAGCCACAGCCATCATGGCCATAATCTTCGCAAACAAACGCAAGCGCATAGCCAACAACCCTCCTTATACTTCCCGACTCCTGGCCCAGCGGGCTACTGCAGCCCGCACCTGCCGAACACCAATAAGCCCTAAAAACGTCCCTTCGCTCCGCACAGCCACTGCTTCATAGCGAGCCACTAATACCGCCACTGCGGCAAGGAGTGTACCCCCTTCTACCCAGTGTGGTGCGATGCTGACCGCAGACACCGGCAGGCTCCATACTGCAGGCAAAGGCTTTTCTGCCACCATCATCGCCAACTGATGGTCACTCCACACCCCCACCAAGCACGAACCGTCCATCACAACGACATCACGATCCTCTCCCCCTTCCCCCAGCGCACGGCATACCCGTCCCACGTTCCACGACTCGGGAACAACCAAACACTGTTCTACAGGCACCAAAACATCCACCGCACGCAAGCTCTGGGCACGAGAGCTGGTCACGGCCGCGTGAAGGCAGGCCACCAGGGCCGCGGTATCACAAGGCTTGTGCAACACATCGAAGGCGCCTGCAGCAATCGCTTGAGCGGCATCCTCCAAGCTCGCATGCCCAGTGAGCATAATAACAGGTGTCTTCGGCCGCACCGCCCGGATGCGAGGCAAGGCGTCCACACCGGAGAGTCCGGGCATGCGCACATCTAGCACAATGACATCCGGTTCCACCATCTGGAGGAAGTCGAGGGCTTCGCGAGCATCCGCCGCTGTCGATACGACAAAACCTTGGTGCTCTAAAATCTTTGCCAAAACTCTGGTGAAGGCCACTTCATCGTCCACAAGGAGGACATGGGCTCGTTGTCGTTCCATCATGGTCCTGTCCTTTTACTATGCTGGCAAGAGGCGAGGTAAAGAAATGACAAAGCGAGTCCCCTGCCCCAAGGTACTTTCAAAATCCAAACTCCCCCCCATAGTCTGCACAAGGGCATAGCAGATGGGGAGGCCAAGCCCTGTCCCCTTATCTGGTCCCTTCGTTGTAAAAAATGGTGTAAAGATAGATTCGCGATGTTCCGGAGCAATACCACATCCGTTGTCCTCCACGATAACAAGAACCCGATCCCCCTCTGCGACCCCACTCACCTGCACGAAGGCACCGGCTTTTCCCTCCACCGCATGCAGGGCATTCGACAGTAGATTGGCAAGCACTTGTTGGAGTTTCGCTGGATCGAGACGGACCAACAAACGATCCGAAGCACATGCCACCTCCAGACGAGCCCCGCCGGCCTCTGCCAACGAACGAAAAGTCGAAACGACCTCTGGCAGGAAACGACAGAGGTCGACAATGTGGGGTTCGCCAGCCGATAGTCGGCCAAAGCCCAAAATAGCGTGGGTAATGCGGCTGCAGCGCTGGATTTGGCCCTCCAATTGCCGCATGCTCTCCTGGAGCTCTGCCCCAGATTGCTGGGCTTGCGGGCAGGACGCCAGCATCGCGTCAAGAAGAACACGCATATACGCCTGTTCACTTTTCATGATCTGCAACGGGTTGTTGATTTCGTGGGCAAAGCCTGCCGCCATACTGCCCAACTGCGCCAACAACTCCGCCCGCGACAAGGCATCGCGGAGGGCGTCATGCTGGGCATTGTATTGGGCCAAAAGCCGGGCCACTGCCCCGCTGGTGCGTACCGCTAACCCCACAACCACAACCCCTCCGGCCACGAGAAGTACCACCAAAAAAAGACCAAGCCACCGCTCTGCAGAAAGCCCCCACTCTTCCGAGGACGCCAACTCCACGGTCCATGGCAATCCCGGAACCGCCGCCACCGCTCGTGTCCAGGACCCGTCGGCCAGCGGACCACGCTCCACCCGGCCACCGCCAAGGTGGAGAATAACGGCCTCCTCGCTGCGGCGGAGGCCATCGACCCACTGTTCCACCGCCCCGAGGTCAAGAAACAAACACCGCAACCCGCCGGGTTGCCGCAGCCCCACGACGATCCCTGGGACCGGAAAGGTTCGCAACGGGCCACTCACCAAAGGGGCATCCTCAGCGAGAAGCTGGACAGCGTCGAGGAACACATTGGCATCAACGACAACCCCCGCGGTCACCTGAATCGCAGCGGGTTCTTCTATCCAGGCGATGGCCAAACCCCCGAGCGCCCGCAGGGAGGCTTCAGTCCCCATGGGCGCGATCTCCACGGTCCGTTGCACCCATTGACCAAGGGATCGCGCGATGGCCCCAGCGCGCTGCGCCACGAATTCCTGCCGGGCATGACGCACCACGCCCACTCCCCACACCAAAGCACATGCCAAGGTCAGGACCACCGGAACAAGGGGTGGGACGACCATCACCACCATCAACCGGCCCTGGACGGTCCGGATCCAATCACGTAATTCAGCGAAACGCCGCATGTTCGGACGCCTGAATGGCCACTTCCACTAATCGCTGGAGCCCCACTGGCTTGAGGAGATAGGCAAAGGCACCATACGCCATACCCCGCACCCCCAAGTCCTCCCCGCCATGCCCAGAAAGGAGGACGACACGGACATCCGGGAAACGCTCTTTGATATGACGTAAGGTTTCAATACCGTCCATTCCAGGCATAAGCACATCCAAGATAACGACATCAACATGTTGCCGGGCAAGGACATCGAGGGCCTCCTGGCCACTGGCAACGCCCTGCACGGCAAAGCCTCGCCGCCGCAGTCGTTTGGTCAATGCCTCGACGAAATCGACCTCATCGTCCACAAGCAAGACACTCGGTTGATTGGGGATAGAAGCGACGGTCATTCGGTTTCACTCCCTTTGCGTACCGGAAGACAAATAAGAAATTCCGTTCCCTCGCCTAATTGAGAGACAAAACGAATGCTCCCACCCAGACGATTGATAATGGAATAGCTAATAGAAAGCCCTAACCCCGTCCCTTCACCCACTTGTTTCGTAGTAAAGAATGGATCAAAAATACGGGCTTGGGTCTCCTTATCCATACCAGGCCCATCATCCCGAATACGTACACAGACACATCCTTCTTTGGGATCGTAGGAGGCCCCCATGGTGATATTGCCATTTTTGCCAATGGCATCAATTGCATTGTCAACTATATTCAAAATAACTTGCTGGACTTGAGCTGGATCTGTCTCCACAAGAGGAATATTTTCTTCTATATCCCAATGAAGATTGATATTTCGAAAGTGCATTTCATTTTCTAAGAAAAGTACTGTTTGCCGCATAATATCTGGTATTGAAACTTCGATGCGTACTGGCTCCATGCGCCTAGCAAATCCAAGCATCCGATGAACGACATTTCCAGCCCGTTCTACATGTTGTTCAATTTTCACCACAGCATCGTATAGTTCCTGAAAATTGGGACTCGACTGGACGTCCTGCTCTTCCAACAGATCCCGAATCCAGCCCGCTTGTTCGCGAATCACCGCGAGCGGGTTATTGACTTCATGGGCCACACCAGCCGCAAGCTTCCCTAACGCCGCCATCTTACTCGACTGGACCAACTCCTCATTGAGCCGTGCTTGCTCCCGGTCATGGCGCTCTTGGTGGGCCACGATCATCCGACTGACCACAAAAACCCCCACCAATACACACAACAATCCCCCACCGCTAACCAGGATAGTCATGGTTCGGGTCCGCATGAGGGGCTCAAGCTCGCTATGCTTATCCTCTTCCACAATCACGATCCAATCTTTTTCCTGCAGCCATACTCCAGCAATGTACACAGCACGGCCGTCCATTTCACCTTCTACTAAGCGAACTCCGGAAAAATTAGATTCAATAATATCTTTTACAATCGATGTGTTTTTTCCAGAAAATCGAGGCTTTGTCTGAATCTCTCCATATTTATTGACAATATATGCGTCTCCTTTTTTGCCAATCTGTAACGTACGGACAAAAGAATCAAAAATTTCTGAATTAATTGTTGCCCTTAATATCCAATCTTTTCCATTTTCTTTTTTAGCTACAGCAATGATAATATGAGGAAATCCTCTAAACCCAGTAAAAACATCACTTATATACAAATTTTTCATACGAACTAAATGAAACCACTCTTCATTTTTATAGTTTACATTGCGAAGATTATATGGTCCACTATAAACGATATGATTCCCTTCTTCGTCAATAAGCCCGAGATCAACAATCACATGTGAACGCTGCTGCAGAAGGACAAGCAAGGAATCCATAACTTCCTGAGAAGACAGCCGTTCCACCGGTTGGCTATACGCCAAAACGCGCAGCTGGGTAGCCTGATCGCGCAAAAAAAGGTCTATGGCGTTGCGCTTGTCCTCGGCCAAAATGGCGAGATTTTCTCGCACTTTTGCGTGATACACCGAGGCAAACATCCCATAGACTACCCAGCCCAACAAAAAGAGCGGCACAAAGGAAAAACCGAACACCGTGCCAATAATCGCTTTGCGCAACGAAAGGGCCACGGCCATGGGACCTCCTTGCAATATGACAGGATGCCCCCTCTTTGCAGAGGATATGCCACTCACAAGAAAAAAGAGCCGCCCGCTCGTCGCGACTCCTAGGGATACACCCCCAACCGCTCCAAGAGAGCACGAAACATGTCCAAATTCGGCACGGGTTTGAGCAGGACTTGTTCCTCGCCGATGCCGAGCTGCTGGATATCTGGATCGAGTTCAAAATCGAGCGAACCCGTATGCACCACCAAACGCATTGCTGGATAGCGCGCTGCAAGCGCCCGAAGACAGAACACCCCATCTTGGCCCGGCAAGCGAATATCCACGATGGCAGCCTGAACGCCTTCCAAACCTGGCAGGGAGAGCGCCTCCTCTGTCGAAGCGGCCAAGATGGTCTCAAATCCCAAATCTTGGAAAAAACCCGCCAGGCTTTCCCGAATCGCCGCCTCATCGTCCACAATCAGGATCGCGGTCATGGCGTTCATCCCTTGGTTTGGAGCGTCACAGCAACACCTTCAAGGCAAACGAAGACACGAAGATCCGCTTCGCGACCTTCCAGGAGAACGGTGCGTTGGAGCCCTCCCTCAGGAGGCAGGTCCGCAAAGACTGCCTCGATGATGGCCCGCACCGCATCCCAAGAAGGGGGAAGCACCGACGGCAGCGGCAGATCTATCCTCCCACCGCTTAGGGTCTGGGCCGCAGCATTGGCGTAGCGAATGCGACTGTCGGTATCTGCCAACCACACGTACATGGAAAGACAATCGAGCAAGCGCTCCCGCACGGCCAAGCGCTGCTTGACCCGCTGGAGAGTGTCCGCCTGCTGCCGCAAGGTATGGCGAAGCTGTTCCAAGGGTGCGACTATCTGTCCCCAATTCTCAAGACCTAACCCTTTCTGTCGCTCCTGGATATCCCAATCCCCGTTACCAAGGCGGTGGATTTCTTGCGCCAAGAAAAACACCGGTTCCCCCACCTGTCGGGAGATGAGCCGCAGCATCCATCCCACTCCGACGATCACCCCCGTAACGATCATCCCCATAACAGCGAGCCAACGCAGCCCAGCGGATCGCCACAATGCCCGCGTGTCCAACCATACCGTGAGTGTACCCAGATGAAAGACCTGGCCACCGACAGGATATTCTACCGCCAGGAAAAACACGCGCCCCTCCCCAGGCTGACCAGCATCAATGCGCACGCCTCCTTGCAGGTGCAAGCGGACACCCCGCACGAGATACAAGCGGGCCAAGCCGTCCGCCATTTGGCGCATGAGCTCCTCGTCCAGGAACCAGACGGCCCGTGCTACGTGAGGAAGATAGACGTCACGAATTTCCTGTTCCTGGGCCTCGATGTGCCTCAGATCATGGGAGAGCTGGAGGGCGGAAATCCCCCCCGCCACCCCAGCGGCAACCACTATGGCGAGAAAGATGGTGTGTAGCCGCAATCGGCGAAGAAAAGAGAAATCGAGCTTGCTGTCCATCTCCCTCCCCCCTCTCTACGCCGGCCAGAGGGAAAGAGGAACGATCACAAGCAACGCGGGGAGGAGGCTTGCAATGCGGATACGCACGACACCCAAAAGCGACAGACCAATGCCCGCAATGAGGACCCCGCCGGTGCCGGTCATCTGGGCCATGAGCTGGGGCGAGACCAGGTCCTGCACAAGACTTGCGCCAAGGGCGATGCCTCCCTGATAAAGGAGCACCGGCACCGCGGAAAATGCCACCCCAAGACCATAGGTAGAAGCCAAGGCCACCGAGGAGACGCCATCCAATAGACTCTTCGTAGCGAGCACGGTGCCATCACCGCGCAATCCCTCATCCAGCGACCCAACAATGGCCATGGCACCGACACAAAAAAGCAGTGAAGCACTCACCAAGCCCTCCGTAAATTGGGCATTGGAAGAGCGCGTTAGCCGTTTCACCGCCTCGCCCATGGCCTCAAGGCGATCTTCGAGACGGCCGAGCTCTCCCAAAATCCCCCCCACAAGGATGCTCATCGCTACATGGAGCCCATTGGAGGCCTCCAAGGCCATCTGCATGCCGATAACAAGCACACACAACCCCAGCCCCTGAAACACTACTGTGCGAATCCGCTCAGGCAATCGACCATGAAGCGCCAGGCCAATGCAGGAACCAACAACGATGGCCGCGGCATTCAGAACAGCTCCTGTAGGAAAATGCATCATGACCCTCCCTTGCCCTCACCCAAAGCAAACCGATCAAGCTGCTTGACGTAGGCCACGACCCCCTGAGTGAGACCTTGAGCGAGGGCAGACAGGTAGCTGTCGCTCGCTAGCAGCCGTGCCTCCTCGGGGTTGGTGATGTAGCCGAGCTCCACAAGGATGGCCGGCATACGAACCCCAGTAAGAACGTAGAAAAACGCCCCGCGGGCACCATGATCCCGAAGAGCAAACCGCGCCCCTGCTCCTGCCATGACCTCTCGTTGCACAACCCGGGCGAGGGTCTTAGATTCCTCAATCTTCGCATGGAGGAGCAAATCGGAAAGAATCATCTGCATGTCACTGATTTTACTCTCGGAGACCCCATTTTCCCGCGCCGCCACCCGAATGGCCTGTTTGTCCGTGGCCAAATCAAGAAAATAGAGTTCAAATCCATGGATCGCGGCATCGTAGTGGGCATTACAGTGGATGGAGAGAAAGAGATCGCCTTTGGCGGCGTTGGCGCGACGGGTGCGCTCGTCAAGAGAGAGATACTGATCTTTCGTGCGCGTCTGCACGACGCGAAAGCCCTGGGCTTCAAGCAACGGGGCCAACATCCGAACCATGCGCAAATTGATATCTTTTTCTCGCAACCCAAAGGCCATGGCCCCGGGATCGCTCCCACCGTGACCAGCATCAAGTACCACAGTGCGAACGGATAATCCCAGCTGTTCTACCAGGTTGCCCTCCTGCTTTTTCTGCGGCGGCGGGCGCAGGGGGGAAGCTGCCCCTTTTGGAGAGGACGATGGCGAAGGAGAACGTAAAGATTCCTTGTGCGGCAGCGCGGCCGATGGAGGGGATGCCCCTGGAGGTGGTGGGGCGCCAGAAGCGTTTGGCGCGGGTTTACTGCGGATCCGCGCCAGCTCTTGCCTCGCCTGAGGGGCCATGTCTCCTTGCGGATACTTGGCAAGCACCTGCTCCAAGACCTGCCGAGCCGCCGCGGGATCTCCCGCCCGCAACAGGTTCTGCGCCTGGCGCAACAGGGCGTCATCGGCCAAGGGATGGGCAGGGGCCTTTTGCGGTACCCGGGCAAAGGCCCCTGCCGCCCGGCGAGCATCCATCGGGAGGGCGGATCGCCGGGCCACTTCTTCCCAGGCCCGGGCCGCATACCACAGGGCGCGCACGCCATCGTCCGCAGTGGGGGCAGTTGTGCTCAAGGTGACCATGCGCTCGGCGAGGGCAAGCCAGAGATCCCGACGCAAGGCGCGAACCGAATCCCCCTCAAGGGCCTGAAAGTCCTTCACCGCCTTGGTAAGGGTATCCGCCCCCCACACAGACGAGGGGATAATCCCAAGGACAATGACCAAAAGAAGCCAACGTCGCATCATTCCACCGTCACGCTCTTGGCGAGGTTCCGTGGTTGGTCCACATCACAGCCCAAGTGCACGGCAATCTCGTAGGCTAAGAGCTGCAAGGCCGGCAAGACGAGCAGTCCTCCCAAGGGGGCCGGGGCCTCGGGTACGGCCCACAGGTCGGTGGCCGGAACCTCGACGCCTGGATTGGTGATGGCGAGGATCCGTCCTCCACGGGCGACTACCTCCTGGAGATTGGAGCGCATCTTCGGCAAAAGCTCATCGCGCAGCACAAGGGCTACTGTCGGAAAGTCCCGATCAATGAGGGCAATGGGGCCATGTTTCATCTCACCCGCCGCATACCCTTCAGCATGAATGTAAGAAATTTCCTTTAATTTGAGGGCCCCCTCCAAGGCCAAAGGATACATCGGCCCCCGTCCCAGGTAAAAACACCCCCGGCAACCGGCGTAGGTCCGCGCCAATGCCTGGGCCTGATGGCGTAGGCCCGGGAGAGTCGCCTCAAGGACCTCGGGCAGGGCCGCGAGGCCATGGAGGATCGTTTCGGTGCGCGAGCCTCCAATCCGCTCCCGCCCCCAATGGAGGGCCAGGAGGAGCAAAACGACCATCTGCGAGGTCATGGCCTTCGTGGAGGCAACGCTGATCTCTGGCCCGGCCTGCGTGTAAAGCACCCGGTTTGACTCCCGGGCAATGGAAGAACCCACCACGTTGCAGAGCCCAAGGACGGTTGCCCCTGCCTGACGGGCCAAGCGCAACGCCGCCAAGGTATCGGCCGTTTCCCCAGATTGGCTGATGGCCACCACCGTATCCGTGGGCCGGACAACAAACCCGCCATAGCGGAACTCCGAGGCTGTCTCCACCTGGGTGGGAATCCCGGCCATGGACTCCAAGAGATAGCGGCCCCACAGCCCAGCGTGCCACGAGGTCCCACAGGCAATGACGACCACTCGTTCCGGACGAGCGAGTCCATCAAGCTCCGGCACCACCACACCGCCTCCCCGAAGCCGGCCCGCCAATGCGTCGCGCACCACCTGGGGCTGCTCGAAAATCTCCTTCAGCATGAAATGCTTAAACCCACCCTTTTGGGCCGCCTGCACATCCCAGGTGATGCGAGAAATGGTCTTGTCCTTGACGCCCAAGGAACGGGCATCGAATACCGCCCAGGTATGGGGACGAATCTCGACAATCTCGCCGTCTTCAAGAAAGACCACCTCTCGGGTAAAAGGCAAAAACGCCGGGATATCCGAGGCCACAAAATGCTCGGCCACGCCAAGGCCGAGCACCAACGGACTCGCCTGACGACCCGCCCACAGGGTGTCTGGGGTCTGCCGATCGATGAGGGCAAAGGCATACGCCCCCTCCACCTGGCCCAAGGCCGCAGCAATCCCCTGACGCACGTCCCCGCAGCTTGCGATCTCGCGCGCTATGAGCTGGACAAGGACCTCCGTGTCGGTTTCGGAGACAAAGATAACCCCCTCCGCCTGGAGCATGGCCTTCAGTTCCGCGTAGTTTTCAATGATCCCATTGTGAACGAGAGCAAACCGCCCCGAAGCATCCTGGTGGGGATGGGCATTGCGCACCACCGGCAAGCCATGGGTCGCCCAACGGGTGTGGCCGACCCCCGTGAGGGCAAGACCACAGTCGAGTCCTTCGAGGCAGGCATCCAGGGCCGAGAGCTTGCCCTCGGCCCGCACCACCCGCAGCTGCTGCCCCTCCACCACCGCGAGCCCCGCCGAGTCATAACCGCGATATTCCAAGCGCCGCAGCCCATCCATAATTACCGGCACGGCGGGCCGATGACCGGTATATCCAATAATACCACACATACGCTTATGCTCCTTCTTGGGGCGAAATGCCCAAAAGTGCTGCCAGCGCCTCCCGCTGCGCCAGCAGATGACGCAGGGCCTGGCCACGGTGGCTGCGCTCGTTTTTGACCTCAAGGGGCAGTTCGGCAGCGCTCAAGCCCAAGGTCTCGTCAAAAAAGATGGGGTCATAGCCAAAACCGCCGCTGCCGCGTGGGGCCGACAGAACCCGTCCCTGCCACTGCCCCTGAGCTATAAGCTCCCGACCATCAGGGGCCGCAACCACGAGAACACAGTGGAAGGCGCAGCCGCGCTGGGCTTCAGGGACATCACGGAGGGCCGCCAAGACCTTAGCCACATTGTCGGCATCCGTCGCCCCTGGGCCGGCATACCGCGCCGAATAAACCCCCGGCCCTCCCCCCAAGGCGTCCACGCACAACCCAGAGTCATCAGCCAAGGCCACAAGGCCCGTGCCCTTGGCCACGGTATGGGCCTTGATGCGGGCATTGGCCGCAAAGGTCGTCCCGGTCTCAGGGATGTCCTCAGTCCAACCGACTTCACGCAACCCCAGCACGCGCACCCCAGGGAAGTATTGGCTTAAAAACGCCGCCATTTCCCGAACTTTGCCGGCATTTCCCGTCGCCACCACGAGCTCCATGACCGCTCCTTAGGTAAGGTGGTAAAGGGAGAACTCCCAAGACGAAAGGTCTGCATGGAGGAGCTTTCCTGCCAAGGAAAGCTCTCCCGTGGCCAAAAAGCGCACCACCTCGGCAGCTTGGAGACTGGCGGCCAAGGCCACCGTTGGGGCGAGGCTGCCAAGGTGTTCTTCGGCATCTCCGGCCTTCTCGTCCTGCCACAAAAGCGAGATCCCGGGCATCCCAGGGCGCTCCGAACCCACAACAGCAGTCCATCCAGCCACTGCCGCAGCCACAATGGGCAGTCCTGCCGCTGCTGCGGTCTCATGGAGCGGGCGGCGCACATCAACCCCACCCAAACAGTCCACCACCAGGTCCATCCCTGCAAAAAGCGATGGCGCATTGGCCGCATCCAAAGCCACCGCCCGAGGGTCCACCTGACAGAACGGGGCGACGCGGACCAGTCGTTCTGCTGCCACCTCCACCTTCCAACGGCCCAAAGTGGCTGGCTCGGCCAAGAGTTGGCGGTTCATGTTGGTCTCCTCAAAAGCATCTCCATCCACGATACGAAGAAAACCAACCCCCGCCCGGGCCACGAGCTCGAGAAGGTATCCTCCCAAGCCACCCGCACCCACCACAAGGACCCGTGCCCGGGCGAGCCGCGCCAGGGCCTCGGCATTGAGGGAGTGGGCACTGCGCACCCACAAGGCAGGCACCACCCCGCAGGCCAAGGCGTCAAGGGGCGTGACCCCCAAGGCCTCCAAATCTGCCAATGGAATCGCCAGGACGCCGCGCCGCGCATCGGGCACAGCTCGGTCCCGGATAGAGCCAGCATCCATCAGCCCCCTCCCACTGCGGGAAAAAGACGCACCTCGTCGCCATCAGCAAGGGACGCATCCACCGCGCAATGGCGGTTGTTGCGAAAGATGAGCTTTACCTCGTCCTGGGCAAGACCCAAAGCAGCCAGAAGGTCGGCTACGGACGCCCCTTCCGCCAAGTCCACAGCCCCGGAAGCCGGGGCGTAGCGACTGAGCGTGGCAAAACATTTGACCTGTACCCGCATAGCCTTACTCCATTTCGATGCGTACCGGCTGCCCCGGCACGTACCCCTTGAGCTCCGACATCAATCCGACCAACGTGGAGCGCACCAGTCGCTCCACAAAAGGACCTAACGCCAATTCCTGTCCACCACAGGCCACCCGTAAGCGCGGCTGCCGTGCGACGCAATCCTCGGGTTGGGCCTCACCGGCCACAATGGCCGCGGCCAGCTCTGCACACGAGGCCCGACCACAGGCCTCGCAATCCAGCCCAGCCAGGAGAAATCCCCGGGAGAGGACCCAATCGGCCACGACAGCCACATCCTCCGTGGCCGGCAGCCCCGCCACGGACGATGGCCCAAACACTCCCAGCTCCCGTCCGGCCACCAGGGACATCGGGTCCTCCCCTCCCCCTGGAACCACGAGGATACGCGGCAGCCATCCCCAATCTTTTCCCCCCTCCACGAGCACAACCTCTGCCCCCAACAACGGGAAAAGGTCTTGGGGCGACTTGGCCTCGTTCCACCCAACCATCGTGTGGCGCGGGGAGAGGCCAGCCACGACCGGGCACACCGCTCCTAGGCGTGCGGTATCGGTGCCAGGACTATCGAATCCATGATGAGAGTGCTTGAGGGCTCCCACCCGCACCCCTCGCCGTGCCAGCTCCTCTGCCAAGGCCACCGCCAGCGTTGTTTTGCCAGATTTCTTCCACCCTACCAGGGCAACAGCGCGCATCTTTCCTCCTTTTGACAACAGCAGCACTCTGCACTAGCTGAAGCCGCTTTCTGATCCTCGACAACGTGCCGTCGGCACGTCTGCCGTTCCTTCAAGGTGTCGCTTTCCTATGTCAAGAATCCAGCGTATCAAAGGCTTTGCCGACCTCTTCCCGCCAGAGAGCACGGCATTTACGTACATGGAAACCGTGGCCCGCGAGGTCTTCGGCGCTTACGGCTGCCAAGAAGTTCGCATCCCCATCCTGGAACGCACCGAGCTCTTTGCCCGCTCCATTGGCGAAGAGACCGATGTCGTCCAAAAAGAGATGTACACCTTCACGGACCGCAAAGGCCGGTCCCTTACCCTACGACCTGAGGCCACAGCCGGTGTGCTTCGAGCCTTCATCGAGGCTGGCGGGCACGAGGGGGTCACCAAACTCTTCACCTGCGGCCCCATGTTCCGTTACGAGCGGCCCCAAAAAGGGCGCATGCGCCAATTCCACCAACTGGACGTCGAAGTCCTTGGTGCCAAGACCCCGCAGGCCGATGCCGAGGTCATCCTCATGCTCTGGACCTTTCTTGAGCGCCTTCAGGTCGTGGACCTGACCCTCGAGATCAATTCCCTCGGCTGCCCAGCCTGCCGCCCGGCGTTCCACGCGGCTTTGCGCTCGTTTCTGGAGGGCATCGACCTGGCATCCCTCTGCGAAGACTGCCAGCGCCGCACGACGACCAACCCCCTGCGGGTGCTTGATTGCAAGGTGCCCACGTGCCGCACGGCCACGGTAAACGCCCCGCGCCTCCTCGACCACCTTTGCCCAGAGTGCGCTACCCACTTTGCCCAGGTGCGCGCCATCCTCCAAGCCGCTGCCGTCCCGGCGACCATCAACCACCGGCTCGTACGCGGCCTTGATTACTACCAGCGCACGACCTTCGAGATCCTCTCCGGCGCCATCGGTGCCCAAAGCGCAGTCGCCGGCGGAGGTCGCTACGATGGTCTGGTGGCCGCCCTCGGCGGGCCAGATGTGCCCGGCATTGGCTTTGCTTGTGGGATGGAACGCCTCGCCCTCCTCCTTCCTCCCCACCGACCGCAGCCCATGGATTTTTATTTGGCCGTGCTCGATGCGGCCGCCCTGGACACGGCGCTGCTCGTCGGACAAACATTGCGCCGCCATGGCTTCCGCGGAGAAACGGCCTTTGAGGCCAAAAGCCCCAAGGCCCACCTGCGCCAAGCCAACAAGCTCGGTGTCAAAACCTGCCTCCTTTTGGGGGAGGACGAGATGGCCCGCGGCGTTATTGTGGTCAAAGACATGGCCACTGGCGTCCAAACAACTGTCGCCCAGGACGACCTCGCCCAAGCTTTGGGCTTCCGTACCGCCTAACGCGTCCAAGGAATACGCATGGAAACGCCTTCTTCTCCCGTTGTTCTCGACTCCCTAGACGGCTGGCACCGTTCCCACAGCTGCGGCGAACTCACCGCAGCCCACGCCGGCCAAACGGTTTGTCTCATGGGCTGGGTGCAGTACCGCCGCGACCACGGGGGGCTTATCTTCATCGACTTGCGTGACCGCCAAGGCCTTACCCAAGTGGTTTTCTCCCCGGAACTCGCCCCTCAGGCCCACCAACGCGCCCACCACCTGCGCGCCGAGTATGTCCTCGCCGTGCGCGGGGAGGTCCGCCTGCGGCCCGCCGATATGCACAACCCCAACCTCGTCACCGGCGAAGTGGAAGTGTATGTCCAGGAGCTCAAGATCCTCGCCACGGCCAAGACCCCACCGTTTCCCATCGAGGATCGAGTGGACGTCACCGAGGCCCTCCGCCTCAAATACCGCTATCTCGACCTGCGCCGGTCAAGCATGACCCAAAACCTCCTCATGCGCCACCGCCTCACCCAAGCGGCCCGCACCTATCTCAACAGCCATGCCTTCGTGGAGGTCGAGACCCCAACCCTTACCAAATCCACCCCCGAAGGGGCGCGGGACTTTCTCGTCCCCAGCCGCCTCTCCCCGGGCATGTTCTACGCCCTGCCCCAGTCGCCCCAACTCTTCAAACAGCTCCTCATGTGCGGCGGGCTCGATCGCTACTACCAGATCGCCCGCTGCTTCCGGGACGAAGACCTCCGCGCTGACCGCCAGCCTGAATTCACCCAAATCGATATCGAAATGGCCTTTGTGGACGAAGCCGGGGTCATGGAAATGGCCGAGGGCTTAATGGCTGCCCTCATCCGCGAAGCCTTGGGAAAAGACATCAGCTTGCCGCTTCCTCGCCTCACCTACCGCGAGGCCATGGGACGCTTTGGTTCGGATAAACCCGATCTGCGCTTTGGCCTCGAGCTCGTGGATGTCACCTCCATTGTCCAGGGGTCCTCTTTCAAACTCTTCGCCGAAGCGCCCCTGGTGAAGGCCATCGCCGTCCCTGGTGGAGGCGAACTCTCCCGCAAAGAGATCGACGACCTCACAGAGATGGTGAAGACCTATGGCGCCACGGGCCTTGCCTGGATCAAAATCCGCGATGACGGCTGGCAGTCGCCCATCGCCAAATTCCTCTCCCCCGCCGAACAGGACGGCCTCACCCAGGCCCTCCAGCTCCAACCTGGGGACATCGTCTTCTTCCAAGCCGCAAGCCCAGCCGTCGTGCACGCAGCCCTCGGTGCCCTGCGCCTGCGTCTCGCCGAACGATTCCAGCTCATCGACGAATCCCAACTTGCCCTCACTTGGGTTACGGACTTCCCCCTCCTGGAGTGGGACGACGAAGACAAACGCTGGGTAGCCATGCACCACCCCTTTACAGCCCCCAACGACCCGCAAGCCTTGGTCCATAACCCCGCTTCGGCAACGGCCCGCGCCTATGACCTGGTCCTCAACGGCAACGAAGTTGGCGGCGGCTCCATCCGCATCCATGACCCCGAAACCCAAAGGCGCATGTTCGCCGCCTTAGGGATTAGCCCTGAAGAAGCCCAGGCCAAGTTCGGCTTTCTCCTTGAGGCCCTCTCCTTCGGTGCCCCGCCCCACGGCGGTATCGCCTTTGGCCTGGACCGGCTCGTCATGCTCCTGGCGGGATGCCGGAGCATCCGCGATGTCATCGCCTTCCCCAAGACCCAAAAAGGGGTTTGTCTTATGACCGAAGCCCCCTCCACCGTTGCCCCCCGACAGCTCCGCGAGCTCAGTCTGCGCGTACGCGAGACAACCCCTGAAGGGTAACGACCATGGCCCGGACGATCCGCACCTACCCTGACCCGGTGCTGGCCCAAAAAGCCCAGCCCATCTCCGAAGTGACCGACACCATCCGCCAACTGGCCGCAGAGATGCTGGAGCTCATGTACGCCCACGACGGCATCGGCCTGGCCGCACCCCAGGTGGGCGAAGCGGTCCGCCTCGTCACCCTCGACCTCTCTGGTCCCAAGAAACGGGAAGCCCCGCGGGTGCTTGTCAACCCGGTGCTTTCTGGCCACGAAGGACAGGTCGAGTCCGAGGAAGGCTGTCTGTCCGTACGCGGCTACCGCACCACTGTCCCCCGCGCCGAACGGGTGCACCTTTCTGCCACCGACCTCGAGGGCAATGCCATCGAAGAAGACTGTGATGGGCTGTTGGCCATCTGCCTTCAGCATGAAATTGACCACCTCGATGGCATCCTCTTCATCGATCGTATCAGCCGTCTTAAGCGCGCCCTCTACGACAAACGGGTGCACAAATGGATCAAACAGCAGCAGCGCACCCCCTCCGAGTAGTATTTTTCGGCACGCCACACTTTGCCGCAATGGTGCTGCGGCATCTGCTGGATGCCACAGATGCGGAAGTAGTGGCCGTCGTCACGCAACCTGACCGCCCCGCTGGCCGAGGACAGCGCTGCCAGTCCGCACCCGTCAAGGTCCTTGCCCTGGAACACGGCCTGACGGTCCTCCAGCCCGAGACCCTCAAGACCCCCGAGGTCCACGAAGCCCTTCGCCAGCTTACGGCGGATCTCTTTGTCGTCGTCGCCTATGGGCTCCTCTTGCCGCAGGACGTCCTCCATATCCCTCCTTTGGGCGCCATCAACGTCCATGCTTCGCTGCTGCCTGCCTACCGGGGCGCTGCCCCCATCCAGCGTGCCATTCAAGATGGCGCTCCGGTCACTGGCATCACCATCATGCAGATGGACGCAGGCATGGACACCGGCGACATCCTCCTCCAGCGCGCCCTGGCCATCGGCATCCACGATACCGCCGCCAGCCTCCATGACGAGCTGGCCCAACTCGGCGGCCGACTCCTGGTGGAGGCCCTCCACCGCCTTCGCCATGGGGGGCTTCTGCGCCTGCCCCAAGACCATAGCCGCGCCACCTACGCCCCGAAGCTGCGCAAGGAAGAAGGGCTTCTCTGCTGGGAGCGGCCAGCGCTAACCGTGCACAACCACATCCGCGCCTTCCACCCTTGGCCTGGCACCTGGTTTTTCTGGCAAGACGGCGATCGAACCTTGCGCATCAACGTCCATCCCGGAACCATTGGCGACCCGTTACCCTCCCATACCCTACCCGGGAGCTTCCTCGGCGTGCATGGCGACGCCATCGCCATCGCATGCCAGGACCGCGCCTATCTCATAGAACACCTGACCCCTGAAGGCGGCAAGCCCATGAGCGGACGCGCCTTTGCCTGTGGCTACCTGCGCTCCTGCGCTTAGGACCAAATGGACACCCCAAGCCCTTTTCCTCCCCGACGCTCAAGTCGATGCCCAAGGTCATGGTCAGCAAAATAACCACTCCCCCCCCCTGTCCCCAGGCGCGCAAACGCCTCTTCATCGGCCTCATTACCGGCACTTCCCTGCTCGTCTGTCTGCTGCTTGTGGGTCTTTGGGCCATTCCCACGGTAGGCCTTGGCACCATCCATCCCTGGGCCCCATGGATCTTCGGCCTCTTCATCCTGGCGGCTATCCTCACCGTGGCCTGGGCCAGCCTCGCCCTTGTTCTCAACATCCTCCTTGGCCGGCCTGTCCTGGGAGGGAAACGGCTGCGGGGAATTACGGTGCGCGTCTTTCTTCCCCTCATGACCGTCCTTGGCCGCGCCTTGGGTATCTCCGCCACCGATGTCCAGGCCTCGTTTATTCGGGTCAATAACGAGCTCGTGGCCGCCGAAGGCCGACGCGTGCCGGCAGAGCGCATCCTCATCCTGCTGCCCCATTGCCTCCAGCAGAGTCGCTGCCCCCAGCGCCTCACCTATGAGGTAGACCATTGCCGCCGCTGTGGCCTGTGCGACATCGGCGCCCTCCTCGCCTTGCGGGACACCTACGGCCTGCGTCTAGCCGTAGCCACAGGCGGCACCATCGCCCGGCGCATCGTCGTCGAAAACCGCCCCCAGCTCATCATTGCCGTAGCCTGCGAACGGGACCTCGCCCACGGCATTCAGGACACCTACCCCATTCCTGTCTGGGGCATCCTCAACCAACGCCCCCTCGGCCCCTGCCGCGACACCCGCGTCCTTATCGACGAGGTCCGCACGGCGGTGGAGCGTTTCCGGATATGACCCCTGCCCGCCGCGCTGCCCTTACTGCCCTGCGGGCGACGCTGGACCGCGGCCACGACCTTCAAGCGGCCCTCGAAGCCCAACGCCTCCACCTCAGCCCCCGCGACGCCCGTCTCGCCACGGAGCTCACCTACGGCACGGTCCGGCTCCGTGGCCGCATCAATGTCCTCCTCTCCCTCATCCTCCCGCGCTTTTACGCCCTCTCTCACCTGACACAACGGCTCCTCGAGCTCGCCGCCTACGAGCGCCACTTTTTGCGCGTCCCTCCCCATGCCACCTATGCCTGGCTCCACGACGCCGCCAAGCGCCTCCTTGGCCCCCGCCTCGCGGCCCTTACCCACGCGGCCCTCCATCGCCTTGAGGCGCTCGCCCCATGCCTCCACGACGAGGCCGCCTTCGCTGCCGCTGGGGGGACGCCTGCCCAATGGTTCTCTTTACCGCCTTGGATATGGAATCTCTGGGTAGAGGAAGTCGGCTTGGAAGGAGCACGCCAGATGGCCGCCATGAGCCTTGACCCTGCCCCGGTGGGCGTACGCGTTCGGCCGAGCCCGAGAGCTGCAGACGTGCGTCAGGAACTCGCCCCGATAGCTTGCGCCACCGGTCGCTACGGATTTGCTCTCCCTGGTTGGGAGAAACGGTTTGCGGTTGCCGAAAACCAAGGGGACCTCTGCCGCCTCAGCCTTGCCAGCCAGGAGGCCGTAGCCGCTTTGGACCCCGCCTCCTGGCCAGAGCCGGTGTGGGATGCCTGTGCTGGCCACGGCGGCAAGGCCACCCTCCTTGCCGACCTCGGCAAAGCGGTCTGGGCCTCCGACCTCCATGCTGGCCGCATGGCAGGGCTTCGCGCCCAGGCCCACCGCCTTGGCCTCTTTCTTCCTATGTTTCGCGCCGATGCCCGCCGGCCACCGCTGCAGCGCCGTCCTGGCTCCATCCTCCTCGACGTCCCCTGTACGGGCCTCGGCGTCCTCGCTCACCGGCCCGATATTCGCTGGAAGCGCTCCCCGCAGGACATGGTGGCCCTGGCCCAAACCCAGCGCGCACTCCTGGACGCAGCGGCCTCACTCGTCCCGGCCAAAGGCGTCATTGCCTACCTCACCTGTACCCTCACACGCATGGAAAACGAGGGGCAAATCGAGGCCTTCCTCCAGCGCCATCCCCAGTTTTACCCCCGCACCCAAGGCACAACCCCGCGTGAGCTCGGTGAAGTTTTCTTTTTTGCACTCTTGGAGCGCAAAGCCTAACCCGTGGAGGCCTGCGTATGCACCAGTATTGCCTCGAACACCACCACAGCCACCTGGGCGTAGCCTTCTTCGCCCCTCGGCTTCGGCCATGCCCAGGACTTACTGCAATCATAGATCTCGTCGCGGCCACACCCAACGACGCCTTCTTGCGCGCCGAGGCCCGACGCATCCTTGCTACCGCCGGGACAAAAGCCATCCAAGACCTCGCCCAGCACCCCGACCTGAGCCGAGCCGCCCTTGCCCTGGAAACCGTGCTCCTCAACCCTGGCCTTGCGGCGCTAAGCCCCCTGCTTGCCACCCCACGCCTGGCCGAGCTCGCTGCCGCCTCCCCCCTTGTCTTTCTCCGCAACCGAAGTCAGGCCGATGCCGAAACCCACCGCGCCTGGAGCCTGGCCCTCGCAGACGCGGTGTTCCAAGGCCGCCCCTTGCCCCTTGATCTGCCACCTCTGCCCACCGCACCCGCCTTCCCCCGCACCATCGATCCTGCCACCCTGCAGGCCCAAATCTCCTTTCCCGACCCCGCTCCTCGTCCTCCACTCCCTGAAGTCCTCCACCGCGCCCTGAGCGCCTTAGAAACCATTGGCGTCCTCGCGGGTCCTGAGCTGCGGCACCAAGCCTCCTTGGCCCCCGTTGGACTCACCCGCTCCTGGCGCCTTCAGCGCTCGGTCGTCCACGGTCGCCTCAGCTACACCCTCCAGGGAACGATGACGAGCTACGGCCGGGGGACCACCCTCGAGGCCGCCCGCGTCTCCCTTGCCATGGAAATAGTGGAGCGAGTCTGCTCTTTTGCTTCCGTGGAAGAGGACCACATCCCCGGCCTTGTCCGCGGCGGCACGGTGCGCACGGCCCGGGCAACGGAACTCGAGGCCCCAGCCCTTGACCTCAACACGCTCTGCCTCGAGGCCCCAGCCCCAGATGCGCCCCTCGCCTGGATGCCAGCAACCACAGCCCTCGGTGCCACCATCTGGGTGCCGGTACAGGCCGTATTCCTCTTTGCCAACCTCGATGAACCCAAACTCTTTGGCGCCCTGGGGTCTACGGGTCTGGCATCAGGGAGCACTTTCGATGAAGCCCGGCGCGCCGGACTACTTGAAGTCCTGGAACGCGATGCCGAAATCACCTCCCCCTGGAATCCTGAGCGCGCCTTCCGCCCCCGCAGCCGCACCCCCTTACTCCAGCGACTCCTTGCTGCCTACCGTGCCCAAGGGGTTGACCTAATCCTGCACGACATCACCACCGAATTCGGCATCCCTGCCTTCAAGGCCCTTGTCCCCCTGCCAGGCGGTGGCTTTGCCAAGGCCACCGCCGCCGACCTCTGTGGACCCCACGCGGCCCTCGCCGCCATCACCGAAGTGCCGTTCCCCTTTCCCCACGGCCCAGCCTCGGCCACGTTCCCGTCCCCCTTGCCCGAGCGCCACATCGAGGACCTCCCCGACCTGTCCACCGGCTCGGCGAGCGGCGATGTTCGCCTCCTCGAGGCCATCCTCTCTGCCCACGGCTACGAGCCCATCTATGCCGACCTCACCCGCGACGATATCGGCATCCCCGTCGTGCGTGCCCTTGTGCCAGGACTAGAAACGGCCACGGACCTCGATGAGTTCTCGCGCATCAGCCCCCGCCTCGCTGCCGCAGCAGCCGCAGCGCTCGGTCAAAGAACCCTGCCCGAACCCTAATTGCTGAGAGACCCAACCCTCTCGTGTGCCGCGCCGTGGCAAGCAGGGATACGAAGGCATCTTTCTCGGTGGGGCCGAAAGGACGGCCGTCTATTGCGCCACGACATGGCCCATCCATCCTTGCCAGATGCCCATAGTCCTTGGGAGAAGCGTCGGCCCTGCCTGCACGGGCTCAGGGACGCTGAACGGAAACGATATTACGGGATGGCGCGGTCCTTTCCCCTGCCGTACCGATGGAACACCGCCTCGGCCAGCTGCCGCAGACGGGCGCCCACGTGGGCCGGAGAGAACCGCTCTGCCACAGCCCGAGCACGCTGGAGCATGAGCGGATCTGCCCCGAAGCGGACCAAGCGGACCAACGCCCGGCCGAGGGCCGCTTCATCCACTTCGGCCCAGCGCATCTCTGGCGTAAAATGCGGCAGCATGGTGGCCATGGACTGCCCCACCGGGACCAACGCATAGGGAAGAAGAAGGGCGTTTCCCGCATCCATAAATTCGAGATTCCCTGACCAACCAGTGGCGACCACCGGGACCCCCAGGGCCATGGCCTCGGAGAGCACCAGCCCCCAGGCCTCGGCACGGTGGGCGCTCACCACGGCCACAGCCCCAGTCATGAGCGCTGCCATTTGGCCATCGCTCACCTCCTCCGGGATGCTGACGACCTGGGGTAGCCCTCCCAGGTCCACGGCCTGGCGGTAGTGTTTGACCACCAGGCGAGCACCCTGCAGACCATGGCGCACACGAGCAAAGGCGCGCAGGACGGCCGGCAGGTTTTTGCGCGGGTTGATGCTGTCGGTGACCACAAGAAAATATGGCGCTTCCCCAACCCGCTTTTTGACCCACGCCACTGCTTCTGGTGAGGGGGAAAGTGCCTGCACCACATGGGGCAGGACCTCCACCCACGGATGCCCTTGGCGCAGGCCATGGGCCGAAAAATGGGAGGCCGTCCACACCGCATCCACTAGCGGCAGATGGGGGGCATGGGCTGGGGAGAGGGTCTGGGCCTCCCATACCGCATACCCCACCCGAGGCCGTTCCCGAAGGAGGGGGAACCGAGCAAAGAGCGTTGGCCAAAAGACCGGATCTTCATGGAGGACACAGAGATCGGCAAGGGCAGGGTCTTCCACGAGACAAAGCCCAGCTCCCCTCGCGGCCTCATGGTAGGCACGGGCCGCCCGGGCGTGGCTGAGGTAGTCGGCCACATACCACCACAGACGCATGGCTATCCATCGGCCAAGGGTGCCGCCTGCCGAGGTCGGGCCAAAAGGAGATAGAGGCACGGCACAAAGAACAGCGAGCAGACCGTGCCGATGATCATGCCTCCCACCAGGACGATGCCGATGGAAAAACGGGCCGCCGCCCCAGCACCTGTGGCCAGGACCAAGGGGACAAATCCCGCCACTGTGGAGGCCGAGGTCATGACAATAGGCCGCAACCGCGTCCGCGCCGCTTCTATAGCCGCCTCCAGTTTGCCCTTGCCCTCCTCCTGGAGCTGGTTGGCGAACTCCACCAGCAGGATACCGTTTTTCGCCACCAAGCCCACGAGGGTCACTAGCCCCACCTGCGAATAGATGTTGAGGGTGGTGGTGAACGGGGTCGTCCAGAACGGGACGCTGGGGTCCGGCATTTTGAGGAAGGTAAACACCAGGGCGCCAAAAAGTCCCAGGGGCGCGGAGCCGGCAAGGATAATGAGCGGGTCCCGGAAGCTTTCATACTGGGCGGCCAGCACGAGAAAGGCGCAGAGCACGGCGAGGGCCATGGCCGGGAGAAAGGTATTGCCTTCGGTGCGCAGCTGGCGAGAATCGCCTTTATAATCAACCCTATAGCCTTTAGGCAATACCTCGGCTGCCTGCGTCTCGAGAAAGCGCAGGGCCTCGTCCAAGGGACGCATGGGGATGCCACTGAGCTTTACGGCATTGAGCTGCTGGAAACGCTGGAGTGCTCGCGGCCCAGCAGTGTACTCCACCCGCGCCACTGCCGACAGGGGGACCATCCCTTGGGGTGTCCGCAGATAGATGCGCCCTAAATCCTCAGCCGTCAGCCGATCCACCCGTTGCACCTGCGGGATGACCTTGTAGCTGCGACCTTCCATACTGAAGCGATTGACGTAATTGCCACCGGTCATGACGCTGATATCAGCCGCCACTTGGGCCAAAGAGAGCCCGAGGGCAGCGATCTTGTCCCGATCGAGCACGAGCCGTGCCGTGGGCTGATCTATCTTCACATCGATAAGCGGGGGAAAAGCGAAGATACCACTGGCCGCAGCTCGGCCTTGGATTTCCTGGGCCAATTCCAAGACCCGGTCCTGTTCGTCCGTGGAGGCAACGATGAATTCCACAGGGAAATCACCCCCGCCTGGCAGGGGGGGCGGGGAGACCGCAAACATCTGGATGCCGGGAATGGCGTCAAGCCCCCGCTGGACCTGCGGGAGGATGGTAAACACGGACCGCGTGCGCTCTTCCCAGGGCCGCAGGACGAGCCCACTGAACCCGCTGGAAGGAAACGTCACCTGGAAGGAAAACTGGGCTTCTGGGACGGCAAAAAAGACATCGTTCACCGCTTGGGCAAAACGGCTCGTCTGCTGGAGGGAGGCATCGGCTGGGGCATCGAGAATTCCAAAAATCACCCCCTGATCCTCTGCTGGCGCCAGCTCTTTGGGAGAGAGGACGAACATGGGGACACAGGCGGCAGAAAGGACAACCCAGAGGACATACATCCCGGCCCGGCCCTCCACGACCCGGCCAAGGAGACGAGCATACCACGATTCGAAGCGGGTAAAGCCTTTCGTAATCCGCTGGACGAATGGGCCATCGAGCCGTCTGCCAGCCAAAAGCCATGACGACATAACGGGGGACAAGGTGATGGCCGTTACGGTGGAGACACACACCGCCCCGCTCAAGGTGAGGGCAAATTCACGAAACAAGGCGCCAGTGAGCCCGCCTTGAAAGGCAATGGGTGCGTACACCGCGACAAGGACTATGGTCGTGGCAATGAGGGCCATGGCAAGCTCCCGGCCAGCCACCAACGCTGCCTCCCGCGGCGGCTTGCCCAGGCGCACATGGCGCTCCACGTTTTCCACCACCACAATGGCGTCATCCACGACCAATCCGACACAGAGCACCAAGGCAAGCAAGGTGAGAAGGTTGATGGTAAACCCTAAAAGGCTCATGAGAAAGGCGGCCCCCACAAGCGACAAGGGGATGGTGACTGCCGGCACCAACGCCGAGCGCACCCGACCAAGAAAAAGATAGACGACCACCACCACAATGGTCAGCGTCTGGGCCAGGGCCACCAAGACCTCCCGGATAGCTGTCCGGATATAGTCGGTGGCATCGTAGGCAATGCGGGCGGTCATGCCTTCGGGCAAATTGCGCTGGAGGTCTTCCATCTCCCGACGCACGAGGTCGATGACTTCAAGGGAATTGGCGGTGGGCAATGGCCACACACCCATGAACACTGCCTCCTGGCCGGAAAAGCGCACCTCCGCATCATAGTCTTCGGCCCCAAGCACGACCTCGGCGATATCCCGCAAGCGCACGAGGCGATCCCCGTCATCGCGCACCACCAGTTCTTCAAATTCCCGGGCACTTGTCAGATCCGACGTGGCGGCCAGATTGACTTGGACCAAATTGCCTTTTGTTTGCCCCACTGCGGCCAACGCGTTGCGCGTCGCAAGGGCCATCCGGACATCCGTGGGTCCAACCCCAAAGGCGGCCATGCGTCTTGGATCGAGCCAGATACGCATGGCAAAGGTGCGCCCTCCAAGGATATCCGCCCGCTGCACCCCCGGCAGGGCCGAGAGGCGTGGTTGGATCACCCGCACCAGGTAGTCGGTCACTTGGTTGCGCTCGAGTACCGTGGAGGTGAAGCTGAGATAGGCCGAGGCGAACTGGGTATCTGCAGACTCCACCTGGATGACGGGCACCTCGGCCTCTGGAGGAAGGTCGCCGCGGACTTGATCCACCTTGGCGCTGATGTCGGCGAGGGCCTTGATGGGGTCGTAGTTGATTTTGAGTCGGGCCTGAATGAGGGAGAGGTTTTGGCTGCTTTGGGATTCGATGTATTCAATACCGTCAGCAGCAGCGATAGCCCGCTCGAGCACGGTAGTGACAAAGCCGCGCACAAGCTCAGGACTGGCGCCAATATACACCGTGCGCACCGTGACGACGCTGTTTTCGCTGCGCGGATACTGACGCACGGACAACCCGCGAATGGCTTGGACGCCGGCGACAACAATAAGGATGTTGATCACCAAGGCGAGCACCGGCCGACGAATAAAAATATCGGTAAGACGCATGCGTTACTCGTTGGCAGGTTTGGGCTGTATTTGGAAGGGAAGAGCATGGGCATCCGTTATGGCCACAGGTTGCCCTGAACGGAGGCGGAATACGCCGCTGGCAACCACACGCTTTCCGACCTCAAGGCCAGCGACCACTGCGATGTAATCGCCACGGCGATCGCCGAGACGCACAAAGGTCTGTCGGGCCAAGGTGCCATTACTCGTTTCTTCTACCACAAATACCGAATCGCCATACGGCGCGGTACGCACGGCAGTCGCAGGGATTACCACCACATCCCGCTGGACGTCACGGCGAACAACGACCCGCACGAACATCCCTGGCCGCAGCGAAGATGGCGGGCCTTCGAGACGGGCCACCGCCCGCACCGTGCGCGTCGCAGGATCGGCCTGCGGTTCAACGCTCAGGATCCGGCCTTCTCCAGCCACCTGGCCGCCAATGACCTCCACCGGCATCCCAGGCTGCAGCCGGCCAGCATCCTCTTGGGGCACAGAAAATTCCACCCGCAGCTCACCCTGTTGCTGGATATCCACGACAGGGTCGCCTGAAGACAGCATTTGGCCGAGGCTGACGCGGCGGATACCCAGCACGCCGTCAAACGGGGCGCGAACAGTCTTCTTGGCCACGAGCGCCGCCAAGGCCTCAGCTTGGGCTTGGGTTTGCCGGGCTGCGGCCTCAAGGCGGTCCAGCTCAGCGCGGGCAATCACCCTTTCGGCAGCCAAGCGCTGGCCACGGGCGAGATCGAGACGGGCAAGCTCCGCAGCAGCACGGGCAGCTTGAAGCTGGGCCGTTTCTTCCCTCGCCTCCTGCACAAGAAGGGGCTGCCCGCCCTGCACCCGATCCCCAGAATCGAACAATAGCTGGGCCACTTTGCCCGGCACTTCCACACGGACTATTGTCCCTTGGCTCGCGGTCACCGTGCCCACGGCGTCAATGGTTTCCGGCCATGGCATCCGTTGGACCTCGACCACTGCCACCGAAGTTGCCGGCATCTGCACCTGCTGGGCCTGGGCGATCATGGCTGCAATCTGGGCCCATTTGATGCCCCCAAGCCCCCCAAGCAAAACAGCAGCCACTCCGCCTGCCACCGCCACATGCCGCCATCGCTGCATACACACCTCCAAAATTCTCCTTAACCCGTACCCCCAAGCATAAGCAACAACTCTCTGGTTTTCCACAGTCTTGGACATCGTCCTGCAAAAACCCCTTCGACCTTGAAAGCACAAGCCTCTTGCTCCGCCCATACGGGGCTCTTTCTTCCAGAAGACGGCCGAACGGTGGTCCAGCAATGGCCAAAAATAAAGGAAACCTCTTGGCAAATGAAGCCCCTGCCGCTACGTCTATGACCATGGCACCTATGCTTCACCCCTCGCCGGCCCGCCGCCGCATCCTCCTCCTCGCCGATGACGAGCCCGTCAATCTCCTCTTTATGGAGAGCATCTTCCGTGAAGAATATGAAGTCCTCACCGCCGCGAGCGGCGAGGCCGCCCTCGCTTTGGCCGAACAGCGGCGCCCTGACCTCATCATCCTCGATGTCCTTATGCCTGGCATCTCTGGCTACGAAGTCTGTAAGCGTTTGAAGGCCAACCCTGCGACCAGCGCTATCCCTGTCATTTTTGTCACGGCCCTCGAATCTGAAGAGGACGAAGAAGAGGGACTCAATCTTGGCGCCATCGACTACCTCACCAAGCCCCTGCGCGCAGGGATCCTGCGCGCCCGGGTGCGAAATATCCTCACCATGGTTCGGCAACGGGAAATCCTCGAAGAAATGGTACTCCTGGACTCCCTGACAGAGATCCCCAACCGCCGCGCCTTGGACCAAACCCTCAACCAGGAATGGGCCCGCTGCCAGCGCATCCACCAGCCCATCTCCCTTGCCATGGTGGATATCGACCATTTCAAGGCCTTCAACGATACCTATGGCCATGGCGCCGGCGATCTGGCCCTGCGCCAAGTCGCGCAGACCTTGGCCGAAGCCGCCAAACGCCCGGGAGACCTGGCCGCCCGCTATGGCGGGGAAGAATTTGTCCTGCTCCTCCCCCACACCCCCATGCGCGGAGCACGCAAACTGTGCCGCCAAGCACGATTCCGGGTAGAAAAACTCGCCATCCCGCACACCGGTTCTCCCTTCGGGGTGCTCACCATCAGCATCGGTGGAGTAACGGCCTGGCCTCACCACGAAGGGAGCGTCGACGATCTCCTCCGCCAAGCCGACGCCCAACTCTACCGCGCCAAGCAAGCGGGACGGAACTGTGTCGTATGGCAGGAGGCCTCTCCGGCGGCCAAGACAGAATAATCTCCCACGCACTCCCATGGCTAGCCAGGAGCTATTCCTCTGCCCTCAAGGGCATCGTGGGCCTGCACCAGACCAAATGCCCGCCGCATACCTCCCTGCGGCCCTGCTGCACCGCTGGTCTGCCCCAGACGTAACTCCTTAAGAAACAAAAAACCGCCTGCGTTGTGCCAAAGAAGAACGCCGGCTCGCCCCCGAACGCCCCGAAAAACGAAAAGGCCGCCTCACAGCGGCCTCTCGCGGCATTCAAGGGACTCTTGGACAACGTCGCCTTCTTCGTGGTGGAGCTGATCAGGATCGAACTGACGACCTCTTGAATGCCATTCAAGCGCTCTCCCAGCTGAGCTACAGCCCCACGCGACGTAGCGAAGGGGCATTTGAGGCAAAGCGCGGCCATTGTCAACTGGTCCAAGCCCACTTTTTCTCGACTGGTCACCCACCCCTCCCCATGCTAGAGCTGCCGTTCATGAAACGCCCGCCTCTCGTCGTCCATTTCGAGAACGCCGAGGTACGCCACGGCTGTCGTCCCATCCTCGCTGGCATCTCTTTTCAGGTAACAAGACACCTCTGGATAGAAGGCGACAATGGCGCCGGCAAGACGACCCTCCTGCGCCTTCTTGCTGGCGAGATCTGGCCTGTGGAGCGGCCCGGGCAAAGGCCTGCCCGAGTCTACTTCATCCAGGGATCGCCTACCGCCTCGCCGCTTCTTGCCCGTCGGCATATCCGCCTCGCTACCCCCCTCCAAATCGAAATCCTTTCCCGTCATGGGACGCGCCCGTCTGTGGCCGAGGTCATTGCTTCCGGAAAAGAAGGAAGGACCTTCTTCTGCCACCCCATTTCCCCAGCCCTGGCACATGAAGTGCACACCATGGCCGCCCGGCTGGAGATTGACGACCTCCTGCCGCGCCCCATCTCCCAGCTCTCCACGGGGCAGACCCAGCGTACGCTTCTTGCCCGCGCCCTCCTGGGCCGCCCTTCGCTCCTGCTCGTGGACGAATGGAGCCTTGGCCTCGATGCCCGCAGCCTCCGTCTCGTGCGCCAAATCCTCGAAGCAGAAGCCGCCGACGGCGCCCTCCTCGTTCTCACAAGCCACCACCGCGCCCCTGCTTTTGAACTGCCGATGCAGCGGGTTCGGTTGCGCCACGGGACCCTCGCCCCGGCATCCCGACCTCGTCCCCAGCGCCAGTTCCCCACCAATCGGCCCCACGCCCCCCAGCAGGGACCAGTCCTTTTGCATCTCCAGGCCGTGGCGGTGCGTTGCGGTACAGCCACACTCCTTCGGGACCTCTGTTGGCGTGCCCACGCAGGGGAAGTCTGGCTCGTTGTGGGTGCCAATGGCGCTGGCAAATCAACCCTTCTCCAGCTTGCCGCCGGCTGGCGCCATCCCTGGCCAGGGGGACACGTCCTGCGCCTTGCGGAAGGGATGTCGGTACTCGCCGCCAAGACGCGCATCGGCGTCCTTGCCCCCTGGCTTGTCCCTGCCTTTGACCCGACAACCCTTGTGGCAGAGGCCATACAATCAGGCTTTTCTGGCGCCCTTGGGCGTCCCCGGCCCTTGCCCCCAGGCGCCGAAGCCACAGCCCGATCCCTCGCCCAACAATGGGAGATATGCCATTGGCTCCACCAGCCCATAAGCGCCCTTTCCCTTGGCCAGCTGCGTCTGGTCCTCCTTGCTCGGGCCGTAGTCCACGACCCTCCTCTCCTCCTTCTCGACGAACCCTTCGAAGGCTTGGACGCCTCCTGGCAAGAGCGGCTCGCCCTCCTGCTCCACCACAAGCTGGCACATCCCAAACGCCTCCTGGTCATCGCCACCCATCACCCCCAAAGACTCGCATCCCTCGCCACCCATGCCCTGGTCCTCGAGGATGGACAGATAGCGGCCATCGGCCCTTGGGAGGAGGTTACGCCCCAAGTCCCCTGGCGCCGACTCTTTGGAGGGGACACATGAAGATCGCTGCTGTAGACGTAAGCCTCGCCCCAGCCCTCGCCCAACTGGGGCACACCGTGCGGCCCATCTCTCCTCCTGCAGGCGTGGTCCGCCTTGCCGACTATCTCGGCGACTTCACCCCGGACCTTCTCATCCAGCAAGAGCGTCTCGGGCCACGGGTCCTACTGGCCGACCTGCCACAATGTTCTTGCCCCAAAGTCTTTTGGTCCATCGACACCCACCTCAACGCCTATTGGCATCAATTCTATGGCCAACTTTTTGATCTTACCTTCACCACCCAAAAAGGCTGGGTCCCTCTCCTTGCAGCCCATCTTCCGGCGGTGGCGTGGCTCCCCTGGCCTGGCCTCCCACGGTCGCTTCGCCCTTGGGAGCAGCGCACCACTCCGGTGCTCTTCGTGGGCCGTCTCGGACCGACCCGACCTGTACGCAGTTGGTTTGCCGAGCTCCTCCGCACCATTCCAGGCGCTCGTTTGGAAACCGACCTTTCTTTCGAGGCCATGCTCGCGGCGTACGACACGGCCCAAATAGCACCCAACGAGGCCATCCTCGGCGAGATCAATTTCCGCCTCTTTGAGGCTGCATCCTGTGGCTGTGCCGTGGTCACGCCCCAGGTTCCTGGGGTGGAAGAACTCTTTGTCCCGGACAAGGAGGTCCTGCTCTATGACCACGGCGGGCAGATGCTCGATGCCGTGGCCGATCTCCTTCGCCATCCCGTGGCGGCCCGACTCCTCGGGGTCCAGGCGTACGCCCGTATCCATGCCGAACACCTACCTCTTCACCGCGCCCAACACCTCCTGGCAGCCCTCTCGGCCTCAGGAACGGCTGCTTGCGGCACTACAGCGGAAGCGGCTTTCTGGACGGCAATTGCCGTGCTCCGCGAGGCCGGTCATCTCCAGGTCCCTGCAGAGCGCCTCCGCCCCCATCTGGCCACCCTCACCCACCATCCAGGGGCCATGGCCGCCTTCCTGCGCCTGGAGCTCGAGACGCAACCTGCTCGTGCCCGCGCCCTTGTGGAGGAACTCGCCATGGCCCCACCTGCAGACCGCAGCCTTCTCGCCCAGGCCAGTTTGGCGGCCCTGCACCTTGGTGCGTGGCCTGCAGCCCTGCGCCTCCACGCGGCTGCTGGCATCCCCCTGCCGCAACATCCTGCCGCACCACCTACGGCGACCCTGTTGGCGTGGGCCAGATTTTGGGAGGACATAGCGGTGCCCTGCCGGCCAGGATTCCCCTTTACCCCCCACCGCCATCTCCCTGGCTCTGCCCTAGAAACGCTTATCCTTGCCCACGAACAAGACCCTGAGGCTTACGAGCCCCCCCAGCGCATCGCCAAGCTCCTCGCCCCCTGGCGGGGCTACGAAGCAACTCGCCTAGGAGCCCTGTCGTTTCTCTCCCTCCGCGCCCCCAACGACTGGAGCCTAGGGCTGGAGAGCGCCCTGACCAACGCCCGGGCCTTCCGTTTACGCGAAGCGGCCGAAGAACTCGCCCTCGCGCACCACGCGGCCACGCGGTGTCAGGAACTCGAGGCATTCTCTCACGCCCTCCATGACCTCGACCCCACGGGAAGCCTGGCTCATCTCCTGGAGACCGAAAACGACGCCACCACGAGAGAGCTTTGACGCAGTACGTTCCTCTGTCTATGAGGGCTGCAGTTCCAAGGAGGATTCTATGGGCCGCCCCTCGGTCATCGATCTCTACGAACGCCTTTCCTCGGCGCCGGATGAGCGTCCTCGTGCCAAGGTCATTGCCGAAGCCTTTGAAATGCTGGACGATCGCTATCCCCAACTCCAGGAAATGGTCACCCAACAGGACCTCCAGAGGACGGAACGTGTCCTTACCAACGCCAATGCTGAAATCCGCCTTGGAATCGAGCAGGTCCGGGCGGATTTGACCACGCGCATTGAGGAAATCCGCGCTGACCTTACCGCCAACATCGAGCAGCTCCGAACAGAAGCGAGAGCCATGGACCTTCGGCTCACCAAAGAAATCGAACTGGTGCGCGCCGAGCTTAAAGGGGATTTAGAACGGATACGAGCCAATATTCTCCTCTGGAGTTTTGGTTTCTGGATAACCCAATTGGCCGTGCTCCTCAGCATCCTCTGGCGCATGCCCTAAATCCACACCACGAGTTATGCTCGAGTTCCTCTCCATTACCAATCTTGCCCTCATTGAAGGTGCTCAACTTGAACTTGGCCCGGGGATGAACGTCCTCACAGGCGAGTCGGGGGCAGGGAAATCCCTTATTCTCCGGGCTATCGCCCTTGTATTGGGTGCCAAAGGAGGAGCAGAATTGGTGCGGCCTGGAGCGGAACGCGCCGCGGTTGAGGCCATCTTTGTTGATCCAAAGGGCAAGGAAACCATCCTCCGCCGTGAACTCTCCGCCACTGGCAGGAGCCGATGTTGGGTCAACGGGCAACTCGTTCCGCAAAGCAAGCTCGTGGAGTTGGCTTCTGATTTAGTCCTCATCACCAGCCAACATGGCAGTCAGCGGCTGCTTGCTCCAGGGGAACACACCCGCCTTGTGGACGCCATGCTCGCTGCCCCTGAGGTCCTTGTCCATCAACGCCAAGCCCTCGAGGCCCTGCGCCAGGTGGAAGCGGCCCAAGCAGAATTGGAAGCCCGAGTCGCCGACCTCGAAGCCCGCCGCGACCTCCTCGAATACCAACTGGGGGAAATCCGCAAAGTGGCTCCCAAGGCCGGCGAAGAAGCGGAGCTCCTTGCCGCCCGAGACCAGGCCCGGGCCTCGGCAACGCTGACAGAGCTCGCCGCTGCGCTGCAGGCCCTCCTGCGCGGGGAGTCCGGACTTCTGACCCAAATGGCCACCCTGGAGCGTCTCCTTAGCCAAACCACTGGCCTGCTGCCTGGCCTCGGGGGCCTTGAAGAGACCCAAACCAGTCTCCTGGCCCTGCGGGAGGCCCTTGGGCTTGTGGAGCGAGGCCTCACCCAAGCTGCACGCCAGGCCGCGCCCATCGACCTCGACGCCGTGGAGCGCCGCCTCTTCGAGCTCCAAGCCCTTGCCCGCCGCCTGCGCCGGCCGGTGGAGGACCTTGTTCGCCTCGAGGAAGAAATTGAAGCCAACCTTTCGGCCTTGGACGCCGCGGGACTCGAACGCCAGCGCCTTGCCCGGGAGGCCAATGCGGCCCGTGCGGCCTTGGCCGCGGCAACAGGCGAGCTCAACCAGGCCCGCCAAACCGCTGCAGAGCAGCTTACCACCGCGTTGGCCGGAGAGCTCGTAGCCCTTGGCTTCCCCCAAGCAGTCCAGGTCCTCACCCAATTCCAAGTGCAGCGCATTGCCTCAGAGGTGGAGGAACTGCGCCCCCGCTTTCTTTGGGCCCCTAACCCTGGACTCCCTCCCCAGCCGCTCGATCGGATCGCCTCAGGCGGCGAACTCTCCCGCTTTCTGTTGGCCATCACGACGCTGGTTCGCAGCGACCATTTCCCAACCCTCATTTTCGACGAGATCGATACCGGTATCGGCGGAACAACACTTTCTCGGGTTGCCCAGCGCCTCACCCATCTTGCAGAACGCCAGCAACTTCTCGTCATTACCCATTGGCCCCAACTGGCGCGTTGCGCAACCCGCCATTTCCATGTGGAAAAAACGGTGGTAAACGGCAGCACCGTGAGCCACTGCCATCGGCTTGGCGAACAGGAACGCCAGACAATCCTCGCCTCTATGGCTGGAGAAAAGACCCTATGAATGCCCTCGACCTTACCGTGCACGCCATTCGCCCGGGACCGGATCCGACAATCGTGGACCTCACCCTCAGCCCTCCTCCCTGGCAGCCCAAACCAGGGCAATTCGTCATGCTTCGGCCCCACCAGTTCGGCCACGAACTCACCTGGGGGCGGCCATTGTCCATTTACCGCTGTGACACCAATGGGTTGCGCGTCGTCTTCCAAGTAATTGGCCGCGGGACCCAACGCCTGGCGGCCCTTCGGCCCGGCGATACCGTGGCGGCGTGGGGGCCCTTGGGCCGAGGCTTTCAAACAAAGGCCTCTGGGCCCTATCTTCTGCTGGCCGGTGGCATCGGCCTGGCGGCCTTTGGCCTCTTTGCCACCGCGGACCATCGCTTGCCTGAGTCCGAGCTCCTCTTTGGCCACCGCCTTCCCCTGGAGGCCTATCCCCTCTACGCCGAAATAGCTTCCGCCATCCCCTGCGAGGCCAAACGCCAAACATCCCCTGCGGATATCGAAGACTTTGCGCAGGAGCTTTCCCGCCGCATCCAGGCCCTCGGTCCCAAGGGCATGGTGCTCTGCTGCGGTCCTACGCCGATGCTTCGAGCCGTAGCTCGACTTTGCCTCGAACATGGCGTCCCTGGCCAGGTGTCGCTCGAAAACCGCATGGGCTGCGGTGTCGGCGCCTGTTTGGGGTGCGTGGCCACGACTGCTACCGGTGAACGGGTCCCCAGCTGCGTGCATGGGCCAGTGTTCGACATCCGGGCCCTTGCCTGGGACTAATGGGAGGTCATCATGGATACCACGGTCCATCTGCCAGGACTCACCCTCAAAAATCCCATCATCCCGGCCTCAGGGACCTTTGGTTATGGCCTCGAATTTGCCCGATACGGTGACCTTCGGCGCCTGGGGGCCATTTGTGTCAAAGGGCTCTCTCGCTCTCCTCGCCAAGGCAATCCCACCCCACGGATTGCTGAGACCCCCTGCGGGATGCTCAACAGCATTGGCCTGCAAAACGTCGGGATAGAGGAGTTTCTTGAAAAAAAACTCCCCTTCCTTCCAGCAGAGGTGCCCATTATCGCCAACCTCTATGCCCAAAGCGCCGAGGAGTTTGCCCAGCTCACGAGCCAGGTGGCCACGGCGCCGCGTATCGCCGCCGTGGAAATCAATGTTTCGTGCCCCAACGTACGCCAGGGGGGAGTGCAGTTTGGTCAAGACCCCGCAGCCCTCGCCGAAGTCACCGCTGCGGTCGTCGCGCACGCCGCTGGCAAGCCGGTGATCGTCAAGCTCTCGCCCAACGTCACCGACATCACCGTCATGGCGCGCACTGCCCAGGATGCTGGCGCCACGATGCTCTCCCTCATCAATACCATCACCGGTATGGCCGTGGACATCCGCACCCGCACCCCACGCCTGGCCACTGGCACAGGTGGTCTCTCCGGCCCCGCCATCAAGCCCATCGCCTTGCGTATGGTCCACGCGGTCGCCAAGGCCGTATCCATCCCCGTTATCGGCATCGGCGGAATCTCCACCGCCGAGGATGTCCTCGAATTCCTGCTCGTCGGGGCCCATGCCGTCCAGGTAGGAACAGCCTCGTTTACCCGACCTGACCGCGTTTTTACCCTCGTGGACGAAGTCACTGCCCTTGCCGAATCGCTTGGATTATCTTCCTGGGAGGAATTCCGCGGAACCCTCAAGGAGGCTGGGCAATGATCCGCCGCTTCTGCGACATCTGTGGCGTCGAGATCCAAGGCCTAACGGACGGGATCTTTGAGGAACGATACACCCTTCCCCTCATGGACCCCACGAACCTCGCCCGCCTTGGCGGCCAAAAAGGCGAACTCGCCCCTGCTTTGGAGATGCGCCTTACTGGTGTGCACAACACTGATATTTGCCGCCGCTGCCTCGAAGACATCCTCAAGCGGGAATTCCATCTCCGCCAGGAAAGCAGTCGCTCGGAATAGTGGCCAGCGCTAAGCCTCGTTGGGGGTATCGGCAGAACAAAACGACCATCTTCTGGCGTCGCCGTGTGCACCACAAAATTGCCACACACGGCAAGTGCCTTCATGATGTCTCTTTCCCCCGCGCAAGGGCATCACCAGGAATCTTGCGGCCTTTTGATTTCTTCCCTCTTCTGGCGTCTTCAAAAACAAGCACAAATCGTCACCCGATTGTCGTTATTCCGCCACAGTTTAAAGCCACTATAATGGCCTATTTTCTCTCCCGGGAGGACCGTTATGCGCCGTATCCTTATCATCTGCGTTCACAACAGTGCACGCAGCCAGATGTTCGAGGCCTATTTGCGCCGCTTCGGCGAACCAAACTGGGTGGTAGAAAGTGCCGGCTTTGACCCCAGACCCATCAACCCCCTGGTGGTCGAGGTCATGGCAGAAGAGGGCTTTGATCTTTCCATGAAAACCAGCCAATCTGCCTTTGACCTTTTTCGGCAAGGCCGCATCTTTGACGTTGTGATTACGGTTTGCGGGGAAGAGGAAGACCGCTGCCCCATCTATCCCGGCATGACCTATCGCTGCCACCTCCCCTTTCCGGACCCTAGTGCTGTAACCGGCACGCACGAAGAAAAGCTCGCCCAGGTACGGGCCATCCGCGACGCCATTAAAGCGGCGGCCAAAGAGGTAGCCGAATGGTTGCGCGACGGGACACCACTGGGAGCCCAATGGACCGTGAGCTCGAGCTGTTCGCGTCGCCTTTAGTCTTCAGCTCCACCAGCCACCCGCAAGACTTCGGCCACGGTGGTGCGCCCTGCCACCACCCGGGCCATCCCATCCTCTACTAAGGAGGGGATACCCTTGGCTCGCACCATGGCGCGCAGCTGCGCCAAGTCCACGCCGCGACGCAGGGCGTCCTTGAGATCGGTTTCGAGAGGTAACACCTCGAAAATTCCTTCCCGCCCCAAAAACCCAGTCCCCCGGCAGGCCTCGCAACCACGCCCCTGCCAGGTGTGCGGCGTGTTCTCAAAAAAGCGCTCCAGTCCTAACGTGCGCATTTGGTCGAGATCCACCGGCACGGGCTCCTTGCAATGGGGACAGACGAGCCGCACTAGGCGCTGGGCAATAATGCCAACCACGGCAGCGTTGATGAGATAAGCTTCAAGACCAAGCTCCAAGAGGCGGGTGAGGGCCGAGGCCGCGTCGTTGGTGTGGAGGGTGGAGAAGACGACATGCCCGGTGAGGGCAGCCTGCACCGCCTGTTCGGCGGTCTCCAGGTCGCGCATCTCCCCCACCATGATGATATCCGGGTCCTGGCGCAAGATATGGCGAAGCATGCCGCCAAAAGTAACCCCAATGTGGGGTTGAATGCCTACCTGGTTAAAGTCGTCCATCACCATTTCAATGGGATCTTCCAAAGTGACGATGTTGACATGTGGTGATGCCAGGGTCTTGAGTGTTGAGTACAACGTCGTGGATTTCCCGCTCCCCGTGGGACCAGTCACGAGGATCAGCCCATGGGTATGGCGGACAAACCGTTGGAAGAGAGCGAGCTGCGCCTCGGTCATGCCGAGTTCCTCGGGACGCTTCAACGAAGAATGGCTTGAAAGAAGCCGCAGGACCATCTTCTCCCCAAAGGCCACCGGGATGGTGGAGACGCGCACGTCCGTGGGCTCGCCTGCAAGCAGAAGCTGTACCCGACCATCCTGAGGCCGGCGCTTCTCGGCAATATCAAGTCGGCTCATGGCCTTGAGGCGATTGATCATCGCCGCATACACCGTGGCCGGGATCTGGTGCACATCGTGGAGCAGGCCATCGATGCGGAAGCGGATATGCCCGCCCTCGCGTTTAGGTTCGAGATGGATATCGCTGGCACGCTCGCGCAGGGCAGAGCGCAGCAGATAATCCACGGCCTTAATGATATGTTGATCGCTATCGGCATCGAGGCGCTCCGCCACCTGCACCCGTGCCTCCTGGTTACCAAGCTCCACACTGCCGGAAAACCGCGCCTCAGCCGCCACCAAGGCCGCTCGAAAGCCGTAGAAATCATCAATGAGTCGCTCGATGTCCGCGCGGACCCCAAGGATGATGTGATACGGCGGAGGGCACACGCGCGCGATGTCCGACCACAGCTCAGGGCGAAAGGGGTTGTGGACGAGAAGCACTAATTGTCCGTCCTGAAAACCAAGGGGCACGAGAAGGTTGGAACGAGCAAAGCCCTCGGATACAGCCCGAGATTTGGGGTCGAAGTCCACCTCGAGGGGACTGACCCGACGCACCTCCACCCCCTCACGCGCTCCAACGGCCCGCAGGACCTGCTCCTCGGAAAGCCGCATCCCCTCCCCGCCACGCGCCCGCAGCCGCACGCCCAAACCCAAAAGAATATCCATACCCCCATCTGCAAGCGGATCCACCCCTTGGGCCTTGGCCCGCTCGAGGACCTTCCGCCGCGCCTCGGCATCAAACACCCCAGCCTCCACCAAGACATCAAGCAAATAGACGAGGCTGTAGATGACCCGCCGATGGGTAATAGCTGTCATGCGGCGTTCTCCGTTACGCCATAGCGGTGCAGGATCCGGGCGATAATGGCCGTTGTACTATGCCCAACGGCCAAAGGGATGGTGCGCACCATGCCCCCACGGGCCAGGACCAACCCTCGCCCGACAATGGCCTCCACCGGCCAATCCCCGCCTTTGACGAGGACATCCGGCGCTATCTCGGCGATAAGCCGTTCCGGGGTATCCTCGCTAAAAACAATGATGGCATCCACGCAGGCAAGGCCGGCGAGGACGCGGGTGCGACAGTGCACGTCATTGATGGGCCGTTGGGGGCCTTTGAGGCGTCGCACCGAGGCGTCATCATTGACCCCCACCACAAGATGGTCTCCCAAAGTTCGAGCCGCTTCGAGATACTCCACATGCCCAGGGTGAAGGAGGTCAAAACAACCGTTGGTGAAGACCACCCGCCCTGGCCGAGGCCATGTCCGCCATGCCTCCACACTCGTGATTTTTCCCGCCGTGACGTTGACCACCCGGTGTTCCTCCTCTACATTTTTTTCTTGTCCTCGCCCTTGTTTTCCCTCAGGAGTTCTCATGGCCAAGACCTGGATCCTCACAAGGCGCCCCCGATTCGTCCGTGACGTTGTGCGGGACTTTTGTCTCGCCGCCAGCCGCCTCGAAGCCCATTTTCTCGACTATGACCATAGCGGCCGAGTGAGTTTTCCTTTTTTAAATGACATTCTCGGTCGTCAAAACAACAAAGGGCTCCTGTGGCGCCTCAAGGACAACGCCCATGTCCTGTTCCGCGGCGAAAACGAAGTCCTCGGCGAATATCTGGACTGGGCCCTCGGATACATCTTCCATGAGACCATCAAACTCAAAGAAGATGCCTACCAGCAGATGAATTACAAACCGAGATTCGAAAAATTGCAACACCACCCGGGGCTGGACCCCGAAGAGCAACACGTGGGAGCAGAGCTTTTCGCGGTCATCAGCCAGACCTCAGAGAGCATCCGTCGGGAAGTGCAGCGGGTGCGTTTTATCCTCTTCCACTGCAAGCGTATGTTCATTCGCTATCTTCCCCGCCACCGGGAAAATCCGCTCTTGGCCCGTTTTTTCTACCTCCACGGCGAATTGGTGGAGCGAGTCTTTCGCAGCTACACAACAGAGCTTTTGCAAGCCATCTATGGCGACAGCCTTGCCCCGCTCTACCTTTTGGCCGCCCAATCCCTTGAAGACGGTGGTTGGATGGAAGAAGCCGCGGCCGCCCGAGCCGCCGCGACCCAGCCCCCTTGGCCACCTTGCCTCTCCCTTGACGAACAGACCAGAGCAGCCGCAAAAGACGGTCCACCGGCTACGAACTTCTAACGTAAGGATATGTACCATGTCCCGAATGTATTGCATCCTTCTCGCCCTGGCGATGACCGGCTGTACCACCCTTTGGCCAGGAAACCGCTCCCCAGAGCCGCCCACGGCCACGGAGACCCAAGGTTTTGTCTATGATTTTCGGGATATCCGTATCCCCCACGAGATGGAGATCCAAATGGACAAATCCTCCATCACTCCAATAAGCGGCCAAAATTATGGCGTCCTCAAATTCAAAGGCCGCGTCGAGCCCATCTCCCTCTTTGACTACTTCGCCAATTCTATGCCCAAAGACGGCTGGTCCCTTATCGCCTACCAAAAATACCAGCGCTTTCTCATGGTCTTCACCAAAGAACAGCGGGTGGCGGTCCTCACCATCGAAGAAGACCCCTTTTACTCTACCTGGCTGGAGGTCTGGGTCTCCCCACGGCAAAACGGCATCGGCGCCGCACCCACTGGCTTTGCGCCCAGCCCGGGCTTTTCTGCGCCTGCGTCCACCCCAGGAGGATATCCCAAGCCCATTGAGGTAGAACGCACCCTCACTCAATGATCCCAATTCATTACCAGTTTGACACCTTTCGTGGCGAGCGGGTCCACCTTGGCGTATGCGGTTCGGTAGCCGCATACAAGGCCTTGGACCTCACCAGGGCCCTGGTACAGCTGGAGATTCAGACCTCAGTAACATTGACTGAGGCGGCCACGCACTTTGTTACTCCCATGGCCTTCCGCGCCTTGGGGGCAACAGTGGCCACCGCCTCTTTGGATCTCGCCAATCCTTTCGCTCACTTGGAGCCTGGAGCCCTCGCCCGCGCCGTGGCTGTGGTCCCGGCAAGTGCCAATTGCCTCGCCAAGATGGCCCATGGCTTGGCGGACGATCTTCTCTCCACCCAACTCCTTGCCACCCCCGGACCGATCCTCGTGGCCCCAGCCATGAACCCTCGCATGTGGAACGCTCCGGCGACGCAGGCCAATGTGGCCATCCTCCAGACGCGGGGGGTCCGCTGCATCGGTCCAGACCCGGGCCCGGTGGCCTGCGGGGAAATAGGCTACGGACGGCTAGCCCCGGTGGAAGAACTTTTCCTCGAAATTCTTCGCCTTCTTGCCCCCCAAGACCTTGCCGGGCAGCGCATCCTCGTCACCCTCGGCCCGACCCGGGAATACTTTGACCCCGCGCGTTTCTGGTCCAACCCCTCCACCGGCACCATGGGGGCCTGCCTCGCCGTGGCTGCTGCCCTGCGCGGGGCCGAGGTCACGGCCGTCCACGGTCCCATCGCCCTCTCCCTCCCGCGCATGGTCCGCACCATCCCTGTGACCTCGGCGCAGGAGATGTTTGCAGCGGCCATGGACCTTTTCCCTGCCATGAATATGGCGCTGTGCACTGCTGCCGTGGCGGACTTCCGCCCCCCCCGCCAAGCGGGCAAGTATCACAAAGACGGCCAGCCGCTTACCTTAACCTTTACCCCCAATCCTGACATTCTTGCTTCCATGGGCAAGGCCAAGACCGCGCACCAGCGCCTCCTCGGCTTTGCCGCGGAAACTGAAGGCTTGGAAACGGCCGCCTGCACCAAGCTGGGGCGCAAAAATGCCGACCTCATGGCGGCCAACCCCATCGGAGGCGCAGAAACCGGCTTCGCTAGCCCCACCAACCGCATGGTGGTGGTGGACCGCACTGGGCGCCAAGAAACCTGGCCCACCCTCCCGAAGACAGAGATTGCCTGGAGGCTCCTCACATGGCTCGCCAGCCTCTAAGCGAGCAGGTCCGGCAGCTGCGCACCCTAGGTCTCTTTTGGATCCTGGCCCCCCGTCGACCCCAGCCGGAGGACCTGGCCGCGGCGCAGACGCCCCGGCCCTCCCCCTCTCCCCAGCGCCCTTTTTCCCCAGCACGACCCGCACCCCAAGGAAGGCAGCCCCAGTCCCTGCATGCTAAAAGGGAGTGGCGAGATGTTCCCCAGGTGCTCCGGGCCTTGATCCATGGCAAACAACCGCCCCTCCATAGTCTCTGGACCTATGCCGAACTTTGGGAAGATATCCACCACATCCACTCGCCACGACTGGAACTGATCCACAAAATCCAAACAAGCTGTGTCCAGTACCTTGGCTGGGAACCCTCCCGCATGGCCCTGTGGCCATGCCATCTCCCCCAGCCCGAACTTTGGTCCTCCGGCCTCCTTCACTTCCAGCCTCGTTCTATCCTTGCTTTTGGCGAAGCCGCGGTCCGCCTTCTCCATCGCGAGGGAAGCCTGCCCTGCCATCCCTTTGCCCTCGATGCGGCCACGGTGGTCCCCCTGCCGGATCTCAAGACCATGCTGGAGGGCAATACCACGGCCAAAGCCATGGCCTGGGAACAACTCCGACGTCTGCCTCAAGCCTAGACGCCCACGCCAGCCTCAGGTAGGGGGAGGGGCATTCTACCACCACAGGAGCCGCCCATGCGTGTGCTTGTAACCGGCGCTGCCGGATTTATTGGCTTCCATCTCTGCCGCCGCCTCTTAGCCGAAGGGGCCGAGGTCGTGGGGTTGGACAACTTGAATCCCTACTATAGTGTGGATCTCAAAAAGGCTCGCCTTGCCCAATTGGCCTCTTCTCGATTTCGTTTCATTCATGCCGACCTCGCGGACAAAACGGCGCTGCGAGGGCTCTTTGCCGAGGCGCGATTCACCCACGTCGTCAACCTCGCGGCGCAAGCCGGAGTGCGCTATTCCCTCACCAATCCTGAGGCCTACGTGGAGACCAACCTCGTGGGTTTTGCGCACCTCCTCGAGTGCTGCCGCCATTTCCCAGTGGAGCACCTCGTCTACGCCTCGTCGAGTTCGGTATACGGCCTCAACACAGCCATGCCGTTTTCTGTCCACCACAACGTGGACCATCCAGTGAGCCTTTACGCTGCCACCAAAAAGGCCAACGAGCTCATGGCCCACACCTACAGCCATCTTTACCGGATCCCTACGACGGGCTTACGTTTCTTCACGGTCTATGGACCATGGGGCCGCCCGGACATGGCGCTCTTCCTCTTTACCAAGGCCATCCTTGCCGGCGAGCCCATCACGGTCTTCAACCATGGAAAAATGCGCCGTGATTTCACCTATATCGACGACATTATCGAAGGGGTATGGCGGGTCCTTCGCCGTATCCCGCAACCCAATCCTGCCTGGGACGGCGCGCATCCCGACCCCGGGACTTCGCCGGCCCCGTACCGCCTCTACAACATCGGCAACAATAACGCGGTGGAATTGGAGACCTTTATCGAGGCCCTTGAAGCCGCTCTCGGCAAAAAAGCGCAACGCCACTATCTCGATCTCCAGCCAGGGGACGTGCCTGCCACCTTTGCCGACGTGGACGACCTCATGCGCGATACCGGGTTCCGCCCTGCAACCCCCATTGAGATTGGCATTCAACGCTTTGTGGACTGGTACCAAGAGTACCACCAGATCTAGGCCAGGAGGACTCATGGCCCACGTTATTGCCATCGCCAACCAAAAAGGCGGGGTGGGCAAAACAACAACCGCCGTCAACCTCGCCGCCTCTTTTGCAGCCATGGAGCGCCGCACCCTCCTCGTGGACTGCGACCCCCAAGCCAACGCCACGAGCGGGGTAGGCCTTGACCCCCGCCAAACGCACCCCAACCTCTATACGGTCCTCGGGGCCCCACAAACCACCCCTGGGGCCATCCGTCCCACGGCCCTGGACTTTCTCCATGTCCTCCCGGCCACTCCAGACCTCGCCGGCGCGGAGATTGAACTCATCGAAATCGAACACCGCGAAGGGGTTATTGCCCAAGCCGTCGGGACTGTTGCGGATAACTACGAGTTTGTTCTCCTCGATTGCCCCCCTTCCCTGGGCCTCCTTACCCTCAATGCCCTCTGCGCCGCCCAATGGCTCCTCATTCCATTGCAAACCGAGTACTATGCCCTGGAGGGAATGGCCCGACTCCTCGGCACCGTGGACCGGGTACGCGGGCGGTTCAACCCCCACCTCAAAATCCTCGGCATCGTCCTCACCATGTTTGACAAGCGCAACAAGCTTTCGTTTCACGTGGAACACGAGGTGCGGCACCATTTCCGGGACCGTACCTTGACCACGGTTATTCCGCGCAATGTCCGTCTCTCCGAGGCCCCGAGCCACGGGCAGCCGGCACTCCTTTATGACATTCGCTCCCTTGGCACCCAGGCCTACCTCCAACTGGCCCAAGAAATCCTCAACCTCCCCCAACTCCGCTAAGGGCAGGAACATGGGGGAGTGCAGGTCACCGTCACCTTGTCTTTAAAATGACGGCGGGTAATTCGACTCTGGCAGGCGACACATTGATACGCCACCAGGCCTCCCAGGTTGGCGGCGCGGAGCATAAATTTGCGCGGCTCGTCCTGCCGCCAATTGACGGTCGTCGCCCCGCACGTAGGACATTCCACGGCCTCAGAAAACGGATACCGAAAATCCCAGTTTTTTTGAAGAAGCTCGTAATCCGTCAAGGGCTCAGGGATCGTGCGCTGCTGGGGACAGAGCCGATTGAGGGCCTCCAGCACGTGCCGCTCCACATGCGGCCACAATGCTTCATCAATAAGCACACCCTGGCGATGGCCTTGGGCGTCAACGAGATACCGAATGGCCGTTTTGCGATCCATAACTCCCCCTCATTGCTCAACGTTGCCGGGGCGCAAACGCCCCGTCCATCCCATAGAACGCATCTGCCGCGTGGCAAGGGCTGCGCGGCCCCCACGGAGGACAACGCATGACCATTTCCCCTCGCGGCCTTGGCCGTGGCCTCGATGCTCTTCTCGGGGCAGACACCCCCGAACCCCACGGCCTGGTGGAAATCCCCCTCTCCCAGTTACGCCCCAGCCCCTACCAACCACGGCAACGATTCGACGAAACCAGCCTGCAAGAGCTGGCCACCTCGATCCAAGCCCAAGGCGTCATCCAGCCGCTAACCGTGCGTCCCATGGAGGACGGTGGCTATGAGATCATTGCCGGAGAACGCCGGTTTCGTGCCTGCCAATTGGCTGGCCTAGCCACGGTTCCTTGTCTGGTACGGCCCATGGACGATGCCGAGGCCCTCGCCGTGGCCCTGGTGGAAAACCTCCAGCGCGAAGACCTTTCCCCCATGGAAGAAGCCCGAGCCCTGGAAGCCTTGCGCTCCACCTTGGAGCTCACCCAAGAGGCCCTTGCCGACCGCGTAGGCAAAAGCCGACCTGCCGTGGCCAACGCCCTGCGCCTCCTTAAGCTCCCTGCAGAGGTACAGGCCCTGGTAGAAGAGGGGACGCTCTCTGCAGGCCATGCCCGGGCCCTCCTGGCCCTCGAGCAGAAGGAACTCATCCTCGCCGCCGCCCAAGAGGTCCTCCGCCGTGGCCTGACCGTGCGGCAGACCGAGGCCCTCGTCAAACGCTTCCCCCCCCGTCCTCCCCAACCCAAGGCCCTGCCCCCCGACGCGGCGACCGTCGTCGAGCGCCTCGCCGCCTGTCTGCCCTGTGCGGTCCAGGTGCGGGGCACGCACCGCCGAGGGCAAGTGGTCCTGAGCTACCGTACTTCCGAAGAGCGCGAGCGCCTCTTCGCTTTGCTGGAGCGCCTGGAGGTAGCCCCATGAACGCCCTTATGGACCGCCTTGCAGGTACGAAAATCCTTGTAGTGGGCGATGCCATGCTCGATCATTACGAATGGGGCGAGGCCGAGCGCATCTCTCCGGAAGCACCAGTCCCCATCGTTCGGGTGGTTCGCCAAGAATGGAAGCTCGGAGGGGCAGGGAACGTGGCCCAAAACGTGGCGGCCCTCGGAGGCAATCCCTCCCTTGTGGCCATCTGTGGCACAGATTCCGCAGGAGAACGCCTCAGCGCCCTCTGCGCTGCTGCTGGTTTTGAAGCCCATCTCGTGCCGTGTCCGGAGCGGCCAACGACATGTAAAACCCGCATCATCGCCAGCCACCAGCAGATGCTCCGGGTAGACCACGAAAACACAGCCCCCCTCTCGCCACCAACCGCGGCCCAACTCCGGCACCAGGCTCGCCAATATGCCGAGGCCGCGGCTATCATCCTTTCCGATTACGGCAAAGGCGTTGTCCACGAGGCGCTGCTCCAAGAGCTTGCTGGCCACCCCCGTCTCTTCCTTGACCCCAAACCCTGCCATTTCCCCCTCTACCGCCAGGCCTATTGCATGACTCCCAACACCAAAGAAGCGAGCGAAGGAGCAGGCATTGCCATCACCGACCCCGCCTCGGCCATCGCCGCTGGCCAGCGCCTCCTTCAGCGCTACGGCCTTGCCACCCTCGTCTTGACCCTTGGCGCCGAAGGTATGGCGGTATTTCTCCCCGGAGAAGGGATATTCCACGTCCCCACAGTGGCCCAACAGGTGTTTGACGTCACCGGCGCTGGGGATACGGTCATTGCCACCTTAGCCTTAGGTGTCGGGGCCGGGGCGCACCTGCTCGACGCCGCCATCCTCGCCAACATTGCTGCAGGCATCGTCGTGGGGCGGCTGGGTACGGCTGCCCCCACCAGCGAAGAATTGCGTCAGGCTGCCGCCGCATGCCGAGATATCCAGCCTCAAAAGTGGGCAGAGCTTCCGGCTCGGTAAACCAACGGCCTCGAGCGCTGCCGCGCTGATCTTCCTCGTGGCTTCTGGGTGAACAACGACGCGCCTTCCCTTTGCACTCCGCGCTAACCCATGTCCCTTTCTCCCTAGCGGTTGCCAAGAAGACACGCCCCGCCGCAACAAGCCCCACCCAGCGCAGCATAGGCCGCGAGGATCCGGCGCTCTTTGGCGAGCCGCTCGGGTGGCAGTGGGGGACAAGGATGGGCCGCAGCAAGGGCAGGGAGCGCCTCCCAATGCGGCACGGCATACCAGCCTTCTCCCAAGAGATGAGCATTTTGCGCGGCAACAAGAAGAATCTGCTTCGAGTCCGTAACCAGAAGCAAGGGGAATGGCTGGGGTTGATGCACCCGGGCAGCGGCCACGCTTTCGCGGACAAAAGTCCCCACCTCGCCAGGGCAAAAGAACAAGGCAAGCAGCGGGGTGCCATCGGTGGCAAAGGCCGCAATGTCGATAGGAAAGGCCTCCTGGCGGCCATCGATTTCTGCTTCCACCGCATATTTGGGCCGCAGACATTCCCGAGGGTAACCTTTTTCCTCCACAAGCATCCGGGCCAGCCCCTGACGCAAGTCTTCATACGTGGAGTCCTGGATCGTGGCCCCTGTCAGATAGTCGGTGATGACCCGTTCAAAAAATACTTCATGCATAAGTCCTCCCCACCAGGGCGATGTCCCGCTTGACTTTGATCGCTGCTTCTGCCTTGGAAAGAAAAAGTGCTTTCAGGAGGATGTCATGGACATCGTGGAAAAAATCAAGGAGTTCCTTCTCCCTGAGTTGGAAAACATCCGCATTGAAGCCCGGACAATGAATGAACGCCTCAATAGTGTAGAGCGGCTCCTCGTGGACCAGAGCCGACGCATCGATGCCACGAACCAACGCATCGATGACGTTGGCAAACGCCTCGACGATACTAACCGTCGCATTGACGATGTCGCCAAACGCCTTGATGAGACGAACCAACGCATCGACCTGCTTGGCAGCCAAATACAAATCCAGCTCACTACCATTGCCCAACGCATCGATGAAACCAACGCCCGCATCGATGGGCTGCGCGATGCCCTGGCCATGCGGATTGAGGCTGCCCACCACCGCCTCGATGACCTCGCCTTGAAGATGGGCACTGCTCACGAGGTCGCGGAGCTGCGCGCCTGGGTGCTCCGCCTCCAAGAAGGGGTAGACGAACTGAAAAACCGCTTAGCTGCCTAGCAGGGATGTATGAACCAGTTGCTTTTTCGCAAAAGCCTCTCCCATATCGTCGACGGCCTGCGGGCCGGGCTCTGCCGTTTCTCGGGGCCAAGTCGGGTGGCCGTAATCTATGCCCTCGATCCTCACGGCCCGGTATTTATCCACGACTCCCATGACCTTTTGCGCGAACATGAACCCCGCATCCTCGAACTCTTCGGCGCTCCTCCCTGGCCGCCATGCCGTGGGGACCAGCCCCTCGACGGCTTTGCCCCCTGCCAAGACCCAGAGCTTGCCGGGATCGTTGCCTTTGGCGCGCGGGCAGAAGCGCTCCCCTTCCAAATGTGGTTTACCGAACATCATCCAGACGCCTGCTCCACAGCCCCCACCCAGCGTTGGCTCGAAGAAGCCTGCCGACTCATGGTGCATAGCATGCAGACTCCAACGGCTACCGTGGAAAATGCCGGCTTTGTCCTCCAGAATTTTGCTGTCCACGCAGTACGCGATGCCATCGTAGATGAACGCAACACCAGCATCGGCCTGGACTCCCGCCTACGCGTGTACACGGTCCTCGATGCCATTCTCGACATCTCCAAAACCCAAGAAGAAGGCCGCCCCCCATGTGGCGACATGGCCTTTGTGGAGCCTGACCTTGCCGATACCATCCACTATCTCGCTAAATTCGAACCGATCGAACGCCCCCTGCTCCAAGATACCAAGCATGTACGCAAGCTCCTCCAAGCCGTGGAGGATACGCGCCATCGTCTTGTATGCGACGGCACCCACATCATCGGCATCGGTGCTGGCCGGCTGCCCGACTACTCCATCATCGCCGAGTTTCGCGGCCACCACGGCTTCGTCATCCTCCAAGATCAAAAAATCTGCAGCTTTGCCCACGGAAGTTTCCTATCCACCAACCGAGAACCCATCCTCGTTGCCCTGGAAGAGGCCCTGGTGGAAATGCGCTGGCCCCCTAACCATATTTACGGCGTCATGCGTACGGTCCTGGAGATCGTCAAAAGCGCCCAAGAGCGCAAACACGGCTGCGCCCTCATCCTCGACTATGGCTCACCCCTCGCCAATCCCTCGGGACAGCGCCTCATAACACCCCTCAATCTGCGCCGCCTGGTGGAGCTCGAGTTGGCCAAGGCCCTCGCCAAAGTGGACGGCGCCCTTCATGTGGATATCCGCAACCTGCGTCTCCTCGCCTTCGCGACCCTCATGGATGGCAAAGCCGTACCCGGGGAAAACCGCGCTCGTGGAGCCCGTTACAACTCGGCCCTGCGTTTCTCCACCGAACACCCGGACCTCTTTGTTGTCGTGGTGAGCGCCGACCGTCCTATTTCCATCATGCAACACGGTGCCGAGCTCTCCACCCGTTGCGAGTGGCAGCCGCCTCCGCGGGGGCTCTTGGACCCTCCACCCCTGAGCGCCTGGGCATCCCGTTAGTCTTGGACAAATCGCACGACACCATCCCCAGGACGAAGGTGGATATCGAGCTGAGGGAAAGCGATCTCCACGCCTGCTTCGCGGAATGCGGCATCGATGGCCTCGCGCAGCTCCGAAGGGGCACTCACGGCAAAATCCACATGCCGCAGCCACACCCGCAAGATAAAATCGAGGGAACTTGCGCCAAAGGCCGCAAACACCACCTGCGGTGCAGGCGTAGGCAGGACCGCAGGATGCTCGTGCGCTACTTCGAGGAGCAACGCCCGCACCTGGGCAATATCCGAACCGTAGGCGACACCAACCGTGATGTCCCGGCGGATCCGTGGGTCATCCTTGTGGGTCCAATTGGTCAACCGGCGGGAAATGAGCTCTGCATTGGGGATAAGGATCGTGGCATTGTCGAAGGTCTGGACCTCGGTATTGCGGATGTTGACGCTGCGCACCACCACCCACAGGCCATCAAGCTCGATGATGTCGCCAGGACGCAGGGAACGATCAAACAAGAGAATGATCCCACTCACGAAGTTGTTGATGAGCGTCTGAAGGCCAAAACCGATACCCACCGACAAGCCACCGGCAATGACGGCAAGATTCGTCAGGCTCAGCCCTAAAAGGTGCATCGCCACCACGGCAAAGAGGATCCACACGCCATAGACCCCTACCCGGGCCAGGGAAGCCTTTGCCCCACGATCCCAACCCATACCTGCGCCACCAGCCTCCAGGGCCCGTTGCCAGGCGGCAGCCAAGGACCGCACCACCTGGAAAAGGAGGAAAACGACACCCAAGCGAAGAAAATTGAAGGAAAACTCCCCCCAGTTGAGCTCCATGGCAGAAAGGCGCTCGAAGACCATGTTAGTGCCCAGCTGCACTGCCAGCCAACCGAGGACTGCAAGGGCCATCCCCGTCCACGCGAACAAGGCAAAAAGACTCACCCCAAGCTCCGCCAGCAGGGCAGCCCAGCCCTCGCGGGGAGTCTGGGCGAGCCAATGGCGCGCCAGCCCCAGGCTTCCGAGGCAGAGCTGCGCGGCCACCGCGCCAACACACCACAGCTCTGCCCCGAGCATGGCGAGCCGCGCACGTCCGGTGATGGCTACGACCAAAAGCAGGAACATGACCCCGGGATGGAGCCGCCGTACCCATGCCTCAAACGCCAATTGGGGCCGCACCAACCCAAGGATCACCGAGGTGCTGGCCACCAACGCCAGCCAAATGCCATTGTGTAGCCACGCTGGCAGACGCGCCACATCAAGCAAGATCGCCCCTCCAAAGAGGAGGCATAACGGCAGCAACGGCTGCCAACCTTGGGCCTTGTTCACGAACCGACGCAACCGCCAGCTTAAGGCCTGCGCCCCTCCCAGGATGAGGGCATGGGTTCCCACAAGCAGCAGTGACGTCTGGCTCACCCGGCCGGAAAAAAAGGCTGCCAAGAGCGATACGCCTAGCGTGAGGCAGAGAATCGATGCCGCGGTGACGAGGTGCTGCCCGGGGGCACGCGGCGGAAACAGTGGGGTTAGATGTCGGTAGAAGACGAGCCCGAGGACCGAGAAAGGCAACCAAAAAAGCGCAAAAACGGCGGCCATCCCCTGCGCTTCAGCCGCCAACGAGGCCCGTTGGCTCTCCACAAAGAGCACGACGTTGGCTAGCCACTCCTGAAGCTCTGCCCCCACATCCCCCGGCGATGCCGGCCAAAGCCGAAAGGGTTTGGGCTCGAGAAATTCGACCTCCCAAATTTGTGGCAGCTCAGCCTGAAACCGGGCGACCAGGCCTCCTGCCCGCTCTTGAATACCGGCATATTGGGAGAGCAGCTTGTCCACCCGTTCTCCGAGGCTCCGGAAGGCTTGCTCCTGTTTGGTCCCTCGGGCTCGGATATCAAGGACCTCAGCCCGGATATCTTTGTCTAGGGCAGCGGCCCACTTCCGTTCGAGGTCTTCCACCAGGGCCGCCACTGCGGCCCTTTTTAGAGCGATCTCTTTGCTCGTAGCTTCCAGGGGGGCGCGTTCTTTCTCCGCATTTTTTTGCACGAACTGGGCCTCGGCCAGGGCGGCACGCATATCATACGGATTGGACCGCACGAGCCGAGCCGTGACCTCCAAGGCCTGAAGACGCATGAGGATGCGCTCCAGAATCTGGCCATGGGTGGTCTCGGCCCCATCCACCTGGACCTGGAGGGCATCGGCCTCCCGCGCCAGTCGATCCAATTCGACGTTCTTCACCTGAAGCAGCGACGCCAAGACCTGCGCCGGTGGGACGGCCTCAGGTTCCGCCCATGCCGAGGACGCCCCGACGACAAGCAGGAGGGCCAAAAGCAGCCTAGCGCCCATAACCCCACTCCAAAAGCCGGCGCTGGGCGTGCTTGGCCCACTCCCCTTGATGGACCTGGGCCAGATAGCGGCGGTAGTCAGTGGCAGCCTCCGCCCGCCGGCCCATGCCCTCATAGGAGTAGCCACGCAGAAAGAGCGGGGATGGGGTCATGGGCAGCGCCTGGTGCACCGCCGTAAACTCTCGTACCGCATCCTCGAAGCGCCGCAGCTGCACGGCAGCCAACCCCGCAGTCAGGCTTCCCTGCGCCTCTCCAGGAGATACGGCCTGAGCGCGGCGCGCGGTGTGGAGCGCCGCTGCTGGTTCGTCGGCCATGAGCTGGGCCCGGGCAAGGAGCACAAGGCCTGCGTAGTCGTCCGGGGCAAAAGAGAGTGCCTGCTGGGCAAGGGCCTGGGCCTTGGCCGCTTGACGCTGGCCGAGGGCCCGCTGGGCCTCCTCGAGGCGCGCCAAGGCGGGTTGGATGGCGCGCAGCCGGGCCGTGGCCTCCAGCAGGCGTTCGCGGCGCAGAGGTCGGTGGGCGGCACTGGCATACTGCTGGGCCATGAGGGCTTGGGCATCGGCGTAGCGTTCGTTGCTCATGGGATGGGAGGAAAAGAGGACCTCCACGAGTCCAGGGTCCCGACGGGAGAGACCGCGGAGCATATCCATGAGCGCCACCATACCCTGGGGCGAATAGCCGGCTGCGGTCATATAAGCCATGCCCAGGGCATCGGCCTCGCGCTCGTCATCGCGGCTGTACTTGGCAAGAAGGAGTCCGGCCCCTAGTCCCGCCACCGTACCCGCGAGGTCCTGGAGTCTGGGCTGAGCCGCACCCACGGCGGCCGCAGCCCCGCCCAAAAGCACTTGGAGAACGGTCCCGCTGGAGATGCGGGCCGCTGTGTGCCGGGCGCTGACATGGGCAATCTCATGCCCCAGCAAGGCCGCCAACTCATCCTCACTCTCCAAACGTGCCAAAATCCCGCGGCTCACGGCAATGCTGCCCCCAGGAAAGGCATAGGCATTGACATAGGGAGCGTTCACTACCCGAAACGAATAGGGCATATGGGGGCGATGGCAGTGGCGCACCAGGGCCATGCCCACTTGGGTCACATAGGCATTGAGGGCGGCGTCCGGGACAGGGCCAAAGTCAGCAGAAAACTGCACGGGCGATTGCTGGCGGTCGAGGCGGATTTCTTGGTCCTCACCCACCAGCATAAGTTGGTTTTTTCCAGTAACTGGATTCGTGGCGCAACCTGCGAGGCCCAAGGCCCCCATCCCTGCCATGGCGACGAGAAATTGGCGTCGTGTCAGCATGCGTCTCCTCCTCTAGGCCCTTCTCCCAATATCGCTGTACGGAACGCTATCTTTTCCTTCTGAGGGCGTCAAAGCCAGGCGGAAAGCGGAACGCTGTCTTTATAATTTGACACCTTGCACCCCTCAATCCAGCAACCTGTTGAAATCCAAAAAAAAAAAAACAACCCATGCTTTACATTTTCAACGATTGCCTGTATATTCTTCTTTAAGAACAGCCCTTGCTTTGTGAACAGCGTATGTTGCGCCTTATAGCAAAGGCATTCTTCTTAAATGCAGTAATCTTCCATATTTAGTCCTCAGGAGAAATCTATGTTCCATTTCAAGCTGAGTATCCAAATTTTTCTCGGTTTTGGGCTCCTCTTGCTCCTTATGGTCCTGTTCGGAGCATTCGTTCTCAACAGTGCGCACACTTTTGCAAATGACGGCACAACAATACACGAGACCAGCATCCCGCAAATACAACTGGCCCAACAGTTCCAAAATAGCGCTAATCAAGCCCGAATTGCCTGGGTTCGTGTCCTCTTCTCCCGGGCCCCCCAGCATCTTGCCCCTGCCCAAAATGCCCTTGAAGAAACCCGAAAAAGCCTCACCAACATCGAGTCTTTCACCAAGACCCATCCCGCGCTTCATGACCACGCCGTCAAGGCCAAAACGGCTGTGGCGGAATACAGCCAACTCGCGGCCCAAACTGCGGCGATGCTCCAAACGGAAGGTGCCGCGGGAGAGTGGCAAGCCCTCATCGAGAAATTCAGCGCAGCAGAGGCCACCCTCTCGCAGGTAGCGACAGCCATACAGGAGGATGCAGAAAAACAGCTCGTTACGGCCAGCCAAGATATGGCCGAAGGGGCAGCTTGGTTGCAAACGTCCGTCTCCATGGGGCTTGGTGTGGCCATGCTCCTCGGGATAACGATCGCAATGCTCCTTGCACGAAGCCTCACACGCCCCATTCTCGCAACTACCCGCTTTGCCCACGACCTCGCCGAGGGGGATCTGCGCACCAGCCTGGAGGTCCAGCGCTCCGACGAGATCGGCGCTTTGGCCGATGCCTTGCGCACCACTGGAGATCGCCTGCGCACCGTCATGGGCGAAATCGTCTCCATCTCCACCTCGCTTCGCAGCAACGCAAGCGACCTCCTCTCCATGTCCGAGACCTTGGCCGCCAATGCCTGCCAAAGCACCGACCGCGCTGCCACTGTCTACGCGGCCACCGAACAGGTGCAAGAGCAAATGCAGACGGTCTCCTCTGCCATGGAGCAAGCGTCGACCAATGTCTCCACCATCGCCTCGGCAGCAGAAGAAATGACGGCCACGATTACCGAAATTGCCAGCACCACGGAGCGCACCAGGAACACAGCCGCCCAGGCCGTCCGCTTTGCCCAAGACGCCCAAGCCCAAATGGCAGAGCTCGGCGATGCAGCCGTAGAAATCGGCAAGGTCACCGAGACGATCACCGCCATCTCAGCCCAAACCAATCTCCTTGCCCTCAACGCCACCATCGAAGCTGCCCGCGCCGGCGAGGCTGGTCGGGGTTTTGCTGTTGTCGCAAACGAAATCAAAGAATTGGCCCAACAGACCGCCCGAGCCACCGAGGAGATCCACAGCAAGATCCAAGGGATTCAAAACGCCATTGGCAGCTCCGTGGGCAACATCCAGCAGGTCGCCTCCATCATCTCCGAGGTCAATGACATGGTAGGGACCATCGCTGCGGCGGTGGAAGAACAGAGCGTCACCACCCGAGATATTGCGGATAACGTTGGCCAGGCTTCGCTTGGGCTCAAGGACATTGCGGGTGCCCTCACCAAAACGCAAACCCGAACCGTTTCCATCCACAGCGACATCGGCGATGTCCAGCAGGGCGCAGTAGCCCTCACCAAACATGGCCAGAGCGTCAAATCATATTCCGAAACCGTGACCCAGATGGTGGACAAGCTGGGGGCAATACTGGCCCGCTTCCAAGTATAGCGCGCATGCAGCAAGGCTCTTCTTGGCCAAAGCGGCACCGCATTGCCGCTCATTCCTTTCGGTAGTACAGCCCAAGGAGGCAGGAAGGCGAAGGAGCCAAGCCATCACCCAAGATGAGGACGTTGCCCCTCGTGGAAGGACCCGCTGCCTTCCTGTGCGATCCAAGACAGAAGGCCGATGCCTGCGCCCCCATCCATGGGCCGTATCCACGCGCCGCTTGCCGTGCCCGTGCGCCGCGCAACTCCTTGCCCGACGAATTCCCCTTTGCTAGAGACGCCCCACCATGGCGGAGCCATCCGCCTTTTTTTGCGTCCCAAGGAGACCCTATGGCCCTCAGCATTGGCATCGTCGGACTGCCCAATGTGGGCAAGTCCACCCTCTTCAACGCCCTGACCCGCGCCCAAAAGGCCGCCAGCGCCAACTACCCGTTTTGTACCATCGAACCCAATACGGCAGTCGTCCCGGTGCCCGATCCCCGGCTCTCCCAACTCGCCGAACTCGTGCATCCGCAGCAGGTCATTCCAGCCACGGTGGATTTCGTGGACATCGCCGGTCTCGTGCGGGGCGCAAGCCAAGGCGAGGGCCTTGGCAACCAATTCTTGGCTCATATTCGCGGCTGCCAAGCCATTGTCCACGTGTTGCGCTGCTTTGAAGACCCGGACATCGTCCACGTGGACGGCACGGTGGATCCGATGCGCGATGCCGCGACCATCGAGACCGAGCTCCTCCTGGCAGATCTCGCCGCCCTCGAACGCCGCATGGATCGCCTCGCCAAACAGGCCAAAGGGGACAAGAAGGCCGCCGCTCAATTGGAGATCGCCCGTCGCCTCGCCGAAACCCTGAGTACGGGCCAACCTGCCAGCGCTATGGCGGATGACCCGCAAGTGGAAGCGTTCCTCCGCGATACCCCGCTCTTAACGGCCAAGCCAGTTATCTTTGTCCTCAACGTGGATGAAGCGGGTATAACCACCGAGACGGACCTCCAACGCTGTGCCCGGGAACTGGCCGCGGCTCGCGGTGCCCAGGCCATTTCCGTGTGTGCCCGGGTGGAGGAAGAACTGGCCGCCCTCCCGCCGGAAGAAGCTGCCGAATTCTTAGCGAGCTTTGGGGTGAGCGAGTCCGGTCTCGCTCAAGTCATCCGGGCCGGCTACGCAACCCTCGGGCTCATCGCTTTTTTTACCGCCGGCCCCAAGGAGGTCCGGGCCTGGACCATTCCCCAAGGGACCAAGGCTCCCCAGGCCGCAGGGGTCATCCACTCCGACTTCGAGCGCGGCTTTATCCGTGCCGAGGTCATTGCCTTTGCCGATTACCTGCGCCACGGCTCCGAGGCTGCCTGCCGTGCCGCAGGGGTGCTGCGGGTCGAAGGAAAGGATTACGTCGTGCGCGATGGCGACGTAATCCACTTTCTCTTCAACGTCTAAAAGGCCTCTCTCCATGGGAAAACGCTCCGTTCCTTGCTGCAACGTCCTGCCTCTCTAAGATAGGCCCAGCCCCACAACCACACCATGACCCAACTCCCTCTCCATGGCATTGCCGTTATCCTCTTTCGCCCCAAGTATTCGGAAAACGTGGGATCCGTGGCTCGGGCCTGCGCCAACATGGGCTGCGGCCAGATCCTCCTTGTGGACCCCTGGGACTTTGATGCGCAGCGCGCCCTGCCTCTAGCCACCCACCACGCCCAACACCTCATCGACAATCTGCGCATCGTCCCCACCTTAGCCGAGGCCCTGGCCCCCTTTGCGTTCTCCTACGGTACTACTGCTCGCCTCGGTGGTTGGCGCAAGGTCGTCCACACCCCGCGTGAGGTAGCCCCGCACATCATTGCCCAACGGGCATACGGCGACGTAGCCCTTGTCTTTGGTCCTGAAGACCGCGGCCTCACCAACACCGAGATCGAAGTCTGCAACGCCCTCATCACTATCCCCACAAGTACGGAGCTGACCTCCCTCAACCTTGCCCAGGCCGTGCTCCTTATCCTTTACGAATGTTTCCTCGCCGCGCAGGAAAAACCCCTCCGGCTGTCGCGCTATCCCAAAGATCGAGCCATCAACCACGACGAACAAGCGATCCTTTTTGCCACGCTGCGCGACACCCTCCTGGCCATCGACTACATCAAGCCCAACAACCCCGAGTATTTCATGCTCTCCATCAAACGGTTTATCCATCGTCTCGCCCCACGGCGCCACGAATTCAATCAGATCATGGGCCTATGCCGCCAAATCCGGCGCCTTGCGCGTCTTGCCCACGGTCAACCCGATTGACCCCCAGCCCCAAGCCCCATAGACAGGAGCGGCCTCAACTCAATCCCCCGGAGTCTCCCATGAATCCAGAATTTGCCAAACCGTTTATCAAGGCCACCAAGACCGTGCTGGCATCCATGGCCTGCCTCGAAGTGGCTGCCGAAGCCCCGTATGTCAAAAAAGACAATATTGCCCGAGGCGATGTGTCGGCCGTCATTGGCATCACCGGCGATCTGCGGGGTACCTTCTCCATTTCCTTCGATAAACCGACGGCAGTGTACATTGTGAAGCAGATGCTTGGCGACGCCATCGAAAACATCCTTCAAGATGTCCAAGACGCGGTGGGGGAGATCTCCAACATGATTTCCGGTCAGGCCCGTGCTGGACTGGCCGAGATGGGGGTCAAACTTCAGGGGTCCACGCCCTCGGTGATCATGGGTGACGGCCATACCATCGCCCATATGAATTCCATCAAACCCATCGCCATTCCATTTACCACCCAAGCCGGCACCTTCACCGTAGAGTTTTGCCTCGAGGAATAGCATGCCCGCGGCCATCAATGACCTCGTCACCCGCCTTCTTGAGGCAGCGAGTGTCACGCCCTCTCCCGGGACCCCGCCCGAGATCGACATCCTGGAAATGCCCTTGGAAGGGGTAGCCGCCTTCTGGCTGTCGGTGAAAAAAACCCTGGATACCAAACGCCGCGACGAAAATTTTCTCGCGCAGGAAGCTCGCCACACCAAGGAACCCTATATCCGCTACCTTCTCGAGCTGGCGGCCTCGTCCTTTGCCCCAAGCGAGAGTAAAGAGCTCGCCAACATCCGCGCGGCCACCTTTCTCGAGGACTTAGGCCGCAAATACACCCTCATGAGCATTGCCCTGCTCGGCATGGTGGCCAGTGAAAACCCCCAAAAAGTCATGGTGCGGTTTCTCTCCAAGTTCCCGATGCCGCCCATCTTCGAACGCCAGGTATTCGAGGTGGCGGACCTCATGCTCCAGCATCTCGACGATCCGGGCTTCAACAAAAAAAAATTCCTGCGCATCGACCACAAACAAAAAATCGAATCCCTCATCATCAACCTCATCTTTTACTGCAAACTCGCGCGCAAAAGCGGTATCCAGGCCGTCTTGGCCCAGCGGGATTATTTTACCTCGCCGTATTTCAAGGATGGATTAGAGCTCGTAGCGGACGGATTTGATGCGGATTTCATCAAATACCGCCTCAACCTCGTCAAACGCGAAATCCTCGCTGCCACCGAGCGCAAGATGAACCTCTCGGCAACCATGATGGCGGCCATCAAGGCCAATGTCAGCTATGCCGATGTCTATCTCATCGCCAAGGCTTACTTGGGCTAAGCAGGGCGACGCACGCGCACGCCTGATAGAGAAAGGCCTGCAGCAGGCAAACCCGCCAATCGCCCGGAGGTCCTGGCCGACCCCCAACCAAGTCTCTGAGCAGGGATCCCACAGGAAGCGATGGGCATAATGTTCCATGTGGAACACCTGCCCGCCAACGAGAGCCCTCGAATGCGGGCCTGGAGGAACTACCAGACATCACAGAAAAAAGGGGGCCGCGCTGTCCTCCCCCCTCAAGTTGCCCTCCAGGGCATATCCTCAATCGCCCTTCCTGCCCACGCCAACAGGAATGCTGCTGCATTTGGCAGGCAAGGAAGCGGCGTATCCTAACGCTCTTTCCCAGCGGCCCCTTGCTGGGCCTGTGATCCGTTGGTTGTCCGAGGAGGGGTCGGCCTCAACCCCTGTGCCGCAGGACGTTGGTGGACCTGTTGTCCCAAATCTGCGACTATATGCCCATCCAAGGCTGGAGGATGAAATAAAGCCCCAACAGGCCAATGAGCACCCCCGCGCTACGGCGGAAGAGCTGGCCGCCATGCTGCCAAGAACTGCTAGCCAGCAAACGCTTGACCACAGCCGTGGAACCGCCGGCAACGGCAATGGGAATGGCGTGCCCCACGCCAAAAAGGAGGATGTATGTTAGTCCCGTGCCTACCTGCTCTTGGACCGTAATGAGGGCGAGGATGGGGGCAATGAACCCAAAAGTGCACGAGCCAGAGAGGACCCCATAGGCAAGGCCCAGGACCAAGGCCCCCTTGGCCCCCCGTAACTGCCACCGGGCCGCCCAACCCCCCATGCTGCTACGCAGAGAGCACGAGGCGACCCCGAGCATGTCGGCCGCCACCCAGAGCAAGATGCCCCCCACCAAAATACTCCAGTACGGACCGGTGTCGCCGAGCAATCGGCCAAGCACGGTCCCAATGACCCCGAGGGCGGCGATGGTACAAAACAATCCCACGGTAAAGAGGGCAGCGTACCACGCGGCCTGACGCCCAGCCACAAGCTTTTCTTGTCCACCAACATAAGCCACGATGAGCGGAATGGATGCCAAATGGCAGGGGCTCAAGAGGACGCTCACCATGCCCCACAAAAAGGCCCCAAGAGCGCCTACCACCATCGCCGATTCATGGGCACCGGTCATCCATTGGTGGATGGTGAGGAAAAATTCCTCGAGCATTCACTGGACTCCAAGCTCTTTGAGTTTTGCTTCAATAACAGCCTTTTCGAGAAATCCTTCATGCCGCCAACGCTCCCGGCCTTGGGCATCATAGAAGATCTGGGTCGGGATAACACGCAACTTGAATTTGTCGGTCTCGTTGGGGTTTTCCCATACATCAATGAAGATAATAGCGGCCCGGCCCGCATACTCTTTTTCCAATGCCTCCAAAATAGGGGCCATCATCTTGCATGGGATACAGCGCTTCGCCCCTAAATCGACCATCGTGACTTGACCTGGAACCGGCACCTGCGGGGTATTGGCCCTTACCGTCGAAGCCACTGCCCCTCCAAGAAGAACAAGCAGCGCCACCATGGCATATTTCATCTTTCTCTTCATTAGCCATTCCTCCACCTCGAGAAAAAAACGTCGAGAGGGCGCTTCAGCCTGCCGCTCCTCCCACTGCAGCCCAAGCGCTCTTGCCGTACCCCCTCCGCAGGTCATGGGACAGTCATGCCCTTTTGTCAAGGCGGGGCAACTCCCGTGGCAGGGTCTTCCCTCCAGCCCCCCAGAATCTCCAGACGCCAGATGGCGGCCAGCTGAGCGCTCCCACATGCTTTTTGGGCGGGCACATCCTTGCCCTGCGCCCAAGACTAGACCGAAGTAACCAGGCTCAGGAGCCGCGCATTGCTGCGTCGGACATCGAATCGTTCTTCTGCCAGGCGGCGGCTTTCGCGGCCCATACGCTCGATGAGCGCAGGCTGCTCGATAAATCGCCGCATGGCGCGCACCAAAGCGGCTACATCCCGGGGAGGCACAAGCCAACCGTTAAGACCGTCGATCACTGTTTCCCGACAGCCGGGAACATCGGTGGTAATGACCGGACGCCCCATGGCCATGGCCTCCTGCGTGCTGCGCGGAACACCCTCCCGATAGGACGGCAGCACAAAGACACTGGTTTGCGCCAGCCATGGCTTGACATCCACGGCCCCAGGCCACTCCACCGTACCGTCCGCCAGCCAGGGGCGAAGATCATCCTCTCGCAAGCCGCCAGGGTTCTCGTCCAGCGGACCCAGCAGCCAGAACCGCACCGAGGGAAAGTCCGCCTTGATTTGTCGGGCGGCAGCCAAAAACTCGAGCACGCCTTTTTCCCGCAACAGCCGCGCTACGAGCGTGAAGGTGATGGGTTCCTTGTGGGGCGGGTGCAATGGCCACTCCTCAAGCGGCACCCCTGTCCCACCGCCCACGACCACCTTGGGCGGGACGACACCAATGCGTTCTCGCAAAAACGCTCCGTCATCAGGATTTTGGACCACAACAGCATGCGCCACGCCAAAGGCCAGGCGGTAGAGTCTGGCCAATACCCAGGCCACGAAGTGGCGATACCGCGAGCGCCCATCCCCCCCCATCTCGGTGAAGGCAAACCCCAGGCCAGTTACCATGGCCACCCGGCGCGGGACCCCGACCCAGGCCGCCGCAAGCATGCCCCAGACATTGGGCTTCACCGTAATGGTTAGGACGGCCTGTGGCCGTATCCGGCGCAAGGCGCGACAAAGGGCTACGAAGGTACAGAGGTCATGAACCGGGTTAAGCCCGGTGCGTGCCAAGGGATAAGGCGTGCCCTGGGCTCCCTCTCTCTGGAGCTGTGCCAGTTGCCCTGGAGCCCAGTCCGGGGCAAGGGCCGTCACCTGCCAACCAGCAGCAACCAAATCGCGAATGAGGGGAAGGCGGAAATTGAGGAGCGAGCTCGCCGCGTTGCCGATGAGCACAATGTGCCGAGGCGCGGTGGATGGGCTATCAGCAGCCATGGACGGCCCCCCTGGTGGCATCAAGCCAGGCCTGAAACATGAGCACAGTCCACAAAGGATAGACCCAGTTGCGGTGACCCGAAAGGTGCTCCTGCCATTTTTTCCGAATCGGCGAGGAATCGAGATAGCCTTCGCGCCGCAGACGGTCCTCAGCGAGGAGGTCCTCGGCCCACTCGCGCAGCGGCCCGCGCAGCCAGGCATCGATGGGTACACCAAAGCCCATCTTGGGGCGCTCCACCAAATCGCGCGGCACATAGCGGTAGAGCACCTGCCGAAGCAGCCACTTGCCCTGGCCAGCGCGGATTTTCATGGCAGGCGGCACGCGCCAGGCAAATTCCACCAGCCGGTGATCGAGGAGCGGTACGCGCGTCTCCAGGCTCACCCCCATCGCCGCCCGGTCCACTTTCACCAGGATGTCATCGGGCAGATAGCTTCGCTGGTCCAGATACATCATGCGTGACTCGAAATCTTTGAGTCTTGGCCACTGCTGCCGTTCGGTAAGCACTGTTGCAGGCTCGCTACTGCCGAAAACGAGTCGTTCCGGATGCTTCCATTGGGAAACCAAAAAGTAGTAGACGTCTTCGGCAGAAGCGGCTTGTAGGAGACCAGCTAACTTATGCAGCTTATCGCCGAGATTGCCATAGCGCAGGCGCGCAGGCAAGAGAAAGGCTACCGCCGAGAAAACCTTATTCCACGCGGACGGGGATAACCGCGTCAAGCCATAGGCCAGTCCCTTGCGTAGGGTATGGGGTGTGGGCCCCAACCAGCGCCAGATGCGGGAGGCCCAAAAATACCTGTTGTATCCGCCAAACAGTTCATCCCCGCCGTCACCAGACAAGGCCACCGTCACATGCCGGCGCGCGAGTTGCGCCACCAAAAACGTTGGGATTTGCGAGGAATCGGCAAAGGGTTCGTCATACAGGTGCGGCAAGCGCGGAATCACGGCTTGCGCTTCCACCGGTGTCACATAAAGCTCGGTGTGATCGGTGCCCAGATGTTGGGCTACGGCTTTGGCATGGGTGGCCTCATTGTAGCGGGCCTCATGAAAACCGACGGTGAAGGTTTTGACCGGTCGGTCCGACATCGCCTGCATCAGGGCGACGACGGTGGACGAGTCGATACCCCCGGAAAGGAAGGCTCCCAGCGGCACATCGGCAAGCATCTGACCGCGAATACTTTGGCGAAGGAGGCGTTCAAGCTCTTCCCTGGCTTCTTGTTCGCTACCAGCCCAGGGATTGATCTGGCCTTGCTCGGCCACCGTGGGAAGCGACCAATAGGTACGCACGTCCCCCCGCCCAGCCGCTTGAGGCTTTGCTGTATCGGGGTGACAGGCAAACTGCACGAAGGAGGCTTGCGGCAACTTCCAGATGTTTTCGTAGATCGACCAGGGTGCTGGCACATAGTTATGCCGCAAAAAAAGTGCGAGTGCCCCCCGGTCGATAGCCTGGTCGAACCCGGGGAAGGCCCGAAGTGCTTTGAGCTCCGAGCCAAACACCAAAGCCCCCTTGACCCAGCCGTAATAGAGGGGTTTTTCCCCCATCCGATCACGCGCCAATGTCAGAGTGCGCGTTCGGCGATCCCACAAGGCAAAGGCAAACATGCCCACGGCTTTTTTGAGGGTGGCTTCGATGCCCCAAACATCGAAAGCCGCCAGCAGAGTTTCGGTATCCGCATGCCCACGCCAGCGAAAGGGTGCCGTCTCGCCAGCGCCGATTTTGTCGAGCTCGGCACGTAACTCTAGGTGATTGTAGATCTCGCCGTTGTAGGCGATCACATAACGCCCCGATGGCGACACCATCGGCTGATGGCCTGCGGGGGAGAGGTCGAGAACCGAAAGGCGCCGATGCGCTAACGCTACACCAGCAGTATCGTCCACCCACACCCCGACGTCATCCGGGCCACGGGTGGCCAAGGCATCCGCCATAGCGCGCCCCACCGCCGCCCCTTCATCATGGGAGCAGCCATCTGGCTGCCAAAACCCAGTTATCCCACACATGACAATACTCCATCCATTGCATGAGTATTAAGTCATTAGTTTGAACTTTGCGTTATTACGCGGATGCATTGTACCGCAACTGCTGCATCAGCGCCTGGCTCGGGTGTGCGAGTGAGTACTCGAAACTCGAATGTGATGGCCATTTAACTGCCATCGAGTGTTGGATAGCTATTCTTTAAATTTCGTGCTTCTGGAGGAAGTGATGCAATACTTCCCAAGATGCGTCGTTATCAGGATTGTAGACCATGCCTTTGCCCGCATCGCTTGCGCGCAAGCTTCTGAAAGACTGGCGCAAGACGATCATCTGATCCAGTCGGGCGCGAAAAAACTTAGCGTATTAATCGAAATCCGTATTCAAATTCTCAGGAAACCATACTGAGCCAAGTTATCTTCAGGCGTTTCACTCATTCACATCATCTAAACAAATTATTTTGCAGGCCTCTTAATTTCGTTATGCAGTAGCGAGCGAAAGCCATCGTTAAGGAAACGCTGAATAAAGGCTACGTGAGCGCATCATGCGTTGCGCGGTGTCGACTTCCTCAGCTCACCCTACGTGATGTCTTGCGGCTCTCGGGCGTGTGACCTCTCCAAGCGGGCTTACCATTGCCTTTCATATCGCCCGCAAGTGCGGTTTTGAACCTCCTCTGTAAGCTCCGGCTTGCCGGCGATCGATCCCGCCCGCCGATTTTTTGGGCGTTTCCTTTCCTAACACACGCATTAACGCCACCACACCTAGCGGCTAGTCCCAAGGCCAAGCGCTTGCAGCCAATAGGGGCGCATAGAGCACCCAGCAGCCCTCAAGTTCACGGCTTTTTTCGCAACAACACGTCGAATCCGGAAACGTTCAACTCCTCTTCAGACAAATCCACAAACATCTTAGCCATTTTTTTGCGCGGCGTGGGCAATGTTTGCCATCTCCGGACTTCTACGAGCTCAACATCGAATCCAGCCTCTTTAAAAAGCGCTATTATCTTTTGCATCTGCAATCGGTTGGTGTAAAAACCCGAACGGGCGAAAAAATCAGATTCCCACAGACGCTCACTGAAACGCAGATGATTAAGCGCTCCACCAAGATGGTCACGCAAATCCACCGAATGAGAGCAGATTCCTGCAGGCGCTAGAATTCGATGCAATTGAATCTGGGTTTCAAGAAACTCGTGTTTTCGAATATGCTCCAACACGGCTTGGGAGAAAACCATGTCTATGGAGCTGTCGTCAATTTCGCGCAGACTAGCAAGACCGCCTGTCAGGTAACGAGCTTCACAAACATCCAAAAGCTCCTCGATCGAGCTCATTCCGTCCAGCGAGGGCGCGGCCAGCCCCAGTTTCACAAGTGTCGCGGCGAAACGCCGATAAATATCCATTTCCTTGCTCGCGTAGTACCCCGTATCAACCAGCACGGTGCGTGCCCCATAAGCCTTGGCGATCAATGCCGTAGCCACACTGTCTCCAGGACCAAGCTCCAGTATCGTCTTGCCGGAAAGCTTACCTTCGAAACCCGAGCGTTTCACGTGACTCAAAAAAATGCTGAGCGGATAATCCACGGCGTCCATGCATCCGTGCCGAAACAAACCCAACTTCTGCCAAAAGGCATAACCGACCGGCAGTCGACTCAATACGAGCTTGGCTCCGATCTTAGCCCACCAGGGTATTTTTTGCCTTACGCTGATCAATTGCAACCCTTTCATTTTCAAGGCCTTATGGCAAGGTAATCTCCGGCTTGCTCGGCGCTTGTCGTCTTTATGGCAGCATGTTCAGTCATACGTACAGCGCTAATTTACTGATTAACGCAAAACAAGCATGCCGCGCGCGTTAAAACGCCTTGCCGCTGCGCTCCTTCCTGCAGCGGACTGTTAGGGCGTTAGACTATTACCTTGTCCTAGGCCGCGATGTTTAAGATCACACGCTGCATTACTTTGGGCTAACGCCTGCATCTGCATAGCCCTCCATGGACTTAACTAGCTACTCTTCCACGCCGGCATCACCTAGCACCGACCTGAAACACTAGGTCTGCGATGACTCTGTCATCGCCTGCATCAAGGCGACAACGGTGGAGGAGTCGATATCCTCGAAAAGGAAGGATCCCAGTGGCACATCGGCAAGCATCTGGCCATGGAGGCTCTGCCGGAGCAGGTATTCCAGCTCAGCGGTGGCTTCTTCCTCACTGCCTTCAAAGGGATGATCAATTCCGGCTTGAGCGATCTGCCTCAGCGACCAGTAGGCCTTGACCCCGTCGCAACGACCTTCATGGCTACTTACGACTTGTGGCCTGCCGTCATCTGACAGGCGAAACTGCACGAAACACCCTGGTGGGAGCTTCCAGATGTCCTTGTAGATGCTCCACGGCGCTGGAATGGAGTTGTATCGCATAAAGAGCACCAACGCCTGCCGTTCAACCGGATTGTCAAAGCCGGGGAAGGCCCGCAGCGCTTTGAGCTCCGAGCCAAACACCAAAGCCCCCTTGACCCAGCCGTAATAGAGGGGTTTTTCCCCCATGCGATCACGCGCTAAAGTCAGGGTGCGTGTCTTGCGATCCCACAGGGCAAACGCAAACATGCCCACGGCTTTTTTGAGGGTGGCTTCGATTCCCCACGCATCGAAAGCCGCCAGCAGGGTTTCGGTATCCGCATGCCCGCGCCAGCGAAAGGGTGCCGTCTCGCCAGCGCCGATTTTGTCCAGCTCGGCGCGTAACTCCAGGTGGTTGTAGATCTCGCCGTTGTAGGCAATCACATAACGCCCCGACGGCGACACCATCGGCTGATGGCCTGCGGGGGAGAGGTCGAGTATTGATAGGCGCCGGTGGGCTAATGCTACGCCGGCAGCATCGTCTACCCAAACGCCAGCATCATCAGGGCCACGGGTGGCCAAGGCATCCGCTATAGCGCGCCCCACCGCCGCCCCTTCATCATGGGAGCAGCCATCTGGCTGCCAGAAACCGGTTATTCCACACATCGATGATTGCTATCAATGGGCAGGCACAAGACCTGCCCCTACATTTGCCGGATTTTCCAAATCCAATGCCCACTGCCTTGGGTTATCTACGATGTACGCGCGGATCCTGGCCAGGGACGCCTCATTGCGGATGATGTGTTCGTAATAATGGCGCATGCCACACCGGCATGCCGGGCGTGCTGCATTGTTCGTTAATCTGTTTGGTAACAGCGGATTTGAAACCGGCAATGAACGATGCCAATGACCGGAGTATGCGTTGCACCGGTAGGGGCGCACGGCCGTGCACCCCTACGGATATGCCATCACACACAAACCAAACGATTCCGTGGATATGATTGGGCATGACGACAAATTCGTCCAGGTTCAATTGGATTTCCTGGCGTATTTGCGCCGATCGAAACCATTCCTCGCGCACGATTTCCCCCCATTCATTCAACCGCATCTCACCATTCACCACCTCGCCAAACAGACAGGCCCGGCCCTGTGTACAGATCGTCACGAAATACGCGCCAGCCTGGGTGTAGTCGTAGCCTTTAAGGCGGATGCTGCGGCGGCGGTTCATTGCGCCCGGATTCCCCGTCCCATCGGGCGCAATGGCGCGATTACCCGTAGGGGCGGGTTGGGATGCCGCGTAATTGTACGTAGGGGCGGGTTCAGAACCCGCCCCTACAACGGCATTCTGCTCGAAGCGCTGGCGGTCGAGGCTAAAACCGCGCGTCAGATGCTCGCGCAGCACCTTGGTCGCCCACTGGCGAAAGCGCGTGCCTTGCAGCGACTTGGCCCGGTAACCCACCAAAATGATTGCGTCGAGGTTGTAGTACTCGATGTCACGCACCACTTCACGCCCGCCTTCGCGTTGAACCGTTGCATTTTTTGCAACAGTTGCCTCGCGCTCCAGCTCCCCGCTGGCAAAGATGCCGCGCGGGTGGCGCGAGATCACCGACTTGTCGCGCCCGAACAGCTCAGCCAGTTGTTGCAGGCTCAGCCACAGGTTCTCTCGCTCCAGCCGCACCGCCACCCGCGCCTCGCCCGATTCGTAAATGACGATCTCCGCAGTCGGCTTCATAACCCGCGATCCTTCAGAAGCACCGCGGCATCCTTCACACACAGCTCGCCGGAAATCAGCTTGGGCAGTAGACATCGATCATTGCCGGCGATAAACGTATTCATCACATCCAGAGCCAAAGAGCCCGAAATCCCGCCCCAATATCCGCCCCTTTCGGACAAAGCTGCGTTCACAAACCAATCCAAGCGCATGCATCAACTCCTCAACTTCAGGTGCGGATATGGATTCATAAGGCCACCCACCCATCCAATCATGAACATCATGGTAGAAATCCATGCCTCGATTGGCGCGGTAGCTTTCGACATAGCGGGAAAACCGGCGTCCTGTCGCCCAAAGCCCGAGCTTGAAAAAGGCAATGTAGATGGCGCGGGCACGCCGCTGCGACTGAGCCGATGCATGAGCGTACCAACGTTTTTCCCGTCTCCAGAACCAATCCATCCAAATGCGTCGATAGAGCGCAAATATAAAACGCCCCTGTGGGGCTACCAAGTCGGCAGCACAGCGAATCGCCCGAGACATGTCACCCGTGTGATGCAGCACACCCCAGGAATACACGGTATCAAAGTGTCCTAAAGCTTCTGGAGACAGGTCGAAGACGCTGTATTTTTCCACTCTCCAAATACCCCCTGCATTGGACGCATGCCGTTCGAGCACTGCTTGCGTGGTGGCCACACTGTCGGGGTCGATATCGACGGCCAACACTTCGCGCGCCCCCAATCGAAGGGCCGCCAAGCTATGCAGGCCGGAACCACTGCCGATATCAAGAAAGCGCTGCCCATCCAATCGCTGCCCTCCCCCCAGGAGCCGAGATAATCCATTTTCTGCCTCTGCAATTTCCTCTGCGGTGATTTTGGCCGCATAAGCTGACCAATTCTTGCCAAATGCGAAATGCGATTCATACGATATCAAATCATCCATTTTCTCCCTCCTGGGTATGCTTAATCATCCTTGTCAGCCTTGTTTGTATCGCCTCCTCCCACACCGCCCGGTAGCGATCGACCATTTTTTCGATGCCAAACGCGTGCTCGATGCGCGCGCGGCAGGCTGCTTGCCGGGTCTGCCACGCCTCACCATCACGCCAGGCCTCACTTGCACGCCTCAGGGCCTGAGCCAATGCCCCACTGTCCCGAGGCGGCACAATCCAGCCTGTATCCCCGACGATCTGTGCTGCATCCCCAACGTCCGTGGTCACACAAGGTGTACCACAGGCCATCGCCTCGGCCAGCACATTGGGAAAGGCTTCA